>CACXIP010000073.1 GCA_902767775.1 uncultured Prevotellaceae bacterium | reverse complement strand
GTATATCTTGCAGATGCTGTCGGGCACGAAGCCACTTATTTGATAGCATTTCGTCTCATCCTGCGCCATGGCAAATACAGATGCCGACAATAGAGCCAGTAAAAGCAGGATTCGTATGAAGTGTTTCTGATGTTTCATTATTCTCTTTTTGTTAATTGATGAGCCTTGTAATACCAATATGTGATGATTGACAACGCCATCAGTAAACCGATATAGATGCAGTTCCTCGTAGTGACTTCCTCACGGACGTTTGCAGCGACGTATGCAAGGACAGATATAAAGAACACACCTGAAAGCATCTTGGCTATACCAGAGGAATACTCGTCCCTGAATGCTTTGGCGAGCTGACTTTCACTGACAGACGGGTACTGTTTGCGATATGCTTCTTTCTTTTGCTCATAGTCGCGGCTATAATGCTGGCCGATGGCAAACCATATAAGTGCCCACAACACGAAGAAAGCCAACGAAATGAATCCGCCAGTTTCCTTGTCCAGCAATCCTTTCAACGGGGCATCTTGCACATAGGAGTATGTGCCGAGTGTCACAACTAAGAACAAAATCCAACACACCATGGAGATGAGTCCATTCTTCACATGCTTATCCATTTTTCCCATAAGTTTCATTTGTTCCTTTTTTTATTTATTATTATGAAAAATCCCTTCGAGTCTCTTGTCTATCTCTTCGCCTCGCAACCCACGGGCGAGGATGGTGCCGTCAGGAGCGAAGAGGATGATGTGGGGAACAGCATTGATTCCATATATATTTGTGATTTCTTCTGAAACACCAAGAATCTGAGGATATGGAATGTTCTTTTCTGCAATGACCTTCAATGATTCATCGGGTTCCTCCCACACGGCAATGCCGAGAACTTGTAGTCCGCAATCCTTGTATTTGTTGTTGGCGGCGATGAGGTTGGGAATCTCGCGAAGGCAAGGCCCACACCATGAAGCCCAGAAGTCAGCAAGCACATACTTGCCACGACCAACAAAGTCAGAAAGACGTGTGGTATTGCCTTTGTACTCTACGGCGAAATCCTTGAACATCGTTCCCTCACTTGTTTGTTGCACTGCCAAAATGGTCTGTCTCATATCGTGGATGATGGGGTTGCTTTGCTGCTTCGGACTGAGCATTGTGATATAATCCATCTGACGCTCATTGCCTAAATCCTCAAGAAATGATACGACAACGGTTCCCAAGACATCATTGCTATGACTGTGAACAAAGGGTGCAGCCAAACTGTCAAGTTTTTGGTTTGCCTCTGTTTTGGTGATACGACCTTCGTCGGATGCCTCCTGTATATTGTTGAATTGTGTATAGAAACGTGCCCAGTCATCATTGAGTGGAGTACGCCTTCTTCCACAAAAAGACAAGGGAATTGCACCAGATCTTCTCCCTTGGAGTGCAACAAGGCCAAGAATGGTTCTTGGGCATTGCCTTCAAAGGTGCGTATCACTCCATCTTCTACCCATAGGCTGTCTACGTCGGAATAATCCTTGTCACTCTGATTCATCAGATATAACCACCCGGTAAACTCACAACCAATATTACCAACGATACGATATTGGAAGGCTTGGGCCCGTCCTGCAATTGCTACAAGGGTGAGCAGGAGGGTGATGATGGTTTGCTTGTTCACGTTCATTTCGTTTTTATTTGAGTTTCTCTTTTAGCCGCTCCAGTTCGTAGTCGAAGTTGTCGTAGCCGTCTATGCGCAGGTCGTCACGGACGCGGCGGCAGTCGGGGATGATGGTTTCGTAGTGTGGAATGCCGTTGAAGCGGAACAACTCTTGCAGACGGGTAAAGTCAGCATTGGTGACGCAGACGGTCTCTTCATTAGATAACCACTCGGCCACGTACTGCTTGTAGGCATCGCTGCCTTCGGTGGTGCGCTCCCCGGCGATGAATATGAGTTTCACGTCGTTGCGCTTGGCTATCTCGGCGCGAAGGTTTTTACTTTCCTGAATAGCATAACGACAAGGGCCGCAACCCATGCCCCAGAAGTCAATCATCAGAATCTTGCCTGGATATTTGGCGCAGAGTGACCGAATGAGGTTGGCCATCGGCGCATCGGGAAGAGGCGTTGCCAATTCCGTCTGTGCCATC
>CACXIP010000072.1 GCA_902767775.1 uncultured Prevotellaceae bacterium | reverse complement strand
CATGAGATAGGCTTTTCCGGAGATAATGGCTCATGGTCATAGGAGAAATGCGTGCGGACGTATGGTGTGGGCATGCGTCCTTCGCACTCGGGGATGGGGAGGGGTGAAGATGATCCTTTTTTGCTAAGACTGTGTCTCAACAAACCATCAAACAAGAAAGGTTAAAAAGAAAAAAGAGAATACTATTTTCCGCCAGCATCAACTTGCAAAGATGGCAGAACGCAATTGAGGGGCATTGTCATTGCAGACAGTGCCCCTCAATGCGTTTTTAGTATGTGTTCAGTCGTCCACTTTAAAATGTTCAGTTGTCAATTTCGACTAATTTGAATCGTTTGTTGAATTTCAATTCCAGTCCGTTGGAAAGATCCACCTCATACCTTGAGTGAGAGCGGTCTATCTTCAGGATTTTCTGGCCAGGATAATTTTGGCTCACATAACTGTTTATTTCAGCAGGCACTAGTTCTGCCGGCACCCCATCCGGCTTGGCTTCTATGTCTCTCCATTCACCCTTGTTGTCGAATTCCAACTTGGTTCCGTCAGCAAACGTCACATCGTAGTATTTTTTCATACCTTCCTTGTCTTTTTTCACAAGCGACACCTGTTTGCCGCTGAAATACTTACTAATGAAAGTCTGAGCTGCAGCTGGCAGTTCATTGCCCGTTATCACTTTGTCACCTGCGTTGCATGCGGTCATCTGAATGGCAAGTAGCAGAGTCATGGCGAGGATTTTGATCGTTTTCATAATTCTTGTATTAAAATAATGTAAAGGAACTCAACTAAATGTCCTATGCAGAGGTGCCCCCGCGAGTGGAATATGAATTGACACCACGTGCAAGAACATTGACACCGCTTCTCAACGAATTGGTTGAATGGGCGGCGAGCAATCTTGCCGGAATTGTAAATGACAGGGAAGAGTTTTATAAAAAAGGATTGTCATGCTCTCACGGTGGTGAATGAAGAGTATCTGGAAAGATAAATAACTTTATATTCATTAGGCGATTATAGGTGTGCTGTCCAAATAGCAAGGGAAGCGCCATGATTAGTCAAAAAAACAATTGTCAACGTCAATATCATTCTTAATTGAAAGAAAAGTCGTATCTTTGTTGCCGAATTGACAATTTGACATTATTAAATGTGATGAAACCGCTATTAGTGCTGTTGTCCATACTTGTTTTGTTGCTGTCTGTCGTGCCGTGCAATTGGGATGACATGACAGAGCGTTTGGATGCAGCGCAGTGCCATAAGATGCATAGAAATGACGGCTCTCATCATGATCAAGATTCATGCCCAGAAGGACATTGCTGTTGCTCGCCTTTCTCCAGTTGTTGCGGATGCGCAAACGTCATCAAGGCGAAAAAATTGACGGAAATGTGGTTGAAACCCTCGTCTTGTCACGAGGCTTTCATTCCTTACTCCAATGGATATGTGCATACGTTTTATGCATCTATCTGGCAACCGCCCCAATAGTTTTAGTTCAATCCGTTAGTTGATTATTGACCTGCGGTCGAGCCTGCTCACACTCGGCAAAGTTCAAACCTGTTTGGCTTTGCTCTCGCTCCATCGCAGCCTTCTCGGCAGATTTGTCGTGAATGTAGTTTTCCTTTTTTTGATTTGAATATAAGTTATGTTTCAACGTATCATCAAGTTCTCTATTGAGAACAAATTGGTGGTCGGGGTATTTACCTGTGCATTGGTGGCGTGGGGCCTATGGTCTTTGCTTCATCTGCCTTTCGATGCCACACCCGACATCACCAACAATCAGGTGCAGATTATCGTGACGTCTCAATCTACCGGTGCTGAGGAGATGGAGCGTAACGTTACCACACCTATCGAAATGGCATTAGCCAATATTCCAGAAGTGAAGGAGCGGAGGAGCATCAGCCGTAGCGGTATGGCGGTTATCACGATGGTCTTCGATGACGCAACAGACAATTACTGGGCACGTGAACTGATAGACCAGCAGTTGGGGGGCGTCAAGGAAAAACTGCCTGATGACGTGGATGTGGAACTGGCCCCCATCTCTACCGGTTTGGGCGAAATATACCATTATACCATCCGTGCCGGGAAGGGGTATGAGGATAAATACTCGCTCACCGACCTGCGTACCATTCAAGATTGGATTGTTAGAAAACAGCTGTCGGGTACGCCAGGTATTGCCGAGGTCAGTGGCTGGGGAGGTTATGTGAAGCAATATGAGGTGGATATCAACCTGGAGCGCCTCAACGCCATGGGCGTGACGATTGCCGAGCTCTATACTGCCCTGAACGATAACAATGAAAATACAGGAGGCGGTTACATAGAGCGCCTTTCCAATCAGTATTATATTCGAGGTCTTGGATTGGTGAAGACGTTGGACGACATTGAGAAAATCGTGGTGAAGACCCAGGGCGGTGTGCCCGTTCTGGTGGGTGATGTGGCGAAGGTGCACTTCGGACATGCCACACGCTACGGTGCCGTGACCCGTAATGGTGAAGGCGAGGTAGTG
>CACXIP010000071.1 GCA_902767775.1 uncultured Prevotellaceae bacterium | reverse complement strand
GACAGAATCATCGCCATTCGATAGCATTGAATGGCGACTTGCTGACATTAGATCCAATGGATGTCGAAAGGGAATATGGACTTCATGACATCTCTGTTACTAAAGTTTCCCACCTTTTGGAATTCCCTTTATCTGCTGGGGTTTCAAAAAGGAGTATTCTCCGAAAGCCCCTATCCATGGGCATTTAACACGTGTCTAACAGATGTTAAACAGTTGCTTCTGTTCGTTCGCCTGTAGTCTGCTAAGGCCTTGGCCAGGAAGATGGTCTCGTCTGCAGCTTCATTGTCCTCATTGTCCCTCAAGATGCCTGCCACGACATCGTCGATGTTCAGTCCTAATGTCTCGATGAGATTTCCAAGAATCTTCTCTATGCATTCAAGTATGGTGTTCCACAGTGTCAGCTTTTTGAGTTCCCCGGCCATAGAGTCGAACAGCTGTCCCATGGTCTCATATTCGGAGAACCTCAGGTCAAGCGCTGCTACGATGTACGTCATGAGCGTAATCGTTATGTCCGCCACTTGTGCATCGAAATCATTTGACTGGCATTTGCCGAATCCCAAGTTCCGACGGCAGTCCTTTATCAACACCTCTATGCCCCAGCGTACCTGGTATGTCTCGAATGCCCTCGTGAAACTCATTGTCATATCCGTGGTGACAATGATGTTCCAAGTCGTGTTGCGCCCGTACTTCACGAGGAATATCCTCACGGCGATACCTGTCCTGGCATACTCACCATTTAGGGTGATGTAGCGGCAATGGTACTTGCGGCATTCATGTCCGCGTTCACGCTCGTATTTGGCGATGAGCTCCACGGCGTTCTTCATGCGTCCTTCTACTTTGTACGTTGTGTTCCCCATCTTTGCCATACCGAGGAAGTGCAGTGCTCCCTTGCCGATGTCAATGATGCCGCGCAGCAGCTTCTCCGAGAGGTACCAGCTGTCGGCAAGGACATAGCCCGGCCTGATGCGCAGCTTCCATGCCCGCCGGATCATTTCAACAGCCACGTCAAGCTTACTCCTGTCTGCCTCCATGAGTCTTTCCATGGAGGGAGATTCCCTTTCCCGCTTTTTCCTGAACTGCTTGCGGAGTTCGCCTGCCGTCAGACCCCAGGAGCCGTCCCCGCCCTTCTCCCTGTGGATGCTGAAGTCCACGGGTATGGTCGTCGTACCGTCAGAGACGCACAGTATCTGCACCTTGTATCCGAGCACGCACTTTGATATAACATGGTCGAATACGCGGCTGACACGCTCACCCCTCTTCGTGGCCTTTTCTGCCGTGGTGTCATCAAGGATGAAACAGGAAGTCCCCTTGTAGAAGTCCACCTTGCGACTGCGCAGAATGCCGATGAAATGCACGGCCATCACGGCAAGCAGCCGGCGCCAGTCCATCGAAGAGCGGGTCAGCATGCGGTAGAAACAGTTCTTGCCCACCTGAAGCAGGTCATAAAACTTGTGATACCACATCGAGCTGATAGTCTCACCCAGAACCTTGAACAGGCATAGAGCCTGTATCAACTCGGAGGCCGAATAGCCACACCGTTTCTCTATGCACAGGCGGGAAAGCGTCTGGGACAGCCTGAATTTGCCGAAAAGAGAGAAAATGTCATCGCCAATGCGACTTTTAACACTTGGAAGTTTGGTGATCTCGCTGAAATTGTCTAATTTTGCAATCATAACAGTTTTTCAATTTGTTGATTCTATGTACTTTAGCGAATACAAAGATACAACTTTATTTTGAAAAACTGTTATTTTATGGGCTTTTTCAAAAGGTGGGAAACTTTAGTACTCTTATTGCCACAATGTTTCATCCAATCGTCAATCTCTGACTGGAGGAAAACCAGTGCTTTGCTAATCTTGTGGTGCGGTATCTGCTTGTCAGATACCCAACCATAGACCGTTTGTTTGACAGGGTGGGATGGGATATAGTCACATAGTTCGTTAACATCCATCCAATGCGGTGAACAACACTCTTCTTGCCTGTTCAGCAAGCTTTGGGCGATCTTTTCCAGACCCTCCACTTTCTCAATGAGGTAGGACAATGCACCCGGCATCTCCTCCAATGTTTTTAATTTTTCCATGTTATTTGTTATCCTTAATAAACGGCTGCAAAAGAACAACAAAAAAATAGCTAAACCTAAATTCCGCAGCACTTTAGTTTAACTTTCTTTATAAGTACCTGAGCAACAAAAAGTTGCCCAGGATTTTGCCATGTCAGATTTTTCACTTACCTT
>CACXIP010000070.1 GCA_902767775.1 uncultured Prevotellaceae bacterium | reverse complement strand
TTTTGCGGTTCCAATAGCACATTTGGGTTAAGCGGCCAACTTCTGTCAATAGAAAGGATCTGATGTAGCCGTTAGTAATATCACTTTCTACTCTGTATATTTCGGCCTCCTCATTGTAAGCCTTGGGGTTGGCAAAGTATTTCAGTATCTTTTCATTGGGCTCATAACGGTCATACTGGCTGCAAAAAGCCTGGGCGAAGTCCTGGATATTGACTTTGGCACCCTTGGGGCTGACAGTGATGGGTGTCTCTGCCAAGCCGCTTGTCATGGAGTCGAGTCCCTCCGGTAAGTCTTCATCCACATCAGCCGACTCGCTTTCGTCCTGCGCCTCTGCCGACTCCGTCACCACCTCCTTATTGTCTTTCGACTCGTCAGGGACATTTTCTCCTTCTTTGGCCGATTTGCCACAGCCTGTCAGGATTGCCACACAGACGATGGCCATCATGACCATCCATTTGTCAATTCTTCTTAAGTTTTTCATTGTCGTTTTGTTTTGGAAATAGGTTTATGGTTTTATTGTTGTCACTTGTCGGTTTGTGTTGCAAAGATACAAATCATTTTGTAATATCTGCTATATTGTGGAGAAATACTACCATCTTTGTTAAGACTGTATGATTTCATCGGGGTAGGGAGGCCACTCGATATACAACTGTATCGGTCCACGGCGGAAATCTTCTTCCGCAGGATTGGTCACCGTGATGCCCAACAGACGAACAGGCCGTTGTTGGAAATCTACCTCGTCAAGGAGTTGTCTTGCCATGGACATGATTTGATTCTTGCTCTCCACCAACTCGTTGCCCGTGATGCTGTGGGTGATTTGCTTGAAATCGCTGAATTTCACTTTCAACACCAATGTGCGGCCTTTGAAGCTGTTGCGTGTGAGCCGTGCCTCCAGTTCGTCGGCAAGGACGTCAAGTTCAGCCAGCATGTCATCCTGCTTTGTCAGGTCATTGACGTAAGTCCGTTCGCATCCCACCGATTTCCTTATCCATTGGGTGATGACAGGTCGGTCGTCAATGCCTCGTGCGAAGTCGTAGAACACCTTTCCCATTTTCCCGAACTGAGTCGTCAGCTGCTCCAACGTAAGGTTGCGGAGCTGCCTTCCTGAGTACACCCCCATGTCGTGCAGATGCTGAGCGGTCTTCTCGCCGACACCCCAAAATTGCTCGACCTTCAGGTTGTCGATGAATTCAAGAGCTTTCTGGGGATGGACGGTACAGAGACCGTCGGGCTTGCGGAAGTCGCTTGCCACCTTTGCCAGGAACTTGCAATAGCTCACCCCTGCGGAAACTGTGAGTCCGGTGGCTTCCCTTATCTTCTGCTTGATTTCACGGGCGATGTCCACCGCCATCTCCATCCCGGGCTTGTTGTCTGTCACATCAAGGTAGGCCTCGTCAAGGCTTAGAGGTTCGACGATGTCGGTATATTCATGAAAGATGTCATGCATCCGTCGCGACATCTCCTTGTATCGGCTGAAATGAGGCTCTACCACAATCAGTTTTGAGCAAAGTCGGTGTGCCACGGCTATGGGCTGGGCAGAGTGTATCCCATATTGCCTTGCCACGTAGTTCGCCGTGGATACAACGCCTCTTGGTCCGTCGTGACCTACCACGACGGGCTTTCCCTTCAGCGAGGGGTTGTCAAGTTCTTCCACAGATACATAAAAGGCATCTGCATCCACATGGATGATTTTGCGCTGCTTCATTGAGCGAGGACAAGGATGGTTATTCCGATAAGCATATCGGTTCGTGAACGTGCAAATTTACGAAATATATCTTTCACATCAAAATAAAGACTCCCAAATGGATAAAGACATTGCTGGCGGTTGGCTCTTTTCCTTTACATGAATGGCCAAGAATGGGTCACAAATTTATGAATAGCATAAAACTCATGTACTCGCGAATTTTCGAATTGGAGAATGGTTGTGGTGAAGAAAAGATAAAAAACGCTTCTATATAACAAATTGTATATCATCAAGGATTCACTCACAGTTTGCCAGTTCTAATTCCATGCGTTTAAGGCGCTTATGTAGATATTCC
>CACXIP010000069.1 GCA_902767775.1 uncultured Prevotellaceae bacterium | reverse complement strand
TTGAGCTTTGTCTGGTGAAACAATCAACTCTTCACTGGTGCCAGTGGCATCACCACTCCAACCATCAAAAATAACATTACCAAGGAATTTGCTGGGCACCGCTTTCAACTTCAGTTGTTTACTACCATCAGCACCAAGCAAATAGTATTCATCCACGACACCAGGGCCGTCAATGGTCACATTCACCTTTGACGTTTGGGCATACAAGCTAAACATGTTAAATAGCATTACTGCAACTAGTAGTTTTTGTTTCATATTTCCTCAGTTTTAAGTTATTAGCTCATTCTCCTCCATAGCAGAAGCGCGGGACTGCTTTTGCCAGTTCCGGATGGAGGTCCTGAGATAACCTGAATTAGAGAATAGGATACAGCCCCACGCTATGCGTGGAAGCCGTTTTGCCCTCCTGTCTAATTCAGTTCTTGCGCGAAAATTTCTAGGTTTCCATCCGCAAGTTGGGAGCATAACGCTTCTTCTGCTGGAGCGAGTCCTTCTCACTCCGTAGGCAAAGTTAGAAAGATTTTCTGAAACTACAAAGAAAATGGAAAGAAAAATGCGGAAATTACAATAAGTCACTAATCATTCTGTAAAGATTTACATCCGACTTTTGCTGCTCAATGAAATGGGAGTTAACTGGGAATTGACTGGGAACCGCACGGGAATCGGATTTGTAAAGAAATCCTACAACTGCAAAGGAATAGGAAAAATGGCGAAGAAGGGTTGGTTGCTTCCTCGCCATTTTTATAACTCAATAGGATTTTTTGCCTATGGACTTCTTACGGATGCACAAGGGTGCCGATTTCCTCGCCTGCCATGACCTTCTTGAGGTTGCCTACAATGTCCATGTTGAAGACATAGATGGGCAGATTATTGTCCTGACACATGCAGATGGCGGTGAGGTCCATCACCTTCAGACCTCGAGAGAGGACTTCCTTGTAGGTAATCTCCGTGAACTTAGTGGCTGTGGAGTCTTTCTCCGGATCAGCAGTATAGACGCCATCCACACGTGTGCCTTTCAGCATGACATCTGCCTCGATTTCAATACCACGCAGGGAGGATCCTGTATCCGTGGTGAAATAAGGATTACCCGTTCCTGCTGAGAAAATACAGATATAGCCTTGTTCCATCGCCTCGATGGCTTTCCATTTGGTATAGAACTCACCAATAGGCTCCATACGGATAGCCGTCATCACCTTGTTCTTCACACCGATAGCCCCTAAGGCAGAACTCAAAGCCAGTGAATTGATGACGGTAGCACACATACCCATCTGGTCGCCCTTCACGCGATCGAAGCCTTTCTGTGAACCACTCAATCCACGGAAGATGTTGCCACCACCGATGACGATACCAATCTGAACACCCATCTCACTCACTTCCTTGATTTGTCGGGCATAGTCGCTCAGACGCTCCGGGTCAATGCCATAGCCCTGTTTTCCCATCAAACTTTCTCCTGACAACTTGAGGAGGATACGCTTAAATCTTGCCATAATTCTTTAGTTTTATATGATAAATTGTACTTCCTTGAATGCATAACGACTGAGACTCCCATCCTCACGACAGAGGATAAGGTGACCGTCGTCTTCCACATCCTTGAACTCTGCCATAAATGTCCCGTCCTGGTCGCAATAGGGATGGAAGCCCTTGCGTCGATAGAGTTTTCCGACATACTGCTGTCTGAGTTCCTTATTATTATAATAGGTGAAACGCTCGAGAATGGTATCAAGCAGTGCTCCCCTATCCGTTTCATGCCCATGAATCTGCCACAAAGATATGGGATTGGGGGCATCGCTCTTAAACTGCCGTTGATTGACATTCAGCCCTACACCAATGACAGAGTCCTTGATGGTCTGTCCCAACAGTCGATTCTCAATCAGGATACCGCCTATCTTGGCATTGCGCCAATAGATGTCATTGGGCCATTTGATACACACATCGCCTATCTGCTGTTCCAGTGCATCGACGATAGCCAGAGAGATGGCCATAGATATGGTGAACTGGCGGTTGGCCTGGATATGCAGGGGATGGTAAAGAATGGAAAACAACAGGTTTTTATCCCGTTCCGACTCCCACCGGTTGGTACCTTGTCCCTTACCGGCTGTCTGATAGTCAGCCCAGACCACCAAAGGCTGCCCGGGGGCATCCGTTGGCGGTTCGTATTCACGTAGCCAGCGATTAGTGGAATCAGTCTCTGCAATATGTATGATTTTCCATTTCATGTTGCAAAATTACAAAAAAAATTGTAACTTTGCAACATGACAGCAGAAGAACAACAAAAAAAAGACGAACAGTTTATGCGCAAGGCCATTGCCGAGGCGCAACAGGCATTGCAAGAAGGTGAGATACCTATTGGCGCAGTGATCGTATGCAATGACCGCATCATAGCCAGAGCCCATAACCTCACAGAAACCCTGCATGATGTGACTGCTCATGCTGAGATGCAGGCCATTACATCTGCAGCCAACGAATTGGGGGGAAAGTACCTGACTGACTGTAC
>CACXIP010000068.1 GCA_902767775.1 uncultured Prevotellaceae bacterium | reverse complement strand
AACAGACCAGAACCCTCTTCCTGACGGATGAGCAGCGTGCCATCAAACCGCTATTCGACCTCAAAAAGAATTTTGGGTGACGCATTCCCGAAGTCAGGAGAGTAGCACCGTGTCGGGGCAGATGTTATAATGCCCGCCACCTTGTGTATGGTATAGGAGTTCTCTCAAGCCAATGACCAGCTGATGGGCTATTTGCAGGGCATCTTCCGTATTCAGCATCTTTTTCTCCACGGCCTCTCTCACCGTCATCCCGTCGAAATACTCCGTGCTCATGTAGTAAACCGTATGGTCGCCATAAGGCATCGCACCGTGGTCTAGGTATTCGGGGAACATCTTGTTGTTCAGTTCCTGACTTCGGGAATTGATTGAAAAAATCCAACATTTCAAAAACCGACCATTGATTATCAGTTAGTTATAGTCTTTTCTTGGGTGATTTGGGTGACGCAAGGAGAAATTTTGCTACCTTTGCACCATGTTTGTACGTAAGAAGAAGAACAGGTCGGGCACCATCAGTGTGGTGGTGGTGGATAAGAGGCATGGTTTCAAGGAGGTGAAGAACTTCGGTGTCGTGACTACTGATGAGGAGGCCGAAGTCCTTTGCATGAGAGCCAGCGAGTGGATTCGTTCCTATGGCGGACAACAGCTGATAGATTTTGGCCATTGCCCGGCACAAGACCGCGAGTTGGAGGAAACGGAGCGTGCTTTCGCCAATATCGACTCCGTGTTCATGAACGCGCCCCAGCTGATCCTCAACCCGATCTATGACAGCATCGGCTTCAACCGGATACCCGACAGTGTCCTGAGACATCTTGTGATAGCAAGGATATGCCAGCCGATGAGCAAGCTGGCCACAGTGGATTACTTGAGGTCCCACTTCAATGAGGACACAAGCCTTGACCAGATATACTACTATATGGACAAACTGTACAATATCCAGCAGGAGACGGTGCAGCAGATAAGCGTTGAACATACCCGGCGCATACTCGGCGGATGTATCGGAATCGTGTTCTATGATTGCACGACGCTCTATTTTGAGTCGTTCATAAGGGACAAGCTTTGCGAGCCTGGTTTCTCCAAAGACGGGAAGAGCAAGGAGAACCAGATTGTGATAGGACTGTTGGTCAGTGCAGGTGGCTATCCGCTCGCGTATTCCGTATTCTGCGGAAGCCAGTACGAAGGGTTCACGATGATTCCCGTGGTGGATGATTTCGTGAAGAGATTCCAACTGGAAGATGTGGTAGTGGTCGCGGACTCTGGGCTGATGACCAAGAAGAATGTGTTGCTGCTGCAGACGGGCAAGTACAAGTACATACTTGGTGCGAGAATCCGCAATGAGGCCAAAGAAATCAGGGAGTGGGTACTTTCCCAGAAGAAGGTGGAGAACACCTACCCTGAGTACGAGAAGACACATACCATCGCCGCCCCAACGTCCGAAGATCCGAAGGGTACGGATAAAATCAGGGAACGTCTGATCATCACCTACTCGAAAGACAGGGCAAGGAACGATGCAGAGAACAGGAAACGCGGCATAGAGCGGCTCAGGCGTGCCTTTGGCTCAGGAACCATCAAGAAAGAGAGCATCAACAGGAGGGGCTACAACAAGTTCCTTGAGATAACAAATGATGTCGACATCACCATCAATGAGGAGAAAATCCTTGAAGATGAGAAGTGGGACGGATGGAAGGGATATATCACGAACACCGACATTGCGGCAAGGGAGGTTGTATCCCAGTACCATGAGCTTTGGGTGGTGGAACGTGCATTCCGAGTTACGAAAGGCAACTTGGAGGCACGGCCGGTGTTCCATTTCACGCCCAGAAGAATTGAGGCGCACATCTGCATCTGCTTCATAGCATACAAGGTGTACAAGGAGCTGGAAAGGATTATGAAACTGATGAAGTTCCCCATGAGTGTAGACAAGGCTCTTGAAATAGCCAAGACAATACCGACAGTCACCATGAGGTTGCCATTCAATCAGCAAAAACAGACCAGAACCCTCTTCCTGACGGATGAGCAGCGTGCCATCAAACCGCTATTCGACCTCAAAAAGAATTTTGGGTGACGCATTCCCGAAGTCAGGA
>CACXIP010000067.1 GCA_902767775.1 uncultured Prevotellaceae bacterium | reverse complement strand
ATTGGTTGAGGCCACCACACCGCAGGAGACTCTCACCATACTGAAGAATATCAAGCAGAAATACGAAGACCACCATCTGGTGCAATATACCGACGAGGCACTGAACGCTTGCATCGCTCTCACCGAGCGCTATGTCAGCGACCGTCTGCTGCCGGACAAGGCCATCGATGCCCTCGACGAGGCAGGTGCCCGCGTACGCATAGCTCATGTGGAGGTGCCGGACGACATCATCGCCCTCGAAAACGAGATTGCCCGCATCGAAGGTTTGAAGAAGGAGGTGCTGGCCAAGAAGAGCTATAACGAGGCCGCAGAATACAGGGACCAGGAACGCGAACTGCGCGAGAAACTGGCCAACCGCAAACGACAGTGGGAGTCCGACGACCGCGACAAGCGCGTGCAGGTGACGGACCAGGATGTGGCCGAAGTGGTGGCCATGATGACGGGAGTGCCCGTGCAGCGCATTGCCTCCAACGAGGGCACACGCTTGCTCCACATGGAGAGCGAGTTGCAGGGTGTCATTGTAGGGCAGGATGCCGCCGTGAAACAGATTGCCAAGGCCATCCGCCGCAACCGCGCCGGACTGAAAGACCCCAACAGACCCATCGGATCATTCATCTTTGTAGGACCCACAGGCGTGGGCAAGACCTATCTGACCAAGGTGCTGGCCAAATACCTCTTTGAGAGCGAGGCCAATATGATACGCATCGACATGAGCGAATACATGGAGAAGTTTGCCGTGTCGCGCCTCATCGGAGCGCCTCCGGGATATGTGGGCTATGAGGAAGGTGGCCAGTTGACGGAGAAGGTGCGGCGCAAGCCCTACTCTATCGTCCTGCTGGACGAGATTGAAAAGGCTCACCCCGATGTGTTTAACGTGCTGCTGCAGGTGCTTGACGATGGCCAGCTGACCGACGGCCTTGGCCGCAAAGTGGACTTCAAGAACACCATCATCATCATGACCTCGAACATCGGCACACGCCAGTTGAAGGATTTCGGCACCGGAGTGGGCTTCAACACCTCCGCTCGCGAGGCTGAGAAGGCTGCCTTGGAACGCTCCGTCATTGACAAGGAGATGAAGAAGAAATTCGCTCCCGAGTTCTTGAACCGCATTGATGATGTAATATTTTTCAATAGCCTACAACGCGATGACATACATAAGATTATCGAGATTGAACTGAAGGGACTCTTTAAGCGTGTCCGCGAGATGGGATTTGGCATTGATATTGACGAGAAGGCCAAGGATTTCATCCTCCGCAAAGGCTGGGATGAGCAGTATGGAGCCCGCCCGTTGAAGCGTGCCATACAGCACTACATCGAGGACGACCTTGCCGACGAAATCATCAAAGCCGACATCCTGCCGGGCGACACCATCCACATCACCGCCCTCGAAGGCTCCGACACCCAAACCGAAGGCCTCACCTTCAACGTGGAGAAAGGCGACACCAGTCACCAGTTCGATGCCGCCCTCAGCGAGGCTGCGCCCGCCGAGGTGAGCGTGGAATAATGAGGCTGACATGGAATAGTCACATTAAAAAAAGGCTTGCAATTGAGGCAAGCCTTTTTGTATTTCGCAGGTTTTGTGCTAAAGAAGATGGAATGAGGTTTGGAGTGTTGGGGCTATTGGGTCGTTGAGGGGAATTCTATCGGTTTTCTTCATGGTGTCTTTGCGACGGAATTGCAGTGTGCCGCCGATGTTGACTGAGGTGCCGTGTAGGCGCGTGTTGTAGTCGAGCGTGAGGAGGTCGGCAATGGGGTCGTAGGTGAAGGGGTGCCGTGTGCCGTTGATACGGACGGATCCGGAGTGTGTCGTGCTGTCGTATTGCCAGAGGAAAGAGGTGCCGGAACAGGTTTGTCCCGCACAATAGTTAATCTGACCACCCCAACCATACTCCCAGAAGTCTAACCCCCAATCCACAGGCATCAGTGTGTCGCTTACCGTTAGTTGCTGTTCTGCTTCCCATGATGTTCTGACAGGAAAGACATATTGCTCCTGACCTTCAGGGTATAGAACTGTATAGCCACCAAGGGTTACATTGCCGTCGCCTACAAACATATTCGTTGAGATGGTGTGTGTGGTGGAGTCGTAAGTAAACAGGGAAGAGTCACCCATGTTTTCACTACCGTAGGTACATATTTCTCTTCCA
>CACXIP010000066.1 GCA_902767775.1 uncultured Prevotellaceae bacterium | reverse complement strand
AATCTTGTATGTAAAATCAAAAAATAGTGTCCTGTGGCTGACTATGAAAAAGAAAAATCACATTCTGAATTCATTTTCCTCTCACTTGTCCCGCGATTTGGCACAACCTGCATTTACCTTTGCACCGAACAATCAAGTTCTACGGAAATCCCAAAGTGGGCTCCAAGACATTTCTCACTTTAAAAAAAAGCAAGATGAACAAGTTCGATTCGATGACAAATGAACAGTACCGCGCAGCCAAGGACGGCTTCTTCCTCCAATACAACCCTCCCGCATGCAAGCCCGTAGAAACAATGGATTTGGTCATGCGCCAGGAGAACGCGCTCGCCATCATCAAAGGCGACAGGAAAGTGGAGTTCCGCCAAATCAATGACGACAACTTCAACATGCTCAACGACGAGGAGACCTACGATTGGATGATGGACCACCGCTCGGACGAAAATATGGACATAGAGGCTATGTATGAGTTCCTCTGCTCCATCAGGCCCGTCATGACGCTCCACTTCCACGACGAGGAAAACTCATGGTTCCTGGATGTGGAATGCACCAAGAACGACCTCACCTGCGTATTCCCCAGGGAAGTGGAATACCTCCAGAAACGCTTCGGATGCCATGAACTCGACGGCATTCTCGAAGACTATGAGAAAAGGAATGACCCAATGAGGCCAGCCTTCTTCTACTTCGCCCTCGGCAAGGTGCTGGACACGAACCTCGCATCATAACCCATCGACAAGACACAAAAACAGGAGATAAAGAAATGAGAGGACCTAACAATATAGACTGGAACAACGAGATTTGGGATGCCCAAAGACTCGTGAGGGAATTTGTTTCCCTTAAAGCATGGGATTACAGGGGAAAGACGATGGATGAACTCGTGTGGAGCGACCAGATTCTCTTTCAACGGCTCATCGCGGTCATCCATGCCTACATAGGTGACCCATTTCACCGTACTGGCATTCCCTTTAGCTACACGTCAGCCGTATTCAGTCAAAGCGGATATGACAATCTTGAAACACTGCAAAATTCCCCCATAGACAAAGCCGACAGGAAAACCATCCAGGAATGGCTGTTCCAATGGCGGGACCAAGCCTTTCAGGCACTATGGAGAGAGGAAGACTTCACATGGAGTCCAGGAGAACGAGGCCATATGATAAGTGCTCTGCTCATGCAGCGTTTCAAAGTCCAGAAATGCCTTGAGGTATATGATGGGTGGCTGGTATGCAGCAGGGCAGGATTCATGGCCGTCAACGCCTGCAAATCCCTATACAACCCATTTCTCGAGCAGACCAACGAACAGGTTGACCGAATCATCGCGCTGTTGCTCGGTTCCTCATTCAAGGGAACCTTCACCGTCGCGGAACTGACCGAAAAACACCAGTATCCCAAAGCGACGGACGAAGAGGTGTTTGACTGGCAAATTGACAACTACTGATTATCCGAAAACACCGCTTGCTATGTCAAACTGGATAGTGACGCTGATAGAACTGACTGGAACAAGGGAGATCTTGGAAAAGATATCAAAGCCAATGCAACGACGGTAAAGGGTTGGTAGGACAATAGCCCTACCAACCCTTTTTCAGTATTACCCAACGCTTGCGTCTATTTACGCGTCTTATGGAACATCAGACCCAAGAATGAGATCAAGGCTGTCGACAGCAAGTTACCGCCCTTGGCCAACTCTGTGAAGTCCATCAGCGTTGAAATGGCCACGACTGATGCAGAGAGTATGATGGCGACGGCTGTCAAGATAATCAGAAGACTGCGCGAAATGGTGACTTTCCCTTTCTGATGCAACAGTCCCAATATAAATGTCACTGAGGCTATGAACAACGGCACATAATTGAGGACACGCATCAGATCAATCCAGCCCGTACTGTTTACCAGGGTAAGTACAAACGAAACCAGCCATAGACAAGCCACAAGACCGAGCAAGGCAAAGAGCACAATCCTTAGCCATTTTACTTCTATAACCCGGGGCCGGCCTGTAGCGGGGTCGATGGCCTGACCGCCATACTTGTACTTGATTACCAACCAGCGGACAGTAACTGGTATCATAAGGGTCAATGCCATGACGATGAAAATAAACATCTCACTTTTCGACGTGAACATCTGCAGGAAATACACTAAGAAGAAAATGATGGTTGCGATGCTGCCCCACTTGATGTTTTTGGAGTAGCGGGACTCTCTTTCAACAAGGGTCTTCAGGTCATAACTGCCGTAATCCTCCCTTTTGATTTT
>CACXIP010000065.1 GCA_902767775.1 uncultured Prevotellaceae bacterium | reverse complement strand
ACAAGAGGTGAAACCCTGTGCGAGCGGAGGACAATATAAATTGTCCCTAAGTGGAAAAGTTATTTATGATGGAGAATTCTCAAGGCGGGCACCCATCTTAAGGAAGGCTGCCCAGCATTTTGAGTCAATATTCGGTGTTCTCATAAAATTGAAGTCTCTGGTTTGTTATTTTTTGCGTTGCAAAGGTACATATAATATTTCAATCTTGCAAGAAAACATTGAAAAAAATCAGGGCAGCCACAACGGCTGCCCTGTTATGGAGATCTCTCCATGCGCTTCGCTTAGTCGAGATGACAAGGGAGGAAAGCGCTTAGTCGAGATGACAAGCTATGTGTCCCCAGTGCCTTAGATCGACTCCTTGGTCAGTTTCGATGTGATGTCGGTGCCATTCACGCTGATGGTATGCGATTTGTAAATGTCATGTTTGATCGTCCAGAACTTAAAGGTATTCTTCACGTAGTTGAATTTGATCTCGAGATCAAATTCAGGGGAAAGCCAGGATGTGTCTTTTGCAGAGAAAAAGAGTTCGTTGCCATCAATCTTCAAGCTACCTGAGATATCCTTAGTAGTGGGACCTGAGATGACGCAGGAGAACGTTCCACCATTATTGGTGAAAGTAAAGATCGTTGAGGTATCTTCCCATTTGTATACAATCTCCACCTTTGCACCTTTCACCAGTGCGTCGGTCAGGGTAACACCTTCGCCTTTCTCCTTCAGCAGTAATATTGTTGATTGCATACCTACTCTTCGATATTGATCTTAGGGATACGACCGTCTTTCATACGCTGGAATTCGCGGTAGGCGGTAGTGCGACGGAAACCGTTGCCACCAGAGGGGATGCCGTCGTGATAGAAGAGGTATGACTTGCCCTTGAAGTCGATGGTGCCACCGTGGATGGTAAATGAGCCCGGCGACTCGTCGGTGATACGACCTTCATAGTGCCATGGGCCGTGGATGCTCTTGGACGTCGAGTAAGCCCAGTGCTCGGGCACGCCACCAGCGGCATACTCCAAGAAATAGGTATCGCCAATCTTATAGAGCCATGGGGCTTCCTCAAAGCCGGTCTTCATCACCTTCTCGTGGAGCTGGTAGTCCATCTTCAAACATTTGGGTCCGAACTGTGCCTCGTCGTCGAGCATGGCGCGCATGTCGCAGATGCCGTTGTCGGCAAAGCTGGTGTCGATGCTGATCATGTCTTCGTTCAACTTAGCATACCAGCAGCCATTGTTACCCCAGAAGAGCCAGGCCTGTCCATCGTCGTCGATAAACACCGTGGGGTCGATGAAGCCAAAGCTGCCGGGGATGAGCGGACGGCCGATGGGATCAACCCAAGGACCTTCCGGACGGTCGGCTACGGCTACGCCGATGCCATGGAGGTGCTTGGTGGTGTCCTCAGCAGCGACATACCAAAACCACTTGCCGTTGCGCTCGATGGCCTGCGAAGCCCAAGCATTGTCGCCCTGTTTGGCCCACTTGAAGTTGGCGGTGGTCATGACGATGCCATGATCCGTCCAATGCTCCATGTCAGTCGTGGAAAACAGCTGCCAGTCGGGCATGCGGAAATAGGTTGCCGTATCCAGATCATGTCCTGTGAACACATAGAGGCGGTCGCCCGATACCACAGGAGCTGGATCGGGGTTGTACATACGGTTGTTCACGCGCTTTTGCGCTTGCAAGGTGATGGCCAGCAATAGTGTGATGGCTGCGAGAATAGTTCTTTTCATAACAGTTATACATTTATTATTTTGGTGCAAATATACAAATAAAAGTTTAAAATCCATCATTAATATATCAAATATAGAAAAATATATGTAATTTTGCAGCCGTGAAAACGATGAGAAGACAATTATCAGCCATTATTTTGTTGGCAGTGTTTCTGCCAATGCTGGTACTGTCGTCGGTTCACATCCATGAATCTGATGAGGCCATAAAGACGGAATGTGCCGACTGCGTACACCACAGTTGTCATGGTCACTTGACTGCTGCCGCTACGTGGGCTCACGATTGCGTGTTGTGCCAGTTCCTGACGCTGACGATGCTGACAGCCGCAGTGATGGTTGTCACGTTATATATTCTTGTTTGTAAATGTAACCATGCCCAGCCATTGCACGCCTTTCGTGCCGTATGCTGTGACACCATCGTAACGCGGGGGCCTCCTTCAGTTTGATTCCGAAAGGAGGCTTTTTTAATTCCAGTTACATACATTTATAAACCAACCACAGAATGAAATCAAGATATATCATTCTGCCATTGTTGTGTATATGC
>CACXIP010000064.1 GCA_902767775.1 uncultured Prevotellaceae bacterium | reverse complement strand
TAACTTAAACGCCGCAAAGGTATGAATAAAAATTGGTTTATCGGCATTGATGTCTCGAAAAAAACGCTTGACGCATCGATTTTCGTCGCAGGCGAGGTGGTTAACAAGTTTCCCCACGTCCAGATGAGGAACGACAGGCAGGGCTTCAAGGACTTGCTCAGATGGGCGAAGGGGCAGGGTGTGAAGACGAAGGACACGCTATTCGGTCTGGAGTTTACCGGGTACTACTCCGACGCATTGGAACAGTTCCTGACCAAGAAGCAGATCTGCTACACCATGCTACCCACCTGTTTTCCGCAACGGGGTGACCCAAATCGGGGTTAGCGCTCCAGACCGATGGCATTCAGTAGCCTCATGACTTCCTCATCGTAGTCAGTGCGGAGCATGACTGACATATTCTTGCCATTGTAAGGGTTCACATATTCTATTTCATAGAGGCTCTCGGCAAGAAACTTCGCGCGGTAGATGGTGATGGCGGGTATCTTGTTCTTCTTGTCTTCGGTTTTCTTCAGAATCCGTTCCAGTTCCAAAAGGATGGTGTACGCGGTGAAGCAGATGCAGACATGAGCCTCTATGCGATTGAACAGCCTATGGTAGATAGGGCGTATGGCCAGGTCGGTCTTGTTCATACGGAATGCCCTCTCGATGAAGAAAAGATTACGGTAATTCTCAACGACCTCCTTGTCTTTGAGCTTACTGTTGGTCACATATCCCTTCAGTCCGTCCAGACGTGTGTCCTCGGCTATCTTGCCTTGGTCTATGGTAACGATTGTCTCTCCCTGCAGGGTGAGGAACCTGTTGTAACCTCTGTTGTTGACGGATGCCTTCGTGATTTTCCCATTTGCAAACCGCTTCTCAAGCCGTTGGATTCCCTTTTCCCTGTCCTTGGCATCCTTCTTGGCACGGTCATCGCTCATTGATATTACATGTCGCTTTTCCTTGATGGTGACAGATTTCAGTTCTCCGTCTTTCAGTCCGAGTCCCAGAACGGTATCCTTGTCAGCCTTTGACATGGATCTGACCCTTGCACCAATTATGTACTCATAGCCATCTTCCTCCAGCTGCTCGATATTCTTCGCACTGAGTAGTCCTGCGTCGGCCACAATCATCGGGTGTGAGAGGTCAAACCGTTTCTCCAGTTTCTTGACTATCGGAAGCAGCGTCGTACCCTCATATTGGTTACCCTTGTGTATCTCATATCCGATGGGATTTCCTCCCGTTCCGACAAGCAGGCCCAGCACCACCTGCGGGTTCTCGTTCTTGCCATCCTTGGAGTAGCCGGGAATGCGGATGTCATCCTCACGCGACTCGAAGTAGAGTGTGCTTGTGTCGTAAAACGCCACCGTAACCTGTCCACCCATCACAGCCTTCGTGTGCTCAAATGCCACTTGCTCCACCTGCCATTTCACACCAATGCTCTCATCGGTGGCCTCCCTTACCTGCTCCGCCGTCTTGTCTCTCACGCAAAGTTCGTCAAGGAAACGGTAGATGGCATCCGAAGAGTAATAACGATGCATGAAGCGCTCCATGTACTCCGCTGTCCTGAGCTTGCTGCCAGGGTGGTAGAGCCGGGTTACGACCAAGGCACGGAACAGGGCATTGTTCGCAGTCTTTACTTTATCATAGCCGATACGGTCGAACAATGTGCCATAGACAAGTTCCGGACCTACCAGCCTGAGTTGGCTCTGACGCAGGCCTGCAAGCACATTGTCGTATGCCACGGCCTCGTCGTCGAACTCAAAAAGAGACACACCCCTCAGGTGTTCTTCTATCCACCTGTTTCCTCGCTTGACGAGCATGGCTATCTCCTCTGTGTCACTACTACAGCCTATCACCTTGACACACTTCCGTTTTCCATGCAACTTCCGCATTACGCGCACGGACGTACTACCCGACTTGTTCAGCTTCTTCTCGACAAACATGCCACAAAGATAGCAATTTTTCTTCATACTGGGCCTGGCAAGGCGATATTTTCAGGTGGAAACCGCCACAAATTTGCCGCCACCGCCCTAGCGAGGTGACCCAAAACAGCCTTTTGCCTAATCGTAACTGTTTCATTTTCATGCAGATGACTTTTTTAGGACAAAATCTTGCGGAAAACAGGAAGTGCTCAAAAAGGGTGTCAGGGCTTTAAGCCTGGATCAACTCATGAAGGTGGTCAACTACCAGCCTAAGAAGAACACGCTGGCAGAACTGGCCCACGATTGCTTCATTCTCTCCTTCTGCCTGATGGGCATGAACTCTGTGGACATGTACCAAGTCAGTTGTCTGGAAAACGGCACCATCA
>CACXIP010000063.1 GCA_902767775.1 uncultured Prevotellaceae bacterium | reverse complement strand
CAATCGACTTGCAGGGAAGTGAGGTCGTAGAGCTGGGGCGGTGCCTCGCTGCCTCGCTTCTGGGTGATGCTGTCGATGACAAACGGCTTGCCAACGATGACGTCAAGGGCTTGCTTTCCCTTGGTCTTGTCGGAGAAGTGGCCGTCTGCAGCATGGAAGACGGCGTTCCTGTAGATGGTGGACAGTTCCCAGTAGGGTTCCGGCTTGAAATGGTCGATTTCCTTCTGTCGGTTGACAATCAATGCCAACGTAGGCGTCTGCACCCGTCCGATGGAGAGCACCATGCCAGTGCCGCCATATCGCAGGGTGTAGAGTCTTGTGGCGTTCATGCCCAAGAGCCAGTCGCCCGAGGCACGGGAGAATCCGGCGCGATAGAGGTTGTCGTACAGTCTCTGGTCTTTCAGATGGGAAAAACCATTGCGGATGGACTCTTCCGTAAGGGATGAGATCCATAACCGCAAGACCGGGCACTTGGCCTTGGCCAGTTGCATGACCCACCGTTGGATGAGTTCTCCCTCCTGTCCGGCATCACCGCAGTTGATGATGCAGTCGGCTAAGGAAAAAAGTTTCTTGATGGTGTTGAACTGTTTCCTGATGCTTGCCCCGTCGATGAGACGGATGCCGAAACAGTCGGGTATCATCGGAAGTGTGGAGAGTGACCAACGCTTCCAGTTGTCATCATACTCCTCGGGGGATTTCAGGCAGCACAGGTGACCGAAAGTCCACGTCACCTGGTAGCCGTTGCCCTCAAAATAACCTTCACACCGGCGCGAAGCACCGATGACCCTGGCGATTTCCTGCGCCACGCTGGGCTTTTCCGCAATGCATACTTTCATATCCTTCGTTCTTTATATTATCGGATGGAAACGGGGCCTTGCCTGTTACGGACAAGACCCCGTGGTCAAACAATCTAAGTACTTCCTTTGTCCCCTGAAGTCTACCAAACCAATTATCGTATGATTCGGAGCGAATATCTTCTATTCTTTCATCCATGTGGTGCTTTCGGGAAAGCCTGGTTGATACCGATGTCTGCCGCCTCACAAGCCTGAAGGATAAAGTTTCAAATATAAAGCGCGTGGCTCATTTCGGCATAGCAAAATTAGCTCTTTTGATATGTGCCTGAAAACAAAAACAGGTAAAAAAACGAAAAAATGCGATTTTGGGGGAGTTTTGAGGGGTTTTGAACACCAAATGTCTTGTTTTGAACACTTCATGGCCTTAACCTCAACTTTGATTTGACAGCCGTTTTTGGGGAGCCATTAAAGATATTATAGAAAAGAAATCTGAACATGTCCCACGATATGAGCCAACTAATGCTTACCTTTGCACATAAATGTGCGAAGGAAGGCGGCACCTCAGCAAAAGAACAAGTTCTTCTGCATTCGGTTTGCACTTCCTTTGCGGTAAAATTGCGAGAAACCATGAATGAGAAGAAAGAACGTTTTATAGAACTGCTGCGCTCCACAGGGAGGCAGGGTATCGAGGAGGTTATCAACTATCTGGAGAAATCGGGGTTCTTCACCGCCCCGGCATCCACCAAACATCACCTGAGCTTCGAGGGTGGCTTGATGGAACATTCCATGAATGTCTATGATGTGGCCATGGCCTTGCGTGGGCCAATAGTGTCTATGAAGCCGGAGATGGAAGAGAGGTTGCCGGAAAAGAGCATCATCATTGCCGCCTTGCTCCATGACATCTGCAAGGCCAACATCTACAAGAAAACACAGAAATGGAACAAGAACGACCAGGGCCAATGGGAACAGCATGACGCCTACGAGACGGACTATTCCAGGATGCCAGTCGGCCACGGTGAGAAATCTGTTATTATGTTGCTGAGTCTGGGTCTGAAACTGACCCTCGACGAGACTGTTGCCATCCGCTGGCACATGGGCGCATGGGACTTGGCCTTCCAGAGCTATGAGGCGAAGAGTAATATCAATGAGGCCGGCAATCGTTATCCGCTGCTGTCGCTTATCCAGTCGGCTGACAACATGGCCACACATATCTTGGAACTGTAAGTTGGGGCAATGATTGACTTTGACGCTATCTGGCGGTTTCAGGACGAGGTGAGGACGGTGGTGAACGCCTGCCTTGGTGACTGCATTTGGAACCTGAATTACAACCCTGCCCGTCAATGTATTGAACTGGAGTTGGAACGGCATCTTGATGACGAGGAACAAGAACTGTTGTCGAGCCAGCTCACCCTTCCGGCTGACTACGATGGAGAGAGTGACAACGGGTCGATGTTCGTGATTTATCCCTGGTAGTATGAATTTCTAATGGTTTATGATAAAAGAGATATGGACAAGATAACAGAC
>CACXIP010000062.1 GCA_902767775.1 uncultured Prevotellaceae bacterium | reverse complement strand
CGGTCGTAGCCCTTGATGGTCATGTAGCCGCTCTGGTAGAGCAGCGGCAGCGCGTCGAGCATGTTCTCCGTGGGCTGGTCGAAGGCCGACGAAGGCACCACAAGGTCGTCGAGTTTCGTGATGTCGGTGCGGAAGCGGCGCAACTGACGAATGAGATACGATGGCGTGCCGCTCTCAAACCAATAGTTCTGCAATTCACGCTGGTTAAAGGCCTTCATCAAACTGAACGGGTTGTAGATGTCGGGCGAATTGCGCGAGAAGCGGTAGCCGTCGTAGGTGTCGCGCAGCATCTCGCGCATCTCCTGCGGCGTGACCTCGTACTCTTCGGCAAGCCGAGCCACGTCGGGCTGCATCTGCGTGTCTATCTCCTCGCCCGTGATGCCGCAGATGGCGGCGAATTCGGGCTGTAGTGATATGTTGGTGATGTTGTTGAGCGTGGAGAAGATGCTCAACTGCGAAAATTTCGTGATGCCCGTGATGAAACAGAAACGGATCATCGCCTCGTTCGCCTTCAGGCACTGGTAGAACTCCTGCATGATGCGCCGGTAGGCTGGTAATCGTTCCTCCTCATGCAGCACCTCGAGCAGCGGTGCGTCGTATTCGTCGATAACCACCACCACCTGGCGACCCATCTGTTCATAAGCACGGCGGATAAGGCCGGAGAAGACGGTCCCCGGGGTGAGTTCATCAGGAGAGGAACCATATCGAGAGGCCAATGGTTTCAACTGCAGGAGCAGCGCACGGCTCAGCATATCCTCGTCTTTCTGCCCCTTGGCCATGCTCACGTCGATGTGGAGCACGGGATACTGTGTCCACTCTGCTCACGTCGATGTGGAGCACGGGATACTGTGTCCACTCTTTCTCCAACTCCATCACCTTCAGCCCCTCGAAAAGGTCGCGCCGTCCCTCGAAGAACGAACACAGCGTGGTGGTGAGCAGCGACTTGCCGAAGCGGCGCGGACGGCTGAGGAAGATAAAGGGACTGACTCGCGTCATCCGCCACATCAAGTCGGTCTTGTCGATATACACATAGCCCTCACCGATGATGCGAGAGAACGTCTGGATGCCTACGGGGTATCTTCTTTCTTTTTCCATTATGCCACTTTGGTTGTTTCGGTTGCTAAGTTAGCAAAAAAATACGAATGGCAAAAACTATTGGACATTTTTTGCTATTCAGCCCCCTCTCTGCATTTTTGCAATTCATGCTCCACATTCACTTTTTGCAGAAAAATATTTGTAAAGAGCCGACCAATTTTATACATTTGCATTCGATTATACCAATCACCTATGATGAAAAAAACAATTTTTGCCATGTTGCTCCTCTTCGTTATGCAGAATGCAGGAGCACGTATTAAAGTCGAGGTATCCGAATGTGTTGAACTGATGAGTATTCTCTCGCGCACGGCCGGTTTTCGGGAGTACAATATGGACTTAGCCGGCCAATACACAAAGGATACGGAAGAATGGTTCGCCCCCTTCAGGGAGCACCCCATTATCGCCTATTACCAAGGGCTGCATGACAATCACAGTATCAGTTACGATGCCGTGATGAGCATGGCCATCCACCTGGAGATCGACAAGGGACAGATTAAATTTCTCGGCGAGAAGTCTGATTTGGAGAAACGCTGGAAAAATGTAGATCTGGACTCGTTTCTGGAGAAGTTGAATCTGTTTTATACCGACACCCATTTCAACGACTTCTACAAAAAGCACCAATCATTTTACGAAGAAGGGCTGAAGGAATATGAGGCAAATGTCATGTCCTCTTTCCATCAGGACTGGTATGCCCGTTTCTATGGCACGTCGCCAACGGAGCAGTTTCGTGTCATTATCGGCTTCACCAATGGGGGTGGCAATTATGGACCAAGCCGACAATTGGCAGGCCATCCCAAGGAGGCGTTTGCCATCTGCGGTTACTTCATTGACCCCAAAACGGGCAAGGCTTTTGGGAATGGGACAGACTTGGCCTCGACACTCATTCATGAGTTCAATCATTCTTTTGTCAACCCATTGTTGAACAACGAGGCAAATGTGGCATTGGTAGAAACGACAGGCAAGAAACTTCAGCAACTGTCGATGCTCGGTATGGAGCGGCAACACTATGGAAATTGGCAAACTGTCGTCAACGAGAGCATTGTCCGTGCTGCCGTCATCCTCTACATGCTCGACCAAGACTTCGACCCCAAGCAGGTGATGAACGAGATGGCCGAGCAGGTGTGTCGTGACTTCAAATGGATGCCTGAACTCGTCACCTCACTCCGTCACTATGCTGCACACCGCGACCAATACCCCACCCTCAACGATTTCTATCCCGAAATTGCATCCTGCCTCAGCCAATATGTTGAAACAGAATTTGAGCGCATGAGGAAGCCGCTAAAATAGATAACGGTCCATGCTGGCCTAATCCATGCTCTCAGTGGGTTTCGAAAGCCTATGCGTCAGCAAACACCTTGCCATCGTCGAGCGTGACCTGCAACTTGGTGTACTCGCAATGAAAGTCATGTTGGAGGCGGTCGAGATAGCGGGCACTCTCCCATTTACACATTGGCAGGTCGTGAAGTAGGTAGTTGCCGCAGGCCTCGGGACGCGTGGCCGGCACCTCAGTCTGGGTGAGAATCCATTGGAGACACTCAATGGTGAGCCAACGCATGTCCTCCACAGTGTATGTTCCCGTCATGATGATATACATTCCGGTGAGACAGCCCATAGGCCCTACGTAGACCACGTCGTCCTTGACCTTGCTGTTGCGAAACCAAGTTGCCATGAGGTGCTCCAAACTGTGCATGGCGGCAGGAGCAACAGCGGGTTCTTTGTTGGGTTCGGTGATGCGCAGGTCGAAAGTAGTGAAACCTTTATCTTCGCGTGAAACATAGATGCCTGGCTTCAGGCGAGTGTGGTTGATGGTGAAACTTTGTATGACTTCCATATTATATTCAAAAATCCGCACCGCTTTGTTATAACATTATTCACAAATTACTAAGCAACAAAAGTTGTCTGTGATTATGCCACGTCTAAAATTTCACTCACCTCAGTGGTGCAAATCAAAGTCAGTAAAATCTTGACAGGCATGGCTATTATCACTCCTGCCCAATGATGAACTCCGTCATGGCACGTTTCTCCACGGAGAAGCCCATGCCCACCTTCACAATGCGGCGGCCGTCGGTGGCATAGCGCAGCGCATAGCCCTTTTGCTCTATCTGATCGAGGGCGTCGCGGGCAGTGCCGTTGATCTTCAGTTCCATCACATAGATGGCATCGGGCATGAACACCACCATGTCGGCGCGGCCACGGGCGCACTTCACCTGCGTCTGCACATACACGTTGAGCATCGAGAAGATGAGGTAGAAACTCCAC
>CACXIP010000061.1 GCA_902767775.1 uncultured Prevotellaceae bacterium | reverse complement strand
CAGGCCCGCGCTCAGTGAGAGAGTGGGGAAAAGGGAGGCACGGGCCTGGCTCCACTCATGCTTGGATGCTTCCACTTGATATTGAGCCTGCTGCAAGACAGGGAGCAATGGTGAGCAGAAAGGCTGAACACCAGTAGCCGAGCACTTGGTATCTGCCGGCGGCACGACAGCGAGGCTGTCGGTCAACGGATAGGCCATCTCTTTTTTCAGTTCCAGCAAGGCGGCGGCAAGGAGGTTCTGTTGGCGGGTGACCTCATAGTCGGCCTCGGCATGCTGCGACTCCACCAATGCCACGTCGGCGGCACTCTTGCGCCCCACCTCTTCCAACAGGCGTGTCTGCCGCAACAGCAGTTCTGTTTCCTGCAGTTTCTCCTGAGCCATCCTGACCATACCCTCATCATACACTACATTGACGTAGGCCTGCAACACACTGAGTGCGGTCTGGTCCTGTCGCTGCCTCAGAGCCTGGTGCCCCATCAGCACACCCGCCTTGGCAGCCTTCAGCGCATGCAAGCGGTTGAAGCCATCGAACACCGGCAACGAGACCTGTACGGAATAACCATTATAAAAGGTGCTTACATCGGTATAGCCGTTGGTCTCAGGGTCTATCGCCCTACCGAAGTTGTACTGCGCACCGATATTGGCATCCACGGCAGGAAGGAATCGTCCGGCAGCACTGTTTTTGGCCACTTTGTAGTTGTCGAGTTCCAATTCTGCACGCCTCACCTCATGGTTGTGCTCCACGGCATACTGCATGCATTGCATAACCGTCAAACGGGGTTGGGCCTCCGTCTGTGCAACATAAAACGCCAGTATGGCAAATATGATTTTTCTCATACCATTTTTCTTTTGTTCACTGCAAAGATATGGTCGTTCTGAGAAACCAGCAATCTTTTTCGTACGGTGGAAAGTTGATTGTCTAAAAATTATACACCTCGACGTATGATTCTTTGACGGTTTGTTTGTACCTTAGCACCCATGAAAAAGTATGGAACTATTTTAATCGCTGATGACAATGCCGCCGTGCTGACCGCCATGCGCTATCTGCTCGACTCCACTTTTGAGCAGATACTGACCACCACCAAGCCCGATGACATATTGAAGATGATGGTCCAACAGCCCGTCGACATGGTCTTGCTTGACATGAACTTCACCCTCGGAGTGAACAGTGGCAACGAGGGCCTTCTGTGGTTGCGCACCATCCGCAAGCACCACCCTCAGACTCCTGTCGTGCTGCTGACGGCATACGCTGATGTCGGCCTGGCCGTGAAGGGACTGAAAAGCGGTGCCTCGGACTTCATTGCCAAGCCTTGGGACAATGACGAGTTGATACGCAAACTGAAAGACGTACTCGACATGCAAAATGAGATTGTCACCCTCGACGAGATGGAAGCGCAGCATATCCGGCGCGCCATCGACCACTGCCACGGCAACCTGAGCCGCGCAGCAGAGATGCTAGGCATCACACGGCAGACCCTCTATAACAAGATGAAGCGGTTGGATTAGATGACAATAATGAGAAGCGTGAGCAATGATTTGGATATTGTTATTTGTCGTAATAGGGATTATATTCGTAATATGGGAAGTTCGTCGGCAGCGTTCCCTAAAACTTCGTGCGCATCTGATGCAGGAGGCAATCCGCAATCACGATTTCACGTTCCGTCTTCCTGTCGATGGTCTTTTGCCGGGCGAACGGGCCATGCAACAAACGCTGAACAAATTGGGAGAGACCATTCGTCGGCAAATGAATCAGAATGAAGTGGAATCATGGGAACGGCTTACCCGCGTGCTGACCCATGAGATAATGAATGCCACTGCCCCCATCACCAGCATCAGCCAATCCATGCTTGGCCGTGACGATGTGAAAGGCTCTCCTCTTGAACCAGGCATTCAGGCCATTTTCGACACCAGCCGCCATTTGAACAACTTCGTGGTGAATTACCGCAAGATGTCGGAACTGGAGAAACCAGTTTTGACAGACGTTCCACTACGGTCATTGCTTGGCGACGTCTGTAACGCCTACCCTGGACTGACTTGGGAGGTTGGCGTTCACACAGACATTACAGTATGTGCTGATGCGGGCATGTTACGACAAGTGCTGATGAACCTAGCGAAGAACGCAGTGGAGGCAGAAGCTAAGAGAATGGTTGTACAACAGATAGAGGAGCCGTCGAATCATCAGCAACTTATGCTTTACATTGGCAATGACGGTCTGCCCATTCCCGCAGAAAACCGTCAGTCGCTCTTTGTTCCATTCTTTACCACGAAACGCAGTGGCAGCGGAATCGGCCTCTCACTGAGCCGGCGCATGATGATACAGCAAGGTGGCATGCTCGACCTTGCAGAAAAGTCATTGTCGGGGTGTCGTGCAGGTTTCATCCTCACCATCCTTCAATCCGTGTAAATGGGGTCAGGAACGACAACGAAAAACATATATGGATTGCTGACGGCGGACTATAGAAGGTATAACAATCTGAGAATTACACGCCAGTTCCTATGATTAGAGACTCCCCGTTTACTTGCAAGAAATGGGGGAGTTTTTAATAACATTTTTTGAAGCATTGACGATTCATTTGGCAAACAAATCGTCCATCATCACTTCGCTGTTGACAATACTCTTATCTTGACCA
>CACXIP010000060.1 GCA_902767775.1 uncultured Prevotellaceae bacterium | reverse complement strand
ATATATCCCAATGGTGAAAGTATATGTTCATCCAGAACTTTTGCTGAAGGTCCATTTAAATGACTCCCGGCTGGCTCTAAGGTACCCAACTCATCTGGTATATGAATTTTGTTGATAATTTCCTTGGCTTCTTCAGGATTTCCATCCCAAAAAATCCTTGGCTCACTTGCCACTGCCAATGCCTGACATATGATCTCATTTCCTCTTTTCCATCTTGCATGTACTGCACTGGCATATACGCCAAGTACAAACACTTGTTTGGGAGTTCTGTCTTGTTGCACCAAGCGCTTAACAATTTCGCCAAAAGGATAATAGTATTCCATAAATCCCGATTTATTCGACAATAATGCATTTTGTTGTCTTGTATTTATTCTCCCAACCTGATGACGCTTCGGTCTTCCTCCTGTTGGCGCCCTCCCCGAGACTCACCGGGTCTCTGGGTGCCTTCCTTCTGTGCTCCTACGGACTTATGGGAGTGGAAGTTCCAACTGACGCCAAACCATAGGACACGGCTGCGGTTCTTGCTAGTGTTGACGAGGGTATAGACGGGATTGTCTGACGAGATGTCCCACCTTCGGGTGTTGAATATATCGGTGAGGAGAGCGGAGAAAGTCAGTCCTGTTTTGGGCAACTGCTGCCGGATGCCGAGGTTGCAGTAATGGATGGTCTTGGTGGCGAACTGGGGGAAATACTGCGGACTTGTGACGAAATATTGTGCCTGGATGGTCATCCCTTTCCGCGGCGTCATGTTCAGGGTGGCGCTATTGTTGGCCGTCCATCCCTGGTTGCTGAAGGAAGTACCCTGCCAGTCGGCATGTGATTTGGCATAAAAGATGTTCGAACCTAAATCGATGTCCAGCCACTGCAATGCATTCCATCGGATGTTGTGCTCGATGCCAGTTTTTATGTCCATGTCGCTGTTGGTGTATGACATGACAAGGATGTTTTGGTCGAGATAGGTGATTTGATTGATATAGTCCTGCGAGTAGTTGAGATAGGCATTGCCGACCACCCTCAGCGTTTGGCCTGCGTAGGAGTAGCCGATGTCGAGTTTGTTGACCTTCTCGGGTTCCAGCCGCACGTTGCCGGTCTCATAGGTCTGGTTGTCGATGAGATTGACGTAGGGATTGAGTTGTGGATAGGTGGGGCGTGAGATTCTTCGTGAAACCCCTAGCGACAACAGCCATGGTTTGCTGACACGGTAGTTCAGCATCAGGTTTGGTGCCACGAAAAAGCAGTTGCTTGCTTCGTCAAGATGCTCCTTGTCGTTCTGCAAAGTCACACGGCTGTATTCCAGTCGCAGGCCGGCTTTGTACGTCAGTTTGTCTGAAAACTTCGAGGAGTACGTGGCATATGCGGCGGGGATGTATTCACGGTGGCGCAGGTCGTTGCTCAGGGGGATGGATAATTGCCAAGAGTCGGATGGCTCGTCGTACTCATACATCTTGTGGTCGATGTTGTTGTTGCGATAGGTCATTTTCACACCCGTCTCCAAATTGCCTTTGCCCAGCGGCGTCATGTAGTCGATTTGAAATGCTGCTATGCGTGGACGACCACCCGACTTTGAACGTTGTACTTGTTGAAGGGGATTGGCGATATCCGCAGCTTCATAATAGTATGAGGGCCGGTGCCCGTTGATGGCCGAAAGGGACAGCATGATGCTGACCTCGCGCTTACCGGGATCGAATAAGTGTCTGTAGCCCAGCGAACCCTCCACCATCTCGCGGTTGAAGGTGATGTCCGTCTGTCGGAGTTTGTCACTCGCGCTGCTGGCGGTGACGTAATGGTTCTGCATCGTCTGCAAATTGTTCATCCTCGGAAAACCGATTTTCATATCCAATGCCAGGATGTCTCGTTTAGTCGCCTTGTAGTTGAAGTTCAGCCCGATGTTATGAACGGTGGTCTTCTTCGCGGCATCGATGAGTTGCTCCAGGTCGCTGCCAGTCTGCAAAACGTGGCGGTTCAACTCGCTCTCTATATGGTCTTTTTCCAGTTTGCCGCTATAGTTCATGCGTAACCCCCAGCGTTCCACGTTATAACTCATGGCCAGGTTTCCGTTCATGAAGTGGTCTATGCCGTAGTTGGCTGATGCCATCGAGGAGAAAGCTTCGGTGGCCTGCTTCTTCGATACGATGCTGATAATGCCTCCCGTACCTTCAGAGTCGTATTTCGCATCGGGACTGGTCACGATGTCGATACTCTGCACGTTGGCGACAGGGATGCTTCCAAGTCCGTCGAGCGACGTGGGGACACCGTCTACCAAGAACAGGACGTTGCCGTTGCCACGAATGGATACCTGTCCGCTGTTGTCAATGCTGACCGAGGGCGACCCTCTGAGCACATCAAGCACCGAACCGGTAGCGGCACTCATTGTTGCGGCGGGATTGATGCGTGTCTTCTCCATGGTGATGCTTTTCGCCGCTGTTCTGCCCGAGACGACAACGCCATCCAACTGCGTGGACTTTTGTGTGAGGACGATTCTGCCAACATCCGTCAACTGCCCCATGGGTATGTGGATGGTTTTCATAACATCTTCATAACCGATGGAACTGAGTCTCACGCTGTATTCCCCACTGAACGTGCCTTTTATCAAAAACACACCCGTCGTATCGGTCAGGACACCTGCCACAACCTTTCCAGCAGCCAGCAGACAGACCGAGGCATACATCACAGGGCTGTCATCGGCATCAACCACCCGTCCCCTGACGGTGCTGGCATCCTGCTGCGCATATATGGTGGTGCAAACCGATATCAGTATGATAGAGAGAAGCCATTTATTACGTATCATCTTAAATCTTTATAAATTGGAATTTACTGTTCTAAGAGTTCTTCTACAGTCTGCCAATAATCTGTATCAATCATTGTAATCTGCTCACCACTTTGAGTAAAAGCATCAAT
>CACXIP010000059.1 GCA_902767775.1 uncultured Prevotellaceae bacterium | reverse complement strand
TGTGAACCGGCAGTTGGACTTGTCTTACTATGTGGCTCCCGTGATGCCTGAAAAACTATCTGCATTGGGACGGCAGACGGTGGAAGCCTTTGGCGTGAAGAGCCGTTTTGTGCATCTGGAGTTTTTCCGCCTTGACTGTGACCGTAAGGGACTGGGGCAGAATGGTGATTTCGTGGCATTGGAGGTGAATATGCGCCCCGCCGGAGGCTATACGCCGGATATGATCAATTTCTCTCACAGCACGGATGTGTATCGTATTTGGGCGGATATGATAGCCTATGATAAGTCACAGATGGCATCCAGTTATCAGCATGATACGGGCAATGCCTTGTCGTTGCCGTGGAAGGACGAATACTATTGTGCTTTTGCTTCTCGCCGCGACATCTACAGTTACTGTCACAGCGATGCTGAGGTGGCGGAACGATATGCTGAGCAGATGGTCATGCAAGAACGGATGCCGGAGATTCTCTCGGGAGCCATGGGACAACAGATGTTCACCGTCCGATTGAAAACATATGAGGAAGTGGAGTCTTTTGTGGCTTATGTCCATGAGAAGGCTTGATTTCACAATAATGCGAAAACCAATACGTTATGCCAATAATAAACGACAATGGAAATACAATATAAAAAACACTACAGCAGGAATCTGAACCGCGATATGGAATATAAAACCTATGGTGGAAAAGGACATCCCGTGTTGGTCTTCCCCTCGCAGGATGGGCGCTTCTATGATTATCAGGATTTTGACATGGTGGGGACACTCTCGCAGTTTATAGACCGCGGGCAGATCCGCCTTATCTGCGTGGACAGTATTGATCGTGAGACATGGTCTGATGTGAATGGCGACCACCATCAGCGAATATCGTTACATGAGCGATGGTTTCATTATATTGTGGATGAATTGATACCCGAGGTCCGTCATTTCTCAAATGAGACTTTTATCGTGACAGGCTGCTCAATGGGCGGTTTCCATGCCGGAAATTTCTTTTTCCGCCGACCAGACTTGTTTGACTCATTGTTGGCGCTGAGTGGTCTTTACTATGCCGGTTATTTCTTTCCGAACTATCAGGATTCATTGGTCTACGACAACTCGCCCTATGATTTCCTGCAGCATATGCCCGCTGACCATCCTTACTGGGATATCTATCGCCAGCGGCGCATCATCCTCTGTGTGGGACAAGGAGCGTGGGAGGATGATTTGCTCGAAAGCACCCGACAGATGGATACATTGCTGAAAACTCACGGGGTGCCAGCCTGGGTTGACTATTGTGGATACGACTCTGCCCATGACTGGGCCTGGTGGCGCAAGCAGGTTTATTTCTTTATTGACAAACTCGAGAATACCGATAATGTGGAGTATATAATATGAAGAATCTTCTGTTATGGATAGTTGCCCTCATCGTAGGTGCCGTTTTGGGTTTGTTGGGTTTGGGTTGGCTCAACAGTCTGATGGATTTCGTGGCCACGGTTTATACGCGGTTGTTCCAATTGTTGGCCGTACCTACCATCGCATTGGCCGTCATCACCACACTCACTTCGTTCGGACGTCAGAAGGATACAGGTCTCATTTTCGGGAAAACACTTTTTTATACCCTCTTCACGACTGTTGTGGCTGCAGCCGTAGGACTGCTGCTCTATGTCGTAGTGGCTCCGGAAAACCTGACTTTGCCTGCCGCTGAGGGGAATGTGGATTCCCTGGGATTGAAGCCGGAGGCTTCTTTCTATGACCATATTCTTGCCGTTATTCCTAATAATGTGGTAAGACCCTTCCTGGAAGGTAATGTGCTCAGTATTCTCTTGGTTTCCATAGCTGTAGGACTGGGATTGGCACGACTGCCGGAAACAGAGGGTAAACAGGCGGTTGTGAAGTTCCTGCAGGGACTTCAGGATTTGCTGTTCTTGCTTATCCGCGGCCTTATCTGGACACTGCCTTTAGGTATCGTGGCTTTTTCCGCCCAACTTTCATCCCAGCTCACGGCTGGTGTGGCTTTGGCTTCATTGGGTAAGTATGTGACCGTCATCCTTGGCGGCAATGTGATACAGTTTTTCGTGATCCTTCCCTTGTTCCTGTTGGCTCGTGGCATCAATCCCCAGCATACGTTTCGTGCGATGATGCCTGCTGTGCTGATGGCTCTTTTCACGAAGAGCAGTGCTGCTACGCTGCCCGTGACGATGCAAAGTGCAGAGGAACGTCTTGGTGCCCAGTCGCGTGTGGCCCGATTTGTGCTGCCTATTTGTACTACCATCAATATGAATGGCTGTGCGGCCTTTATTCTGGTAACCTCCCTTTTTGTGATGCAGAATGGTGGTATGCCCCTCACATGGACCACCATGTTTCTATGGTTGCTCATCTCCATTATCTCCGCCGTGGGCAATGCCGGTGTACCTATGGGCTGTTATTTCTTGACGTTCTCCCTGATGTCGGGTATCGGTGCTCCTGTGAGTGTCTTGGGCTTCATTCTACCCATCTATACTATTATTGATATGATAGAGACTGCCGAAAACGTTTGGTCGGATTCTTGTGTCTGTGCAATGGTGAATAGGGATATAGCTTAGGGATATGGTTCTGTATTTATATTCAATCTGATATGCGCACACAACTTTCAAATTGGATTTTATAATCACAAGAATGGTTCCAATGTGTAAGAAAATACAATAAAATCATTGTTTTATGTCAAATCTCGCTCATTCTATGCACTTTTTATGGTGAAAAGTGAAGATTTAAACGAAAATATTTGGGCGTTTCAATAATAATAACGACCTTTGCAGCCATAATTTTGAGAACAAGATATTATGGCAGAAAAATTGGACATTAAGGAATTGGACCAGGTGGTGGTCCGCTTCTCAGGTGACTCCGGCGACGGTATGCAGTTGGCCGGTAACATCTTTTCTACGGTGTCTGCTACCGTAGGTAATGGTATTTCAACATTTCCAGACTATCCCGCTGACATCCGTGCTCCGCAAGGATCACTGACGGGCGTCTCTGGTTTCCAGGTGCATATTGGTGCCGGTAAGGTTTACACACCTGGTGATAAGGCCGATGTGCTGGTGGCCATGAATGCGGCTGCGCTGAAGACTCAGTTGAAATATGCAAAGCCACAGGCTACGATTATCATAGATACGGACTCTTTCGGTCCCAACGACCTGAAGAAGGCTGCCTTTCAGACGGAAGACTACCTCGGTGAAATGGGCGTTGATCCTGACCGCGTGATCCAGTGTCCGCTCACAAAGATGGTAAAGGATGCACTTGCCGATTCCGGGATGGACAATAAGGCTATCCTGAAATGCCGTAATATGTTTGCCCTCGGACTTGTCTGCTGGCTCTTCGACCGTGATCTGAATATTGCCTTCAACTTCCTGAAGGAGAAATTTGCCAAGAAGCCCGCTATTGCAGA
>CACXIP010000058.1 GCA_902767775.1 uncultured Prevotellaceae bacterium | reverse complement strand
AGATTACGGATTCGACCGCTATAAATGATGACATCTCTGTTGATGAGAATGTCCTATGGTTTGAAGAAGAATAAGCAAATGATAAATCAATACGAAAATTTTAAATATGTAGAAGAACGGCTGCAACTCCAATTGGAAATGCAGCCGTATCTATATGAACACAGAGCCCAGTTTCCTTTGAAGAAATCCCTTAACTTGTCTTTTTCACATTAAAACTGGAAAAGGACTAATTTGGACCAAAACCGTTCTCCTGTTTATTGTTAAATTTGCAAACGTAATGACATTCCGTGATGTCATAGCGCCGAGCAAACGCTTATTGCTCATGCCATACCCCGCTAAAACGGAGGGCAATAAGCAGAACATAGGGGAACGCCCATCTTCTAATCGTCAGTATATCTGGATATATTTACTGTAAGTAAAGTAGGAGAGGGGGCGCTCCCTTTTTTCAGTTAACAGTTAATTCCCCAGCTCGGGATAAGAACGTTGACTTTATACTATAAGTGTTGACTTTATTCTTTGAACCTTAAACTTTGAGCCAGTAGCTCTGCTGCCTTTACATGGGCTCAATTTTGAGCTGATGTTGACAGTCAGGGAGAAAGTATCACAAGTTTTTTTTCTCTCACATCCCGATAAGATCAGCCCGAAAAACCATTTAGAGGAGTGTTGATGAGGGTGACCGTACGAAACATACGGTCGTCGGTTAGAAATCCCGCATGCAAATGAGGAGGAAATAAGAAACTCCAGCCCGAAAGAACTGGAGTTTGTTCTTGTAAGACTCCCGAAATAGCCCTATAAAATGGTATAATGGGAGTTGCTAGAGGTGTGTCACTTCAGGCTGGGCACTTGGTCACGTGTGATGACGTTGGCGTCTTCGAGAGCCTTCTTCCACCATGAGTTGTCTTCCATGTTGGCTCCATACCACACCATGAACTGGCCCCATTTGGCGCCAGCGCTCCAGAAGTCGGCAGGCGTAGCCGACGACCTGTTGGAGTTGACGTCCTTGCCACATTCGCCAAGGATGACCATCTTTGTTGGGTAGGTGGCCTGGATCTCGGTGAACTCCTGTTTGTTCTGGGCAGCGGTGTAGCCATAAAGGTCGCGTGCCACGATGTCGACGTAAGCGTCGCCAGGATACCAGTCGGTGTCCTGGTTGTACTTTGAGCTGTCGCCGTTGTAGTTTTGCGTCGTCCACACCCAGATGAGGTTTTTAACGCCTTTCTGCTTGAAATAGTCGAACATGGTGGTCCATAGCCGCTTGTAGGTGCCTGCCCCGTTGTAGCCCCACCAGAACCACGACTTGGTCCATGAGGCTTGTTGCTTGTATGTGGCATTGCCGGCAGCCTCGTGGAAAGGCCGCCATGTGGCGGCAATGCCGGCGTCCTGCAATTTCAGCATCGTGGCCACCACCTTGTCCATCTGCTCGTAGAACCACTTGTTTTCCCAGGTGCCGTCGGCGAAGACGTTGGCAGTCTTGAAAGTGGTCTCCGTCGGAGAGCAGGTGACGTCGTTGGAACCTTCGGCTTTAGGAACGTTGAAGTGCCACATGAGCGAGACGATGCCACCGGCGTTGACCCAGTCTTGCACGGGCGTAATCTTGGTGTAGTCAATCCAGTTGGCAGGCGAGAAGCAGATGTGGATGAAATCGTAGCAATTCATGGCGGGATATTTGCCCACAGCCTTGCCAATGCGATCGGCCTCTTCGTTGTTCCAGTTCACGTTGGCCATGACGTTGGAGATGGTCTTCCTGCCATACTGCTCCACGAGATAGCTATAGAGTTTCTTGGCTGCCTCAGTGGTGGCGATGACGGGCGTGGCGGAGATGTCTGGATTGACGGGGACGTTTTTCGCCTGGGTCTTGAATCTCAGCGTGAACGCCGGACTGACGGCCTTGGCATCGGTAGTGGACACGAAGGCCCCCTGGGACACGGTGAGTGTGTAGTCGGTGCCCTCGTTGAGCGCAAGGGCAATGTCTACGGCCATCGTAGTTATGGCGTTGCTGGTGGCTTTGAGTTGCGCCCCATTGAGTTTGATGTCAGCCGTAGGACTGATACTGACGGTGTTGTTGTAGGTAAGTGTCAGGATGGTAGTCGTCCGGGCATCCACCTCTGCCCCCTCGGCAATGCTTTGTTGTCGAAGGATCAAGGAGGGAGATGCGGGTGACTCGTCGTCGCTATCGCCATCGCCGCCGCAACTGAAGAGCGACAGCGAGGCAACGGCCATGAGCCACAACCTAAGTTGATGAAGTTTCATTACTTCTAACGTATCCGTTTCTTTGACTCCATTACTTTGGTGCCTTGTTGTAGACTGACTCGAGCGTATAGCTGGCATCATTGCTGGTGGCAGCCTTTATCATGGTCTGCACGAGCTGCTCAAGGCTGTTCAGGTAGGCGCCATTGGAATGATCGAAGTAGCCGTGGTGCTCGTTGCCGCCTCCTGCGGAGTTGTTGTCCCAGATGCAGAGTGGCATGTTGTAGGTGTGGGCGGCCCGGCAGACGTACTCCAGATAGTAGTTGCGGAAGAGATTGGAGCGGTCGCTCTTGTGCATCACGCAACCATATTCGCCAATGTAGACGGGGATGTTTTTGGCGATGAACTTCTCCTGCAGCTTCTGGAAGGTCTCCACAACATGCTCTTCATTGCTGCCATCCTGGAACTTGCCTGCTGCTGCGGTGTGGCCCCACTCCGACTTACCGTCGCCATTTTCGGGCGTGAGCGTGAAGGTGTTGGGATCGTAGAAGTGCACGCTGACCATAATGTGGTTAGCAGGATCGTTGGGCAGCACGAAACTGTCTTCCAACACGAACACGGGACTTGAAGCATAACCCGGCACACCAATCCATCGGGTGGCGTTCTTTCCGCCCGTGGCACGTATAGTATTGACCACCAATTGGTTCCATTCGTTCAGCGTGCGATACTGCTTACCGCCGTCGGTGCGGTTATCTCCCCATCCCCATTGTCCGTCTTGCAACTCGTTGAACGTCTCGAAGAAGAGGAAGTCGCCCTTGTCTTTGAATGTCTCGGCAATCTGCTTCCATGTCTTTTCGATGCGGTTCTTGATGGCGTCATTGATAATGTTGTTGTTGGCGGCTTCCTTGATCTTAAGCCAGTATTCATCGTGGTGCGAGTTGAGGATGACATTGAGCCCTGCTGCCTCGGCCCATTCCACGTTTTGCTTGACCTCGGCCATGTAGTCGGCCTCTATCGCCCATGTTTCCGTGTTCTGATAGTTACCCCAAGTGACACAGATGCGGACCGTGCTTGCACCAGCTTTCTTTAGGTTGGTGTAGAGAGCCTGAGTCGGGGTGGCCTTGTCCCAGTAGCCCCATTGCGGATGCTTGCCGTCTTCCTCGGAACTGGTGTCGAAGTGGTTGCCCAGGTTCCATCCCCATCCAAGCCGTTTGGCCAACTCGGTGGCTTCGTTGCTGATAGGCTTGACGCCCTCCTTGGTGGTGAAGGTGACAGAATAGGCTGGTGCATGGATAGAGTTGTCTTCCTTGCTGACGATGGCTCCCTCGGGGATGGTCAGCGTGTAGGTTTTGCCTTCCTCGAGAGCGGGGAGCGAGATGACGACGTCCATGGATGTCTTAGAACTCGACTTGGCCGAGCATTTCACGTCGTTGAGCGTGATGTTGGCCGACGGGCTGACGGCAACCACGTTGTTGTAGGACACGGTCACTTCCTTCAGTTCGGAGGCAACATATTCTGTTCCTGACGAGATGGTGCACGAACGCACATTGATGCTGACTTTGGGAGTAGCAGGTCCATCATCATCGCCACTGCCGCTGCCACAAGCCGTCATTCCAACTAACAGTCCGATGACCACCATATGAAGTGGGAAAGAACGCCCCTCGGTAGCGAGGAGCGCTCTTGATGGTTAGTGCGAACAAAGCTCTTATACATCGGCAACGGTGACCTTGGTCAGCGTCACGGAACCTTGCACCACGAAGATGCCTCCCCACCCACCTGGTGTGAGTGCTGCGTCAATCATCGCCTGAGTGAGCTTCAGCTTGACGCATCCCTCAGCGGCAACTTGTGCTACGGCATCGGGATTATCACCATTCCATTCGGCGTACATGCCTGCCCAATGGCCTTCAAACGCCTGGAACCACCATCCGTCGCCTATGGTGATATAGAACTTCACCACCTGTCCGGCGTGGACATTGTTGGCGATAAACTCGGCACCACCGTCGCTACCGATGTAGGGCTGACGACCGTCGCTCAAATCCTCGTTGCCTTTCCAAATCGTCACCTCGGTAACAGGAAGCGGCACTGCCACCTTAGTCAGGGTGTAGTTGTCGCCCGTGATGACCAGACCGTTGTTGGCGATGATGTCGTCGAGCACGTTCTTCGGGAATGTGACGCTCAGCACGCCTTCGTCCTCATCAAGGTCAAATTGTCCGGGAATCGGAGAGGGCAGACCGCCCCAATCCTTACCGTGGCGCAAGCTGATGCAACCCCATTGTCCGGGATTGTTCTTCTTATAGTAGAACATCACCTTGGTATCTGGCTCGATGGTTGTCCAGTCGAAGCCGCCCCATGCCAGATCCTGGTTGCCATTCCATCCTGAGCAGACAAACTGGCCGCTCCAGATGGCCTGTTCGGGCAGGTCGCTATGCATGGTAATCTTGCCAGACTCAACGCTCCAGTTCTCGTGCTGGACGAGTGTCACCCTGCCATCGCCCATATCCTTGGGAACAACGAAGGTAATCTGTGTAGCACTTTGGGTGAACTGTCCCTTCTCAAGCGGTTCGCTGATGCCGGGAAGCAAGAGCTTGGTGATGCGGTCGAGCTTGTCACCCGTGATGGTGATGGTCTGTCCAACTTTCACATCGTCCATAGGATCGGTGCTGCTGACAGATGCCAGAGGCACGGCGATCTCAACCGATGTGGTCAGTCCGGAAGCCGCGTGCAAAGTTACGGTACCGGAAACGGCATTGGCGGGAACCACCACTCGAATAGAACTGCTGTTGATAATGGTGAAGGAAACATCTGCCACGGCGGGGAAGTCGATAGCGGTGACGAGGTCAAGGTTCTCACCTGTGATGGTAATGGTCTCGTTGAACTCGGGATTAGCATTCGATACACCCGTTGCCTTGGCTGCATCAACGCTGAGGTTGCCAATCACAGTGTTCTCGGCTCCGTCGGAACCGTCGTTATAAGCCACCTCTCCACTCTTGGCCTCCATCGGCACACGCACCTGAATCTCGTTGCGGGTATTGCGGACGAAGTCTTCGGCATCAACGGTCACATGGTCGAAGAAGACGACCTGACCTATGTTCCACACATATTCTCCTTTGATGGTCAGGATGTCTCCCGGATGGATGGATGTGGGCGAGAAGGAAGCCACTTTAACTTCCTCGGCAAAGGTGATGCTGGAAGCAGATTTGATGGTGTCGCCACTTTCGGTTACCACACGAAGTTTTCCTGGCACACACAGGTCGGGAATCGTCACAGTCATCTCCTCGGAGTTCTGAACCGTGAAATCACCCTTAATGAATGTGGTGGCCGGGGTGAGTTTCTGATTGCCTTCAGGGAAGAGCACCTCTCTCACTTTGTCCAATTTCGTACCTGTCAAGCGCATGGTTTCGCCACGGGTGATGGGCATGGGACCGAAACCAAGGATGTTCACACCACTCTTGTTGTACTGGTTGGTGTCGAGGTCATCC
>CACXIP010000057.1 GCA_902767775.1 uncultured Prevotellaceae bacterium | reverse complement strand
CGGCTCGAAGGTGAGGGTGAAGTCGGTGAAGAACAGTTTGCCCATAATTCCTTCGGTGATTGCCGTCGCTTTCACTTTGGGGTAGTTGTTCTCGTCGAGTGTGATGCCATCGGCTGCTGTCAGTTTATATTTTTTTTCATTGGCTTCAAGATAGGAGTCTTTGGCGATACGGAACCAATAGCCTTCTTGACCGTAATAGCGGAAACTGATAGTGGTGGCATTGGCATCAGCATCGACTTGCCGGATGGCAAATTGAAGGTTGGCGGTGTTGTCCTGTTTGGGGCCGCTGATGGCCTCTGCCATACCCAAGAACCATCCAGCACCATATCCTGCACCCTTCCAAAGGATGTGCTTGTCAGGCGAAATCAACACATAATAGGGTATGGCTTTCATGTCGCAATAGTGGTTTTCGACGTCGGCTTTGCCCATCTTCCCATCGTTCCAGTTCTTCCAGGCGATGTTTTTGCTGAAATTGTCCTCTTGCCAAGCAGAGAATTTGTCCTGATTGATGCCGATGATTTCCAACTTCCCTTGCAATAGCTCGTGGGCTCTTCTCATCTCTGGTTCAGCCATACGGCAAGGACCGCACCCCAGACTCCAAAAGTCGAGCAGCACATATCGGTCAGGCTGTCCCAACACTTCTGCAAGACGGTGCTTCTGGCCCTGCATGTCAATGAGTTCGGCATCGATGGCCTCTTCACCTACTTGCAAGATATGTGGCGGATAAACCTGACTGTGTATCAGTGCCAGTTGTTCTTCAAAGCCTTTCGGTGCACGGGCAGCGGTGGATGCTTCCAATTCCTTCAACTGCTCCATATACGGGAAGTCATTCTTATAGTTTCTTGCCATCATGGCCACTCCTTCTAACTCTTCGAGCGATGCAGCATCTACCGGCAATGAGGGAAGAACGTCCATCGTCTGTTTCAAGTATTTCATATAGACAGGCAACTCTTCTTCCCACGGAGCATTGGCAAGGCTGAGTCGCAAAGTTTCTGCCAGTGTGTCATAACCATATTCCGTAATACGGTTGAGTGTCTGCTGTTCGGACAGTGGACTCTCCACCTTCCACAAGGGATATAGACAGTCTGTACCCGTTACTTTCACGTCTACACCGGGTTTTAGCCAGATGGTCATCAGGTGATTGGGGCAACCATTTCCTTCAAGGAATAAATAACTCTTCGTGAGTTCCTCCACAGGAATGGTCAGGGTAAAACGTCCACCCTTCACGGTGTCTGATGCCACGCGCACATTGTCGATAGTAGATTCTGCGACAGTGCCGTCTTTCAATGCGGGTGAATAACCAGTGACAGTTGCTGTCTTCGTCTGTGCCTGCCCCGCCATTGCGACGAGGGCGAGCAGGATAGTGATGATGAGTTGCTTCTTCATATTTGATTTGCAATATCCTTTATTATATATACGACGATTTCTCGAAAACATTCAACTTATATGTTAAAAACACAAGAAACCCCGCAAGCATCGGGCGAATGGCCATCGCCCAATGTTTGAGGTCTTCTCGTATGTCATACCCTATTCTTATCACGAATGATAACGAAAAAGGTAAACCATTTTTCCCATATTCTACGATTTTATCTTCGATTGCTCTTTTCAATGACGAAAATCGTGCCACATTTGCAACTCATTGATGATGAGGATAGGGGCACTTCAAGCACTGTCCGATACCGGACAATGAGTGTCCATAAGTGGACAGCGGCAAGTTTCAGAGTGTAAAAGTAAACATTTCAGAGTGTAAAAGTAAACATTGCTTTTCATAAAACACTCAGCGATGCCCCAAAAGTGGCTGTCAAGGATGAAAGTCTGAACAAATGTTCAGAGTTTTATGGATGGCAGCAGGTTTTTCATAATCATTTCATTTTGCAAACATAAGGCACGGGACGCATCACTGCGCCTCGTGCCTTCTCCCGGGTACTTATGAATCAAAATCTGTCGACATTATTTCGTTGTTGGGAATGCTTTTTCATTCACCATTTTGGTTCATCCACCAGTTTGTTCATTTCCTCCATGTATTTCTCCATCAACTTCTGCACGTATTTCTGTGCTTTCTTCCCTTTCTTGCTGGGGTCGGCCAACAGCATCACCGTCAGTTTCTTGTTTTGTTCGGAGTAGGCTTCTCCCAACATGTTACCATAGAGTTGGATGAGTCCGGATGATGGCATATGGGCGGCTTTTGCTTCTTTCAAGAAGTCTTGGATATCGGCGTCCATCTTTTTGTTTAGAGTGACAATCTGCTCATAGAGCGAGTCAAAATGGGGAGTCCAAGCATTGCCCGCACCCTCAATGCCCATCTTTTTATTAAAGTCCTGGGCTTCACTAAACTGTTCGCCAACCTGCTCATAGATTCCTTGCAATGCCTCCATGTCGCTTTCAAGCACTTTCCCTTTCATCTCAAAACGCATCTTCTGTTCGGGAGAGATGGTCTTCACCCACTGGTCCATTTCATTGGCATCCACAATGGATGAAATGCTATCAGTAACTACCATGCGAGGGGAATCTGTCACCAACAGGCTCCGGCCCGACTGTCGTCCTACGCGGCGCTCGTAGTCGCGGTCTTCGTCGTAATAGCCATTGTGCACGGTGATGCGGTAAGTCTCACCAGGCACGAAATCGAGGTCTATCCAAGCGGAGCAGAGTGAGCCGTCGGGGAAGATGCAGCGAAGGCGGCCCACCATGGGGTGGTCGAGTTCGGTCTGGAACTCAAAGCGCTTGTTTACCACGGGCACGCACGCCACATAGTCATCATCGTCCAAGGCATAGAGAGCATCGCGCGAGTCGGCGATGTAGATGTTGTAGAGCGAGTCGGCGATGTTGGCATCTACGCGGCCCTCAATCTTAAACATCCGCTTGTCGCTCTCCGCGCTCTTCTCATAGATATCCGGGCGCAGCGACGTGATCATATAGACCGTACCTTCCACTTCTTTTTCACCAAAAGTATCACCAGTCTCCCAGACAATGGCGTAGGCATCGCGCAGTTGTGGGTTCTCAGGGTTCTTCGTACACATCAGCCACATTTCCTGTTCATTCTTTGAGCGGAGAAGGATGTTCTTCGAACCTTCGTTGGTTACTACTTTGAGTTTGAAAACCTCTTTGTTGCCGGGCACCATGTGCAGTATCTGATAGCACAGCGGCTCATCAGCCATGAAACTCTCTGCGATGGTTTCAAAAGAGGCGTCGCTCAGATTGCAGGAGAAGGTGGCAATCTTCTCGCTCGACTCGATGATGTTGGTGTTCGGATTTCTGTTGATGGCAAACGACTGTCCTGCCTTGTGGCCATGGAGATTGATGATGGCGTTCAGGTTGGCGATGACTTTCTCCGGCCGCTTCGGTTGGTCGGCTGAAGAGTCAGCAAAAGCCGTAAGGGTGCTGCAGACGATGAGCAGCAATGAGATGATACGTTTCATATTGATGATGTTTTTATTGTTTTGCTATTTGTTCAAATTGATATTTCATGATTTCCATTTCCAGTTCCATCCACTTCACATAGGCTTCATTGGCCTGTCGTCGCATCAAGGCGAGTTCTTCCGGGGTATAACGATAGTTTTCTGGACGGCTGATGGGGATGTCGCGCTCGGTGAGCACTACCTGTTGGGGCTTCGCCTGTACGCGAGGCAAGTCTGCAGATGCCATTTCATCAATTGCTGTCATTTCCTGGGACATATCTGTTGTTTTTCCCTGCGCCAACAACTCTTCAGCCTTTTGTGTCGTTTCACCATGCTCCTCCGGATGAACTTTTGCAACGGGTGATGAAGGATGTGTCAGCAACCGTGGAGTCTTTGTTTCCAACTCTGCTTCCCGTCCAATCGTTTTTGCAGTCCTACGGTTGTGAGTATCTGGATTTGTCATCCGACTGTCCTGAACTGTTGTTGGGGATGCCATATCCTTTGTTTCTTGCAGGCTAATTCTTGAGTCCTGTCCGGTGGCAAGCGAACTGGTTCGCGTTTGCAATTCACCAGAACCTGTCATCGCCTCGTCACGACTCTCTCTTGAAGGCAGCAACACAGCCACCACTGCGGCCACACAGGCGGCAGCCACCCACGGCCAGACCGCGAAATGGCGTTGCCGCCTCTCATGGTGCAGACGCTTCATCAGCCGGTCGTTCAGGTCGGCAGGCATCTGCGGCAGCGCAGCCTCCTCTTGTCTGAGTGCCTCGCGCAGGTTTTCATCCTGCTGTATCGAATGATTGCCCTTGTTCATGATTGTAGCATTTTGATGATTCTGCATAGTTTCTTTCTCGTTCTGCTCAGTTTCGAGGCTATGGTGGTGGGGATGCTCCCGGTGACGAAGGCTATCTCCTTCAAACTCATCTCCTCATAATAGAACATGGTGATGACAGCCCGTTCTTCTGGCGGCAGGTGCTTGAGGGCAGCGCGTATCAGTTGCACGGTTTCGGCATTGGGATGGCCTAATGTCTCGTCCACCTCTTGGTCGGACAACGCCTCGGCCTTGCCCTCGCGGTCTTCAAAATAGACCACTGGCTGCCTTTGGTGCCTGAGCCAGTCTACTGCAGCGTTATAGGCTATGCGTGAAAGCCACGTTCGTAGTGACGACCGCGTCTCGTCATACTGCCCGATGTGGGTGAATGCCTTGACAAAGACATCCTGATACAACTCCTCGGCATTTTCCTTGCCAGGCACCAATCTCGCCATCTGGGCGAAAATGACTTTGCCATAGCGTTGTAGCGTCAGACACTGCGCCTTTGGGTCTTGCCTTTGAAGTCCTTCTATCAGTTCCTGTTCTGCCTTTGTCATGAATTCTTACGGTCTTCTATTTACATATACGAGCAAAAACAGTCAAACATTGCAAGGACAAACAAATAAATTGGGAAAAGTGATCATGGAGTGGCCAATAGGGCGTAAGGGATGTCATCACAGAGCATGGAGCAGGCCATTTGCTCGGCTGATGATTGACGGGTAGGGGAGGGTGTTGGGGATTCTTGAGCCTCCTTGGAAGCAAGCATCCTTTGCCTGGTTGTTGGAGTTGGCTGAACTCTCTTAGGTTTCGCATGTTGGGTGACAATGCGCGTCTGATAGACGGTGTCCCGGATTGTCTCTGTCATCATGATGGTGTCGTGCTGCACCTGAACGACCTGTGCCAATGGTTGAGTTGTTGGCTGGGACATTTTTGAATGAATGCCGTAGCCTGCTATGAAACTCAACAAACTGGCTGCAATGGTTATAATTGCGGCAATGCCACGGCCATGATGATGGCGAGGTTTCCACGGTTCAACTTCCATGCGACTATTGACAGACTGTCGCTGTCGGCGTGCCGATTGGATGATTTGTTCATTAGTGATGTCAGATATGGTCTTTTTCATATTTCTTGAGTTTTTTACGGATGATGTTCATGGTTTTATGCAAACGAGATTTGACGGTGCCTTCAGGAACGCCGACAATCTCTGCTATCTGCGGGATGGTCAGTTCCTCCTGATAGTGGAGAGAGAAGATTTGGTGCAACGTCGGGGTCAGTTCTGCCAGCACTTTTTCCAATGCTTGGTCGAGGGTCGCGGAGTCCAGTCTCACCTCAATCAGTTGATCCGTCACAGGCTCTGCATCAAGGGTGGACAATAGCTGCGCCTCGTAGGCATTGCTGCGATAGTGGTTGCGGCAAAGGTTGTAGGCGATGGTGAAGAGCCATGTGTCAAACTTGTGGCTTTCTTCATAGCGGCTTCTTGCTTCGTAAGCCCGGAGGAATACGTCGTGTGTGGCATCGGCTGCCAGTTCTTCGTCACCACCTAATTGCATGAAGAAGAATCCTTTCAAACGACGGGCATAGCGGCGATACAGTTCCTCGAAAGCAGCATCGCTGCCTGCTGCAGCCC
>CACXIP010000056.1 GCA_902767775.1 uncultured Prevotellaceae bacterium | reverse complement strand
GGATGACAAGAACCGCACGGGCAACATCCTCCGGCTGACTACTGAGACCGCTTGGGGTCCGATGAACGAGGTGTTCGACTTCATCTGCCAGAAATTCCCATCCATCAAATACTACTTTGCATCTGAGGAGGAAGGTATGGGTGAGTACCTCACCAACGACATTGAAGGCAAATACTTCCCCGACCGGTACCACATCGACCTCTGCGACCCTGAAGGAAACTATGATGACGTGTATTTCACAACTCTCGAAGCAATGCTTGACTACATCAATGAGAACTACCATCCTGCAACTCCCCTCAAAAGATTAGAGGATATCGAAGACCTTGATGACGAGTGGCGGATGAAAAACGATGATGCATTCCTCAATTGGCGCAGTCATCCTGACCCACATCGTTTGCATACTGCTGTGCATCGTGGTGGCAATAGCAGAGACCCACCCCGTCGCAGCCATCTTCATCACATCCATCATTGGCGGTATCGTCTACCTGACAAAAACTACGCCAAATGAAAACAATCAATAAAGAAAAGGTAACGGGGGAGCCAACCACTCCCCCACTCAAAACACAGCAAAATGAACACACAACCACAGACATTGTTCGTCATCACACACGTCACCATTTCCGCCTCCGAACCCGATGCCAACGGATTCGTCGACGCAAGGCTGTTCAAGACTAAAAAACAGGCTCTCAACCAGCTCAAGACTTGGAGAGACGAGGAAATGGAATACAGAAAGAATACCGGTGCCGCCTATGTGGTCTATACCGACACCGACCAGAAATTCCACTGCACATGAGACTCTGACAACGAGGGTGTCATCATCTCTATCAAAGAAACCGAGGTGGGGTAATCCCCCACCTTCTCCTCACCATTGTTCAAATCTAAAACTCAAAGACATGAACCAAATACAACCACCACAAATCGTCTCCTACAGACCCATTAAGGACGGTGGCTATTACATCATCAAGGTCTCCGCCCTCTTCGGTGACAATGATTGCTATCGTGTCTCACTCAAAGAAGAATATGATGACCACACGACCCAAATCGCCGATATCAACCTGAGGCGACCCAGAGATCGCCGCTGGCTGGAACAATATGTCAGAGACTTATCTCATAGAGTCCATATCACGGGCATCTACTTCGGCACTTGCGATTGCCTTGGGTACAACCATTACCCGCTTGACAAGTTCATTGAACAGCACAAGAACTTCCCTTCTATGAACTATCTCCAAGATATACATCTTCAAAAAAAGTTCACATAAGTATCTTGACCATCAGGCAGGCCAGACTCCAACCAAACCTCACCCAAGAACAATTAGGTGAGCGTATAGGAGTGAAGAATCCCAAATCTCAAAACTTGAACGAAGCAAAAGCATTACCATAGCAACAATGAGCCGTGTGTTCAAAGCATTGGGGCGACTCTCGATATGGGCTCTTACGGCAGAGTTGCATTGTGGTAATTGAATTGACATTTTATGATTAAGGAGCGGCAAAACCGCTCCTTTCATTTTATGATTCACCATCCTCTTCCTCATACAGGTCAAGAGCTTCCTTCAGCTTGTCACGCATATACTTCACCGCATTCCGGGGATAGATAATCCTGATGCCGGGACCATAGGACATGAAGACCGAATACATCTCGAAGTTGATGACCACATCAATCCTGAAGACACAACTCCCATCTTCAGGATTTTCTCTGATAAGTTGTTGGGAGCGATGAATGGGCTTGGTCTTGATGTATTTGCTTTGCTCACGGCTGGCCCAGAACTTGATGGTACGTGGTTTGTTCCCGATATTCTTGCTCACCCCGATCACGTCATCAAAGAAGTGCTCTGAGTCGAATTCGGGTTTCTCCCGGAACGGGACATCCACCGGTTCCACACTCTTGATGCGGTCAAGGGCAAGGTTGAACAGCAAGAGATTGCTTGCCTTTGCGCCAAACAGGAACCAGCGGTTGCGGAACTCTTTTAGCAGATACGGACAAAGAATGTATTCAGATGGTTGTCTTGCCGAGAACGACTGGTACATGATGCGCAGCGTCTGCTTGTGTACGATATAGTTGTACAAGGGGTTCAGTAGGCGGATTCCCTTCAGGTCGGGCACGCTGTCGAAATGGATGATGGGCTTGCGGTTGTTGCGCGTGATGGCCAGCTTGTCCTGCAGGCGGCTCACCACATCCGCCATCTCGGAGAACTGCCCGAAGTCCTCCAACTGCCGGAGCATGTCAACAGCCTCCTGCATCACCTCGTAGTCATTCTGCGACATCGGCATGTCCATGATGGAGTAATCACTGTCTGCATAACGGTAGTACTTGTGGTCATACACCTCGATGGGAGCATTATAGCCAAGTTTGTCGGAGCGCATCATCTGGATGTCGCCCTGCACGGTGCGTACGGAAACGCCCTTCCGAATACCCTCCATGTCATACAGGGCTTCGGAACAGGCTTCCACCAAGTCTTCGAGCGTCCAACGGCGATAGCGGTTGCGGAGACAGTTGTCAATGGTCTTATAGCGTATCAACGCATTCTTGTTTGCTGGCATGGTCGTTTGCTTTTATGATTGTATTGATAAGTTCTGCATATGGTTCGCCGATGGGCAATTCCTCTTCCAAATAAAGGGAACGCCTGATGCAGGTGGTGTGTTCCTTGGTCACTGGGTTATACCCTTTCTTCTCCACCTCCTTGAAATACATCCCCACTCCCCTGCGCTGCCACAAAGGCAGGTTGTTGTAGTTGATGGCGCGGGAGAAAAGCAACTCGTTCTTGCCAGCATTGGACAAGCCGTCAATCTGCTTCTGGACATCACCTGCCGAAACTCCCTCCTTTCGGAGCAGCCAATAACAGTGTGCGTTCAATGAGTTTCGGTGTGAGTCCTCCTGACGCCATCGGAAGTAGTCAACCACATAACCTGCATTAGGAAGTTGTATCAGGCGGCAGTCGAAGACCGCAGCCTTTCCGGTTTCCATGGAGAAAGCAACAGAGGCTTCTGCGGCAAGGATAGAAAGCAACTTCCTTTCCTTGCGGCCAAAAGTAGTGTCATCGATATGGAAGAGCAACGATATCTCATCGCTTTGGGTGTAGCCGTAGATGATGCGGAAACCACAGTCCATCAGGTGGCGTAATGTCGCCACCATGGCATCGCGGAACCTGATATCGAACGGTTTCTCCAAATCCCACTCCTTTTTCGTGAGACGGGTGAAGCCATGGCCATCGAGACGGGCCACTACGTAGATGCCTTCGAGCATCATCCTGTCAAGTGACTGCTCGAAACTTCGCATCTGTTTGTCAAGGGTGTCGAAATCCATCTTCTTATTCTCTCCAGTCTGTTATCTCAAATTCATTATCATTTATCCTCACGAAAAAGAGTTTGTCAAACCCTTCGGCATAGTCCGGCAGCTGCAATTTGTTCTGTGTACAGGGAATCGCCTTCACGGGAACTTTCTCATCCCTCTTCTCATTCCTTGCAATACAGTCCCTCACCCTGCTCTGGAAGAAGATGCCTACCACCTCATAGCCATGTTTCTTTGCGTCTGGAATGTATCTCTCCCTATCGCTTTTCTCGGGATTGGTGTTGTCAACCACGAAAGACTGCCCACGGTCATAACATTCCTGGATGGCCTGTGACTCCCTGGGACGTGTGCGCAGGGTATCGAGATTGACATGGACATAACCATGAGGAGCCAACCATTCCTTATAGAAGGTGGTCTTCCCACTGGCCTGTATGCCGATGAATACGACAATCTGCCCGGCCTTCTTGATATCAAAAGGAAGTGTCTTCATATTACATTCCGAATTGTTGTTTCCGAATTTCAATCATCAAGTCATTGACAAAGTCCGTGTCAATCTTCTCATGGATGATGGACAGTTCCATCAGCTGGTTCATCCGTTCCTTGTCACGTTCCAGCATCTCGATGATTTCCTCATACTCGAACTTATGGTTGCGGACATCCATTAGGAACTGCCTGTCCTCGGTGCGCTGCAGGATCACTCCCCTACCCTCCGCTATCTCCGCAGCCATGTGCATCAGCCGGAAGCAGTGCATCATGTTCTTCGAGTCGTAGTTCTTGTCGAGGTTCGACTCATAGCGTTTCGGGTTGCGTTTGCTCACCCACTCCTGGTACTCTGAATACTGACGGCAATGGGTGGAGTATCCACTCTGATTGTAGGAGATGAAGCACATCGGACGGGTGTGCTTGTCGTCGATGGAGGAAAGCCGTATCTCATCGGCTTTGGCATCCTTCTTGATGACACCCCTGTAGCCTATGGGCACTATCTGCGACAGCCTTTCGATGACCGTAATCCTATCCCTTTCGCTATAGTAATCCTGACAGAAAGAGAGGAATTTATCATCACTTCTCCAGTCTGGGAAGGCGGCGGTATGCCCCCGAAGTCATAATACACGCCATAGATGTCGTGCATGTTGGGCACGTTGACAAGACCGCAGAACTCCTGATGCAGGCTGCGGTTGCTGAGCCAGTCGCTGAACTTCATACTGCCCTGGCCTTTGAAAGTATAGATAAAATCGTATGGGGTCAGGCGCTCGGTCACAGGGTTGACAATCTTCTTGTTCAGTCCCCGCGCCTTCTCTATCTGCGACTTGGCATAGCCGAAGAAAGGGTTGAAGCACTGCTTGCTGATGAACTGGTCGCGTTGGTCGATGACCATCTGCATGATGGGATGGATGTCACCGAGCACCTTTTCCTGCGGAACAAAAAGACTCTCCAACACCGTAGGGTTGGATTTCAGGAGCAGACGGACCAGTTCCCCTATCTCATACCATGTGTTGTCGTGGCGGCTGTCTGTCACCTGAGGCTTGTAGCCGAAGCAACCGAAGAGTTCGTCACGAGTGCAGACATAGACACCGCTTGTGTCGATGTCGCTGTCCTCATTGTTAAGTCCGTAGAGGTGACTGCCCCGGATGTATTCATAAAGCAACCGCCCGTCCTGACGGATAACATCAAAATCGTTCATCTCAATTACCTTTGTATTCAATGCAAGAGCAAAGATAGGCAATTTCTACGCATTCTATTTGCGTAGAACCCTTAAAATGTGTTTTTTTGATGATTTTTTCAAAACTTTTCCCCATTTACGCAAAAACAATGCGTAGTGGTGTCATAGCTTTGCACTCAATTAGAAGAAAAGTGATCTTTGAGTGAGTGAAAACAAAGGTGGTGATTGCCGTAGCGAGGGGTTACTTCGATTTGTAATGTGAGTGCCGTAGGAGAGGATTGCTTCGCAGTGGTTAGAACGTCGAATTACGGTTTCGAAAGTCGCGGGTCCGACTCCCGCCGCCAGTTCGCTGGTGTAGTTCAGAAAACCTCTTCGCCTGTCGCCTCACAAATAATAAGCAAGTGCCGTAGATGAGACATACTTCGCCTCTTAAGCCGTGTGTCGCCGGTTCGAGTCCGGCCGTTGGAAGCAATTCCACGTAGCTCAGTCGGTAGAGCAACGTATAGTGTCTTTTCGCCTGTCGCCTTGCTTTTCACAAACATATTCAGCAAGTGCCGTAGATGAGACTTACTTCGCCTGTCACGCCGAAGACGCAGGTTCGAATCCTGCCGTGGAGAGATTCCATGTAGTTTAGTTGGTAGAATGTCGTAAAAAGTGTCTTTTCGCCTGTCGCCTTGCTTTTCATAAACATATTTAGCAAGTGCCGTAGATAAGACTTACTTCGCCTACGGAGCCGGGGGTCGTCGGTTCAAGTCCGACCATGGAAGAAATTCCATGTAGCTCAGTTGGTAAGAGCATCGTCATAAGTGTCTTTTCGCCTGTCGCCTTGCTTTTCATATTTCACAGCGGAGTGGAGCAGATGGTCAGCTTGCAAGTTTCATAAGCTTGAGGTCGCAGGTTCGAGTCCTGCCTCCGCGACAATATTAGGATGCCGTAGGACGACGGATACTTCGCTACCATCTGAGGGGAACTTACCGCGATACCCCGACCGTCTGTCCGCCCGTCGCTCCTGCCACCATAAGCGGTTGCCGTAGTGTAGAGATACTTCAAGAGTACAACTAATCATTGGACAGGTTTTCACAACCGAGGCTCTCCACGAATGTAGCACCGTTTTATTTGATGTTTAACTATAAAAGATGTAAAGAAGATGAACTGGAATTCAAAATTGAAATGACCCCTGAGTTGGAGTTGTACACCGCCGTGGTGACAGCATCGCTGAGCGACCTGTGCTACGAGAAGCAGGACGAGCGTGTCAACCGCATCGCCGCCTTGGTGGGCAAGGTGTCGCCGGAGTTCGTCGCCCGTCTCGCCGTCTATGCACGCACACAGATGCATCTGCGCAGCATCCCCTTGCTGTTGCTCGTGGAGTTGGCCAAGGTGCATAACGGTGATGACCTCGTGGCCCGTGCCGTGGAGAAGACGGTGTTGCGTGCCGACGAGATCATGGAGTTGCTGATGTGCTATCAATGGCGCAATCCGTCCGCCGACCCCCGCAAGAAACTCGGCAAACTCTCGCGCCAGGTACAGAACGGCCTTCAGCGTGCTTTCAACCGCTTCGACGAATACCAGTTCGCCAAGTACGACCGTGACAACCTCGAGGTGAAGCTCCGCGACGCGCTTTTCCTCGTCCACCCCAAGGCCAAGGACGAGCAGCAGCAGGCTTTGTTCGACAAGATTGTGAACCGCCAGTTGGAGACTCCCTATACCTGGGAGACGGAGTTGTCTGCCCTCGGCCAGCAGCCATTCGCTTCTGATGAGGAGAAGACGGCCTTCCGCCAAAAGTGGGAGGAACTCGTCCGCAGCGGCAAGCTGGGCTATATGGCCTTGATGCGCAACCTGCGCAACATGCTCCAGGCTGACGTGTCGTTACCTCTCGGCCTACCGTGAGGTGGAGCAGGTCAACAGCACCGGCACCTCTGCACTGATGTCGGCTTTGGAGACAGCCGTCCGCCATTCCGCAGCCAACATTAAGGGCTTCGATGAGAACACCCGTGTGCTCATCGCCTCTGATGTCAGCGGTTCCATGTGGACAAAAGTCAACGCCAAGAGCACCGTGCGCCTGTTCGACATCGGTCTGTTGCTGTCGATGTTGCTCAAGAACCGCTGCAAGCAGGTCATCGCCGGTATCTTCGGTAGTGAATGGAGTGTGGAAAACATACCTGCCGACAACATCCTGATGGCAACCCGCCAGCTCGAGAGACTTGAGGGCAAGGTGGGTTACAGCACCAACGGCTATAAGGTAGTTGACTGGCTCATCGAGCAAAAGCAGGTGATGGACAAGGTGATGATGTTCACCGACATGCAGATGTGGGACAGCACCGGACGCAACTCCACTTTTGAGAAGTCATGGAGATGCTACAAGCAGCTTGCACCCCAAGCAAAGCTCTACTTGTTCGACCTTGGGGGCTACGGTCAGTCGCCCTTGCGCCTTGTCGAGCCTGACGTTTACCTGA
>CACXIP010000055.1 GCA_902767775.1 uncultured Prevotellaceae bacterium | reverse complement strand
CAACCGAAATGCCTTTTACTATCGGTATCGTCACAAAAAGGTTCGCATTTTTGGAAAGTTCGCATTTTATGATAAATGCGAACGTTCGCATTTAGCATATAATCTGAAAAAATTACCCCATTCGGAGGAATTTTTCACGTGAGAGAACTATTTTTCCGCCATGTAAGTTCCGTCATTGACGAGGAATTTGTCCCCATTATAAGAAAAACAAAATCACCAATCTGCTATATGAAATTCACTGAAAAATGGTACCTTTGCAAGTCAGTAAAAAAAGAAAATAATATGAATAATACGAACAAAAAGGGAAAGACAATGGTGTCGTTGCTGTTCATGCACTTCTGCATCATTTTCACCGTATGTCTGATTGCATCCAACATCCTCGAAACGAAACAGATGGTGTTCGGGCCGCTCCATCTCACTGGCGGGTTGCTGATTTTCCCAGTCTCCTATATCATCAACGATGTGGTGTGCGAGGTATGGGGCTTTCGTCGTGCAAGCGTCTTGATTTGGACGGGGTTCCTTATCAACTTTGCCTTCATGACGGTGGCATGGATTGCCGATGCCATCCCTGGGGCACCTTATTGGGAGAACGAGGCGGGTTTTCATGCCATCTTCGGTCTCACGCCACGCATAGCTCTGGCTTCTTTCGTTTCATTCATCGCAGGGAGTTTCGTCAACGCTTATGTCATGAGCCGGATGAAGATTTCCGACAAAGGCAAGCGATTCCCCTTACGTGCCATCATGAGTACCGTCTGGGGTGAGGGTGCCGATTCCCTTATCTTTTTCCCATTGGCTTTCTATGGCGTGCTTCCCAACCAAGAATTGCCTCTGATGATGCTTTCGCAACTTGTGCTGAAAACCGTGTACGAAATCATCATTCTGCCCGTCACCATTCGTGTGGTCAACTGGGTTAAGGTCAGTGAGGGTGAGGATGTGTACGACAATAACGTCAGCTACAATATCTTCTCCATATTTAAAAAGCGGCAAGAAGAATAAGGTCAGTGCACGTCGATTCCATCAAAATACAGTTCTGCTATGACGGTGTCGCCATATTTTGAGCCAGGATAGACTTCGAGAATCTCGAATTTCAGTGTCCAGTCGGGTTTTGCATCGTCGTTGTAGCCGAGAATGCCGACATCGAAGCTCTGGAGGGTGCGGCTGTCCTCCAAAGCGAGGATGGCATAAGGCCGGTTGTTGTACCATACACGCAGTTTCTTCACGCGTGAGTTGGCTTTCCATGCCTTCTCCGACTTGACATGGCCATTGAGTATTTCCACCGTTGTGATGCGAGGGCATTTCCCCTCGAACGTGTAGGTCAGGCTCTCGCCAATGCCCTTGCCCTTTGTTGCCCACACACTCTCGTGGCTGAAATCGTGGGCGTTCTCGCCCTTGTAGTCAAACTTGCTTTGGGGAGACAGGCAGCTTGATGCTGTGACGCTCTTCACCTCTCCTCCGCAGTACCAGCTGCACTTGCCGCTATACAAGTCTTCGTAGACGGTGAAGTCGCCATATTTCATTAGCTCCTCAGAATCATCTCCATATTGGTTGGAGAGTTTTTCCCATTTTTCCACTGTGATTGTCGGCATCGGGATGATGCTTTTGGGTTTGATGACCTTTTCTTGCGCATGAGCGGCCATCATGACAGCGATTACCATGAGGATGGTGATGATGTTTCTTTTCATAATGTTTGATAGTTTAATTGATGTCTGTTCACTGGTTATCGTGATGATATGGATTATTTCCTGAGACCGGAGTTATACAAATCTGCAAACGTGGTCTACAGCGATGTCAGAAAAACCGAATGCCTCGGCCTTCGTTATCCGGCCATTGGCTACCTCGGCTACCGTATCGACGAGTTGCATACCCATCTGCTGAATGCTCTTCTCTCCACGGAGGACGGCACTGAGGTCAACGTCCATGTTGTCCTCCATCATGTGAAATGTCCGCTCGTTGGCCGTCACCTTCAGTACTGGGGCTATTGCATTGCCCGTTGGCGTTCCCCTGCCAGTGGTGAATACAACCATCTGACATCCGGAGGCAACCATCGAGGTGACCGATGCGATGTCGAATCCGGCAGTGTCCATCACCACGGCTCCCTTCTCTGTAGGTCTTACCGCCTGTGGCAGAACCTCCCGGATGGGACGCGTACCGCCTTTCCTGATACATCCGAGGCTCTTCTCCTCAAGGGTGGAAAGTCCGCCAGCCTTGTTGCCTGGCGTGGGTTGTCCTGCGCGGCAATCCTGTCCTGCTGCGGAAAGATGTGCCTCGTATTCGCGGCAAACCTCTATGATTTGGTTGTGAATCTCAGGCGTGGCAGCACGCTTGGCCAAGATATGCTCACCGCCAATCCATTCTATCGACTCGCTCATCACAGTCGTGGCACCCACATCCACCAGGATGTCGCTCATCTCACCCACCGAAGGGTTGCTGGCGATACCCGAAGTGGCATCCGACCCGCCACATTCGATGCCGATATATAGTTCCGAGGCATCAAATTGCTCTTTCTGCTGCATGCCGGCCTCCTGTGCCATCTGGCGGGCGGCACGGGTTGCTTTCTCAATTGTCTTCAACGTGCCGCCTTCCTCCTGAATGCCGAAGGAAACAACGGGTTTCTGTGTCAGCATGCCTATTTTCTCCTTCAACTTCCTATGGGGCACGGTCTCACATCCCAGTCCGATAATGACCACGCCGTATATGTTGGGATGGCAGGCAAAACCCGTCAGAATCTTCTGACTCATGTCGGTGTTGGCCTGCACGTCGGAACAACCTGTGTTGAAGACGATGTTCACGGCACCGCGTATTTGACTGGCAACGATCCTGCAGCTTTCGCTGGCACAGACACATGTCGGCAGAATGAGGATATGGTTGCGGATGCCGGGACGCCCATCCGTTCGGCGGTATCCCCAAAACTGGAAAGGTTTGGGCTGTTGGCCTTCAGACTGTGCCGCACACATCTGCCAGTCGGTTCCCACCAGCTCGCTGTCGTAGTCACGAAGCTCGCTCTTCAGATTCCGGTCGTTCACCCAGCCACCTTTGCCAACCTTTTGCACCATGCGGCCTAAGCTTTCTCCATATTTGACCACCTCACTGCCCACAGGCATGTTCTCCAAGGCCACCTTATGGCAATAAGGGATGTCCTCCACAGCCTTGAGAACGACACATTCGCCGCCATCCATAAAGCAGACATCTTCTCCCTTGGCTATCTCTGCGACAGTGGTGACCACGTTGTCGGCAGCATTCATCAAAAGTGCATTTATTTTCATCATCAAAATCGATTTGTCCAGTTATGGCTACAAAGGTAATATATTTTTGGCAAAATGTGTTTTCCAAAATCAGTTCTGTTTTGGTAGGGCATCAACCTATTCCCAACAAATCAATCTCAAATATCAGGGTGGAGCTTCTTACAAAAAAACTCCACACCCTCGCTTTTGAGAGTGTGGAGATGGTCAGTGCATCATGGTCGCCCATGCTGTGTATAGAGAGTATATGGCATCACTTGCGGGCACCACCTCCGAAGACTCTCCTGGGAGCAGTATTGCCATTGCTGGCCACGCTGCCAGAAGAATGACTGCCGAAGGTGCGGCTGGGAGTAGTGGCCGACCCACTGCGGTGGTTGTTGCCGAAGCCGCCACCCACCGAGGGGTTGTGGTTGCCATTACCCGTCATAGGACGGTTGCCGTTGTTCACCGAAGGATTGTGATTGTTGTGGTTGCCGTTGTTCACCGAAGGATTGTGATTGTTGTGGTTGCCGTTACCGTTGTGGTTCCAGTTTCCGTTGTTATGGTTATTATTGTTGTGGTTGTTACGGATATTATTATTGTTGTGGTTGCCATGTCCCATCGGAGGATTGTGTCCATGTCCTTTGGGAGGATTGGGTCTGTCGAAGTGGTGTCCGGCATAGTGGCTTGTGCCCCTGCTGCTATGGCCACCCTTGAAGGTCACGAACACTGCGGGACGGTTGAAGAACATCCTTCCGACACCGTAGCGGGTGTAGATGGAGAACGTCCAGCCACCAGTGCCCCAGACGACGGGACGGTAGAACCACTCACTGGCCATGAAGCGGTCGTACTGCCAGGTGCTGAGCACATAGCGCAGGTCGCGGTTGCGCACCTCCCACCAGAATCCGAACACGTCGGCGCGGGTATCTACGTTGAGCAGGTAATCGAGATTGATCTCATACACTGCCTCATATTGTGTTGCTGTCAGTCCGAGCTCGTAGGCCATCTTGTCAGAAAGATAAAGGGCCTCGTTGCGTGCGGTGTTGTACGGCATTGCTGCGGCGGAGATGGCTATCGTCATCATCATCACCAAGGTCATCATCTTCTTCATAGTCGTATTTTTTATTGATGGTTGAACTTTTCTTTCTTATCTCTCTTTTTGTACTGCAAAGGTAAGACGAAATACACGTCAATGAAAGGGATTATGCCTAAAGTGAAAAGGGTGATTCCCTATACTTGCATATAGGAAACCACCCTTAGTGTAGGGAAAATGGTTATACAGATAAATTGGAATTCATCCGATTTCTGGCTTCGCCTCGGCATAGCTCAAGCAAGCTTGGCTCTGCGCTCGGCTCGCACATAAATTGGGATTTATATGATTTCTTTTTTGAATTTTGCGGGATTACCAGCCACTAAGGTCCGTGGAGCGACATTACTGGTTACCACAGAACCTGCAGCAATGACTGCA
>CACXIP010000054.1 GCA_902767775.1 uncultured Prevotellaceae bacterium | reverse complement strand
GTTCAGTTGGATAAAGTCCTGCTTGTATTGCGGCTCGTATGTGACAAATCGTATCATTAATTGCAAAAGTACACCTTTCTTAGCATTTGTGCAATACCATAACAATGGTATTTACTTATTCCTCCTCTCCGTGGTCGGCCAGCATGGACTCCAGATAAAAGGCCTTGGCTATGACAATTTCGGATGAAGGAGACACGCTGTCGGTGAATGTGATTTGCGTGTAGCCTTGCTGGCTGAGTCCCGTGACGACTTCCTGTTTCCGGAAACGGTTGGAACCGAGACTGACAAACACGAACTTGCGATTGGCACTCATCACAATGGCTTCATCGGGCACGGCATCACAGGTATGTCCATCACTGTGGATGACGGCCGAAACGAACATATTGGGCAAGAGCCTTTTCCCTAACGTGCGGTCGAGTCTAACGTGGACAGATGCCGATTTCGACTCGTTGTCCAGGGCTGCGGTAACGAACGAGACCGTACCCGTGAGGAGTGTTGGGGAATGGTCGGGGAGTTGCAAGGAGACCTTCTGACCGATGTGAATACTGGCAATGTCGCTCTCAAAGACATTGAGGTCGGCATGGAGGGCCTTGTTGTCATAGACTTTCATCAGCACAGTCTCATTGCCGAGATAACTACCCGTACTGACCAATATTTCTCCCACTACACCCGTAATGGGAGAACGCACGGGAGCAGCATTGGAGAAAAGCCCTTGTGCCACCTGACGACTGTTGATACCCAGTTGCTCCAACTGAAGACGCAAGCCTTTCTCGGTGACGCTGGCCATGTCAAGTTCGGCCTTGGCTTGTTGCAGATTCTTACCCACACCGGCACCTTGTTCATGTATGTCCTGCTGACGCTGGAAGGCTTGCTGTGCCAGCATGAGCTGTCGGGAAGCGACGAGATAGTCTTTCTGCAAAGCCACAATTTCGGTGTTCTCCACCAAGGCCACGGTTTCGCCCTGACGCACGTTCTGCCCTTCTTTCACCAGGATACGCTTGGTGACACCGGCAACCAAGGAGGTGACCTCCGCCCGGTTCTGCGGTGATAGTTTCAGCGTTCCCGTGGCATTGATTGTACCTGAGAGTTGGCGTTGCTCTATATGCCCCAGTTGTATGCCGATGGTTTTCAACTGTTGATCGGTCAATTCAACGACATTCTCTTCGTGCGATTCGTTTTCTTCCTCAGTCTGCTTCACTTCGTTCTTGCAGGAAACGGTCAGCAATGACAGGGCAATAATGGAATATAGTAATTTCTTCATCTTCTTAATCGTTAAAAATTGGGTTACATCCGACCTTTTCTCGCCATGGCATAGTTCAAGCAAGCTTGACTCTGCTCATTTGGCTTAACGAAAACGATCACTTTCCCTTGATAAAATTCAGTTTTATAATGGCTTGGTTCAGTGCGTCGATGGCCTTGGCATGATCCATCTCAACGGCAAGTGCCGACGACAGGTTTTGCACGTGCTCCATGTAGGTGATCTCTCCGGCACCATATTCGATACGCGACAGGCGGCGCATCTCCTTGGCGGCAGGAAAACCCTCGGTCTGGTAGTAGTCGTACGTTTGTCTGGCGCTCTCCACGGCATTCATGGCAATCAGCAATTCGGAACCACTCTTGCGCTCTGCCTGCTCACGACGGGTGCGTGAGATATCCACTTCCAGTTTTGCCGCAGATTTACGGGCCTTCAGGGAACCATTGAAAAGCGGGAATGCCACCCCGACTTCAAAACCCATCCAGTTGCCCTTGTCGAAGCGCGACCTATCCACATCGTAGGGGTTGATTCCGGAAATAACCAACTGATGACGGATTCCCACGTTGAACGACGGCATCATTCCCTGGCGGATGTAGCCCAGTTCACTTTCACTGCGCACCTGCTCACTCTCCAATAGTTGTCCCTGCGGGGTGGCGGCAAACGAGTAGGCATCGTCTGTTGGCTGCACACACAGATAATCGTCTGTGGCGACAATTGTTTCCGAGGTGTTCATCAACTGCTGCAACTGTATTGCGGCAGCAGTTTTCTCATCCTGTGCTTCACGCACCTTGATGCCATTCTCAGCCTTCATCTGCTGGGCATTCATCAGTTCCAGACGGTTGGTCTCACCATTTTTATAACGGATGTCTGCCGTCCTGACAAATTCGCCCAGCACGGAGTCGTTTGCGCAAAGCAGCGTTTCGACATGCTGCCAAAAGAGCAGTCTGCTATAAGCCACGGAAACATCCCTCGTCAGTTCACTTTCCGTAAGTTGGCGCCGGCTTTCCTCAACCTGAGTTTCGGCTTTCAGCAGTTTCCGGCGCCTGCCGTAAACTGTAGGGAAATCAATCTTCTGCGAGAGCGTCAGCGCATTGTCGGGGCTGCCGCCCGAAGTCGGGTCCTGCGAAAGTGACAACTCCGTCCGGTCCATCTCGAAATAGGAGCCTTCCATCCGTTTGGCCCGCTGCACCTGCAGGCCTGCCACTTTCACGTCAATGTTGTTGGCACGGGCTGTCTTGATACACTCCGCCAACGACTGTGCATCCACCGACGACAGACAGCATACCAATACTAATAAGGTACTATATATTCTTTTCATTTTCTGTTTGATGTGAATTTGCTTCCGTATTTTTCGTAAAAGTCTTGTAAATGGTTGGAATCACGAAGAGCGTAAGAACCGTGGCCGTGAGCAGACCGCCGATGACGACAGTGGCCAGCGGGCGTTGCACTTCGGCCCCATCACTGGTGGAGAGGGCCATGGGCAGAAAACCGAAAGAAGCCACCAATGCCGTCATGACAACGGGACGCAGACGGTGCTCACATCCTTCGAGGATGCGCTGACGGACATCCGTGACACCATGCTGCTGCAAGGCATTGAACTGTCCCACGAGTACGATACCGTTGAGTACGGCAACACCGAACAAGGCAATGAAACCGATTCCTGCCGAGATACTCATAGGCATGCCGCGAAGCCACAGGGCGGCGATGCCGCCAATGGCCGAGAGCGGAATGGCCGATGCGACGAAAAATGTCTCACGCACGCTCTTCAACGTGGCATAAAGCAATAGCAGAATCAGTATGAGAGCCACGGGAATGGCAACCATCAACCGGTCTGTGGCGCTCTGCAGATTCTCGAACTCACCTCCGAAGGCATAGTGGTATCCGGCAGGCATCTCCAGGCGGTCGTCAAGAATCCGCTGGATATCCTTGACCGTGGAACTGACATCACGTCCCTTCACATTGAATCCCACAAAGATGCTGCGCTCCCCATCCTCATGCGAGATTTGCGCCGGAGCCTCCTTATAATTGATGGTGGCCAACTGGCGCATGGGAACGGAAACGCCAGACGGCGAGGGTACGAAAAGGTCCTCAAAATTGGAAAGGGCATCGCGTCCGTCATTGTGAATGCGGAGCACAATGTCAAACTGACGGTTCTCCTCCGTCACGCTCCCGGCAATTTTTCCAGCGAAAGCCGACTGCAGCACATCGTTGGCCTGGCGTATGGAAATACCGTACTTGGCCAACATCTGGCGGTTGTATTCCACTTGCAGTTGCGGCAGTCCATTCACCTTTTCCACAAACAGGCTGCCCACACCATCGACATTCCTGATGTAGCGCACCACCTTGTCGGCCAGGTCCGCCAACACCTCCGTATCACCACCGAAGATTTTCACCGCCACATCCTGACGGATACCGGTAATCAACTCGTTATTACGCATCTGGATTGGCTGCGACATCTCCACATCAAGACCCGGAATCACGCCGAGGGCTTCTTCCATCTTTTCCTGCAAATCATTTTTCGTCTCGGCAGAAGTCCACTCCGCTTTTGGTTTCAGGGCGACGAGCATATCGGCGCGTTCCACAGGCATCGGGTCGGTGGGAATTTCAGCAGAACCGATGCGCGTCACCACCTGTTTGATTTCCGGGAACTCCTGCTTCAATATTTGCTCCGCCTTGGTACAGGTCTCCACCATCTGCGTAAGCGACGTGCCCTGCGCCATACTCAGTTCAACGGCAAAATCTCCTTCTTCGAGCGTGGGTACAAATACAGCGCCAAGTCGACTCATAAGCAGCAACGAAGCCCCGAAGAGTGCCACCATACCAACAATGACAACCTTGCCGTGATTCAGGCATTTATCCACCAAAGGCAGATACCACGATTGCAGCCGCGCCATCATTCGCCTACTGAGTGACGTCGTGGCATGCTCCAACCGCAGCATGACCTTGTTGGTGGTTTTCCGCTTCAAGAATACGGCCGACATCATCGGGACATAAGTCAGCGAGAGAATAAAGGCGCCGAGGATGGCAAAGAAAATGGTCATAGCCATGGGACGGAACATCTTTCCCTCGATGCCCACCAAGGTCATCATCGGCAAATAGACAATCATGATGATGATCTCTCCGAAGGCTGCCGACTTACGTATCCTGCTCGACGATTCATACACCAGATGGTCGAAATTCCGGATTTGCGTGTCATCCGCCAGAGCCATCCTCGCCACCACGGCTTCCACGATGATGATGGCACCGTCAACAATCATACCAAAGTCGATGGCACCAAGACTCATCAGGTTACCGCTGACACCAAACACGCACATCATACCGAAGGCAAACAGCATCGACAACGGGATGACCGAAGCCACAACAAGTCCGGCCCTATAGTTTCCCAAGAAAAAGATGAGAATGAAGATGACAATGAGACCACCCTCCAACAGGTTGCGTGCAATGGTGTTAGTAACACGGTCAACCAACAAGGTGCGGTCAATAAATGGCTCAATGACAACACCCTTGGGAAGACTCTTCTGAATATCGGCAATGCGAGACTTCACATTCTTGATGACCTCCTGGAAATTCTCGCCTCTCAACATCAGCGTGATACCAGCCACTACCTCGCCT
>CACXIP010000053.1 GCA_902767775.1 uncultured Prevotellaceae bacterium | reverse complement strand
GTCGATTACATAAGCCATGTCATCGAAACTATTCCATGGCGAGAGACAGAACATCAGCGACAGCGGCACCTCATCTTTCAATGCCTCCACCACCTGAATCACTCTGTCATAACCGTCGCGGCCTCGCATCCTCAGATAAGTCTCGCGGTCACCGTCGAGAGAGACGTATAAGTGGCGGGGATGGTGGAGACGGACGGCTTTGATGACACGACGGGGAGCCAGACAATTGGAGAGCAGTGTATATTTTGGATGATGCTCTTGGAACCATGACATGATTTCCGCAGCATGTGGATGGAGGATGAACTCGCCACCCTCCAACCCTACGGTCGTATGGCGTGTCACACATCGGCTTTCCATCACTTGTTGTATGTCATCAATCGAAAGATGTTCCACTTTCTTCTGCCAGATGTTGCAGTGCTTGCATTGCGACTGGCAAGCCGTGGTGGCATAAATCATCAGTTGCGACAGCCGCTTGTGTCGAGGCCGCATGACGTTGTTCAGATAAAGGCAGCCATTGTAGGCATAATCAAGTATCGAATACATAAAAATTCGTTGCTGTTTACACTTATAAAGTCTGAAACAGCAACGAATGACTGCACGCTTTGAAGGCTTTTTTATGATGAATCAAGCGGCAAGCCAATTACCTCAACTTTCCCTTGCTTTCAAGGAATTTGATGAAAAGTTCCCACTGCGCAGCGTTTTTCTTGATGTTGGCCTGAACATGCTCGTCATTTACGAACTGGATGGGGTAACAGTCATACAGATAGTACTTGCCATCCTCCATGACCTCGCCTTCTATCTTACCATAGCAGAGTACTAGGTCGTAGAAGATGCGACTGTCCCACAGGCCGACAAAACTGCTGATTTCAAACAGGAAATGGTCGCTCAGTTGGATGCCGATTTTGTTGAAGGGTTGCAGACGCTTGTAAAGTGGCTCGTCCTTGTCCACTTCGTCCTTGAATCTGATTTCGCGTGTGTCCAAATCAAACCACTCAATGTCATCCTCGGTGAAAAGCACCTTGTATCCTTCTTCCGCGGACTTCCTTTCGGATTGGTCGATGCCGTAAGCGTAGAGTTTGTTGAGTTCTACCGGGTCGGTCGTGAAAGGTTTTGCTGGTTCGTAGTCGTCACTGCTGCAAGCTGTCATTGTCACGTTGGTGATGGCTATCGCCATCATCCAAGCAATTGCTTTAATATTTTTCATCTTCTGCCTTGTTTTGAAATGATACACTCTATACTTATAGAGTCCATCGAACCAAGAAAAGACTGCACGGCTACCAGGTAAATCTTATGCCTATGGGCAGTGAGAAGGTGAAAGGATGCTCGGTGCGGTAGGTCTCGATGTCGGTATGCATCGGAATGAAATATTGCAGACTTGGCTCCGCGAAAATGCCGATGCAGGGAGTCAGATGGTACTGCATGCCCAATCCGAAAGTTGTGGAGAACTGCCACGGAGCACGGATGGTGGTCTTCTCACCGGCTTCAAACAAGCCATGCACGTAATAGTTGGAATACAAGGGCGCATAGACAGGTATTTCCGTCACCAGTCCTGCACTTCCATAAAGACTCCAAGTCTTTACACTATATATGTTGAATAATCCTTTAATTGGGATGCCAAGATAGTGTATCGTCTGTCGCTGTTCGATTTTGTTGCCGTCCTCGCCCATCTCAAACTCAGAAGTGAGTTTGCTGTAGTTCAGACCGGTTTCAAGCCCCCAACGATGATTCAGTTTGTATTTAAGGGCCAACGACCATGTGGCCGGCATTTGGTGGTGGCTTGTACGAAGGATTTTGTCTTCGCCAGGACGATTGGCATTATTCAGTGCAATGCGCATGATGATGCTGCGGGTTTGTTCACTTGCTGCATTCGGGTTGTTGGCCAGATAAACGGCATAGTCGCTCCAATTGTCGATGCTGCTCGGAATCGTAGGACTTGTACTCGGATCTGACTGGCCTGGTAATGATTTTGGCACGTAAGTGTATGGCTGGTTGTAACTGTTCCACTTGTCGAACTGCCCTGAGTATGCCAGTTCCAAAGACCATTTCGGGGTATGACTTGTGGTCACTCTCTCAGGATTCCAGTTTGTGATTTCATACTGCGGCTTTTCCGTTTTTCGGATGGTTTGAACAGTGTCAGTCTGTTCTTCGCTTTTGATTGTGTCAGTGATGACATCCTCTTGTGCAATTATGTTGGAAAGGGAGTCTACCATTACAGAATCCGCAGCCTGTGCCATAGCCGATTGCAGCGTGTCAGATCCTGTCGTGTTCGCAAGAGGTGCCGGCTGGGAGACAATCACAGGCTTGAGCGATTGTCCTGTTGGAGAAATTGGTTGCGATTCTGGTTTCGCAACTATAGGTCTCTTTTCAATGATGGTAGGAGACGAATGGTCCTCATTATCAAACGTTTTCTTGAACAGATAGAATGCAAGGGGAATAAATAACAGCAAGAGTAAGGCCCAATATTGTTGCATCATCTTGCGCAACATCTTTTTTGCCCGCGATAGTTGCGATGATGATGAATGTGGCTCAATGTCCAGCAAGGCGGCGATTTCCTTGTGTGTCATGCCTTCTAAGACCGACAAGCGGAACACCTGTCCATAGCCTTCCGGCAGTTTGTCAATCATTCTTATCACCTCGGATAGAGGAACACCCCTCACATCTTTTTCTTCGGAAGGCAGGCTCACACCGTCATCTTCAGCAGCAAGAAGTTCTGCGCCATCCGTTTCTTCGAGCGAAACAGCAGGCAAAGCGTCCAAATGGTCCTTGCATTTTGAAGCCACGTTCCTGACGATGGCCATCATCCATGACTCGGCACGACGTGGATTACGAAGCCTGTCAAATGAACTGAAAATGATCACGAAAGCGTCGTGAACCACATCTTCCACCGTCTGCTTGTCGTTGATATACCGGCGGCACACGCCTCTCATACGATGGGCGTATGCCTCATACAGTTCTCCAAGGGCTTCTACGTCCCCTTGTCTGCACCGTTCTATCAATCGAACAATCTCCATTGCGAACATAATGTCTCAATATGAATAGTCCGACTTTTAACGAAAAGACTGCATGGAAATATCTATTTTTTTGCAATTTTTCTGTCTTTTGTGTTACATATGTGATAAATGAAAATGCAAAATTACTATAAGTCATACGAAAAAGCCCCGCCGAATTCCCGGAAAAGGATGCAGGGGGTGAAAGTCTGAACAAATGTTCAGAATAATATGGGTTATTACATTTGATACACCCGACTCAAGCCATCAGATTCCATCGGGGCTATCTGCTGACGGAGCATGACAAGATAGAAACGAGGGAGCGTCTCGACAGGTTGATGGCCGGCTATATATCGGTCTATCTTTCGGCGTGCTTCTTCTCGTAAATTGTCGTCGTGACAGGGTAGAAGCCTGCTCTCGTCAATGAAGGCAACATGCCAGAAGGCCAAGTACCCCACGATGTAGTGGTGGATACCATCGGCCATATCCTTGCACCAAGCAGGGATAATTTTCCACAAGGGCATGGCGCGGCTCTCGCAAACGCCTACCACTGCCCAGGAGAGATTGATGTATTGGATGTTGGTATGCATAGTTCAGAATCGGCTCTTTTCATCTTGACCTGCACCTGTTCCCTTGTATTTCGAGTTGGTGGCATTGAAGTTGTAACGGACGACGAGTTCCAGTTTGCGAGAGTCCCGATGGTTTTCTTGGTAGAGGGTGCGAAGGCCGTAGCGGATGTTGATGTGCTGCTGCGAGTCGAACAGGTTGCGGCCGCCGAGTTTCACTGACAGGCGGTTGTTGAAGAACGTCTTGGTCACGCTGATGTCGGCCACGTATCCGGCACGGGTGAGCGTCATGTTCTGTTGGTCGCCTTTGGTGACGATTTGCAGATTGGCAGAGGCTGTGAGGGTCGGTGACAGTTGGAAGTTATTGTCAGACTGGATGAGGCCGATGGGATTCTTCGGACAGAGGTCACCCACGGGTGATGGAATCTTGATCCAATCTTTTATCACGCCGACAGTGAGTGACGGCTGGTACAAACCGAAGCGCGGCGAGAGGGTCAGCATGACACGCAGACCGTCGGAGTGGCGCACGTTGGCGCATGTGATGATGGTCGTTTCCTCGCTGCCCGGCACGGTTTCGGCCACGTTCACAATCTCGTCGGTAGTGTGTTTGTAGTCGACGGCGAGACGTGCCCATTTGTACATCGCCATCAGTGTGGCCTCGTTGCGTATGGTCGGCTGCAGCATCGAGTTGCCGCTCTGCCAGGTGAAGCGGTTGGCATAACTCACATTGCTGCCCAACATACCGTAGTACGGGCGCTGAATCTTCACGGCATAGTTGGCCATCAACTGCACCTTGCCCACCTTTACCATCAGCGCGGCGGTGGGGAAGAAATGGTGGTACGTGCGGCTTTGTTCGGGCTGGTAGACTCCTTCCGTATAATATTTGGTGTTGACGTTCTCGTTGCGCACGCCGAGGCGCATCTGGCCGAAGGGCAGCGTACGGCTGTATTCGGCGAAGAAGATGTAGTTGCGCTCGCGCTGTTCAGTAAACGATGTGGGCACCACCTGCTCAGGGTTCACGTAGTCATCGTTGCGGTTGGTCAGGTCGAACTCGGTGCCAGCCTGTAGGTTGCCCTTCCACAGCGACCATGACAGTACGAGTTTCGAGGCCCAAAGTTGGTTACGCACGGTGTTGGTGCTGGTCACAGTGCGACTCACGCGCTCCTGGCTCACCTCGTTATTGAACTGCGACGTGCGGTCTTTGTGGAACATGTAGTCGGTATTGAAGTCAATCGACGTCTTGCCCACCTTGCCGTTATAATAGGCGTTAAGTGTGTGCGGCATGTTCGAGGTGATTTCCTGTTCGAGATCATTGTCAAGGTGGTCGTAGAAATCTCCGTCTGCGATGACGTCTGCGATGAAACTGCCAGTTGTTTTCTGTTTGAGCCAGCCCTTCGTCTCATAGCGGAAACCCATCGAGTGCTGGTCGTCAAACGTATAATTCACGCCTGCCGTGTAATAGATAGAACGGTTGTGTATGTCGAAATTAGAGTGCTCGTCCATGTGCCAGAGTGTGTCGGCCGAGACATTGAGCGTGATGAGGTCGCGATGGCGTA
>CACXIP010000052.1 GCA_902767775.1 uncultured Prevotellaceae bacterium | reverse complement strand
AATAATTAGAATAATTATGTCACTAATTTCTATAATTAAATCATCAAAATTTGTGGATAAAATTATTTTAATTATGGTAATTTGTTTCTCAAAAACCATAACACGAGGCTCTCATCCGAGTAATCAGAATCAATCCGAGTAATGGCTTACCCATAAGCGAAAATCTGTTCAATCCGCCCAATCGTTCCGCAGGAACTTGTTTATATAAAAACATACCCCTTTGGGATGATTAAGCTGATTCAGCAGATTTATAAGATTTATTCAAATCCACACAAAGGATTGTACAAGTGTTCTTCTTTTTTATCTATTTTTATTTGTTTTTTCATATTGTTCTTTCGGTGCCCACGGCGCAACCTCATATTATTACTTCCGAAATGTCTTGTTATGTTTACATATGATAATGAGTGAGTTAGCTATAATTAGGAAACATTTTGTACCCTTGTTATGATTCATAAAAGGAAACATAATGTACCCTATATGTATCCCTATATTATATATAATAGTATAGAATTGTACATCAAAGTGGCGATAATTGGCGGTGATTCACGATTAATTCCTGTTATGTTTCCGCTTTTTGATTCATAACACCGCTTTTTATCACACTAAAATTATCAAAAACGGATATATTGTGTACTTTTACTTGCGAAATTGCAACTTTTTTACTTTTTCATGATATTTTTTGTATTTTTTATTTGGTAGTAGGAAACATAATCGGTAACTTTGCAATGTCAAAAACAAAAAAATGTTGACAAAACAAAAAACAAAACCAATTAAACCAACAAAAATCGCTTCAACCTAAGAGGCTAATTAAACAACATATCAAACCAAATCAATAACTACTTAAAAGAAAGGGCATAGTTATGAAGAAGTTCATCTTAACAGTTTTAGCATTCTTGTCATTCGGTGCTTACAACAGCATCATGGCACAGGGACAGGACGACGCGGCACAGCGCAATCCAGATCTGAACAATTCTGGCAAGTACACCGGTAACAAGAAGGACGGTAAAATGCACGGTAAAGGCGTGTATGAGTGGAAAAACGGCGACCGCTTCGAAGGTAACTTCGTGAATGGCCAGATTGACGGCTACGGACGTTACTCATGGGTGGATGGCGACATCTATCAGGGTGACTTCAAGGACGGCAAGCAGGACGGCTTCGGCAGCGCATTCTATGCTGAGCGTTGCAACACTTACGAGGGTGAGTGGAAGAACGGCAAGCGCAATGGTCATGGTAAGCTCACATGGGCAAACGGCGACACATACGAAGGTGAGTGGGTAGATGATGTACGTGTAGGCGAAGGCATCTTCACAGCTGCTAACGGTGACAAGTATGTAGGTCACTACGAGAACAACCAGCGCAACGGCTACGGCACATACTATCACAACAACGGTGATGTGTATGCAGGTCAGTGGGTAAACGGTGAGAAGGAAGGTCTCGGCAAGTACACCTATGCAAACGGTAACGTCTATGAAGGCCAGTTCTGCAACTCCTACATTGAAGGTCAGGGCACATTCGTTTGGGCTTCAGGCGCCACCTATACAGGACAATTCAAAGAGGATATGCGTAACGGTGTCGGTACTTACACGACAGCAACCGGTAAGGTCATCGCAGGTAACTGGAAGGACAACCGATTCTCAGGAGACGCTAATGCAAATGTTCTCGCATCCAGATAAATAAATCCGGACCATTTTAGCACTAAATCATATATTTTGAAATTCACAAAAAACCTGTAAATTGTTCCAAAAAAACAATAGGAAATTTCGATACGGGCTTACTCCGAATATTTTGCCCAAATCTTTGTAAAACAGTAGTAAATAGTAATTCATAACATCCCCAGAGGATAAGTCCTAACGATATCGGAATAGTTTTTAATGGAAATAGGTAGACTCCCGAACCTTCAAGGGATTAGTGATAACCTCTTGCTGGAACGGGAGTCAAAGTTTAACAGAAGGCTCCACTGAGACGGAGCAACGGAGAACTGAATCTCCCACACTAAAGACAGAGCTGGTTAATATATAATAAAGGTACAGGAAATACATCGGTCGCCAGCGGGCGAAGATGCACAGAAGTAAAGTTAAAGGAAATGGTTAGTAAAAAGTAAAAAATGTTTTTATCCTATCAGTAGAATTTTGGTTTTTATCAATAGTTTGAGTAAAAAGGTTTTGGTTAGGATTGCTTTCCTTCATGGAAGTAGAAGCAAGAGAGGGAGCGAAGGAAAAAGAAAGGGATTTGACGATGATGTCAAATCCCTTTTCTTATGAAATCATCTTCCCCTCTTCTTCACCACCATGTCATACACATAATCCCTGCCAAGGGCACCCGTCAGGATGTATGCCACACAAGTGTCGCCTTGATACACACGGTTGTAAAACGCATAGGGAGTGTCGTGGCTGATGGTATGTTCGGTGGCGTGCTCTCCCTCATCGAGGAAGCGGAACCTCACTTCATATTTGTCTGTCGTCTCGGTATGCTCGCTCACGTATTCTTTCTCGTTGCCAAACACATCCTTCCCTACCCGACTGTCACGGTGCACACTCGTGGACACGTTGTGGTTGTGGTGCGTGATGACACACGGACGTTCCACTGGAGTCTTGTCCTTCGCCAACGCATAGTTCAAGTTGTTGTAGGCATGGTCGAGACACACAGCCGCCAAGAACAGCAGCAGCACGAACGACGCGATGATGACCATAGGGAAACGCCACTTCTTGATGAAGATGCACAGGAGACCTGGACAGCAGAGGATGCCACAGATGGTGCCTGCTATCGTGGCGATGGTGTCACCTGCATCATCGAGTGTCACAATCGAATCAGGTGGTGCAGGCGTGAACACAAATGCTGCCACACTCACACCAAGCACAATCAGAAGACCGACCAACCAGTTCTTCAACGATCCTTCTACAATTCTTTCTATATCCATAGTTCTTTTATTTTAGTTAGGAGTATTTTAAGTTAGGAATTAGGAGTTAGGAGTTGCCATGCGAGATGCAAGCATCGCGTCAGCCTAACTGTCAATTGTCAACTGTCAACTTATCTAAATCCGCTGCCGCCACCGCCAGAGTGACCGCCACCACCAGAATAGCTGCTATGTCCGCTGCCACCGCTGCTGCTGGAGTAACTGCGTGAACTGCTGCTGCCACCGCTGCTGCTCGAGTATGAACGGTGTTGTTCACGCTCGTAGGCAGTTTCGTAGACATACGCCGCATAGAGTGAGGTGTTCAGTGCCGTGGTGATTGGCTTGAAGTCCTCCACCACCTGATGTGGCGGGATGAGTTCGTCGAGTTTGGTCGTGTCGGGCGCCACCTTCTTCATGTCTCGGCGCACCTGGTCGGCAATGCCGTAGAAAGAAGCAAAGACAAGGTACTCCTTCCAGAGATTCACCTCCTCAATGTGGCGTTCCTGCACCAGCGAGAAGTCCTTGAGGTAATGGACAAAGCCCACCACCTGCTGCACCTCCTCCGCCCGAAGTGCAGAATCGTCCTTGCGAAGCTCGATGACATTGTAGAGCACATCCGCCATCGGACGCAGCTGCTCGATGTTCTTCTTCACATACGCCCTCAGTTCGTCAGGTTGCAGGAGATGATCTTCATTCGCCGCCTTGTAAAGGAGGTCGTGCAACAGATACTGGATACCCTCGTCGCGAATCATACCCTGATAGAGTTCCTGTGCCACTCGACGACGGGAACCATAGAGGGAGAATGAAGATTCTGCATTTTTCGTCACATCCAGTTCCGGTTTCTTCACGGGTTTCACAGGTTCATGGATGCGGAAGAGTTGCCGGTTCTTGCCATGCTTGTCTGTGTCGTAATCAAGGGTGATGCCACCTTGATAGAACATACGGAGGATAAATGCCTCATACAGATGCTGTACCGTGAAATCGACACCCTTGATGGGATTGTTCTTCGATAGTCTCAGAATATGCATCACGGTTGCCAGCACAGCACTCGAACTGAGCAGGTTGCCCTGCTTCGGCAGCTCACGCCAGTAAGGCAGTTCGTCCCATTTCTTGCCGCCCATCAGTTGGGTCAGGTCGGCAAAACGCTGCTTCTGTCGTTTCTTGAAGGCAATGTCTGAGGCAATCGTGCCTTTGGCTGCCCAACCGATGAGTCCAAGGATGAGCAGGAAACCGCCAATGAGTCCCCAGTTGAAGCCGCCGCCATCTTCCTCCTGATTGAATGAATAACTGTGTACGGGACTTCCTTCGTGTCCTGAACCGACTTGACCACCCATCAGCGAACTGCGCAGGGTGCCATCCTCCAGGGTGTCGCCCAACGCCACTTCAATGTCGTATTCACTACCCTCTAAGGCAGGACGTTTCACTAGTTCCTTGAACGTACCCTCCTTTTTGACGGTCGGGTGCAGGAGCCCCTTTTTGATTTCCATAAGCATGATGACGGCATCACCATTGCGCATGGGAGCATCCTCCTCTGTACGAGCCCACACATAGTTGCTGCAATGTCCTTTCCAACCGTCATAGCCGAAAGTCCAAAGACGGGCATCCTTCTTCGAGAGCGAGTCCACATCCATGATGACATTCACCATGGCAAATGCGGCAGGCGAGTTGGCTGCTTCGTAGAACGAATGGCAGAAACCGTCGAAGTCGTCGTAGGACTTCACCAGGTTCGTCAGCGTGTAAAAAATGTAGTATCTGCGCTTTCCAGCCTTGCCGATGCCCCAGCAAACTTCCACGCCTTCGGAGGTGCGGTGATAACCACAACGTCTCGTTTTCTCCTCACGGCTGCGGTTCACGTCCCATTCCTCCTCCACTGCATAGTCAACATTATCCTCGTCGAACATCTGCAGGTCCTTCACCTCGATGTCGCCCATGTTGTTGAACGTGATGAAGCCCTCCGTACCCTGCTCACTCATCTGACAGTCACGGCGTTCCCGCACACGAGCACTACCATCATCCATCAGATCCACCAGGATAAAGACGGAGTCAATCTGATGCTGGGCAAAGGCGGGAAGACCTGCGATGCCCAACAGACACAAGAATCCTGTGATCAGTAGCTTTTTCATTCGGCTCCAAACAATTCCGGCATGTCCTTCTTGCCCTTGTTGTCCACAGTCAGGTAGTCTCTTGCCACAAAGTGCAGCTGTCCAGCCACCATGCTCGATGGCCACTGGCGCACGTAACGGTTGAAGCGTGTGGTCGTGTCGTTGTAGATCATACGTGCCATGCGTACGTTGTCCTCATACGAATTGATGCTGCTCATCGTCTTCTCATACAGACCTGAAGCCTTCAGTTCCGGATAAGCCTCGTTCACAGCCATCAGGCGGCTAAGCACTTCTGAGAAAGCGTCCTGCTGCTCGTTCACGTCGGCAGCCGTACGGATTTCCACACCACGACGTGCAGCGATGGTGGCAGCCAAGGTCTCTGCCTCATGCTGGGCATAGGTGCACCTCAATCTGACTCAATGCGTTCTTGCACTTCTCGTCCAGGTTCACCAGCTCACGCTGTGTCTTGATGTAGCCGAAGATGCCCCCAATCACGAGAGCGAGTACGACCACCATGACAATCAATCCAATTGTATCCATAATCTTTTTTTATAGGTTTTGATATTTTTGTTGATTTAGGAGTTAAGGAGTTAGAGGAGTGAAGGAGTTAAAGCCTATACCTTGCTCACTTTGTGATAGTTAAAGAGTTAGCTTTTTTCATTTCCTCATTTTTTCATTCTTTCATTTTTCAAAGTCTCTCCTACACCATCAGCGTCTTGGCGATGTAAAGACAATAGATGGTCAGTAAAATAGCACCTTCATAGCGCACAATCTTGTTGTGCGTCTTCAGGAACATCCACAACAACAGTCCCAAACCGAACATCACCGCATAGTCGATGGCAAAAGGTCCCCACGCATTCTGAATCGGCATGATGGTGCTTGCCACACCCACCACCGAGAGGATGTT
>CACXIP010000051.1 GCA_902767775.1 uncultured Prevotellaceae bacterium | reverse complement strand
TCGAACCTCCTCCCATCTTTGTGAATGCTATGGGAATCGTGTAGTCCATAACCACTACGATGATGGTCACCAACAGCATCCACAGGAGCAGACTGGGCGCAATCTGTCCTGGACAGGCGAAATATACTATCACCATAGAGACGAAACACAGCGGCGGGCCAGGCAGACTGGGCAGCACGGTGCCTGCGATTCCAAGCAATGCCACCAGAATGGCGATGATGATAAGGATGATGGTGAATATAGACATGGTTCTGCTTCTCTTTCTTATTCTTATTGCTTGGCTTTATTATTTTGTACTCAATGGAAATGAACTCTCCCATCAGACTGTTATGCACTTTTTTACCTCGTCACTGATGATGGTGAGTTTCCCCGCTCTTATCGGATGAATCCCCCGTTTTCGGAAGATCATGCAAAAATAAGATATTTTGGGCATTTACCTCCACTTATTTCCTTTTTTGTCCTAACTGAAACGATAATTTCTCCCTATTGCAACAGAAAGTCTTTCCCTCTTGGCTGAAAAAACGAAAATACGTGGTTTTTGTTGTCAGGATGGATTTTTATACTTACTTTTGTGTTAGAATCGCGAAAAAAAAGCCCAATGAACATCGAGGATGTACGTGAATATGCATTGACGCTGAAGGGGGCCACGGAGGACATGCCGTATGGCCCCTATTGGTTGGTCTTCCGTATAGGAGGAAAGATTTTCCTGCATATATGGCTCGAATCACCCGAACCCACCTGTGCCGTCAAGCTGCTGCCGGAAATGGGACAACAACTGAGGGAACGGTATGAGGGAGTATGTCCTGCCTATCACCTGAACAAGGCACATTGGAACGACATCTACTTGGAGATGATGGATGACGCCCTTGTCAGGCAGTGGATACGTGACTCATACAGGTCGGTGTTTTCGAAACTGCCAAAACGATTGAGGGAGGAGTTCGTATGACACTAAGGCAACTCATACAATCCGTCAGCCCAAATGACTTTCATGACAATGTTCTTTTTCGGCAATTGAAAGACACCAAGCCGGAATATGGGGCAAACATCCACATCAAGGTACGCAAGAATGGCGGCACCATCAGCGTGACCAACGTGCATGTCGGCTCACTCGGTGACATCGTGGCCAGCCACATAGATGTGGATGAAGGACTGCACCTGGGAGATAGAGAACTGTTGAAGGCCATTCTGGATGAAATGTCCAATGAGGGCTTCACTGATGCTGACGCAGAAGTGTTCTGGAACGATATGACGGACTTGCAGAAAACAAAGATCGTCAGGTGAAGACATACGTCGAATATGCTTGCCATGATAACTTCCCAGATTTTTGAATTGAACCATAAAGACAAATTGGATATTAATGTTAAGCAGAAGATTATTCATCAACATATTGTTTATTACCGCGTTAGTCACACTGGCAAGCGCTCAAACCACAGAATCCATGGTAGAAGACAAGAAAGAGGTTATTCCACAATATTATTACTCGGAAAAAGAATTGAATAAGGTTTCCGACTACATTGAGCAGCAATACGGAGAATCTGATTTAGTGGGTCATGAGATGGTCTCACCCGACATCCATTGCGACATCGTCATTGTCCCGCCTACAGAGGATCGGCCCTATTACACCCTCGTCACAATGGGCGCTGGAGCATATAAGATGAATGTCCCCAACGAGTGGAGGTCGTATGTATGCGACAGGGCGGAATACGTCATCTTCCTTCCCAATGATTGGAATTTGGAATCAGACAAGGAAGAAGACTACTGGCCGATCAGAATGCTGAAGACCATCGCCCGCCTGCCTATAAGGGCAGAAGACTGGCTTTGCGAAAGCCATGATGTCCAGTTGACTGATGACGGAAGTCCAGTGGCAGGAAACACGGGATTCAATTCCTGTGTACTTATGTCTTCTATAGGAAAAAACGGGCAGGAGGTGAAGCCGCTTAAATTAGGGCTGTTCGGCAAGAAAGTGGCCTTTTACCAACTATACCCTTTGTACCCTGAGGAATTGGAGTTCAAATTGGAACATTCTTTTGATGAACTGATGGACAGATTGGACGCAGAGGACAACATGATTATCAATGTTCATCGGAAGAATTACTGCAAGTGATGAAAGGGACATCATGAAAAAAACGTTTTATCTATGAAGACAGACACTGATAGCAGTTACATGTCGGCAATGGCCGCTAAGAGATTCCAGTCAAAATTGGATTCCTTGAAGCGTGAATCCAACTGGACCGGGATGATAAAAATGCTCAAAAGATACGCCATCAGATACCCCAATGAGTACTATATATCTCAACAGTTGGCTGCAACTCTTTATGTTGAGGGCATTGCCAAATTCCGATTGGCATATCAATACGCTGAGCGTGCAATGACCCTGGAGCCAAATGATGACCTCAACATTTACACTTATGCGTGTGCACTCTACTATGTTGGCCAGCTTGAGAAGTCATTTGAATACTTCTCGAAAATCATCGATAAGGACATTCATGAAATTGCATACGGCGAGCACGGAGAGGGGCTTCGGTATGCCAAACAACTGATAAACGATTCTGTTTATATGGCTGGAGTCGTTTGTCAAAGGCTGCATAGATACAATGAGGCAAAGGACTATTTCATGCGGTATCTTGAAAACAAGAAGCCATTTCAGTACAGTGATTTCACGAAGAGACAAGCAATGAAACACCTGTCTGAATTACCTGAAATGTAATTCCCCTTTTTTCATCATTTTTACGAATCATCACCTAATCGGAATGTACAACAAGAAAATACCTACAGACCTCAACTGCGGCTTCCGCATAGCCATCGAGGTGATTGGAGGGAAGTGGAAACCATATATTGTCTATGAGTTGCTCAGCGGCCCCAAGCGCCCGAGCGAGTTGCGCCGCCGGATGCCTAGGATAAAATCAATATCATCATGATGACCTTACTAAGAGGCAATTGGATGTGCAAAGGAAAACGATTCTACCAGCATATATAGACAATGGATAAAGACTTGCTGATAAAAGCACTCACCAAGTTCTTGCTCGGAGTCATTGTTCTTGGGCTCCTGCTGTTCTTCCCTGCCGGTTCTTTGCATTACTGGCAGGGATGGCTGTTGATGGGAATCTTGTTCGTCCCGATGGCTGTTGTCGGTATTGTGATGATGGCCAAGAACCCAGAATTGCTTAGAAAGCGTCTTAACGCCAAAGAAAAGGAAGCCGAGCAAAAGAGTGTCGTGGCAATGAGTGGTTTGCTGTTTGTCACTGCCTTTGTGCTTGCCGGACTGAATTGGCGCTTTTGCTGGTGGGTGCTGCCAAACTGGATGGTATGGATGGCTGCCGGCCTCTTTATCGCATCATATCTTCTGTATGTGGAGGTCATGCGCGAGAACACATACCTCTCACGCACCGTAGAAGTTCAGGACAACCAAGAAGTCATTGACACGGGACTGTATGGTATTGTCAGGCATCCTATGTATATGGCCACGACAGTGATGTTTCTGACGATGCCATTGGTGCTGGGATCTCCCATATCTTTCCTAATCATGCTGGGATACATACCCGTGATTGCCAAGCGCATCGCCAATGAAGAGGAAGTGTTGGAAAAAGGACTGGAAGGTTATCAAGACTATAAGAAGAAAGTGAGATACAAAATGATTCCTTTCTTGTGGTAAGTTCAAATTGTTAGAATCACAAAAAGACAAATATGGAATACAAGACATTGAACAATGGCATCTCAATGCCGATGGTGGGTCTAGGAGTCTATAACATCTCTGAACGGAAGACGCAGAAAGTGGTGGAGGAAGCCATTGCCACAGGCTATAGGAGCATAGACACGGCCGCTTATTACGATAATGAGCAGGGGGTGGGTGATGCCGTCCGTGCTTGTGGCGTTCCACGTGAGAGCCTTTTCATCACGACAAAGATTTGCGATAGCTGCTACACGCACGACCAGACATTTCGTTCAATAGACCATTCCATGAAGGAGCTCGGTCTTGACTATGTCGACCTGATGCTCCTGCACTGGCCGATGGGCAATCCCAAAGTGATGTGGCAGACGCTGGAGAGGTTGTACAAAAGAGGTGTCTTCCGTGCCATCGGCGTGTCAAACTTCTATCCCAACACTTTCTCATGGATAGCTGAGGGTGCAGAAGTGATGCCTGTAGTCAACCAGTGCGAGACACATGTGCTGTACCAGCAGCGGAAGATGATGGAATACCTCAAGCCCTATGACGTGGCCTTGGAGGCATGGAGCCCGCTGGCCGAGGGCAGGCACGGCATTGTCAAGAACAAGACACTCGTCACCATCGGAGAGAAATACGGCAAGACTGCCGCACAAGTAGCACTTCGGTTCCTTGTTCAGAACGGGGTCATCATCATCCCGAAGACCACCCACATTGAGCGCATGCAGGAGAACATCGATCTCTTTGACTTCACGCTGAGTGATGATGACATGAAAGCCATCCAGCGGCTTGACACCGGTCACAACGTGACAGGATGGCCTTCGGACGCGTTGACCTATCAAGTCTAAAGACAGGCATATTGATTGAAAATCCAAACCTGCCACCTTGCTCTGCGGGAGCAGGGTAAAGGCAGGCCAGGACTTGATAGACATCACCTCCATCGATACGACACATCGAAGAAGCAAAAGCTGGCTGAAGATTCATCCACTTCTATATGGATATAGGCTCCGGATTGTCAAATTTGTTGTCCAAAGCCTTGCTTTTCCAATAAAATGTATTACTTTTGCATGCGCAAGTACTGAACAAGTGCGTCAATGCCAGTTGGCAACCATGACTCCCTGGGGAGTGTATGCTCCCTGAAGCCTCTTGACAGTTCGGTTGCTGGAAACAGCCGAATTGGTAATTATCTTCATTCAGACTCTCTTTTCCTGGTAAAAAAATGACTCCAAACTCTGGAAGATACCGCCTGTTCAGACGGGTCCATCCTTATTATTCGCTATTAACTGGAGCATCACGCCACGATGATGGCGGGAAAGCTATTGCCGTGCCATTTTGCAGGCATGGTGACACCCCACCTTATTCTTCATCCGAGAGTCGGTTTGTCTTAATGTTACCGACATCATGAGCATCCAAGACTTCTTTATCCATGTCCCGTCGGCTGACATCCTAAAACGACTGGACTATGGCAAAAATCTATGTGGCAAGCAGCTGGAGGAATGACCTCCAGCAGCAGGTGGTCAGCCTGATACGGGAAAAGGGGCACCAGGTCTACGACTTCAAGCATCCTGACGACTTACAGGTGGGATTCAGCTGGGCTGAGATAGACCCGAACTGGAAAGACTGGGACGTCGATGAGTACAAGACGGCCCTTGTCAGCCCTTGTGCCGAGGAAGGATTCACACGGGACTTCAACGCCATGAAGGACGCGGACATCTGTGTCCTGCTGCTTCCTTGCGGCCGGTCGGCCCACACTGAGGCGGGCTGGATGAAGGGACACGGCAAGAAGGTCATCGTGCTGATGACCCAGCCGCAGGAGGCTGAACTGATGTACAAGCTCTTCGACAAGGTGGTGTCGAACACCTCGGAACTTCTCCGATACCTGAATGCGCTGGATGCCAAATCCCATGATGACTTCCTCGTCCTCAACCTTAATCTCATAGGACGATACTATGACATGATCCAGGACGGGAACAAGACGGAGGAGTACCGTGAAATCAAGCCGTATTGGACAAAAAGGTTCTTCATGCTTAATCCAGAGCATCCTGACAACCTGGGCTGCAAATCCACCAACATCACCGATGATACCTTGATATACTGGAACAAGAATGGACTCGCGATAGAAACACTCATCAGCGAGGGTGCCATCATAGCCAAAAGGTTCACCCATGTATGTTTCCGCCGGGGGTACACCAACACACCCCTCTTTGTCAGGCTGGCCGGCATCAGCGTGGGAATTGGAAAGCCGCAGTGGGGTGCTCCGCCTGACACCCCTGTGTTTATCCTGAAACTGGAAAAGACGGAAGACATCCAACTTATCTGACACAACAAACAAAAATACCGTAAACAAATGACTCCAAACCATACTTCAAAAATGACTCCCTACAATCTCCATGTCGGAGACTGGGTATATATCAAGCACAAATGCTTCTGGCCCGTGCAGATCGCTGCCATGGATGATTTCCAGATATCAACCAAAGACGGGGATTTGTTCTACTATGATGAGATCGAGCCTGTCTTCATCTCCAACAAGACAATCACGGAATTCTCCCTGCCTTGCGAGGGAATGGCCATCAAAGGCAAGGAGGGAGGTGAATACAAGTTTTGCGTCTACGACAGCAACGGTGACGCCATGGAATTCTGCGCCAGCTCCATCCACTTGCTTCAGCACCGCTATTTCGACTTTACCGGCAACTACCTCAGGCTGGGATGGAAAGGGGCCAATCTATGAGAGTCAGGACATTCAAGCTCGAGGATGGACGGGTACGGCTGGAAATCGGCTACTACCGGCAGATGTTCCTTAAAGACATGGAGGAACTGGTACAACTATCGGCTGACCTGAACAGCGAAATCAGCCATCTTTTCAATCCAACCAACAAAAACTGAAAGAAATGGAACTACACTGGATCTTCACATATATGCTGAAGAAAAAACTGATCACAATTGCTGAGATGATCACCATCATATTCATGAGTGAGGAGATGCAAAACCTGCTGGAAGCACGCATCCGCAACGGCATGGACGTGGATTCCCTCTTCAATGAGAGCAAGGACATGGTCGTCACTCTTGACATGAAGTCACTGAAACGAAAAGTCAAGCAGTTTGAGAAATGTGATGCCAAGGATATCATACAACCTCTCATGGACAAGAAACTGCCGGTAGAAATGAACGGTTGCGCCAAGGATGCCATCATCAAGGAGATGAAGCACAATGGTCCTTCTGAAAAGATGGAACTGGTCATCAGCAACGCTTTCCTTCCATTATTGGTGGGAGAGACATACAG
>CACXIP010000050.1 GCA_902767775.1 uncultured Prevotellaceae bacterium | reverse complement strand
AGGTCAACGGAATAGTACATCCCGTCCTTCTCATCCCAGCAATATTCCCTGACAGCATCAATAAGCTCCATGGCGGCTCTGCCGTATTGGTTGGCATCCTCCGTGAGGTTCAGCTGTCTTGCCAAATACGCCATCGCACAGAGTTCCTTATACATGAGGCAGTTCAGGTAGATGGAGGCGCTGCTGCCTTTGGGACGGAAAAAGGTTGACGGGTCGTTGTCTACACCGATGGCCAGGTCATCCTGCCAGTAGAACAATCCTGTCTCCGCATGACGGTGGTGGGTTTGGTAATTGCGGATAAATGCCTTCATCCTGTCAAAATGTCCCTGAAGCCAGCTGGCATCGCCCCCGTCCTGCTGTGTGATGAACGCAGCGTGTTGTGCTATCACAGGCTTGTGCATATTGGTGTGATAGATGTCCGCCGGTTTGATTTTCTCCGGGTCGCTCTCGCTGTCGATCACCATGGGCATATAGCCGTCATCAGGCGACGTGTAAGTCAGGTAGTTGAGCACACAGCCTCGCTCGAAGTCAAGTGCCTCTCTCTTGTCATTGTCGTTGCCCTTGTCGGCAAGAATCTGGCGCAGTGCCACATTCGAGAGCCAGGAGTCCCAGTCCCACAGCACCTTGTCGTATTGCTTGCTGCCCGGTGTGAGGTAAGGATACACCAGGGAGCCGCCCGAAGGCTGCCGGTACATCTGCTTGTAATCCTGATAGACATGCTGCTTGATGAGCATGCGGTGCTCCTTAGTGCCCTTCACCTGGGCATTGAGGACATACGGCATGCAGGCCAATAAGGTAAGGAGAAGTACTCTCATAAGGTTGTGTCTTGTCTATTGAATGATTTGCATCTCGCCAGTCAATGCGCCTTCTTCATTCCGGCACACCTGCAGACCGGCACCATATTGTCTGAGTATGTCCATCACCTTGAGTGCATTGGCACAGAGCGAGATATTCAGGCGGATTCTGAACACCCTGCCTTTGGCACTGAGGATAGGATAATAGAGTTCGGAATAACCATTTGCATCCCTGCTCTGCCTGTTCAGCAGCAGGTCAAGGAAAGACTTGATGCGTCCGGTCATTCCCTCGCACTTCTCTGCCACCACACAGGCGACAAGAAATTTCGGGTCTTCGACTTTGACCGTCTTCTCGCCATCCTTGATGGCTTGTTCCAGAGGTTTGTAACTATTTACAGTTATCATTGTTATGTTGTTTTTGCGTGGATAATGTGTATGTCTTTTATGGGATAATCAGATAATTCGGAGCGACGAAGTCTGTGAGCCAAACACCATTGTTCGAGAGATAGAACTTGTGGCCATCATCATGCATCTGCCACGCATTGATGCGCAGCACGACGGGAGAGCCATGTCTCTCCCCCACCCTGACTGCCGTCTCCTCGTCGGGCGACAGGTGGACGTGCAGCCGTGTGCCCTTGTTGATACCATTCTTGAGGATTGAGTCCAAAAACCGTGTTGCCGTTCCGTGATAAAGAATTTCAGGAGGAACGCATTCCCTCAAGTCCACGTTGACGTTGACCGAATGTCCCTGCCTTGCACGGATTTTCGTCTTGTCATCATTGAACTCATAGCGTTTCTTGTTGTTCGTAGCGACTATCTCGAGCAGCTCCTCCATGGTATAGCCATAGTTATGTATCAGGTCGCTCACCTCCCTGTAACCATGAGCGTCGAACGAATAGGACTGGTCATGCCGCAAAAGGTATGACAGTCGCTTGCCTTTTTGGATGAGGGCTTTCTCTTTGGTCATGGCAGCCGGATTACGCCTTGTTTCCTGAGTTTCCAGAAACACCTTTCGGTAGCAGCTATGTCTGATGCGGAGTTATGTGCATCCTCAAAGGGCTTGTCAAAGAGTTTTTTGTGCAGTTCCTGAAGGTTGGGGAATTTGTACCCGTCCCCTTTCTTGCTAGGAAGCGCACAGTAGTCCTTGGATGATTTCATCGTGCAGACCGCCTTTTTGGAGTCCATAATGTCACGCATTCCCATGCGGATCATCTCAGCCCCCAGCACGTTTTGGTCAAATTCGATGTTGTGGCCGACAATCAGGTCAGCTGCCTTGAAGTCTTCCAAAAACTCCTCCATGACACTGGCGAGATCATCCCCTTTCTGCAGGGCCATCTCCGTGGTGATGCCATGGACGTCAGAAGAATCTTTAGGGATGGTGAACCCCGATGGCCTGATGATATGGTCACCCGACTTGAGCCTGTTGCCGTTCTCGTCCGTGACGATCCAGCTCAGCTGCACCAGCCTTGGCCAGTTGCTCACGACATACCGGGGGATTTTGAAATCCTTGGGAAGACCTGTTGTCTCAGTGTCGAAAAAAAGATAATGTTTCATTGGTATTTATTCCTTGTTGAAATTGAAGACGTAATCAAATAAGAGAGCATCCTTGGGTCTGCGCTTCACCGTGCAGTCTGCATGAAAATGGAGGTGTATTTTTATAAACCAGTTTTCAATCATAGACATATTGCCACCGTGGGTCTGACTGCCGGGACATGTAGATGCCGCGGATGCAGACCAGCCTGCCACCGGTCTGTGTGTTCTGCCGTGCAAGGAGCTCATTGAAGATGGCGATGATTTCCGAAGGCCAGTATTGCTGTATGGTGATGTCGGGCATTTTTGAATTCTTTTTTAGGTTAGTTGTAAGTAACAGACAATCGTTATAGAGAGGTGGGTATGGATTCGGCGTTAGTGTATTCCTTATAGGCTTCCTCCATGTATTTCTCCTCCATTTCCTTGCGTATTTGCTCTGACTTCATGAAGGTCTCTATCTGTTCACCTTTGGCCATATCGTATGAGATGAAGGTCTTGAGCAAAGCCCCCACGGTGGTCATCAGCCCCATCGTCACGCCCTCCGTTGTCGTGGCCACGATATCCTGCTTGTATTCGCGCTCATCGAGCATTGTCGTCTTGATAGAGAACGATGTCGAAGCATTGTACTTGAAATAACGGTATATCAGGTCTTCTCCCAGCAGGTTCAGGTTCATCCTTTTGCTGTATCTTGCAAACAGATGGGGTGTATAGAAGATGACTATCGGCTCGTTCCTAACCGATGACTGCATCATCGCCCATGTCTTGCCCTGCTGGTCCCGGAAAGTCATGACAAAGGTGACCATTGACGTGTCGTCATAATCCTTTTTTGACTGTGCAGAGAGGATATAAAGCCAGTTGTTCTTCATCGGGGAGGTGTGCCATCCATGGATGGAGACAGGGAACTTATGTGCCTTCAAGGCCGCCCTCCTCAGCCGTTGCTTTTGATGGTCAACGTAATAGAAGATATTGACAAGGTCCTTTCGGAACTCGGCAACAATCTGCTCTGGTGTGAAGGAGGGGATGACCATTTTGAGACATATTAGTTTAAGACCACAAATAGATTGCAAAGATAGTGCATTTTTGTCAAAAAAAGGAATATCACTTCATTTTTGGGGCAGCGGCATACACACTTTTGGGATATTGGGTGCAGCCCATCAGGGTGAGGAGTTCCCCAGCCCTCCGTTCCCTGTCTGGCCATACAGCACCGGAAGGGGTATGGCAAGCCATCCACTCACGGTGAAGCCGGGAGTTCGTCTCTGTCATGCTCATATTGTGGTTGTATCTCAGCACCAGTGCTTGTGCCAGGTCGTAAAGGCGATGGTCTTTGTACTGCTTGAAGATACGCTGAATCTGAGCGGTCAGGTCATTTTTCGATTTCGTTCTCATTGTCGTATGTTGATTAATGGTTGATATTGCGATTGGTATGGGTCAAATCCAGTCATCCTGGATGTAGTCACGCTGTCTCTCCCCACGTCCGTTGTGCCATTCCTCGAAACCACCGTATTTCTTGAGTGCTGGCAGTCCGTTTTTGGTGGCAAAGTATGTCGGTTCCTGGTATCCGTCGGACATGATGATGAACGCGATTTCACGGAGATGGAGGGAAGATCGGATGATTCTGTCCTGTGTCCTGCCATATTGGTAGTTGGTCAGCGGACGCTTGGGAGTGAAGTCACAATCACCATGTGAATAGGTCTTGACCGTACCATCCTTGTAGCCGATGGTGAACATGAAGCTCTCATCCATCCCATAGCCTTGAAGCTCGTTAATGAGGGCTTCGCTTAGCATGGAGAGGATTTCATCCTTGGCGATAGGGAAATAAAGAGTGCCGTTGGTCTCCAGCTCCTCGTTGATCAGGCCGGTGAATCCTGCGAGCATCAGGGTCAGCTCACGCTCTTCAAGATTCATGACATCATTCCACACATGGATGAGTTCATTATCGTCGAAATAGACATAGCCGCCCTTGTGGATGGTCTCCGCTATTTTGTCCTGCAGCTCCGGTGTATAGTGTTCAGTCATCATAAGCCATTACTTGTCATTGTTTGCGCCATCCTTCTGACAGCCCCCTCCGATTCTTTTTCCCTCTTGTTCTGGAGCTTGCTCCAGCCATCGGGATTCGTTTATTTCGTGCAGGAGAAAGACTGAGGAAAGGTGAACCAAAGGCAAGGAATTTGGGACTTTTGTGGAATGCCCTGTTTTGAGTAAAAACAGGGGAAGGCTGCCGCAAAAGAACATCAAATAGTGCAACGGTACTTGCCATGTTCACCCCTCAGTAACTTTGCAAAGAAATAAACGAGAATCCGATGATGGTGGCAGGAACCTCATTGAACCAAATAGTGCAATCATTAAGACAGCCCCACATGCGTGAGACTGAATAATTGGTACTTCTTAGTCCCTGTCCGTTAAGTTTATGTTCATCGGCATAAATGACATTTTGACTAATGAATTGAGCAGGACCCGGTATCAGAGATGGGAGCCAACATACCTCCACCCGCTCCCATTCTACCAATCCTTTTTCTTCGAAAAAGCCAAAGAAGGCATGAGGGGGTAGATTCCCTTGTCCTTTTCTTTGTAGCATTGTATGCTTTTTATATCTTCTTCCTGTTCCTCAACCAAGACATGAACCCGCTCCACATAGTCCTGCCATAATTCATCGAGCTGCATGGCAGTGATGTCATCCAGAATCATTCCGGAATGGCCTTCCTCCCAGTTGAAACTGGGAATCGCATTGCCCAGTTCTTCTGTTGTCAGCAAGAACGGTGACTTGTCGGGGTGAATCATGTGGCTCAGGCTCATTCTTATATAATACACCTTACGGCCCTTGCCGCTCCAGTCTTCATCCGAGTATGGAGCGCCGATGATGGTTCCACGCATCACCACGCCGTGCTTTCCCTCACCAGTTCGTATCATAAAGAACCTATCGCCGATATGTGCTTTCTGATAGTCCCAGATGCTCCAGTCATAGTAGAAGCCATCCACCTCGAAATCATCCATCGCTTCCTCAAACTCGCACAGCTTGTAGTTGCTGATGTCAGTGTTCCATCGCATGATGAAGGTCTTGCGGAAATGCTCCTTGACAACGCCCTCGGCTTTGTCAAACAGTTCGCGCCACCGCTCTTCATCCATCTTGTCGAGAAAAGCCTGGGATGCATCCACTCTCCTGGACTCACTTTGACCGTCCAACAGCTGGCAGAAATCCTCGAACCTCACCATCTTGCAGGTGTTCTTCCTCATCATCCCCACATACTGGCAAGCACCGATGAAGACATCATCCGAATTGTCCACCACCCTGATAGAACTGAGTTCTTCATCATCCGTGATGTGGCGTTTTTCCTCTGCCACAACATTTCTTTCGGAATCGGTCCACTGCAAGAAGACAAAATCCCTGAAAGCGGCCGATGCGCCGCCTGCGTCCTCAACATCGTTCTGATAGGATGAGGGATCGATATAAAAGTCTCTGTTTAATCCTGCAAGCACCGTTCTCTCTCCTTTTTTGATGATGTCGACCATATTCTTGAGCCTAAGACCCCATTGTTCCTCCGCATCACAGTCGCTCAGTTTTACGGATTTCTCATTTTCATCCATGATTCTTGCCATGCGATGCACTTTCATCACGGCATTCAGGAGAGCATAACATAGCCGGACATCCATCTCTGAAGCAAGCCAGGGCAACTCGACAACAACAGTCTCACCTATTTGCAGTTTGACGTTAACGCCCTGCGTTGAACCATTCTCAGCCATCAAGGTGATACATTCCCAGTACATATCCGTAGGGGTATTATACCACTCCGAAACTTCCAAGTCATTGCCAAGGGCTTTGAAGATTTTCCTTGTCCACTCAATGACCTTATCTTCATTGAACTTACGGATTCCTTTGATTGTGTATTTCTGAATCATCTTATATATTGTTTTGTTTTTTTCAGAAAAAGAATCGGCCCCGGCTGACCGATTCTGATACAACAGGGAGGTTTCAGCTTGAAGTTATCGCGCCGCCTCGACGACTCTTCCCCTGAGGGGAGATTCAAGTCTCCATAAGCCTTGGTTGTGGCTGTTCAGTTATCCCATTGGGTCACATCCCCCATTTCTGGGTCGCCATGGTGTGGTCCTCTACGTGAGAGGACTACACCCTTGTTCAGAAGGTCGCCCCAAAGAACTCCCAAGGCACTGCAAAAGTATTGTTATGCTGTCCCAAATCGCGGCACAAGCGAGAGAAAAATAGCGAAAAACTTGTTTTTCTTTTCAATTTTTACGCTTGTCCGTTTCAGACAGATTTGTTCAATCTTTATCTATCAGATATTTCACATACTTATCAATAATGGTGGATGAAACCTCGTCTGGATGGATGAAATGAGATCCATACGGTGACCTGTCTTCATCCTCAAACATCTTCATGAAAGATTCCCTTTCATAATCCTTTAAGGGATAGATCCAGTTATTGCGAATCCACATTCCCAACGTGAAATGGTAGTTGATGGTATCTTCGCAATTTTTCAGTTCGTTCTTGTCCTCTTCGCTGAGCATCGCATCAAGCAGGGCAAAGCACTCTTCCTTTGTTTGGGGTCTTCTATTGTCCATAACCTATTTAATTTGATTAAAACGTCTTGTACTGATAAACGAGGCAAAAGTAAAATGAGGCTGTTCCATATCATGGGACAGTATAATATTTTCTTCATTTTCATTTGCACAAGATACGCAAAAGGAATATTTAATCCAGATACATACCCTGTCTATCATCTCACAATAAAGTGCGTAAATTAGAATATGACAAAATATTTTTGGTAAGAGCCATTAACTTCGCATTTTTTTGCTATCTTTGTCATGGCTGCCGGAGTTGTATTGACTTTATAATGCACCGCTAAAGTATGTATAACTTCCGACACGCTAAAAGCAACAAACAAGTTATTGCTTGCCAAGAACTTATAAATATCATCGAATCAAAGTGGTGCGGAATTAAGATTTATGAATAAAATTGCCATACTTTTAGTCGCAGGACTTGCCGCATTATCGACAGCCAATTACAACAATGGCACAAAAGCGAATGCAGCAAACTCCACCAACAATGCCGCTAATAACTCGCAAATTCAAGAAACAATGGTTCTTGGAAAACTCTATTTCGTCAATCTCAAGGAGGGTGAACAGCCCATTATGACCGCCTTGAGTTTGTTTGGCAACCGCTGTGGAAGCGAAAGTTTCAACCACAAGCCATACGCCGCCGAAGGTATCCGCTCCGTTTTTGAACTTGACGAATGGATAGAGTTCTATCCAAAAGCCAATGCAGAATCAGGTATCAAGGTAATGGTTTTCAAGCACCAGGAAGACCAAGGTATTTACCTGAAAAACTCTTTAAACGACAAGACTCCTGGCTATATTCAAGAATTGGACCTAAGCAAAGATCCTGAAGGGGATGAGACCTCGCTTTGGGGGTCGTTCTACCTCCAAAACAAGGTTTTTGCCACCATGCTCACTCATTTTTTCAAACCAAATGAAATCTATGAAAAATCCGATTCTGAGTTGGAAAAATTGATGTCACAAAGTCTTTAGTACGACATATATATAACTACATTTTTGCCATTGTAGCAAAAGCCATTGGCATTTCAAGAGCAACGTAAAATCGAGATCATCCCTGCTTATGGGACAACCTCGATTTTTCTTGGAATTATTACGGAGAGATGCCAATTTCTGTCCTTTATATGTCATTCTGCCTGCTGCCCTTCTTCCTCCGGCTCATATATGGCCGCTGCCTCCAAGTGCATGTCGTGAATCTCGTCGGCCAGCCATTGGGGAGTGAGCACCTTCACCTGGCTTCCAAGGCTCATCAGGTGGCCGCTGAAATCTATCGTCGGACGCATGAAGAATTCGAAATCAGAGAAATTCTCTCCCTTGACAATCTCATGCTGGCTCTTGTGAACGGGAAGGTCTCTCATATAATACCTTTGATACCCATATGCCCTGATGACGATCCGCTCAGCCTTGGTGTCATCGCCGACAAGCACGCCATAGCACTCCTCGAAGTACTCCTGGGCATCAAAGTCAGGGTCAATCCTGAATTTGATATCGGTCACTTCCATATTCAGGATCCTGTCGAAGGAGAACATCCCAAAGTAGTCAGACTCCGGCTTCTCCTCCGTAGCGTCACGGTGAAAGTGCCCCAGGACATACCAGCGTTGCTTGAAGAGCTTGAGACAATAAGGTTCGAAGTCCAGATGATTGGGGTTGCCGGTACCGTATTTCCTGTAATCGACGGCAATCCTCACGCTCTTCTTCATCGCCTCGATGACCATCCCCAGGTAGCCCTTCTCTGCGGGAACAGACTGTAGCAAGATTCTATTTTGCATCGACAGGCTCTCGCTGATGATGTTGTTGACGGAAAGCGTGGAGAGAAGCCATTTCTGCACACTCTCATCCTCCAGCACCTCATCGTTGCCGATGTAATACTTGTATCCATTCTTTTTGTCACACTCGATATAGATGCCGAACATCTCCTCTATGGCATCCTTGTGCCGGTTGAATGTGGAGCGGGCCAATTCCGACCCCTCGCTGAGGGAGCTTCGGAGCCATTTCTCCTGGATATCAGAGAACGTGATTCTCTTGGCCCTGTGGATGGTTTCCACAAGCCAGATGTATTCCTTGAATTTGAAAGCTGTTTTCATACTCGTTAGATTATCACTTGCTGTATCTGCCATCAGGGCAGCCAATGTCACAGACTAATATGGTCAAAGGCACCACTGTTGGCAAAAGCGGTTAGTATCATTTATAGTTTTTTCGGAATATGATTGATTCGCTCCACGAATGGAGCGCATTCCCGATTTTTGCGTGCAAAAATAATGCGACGTTGTGCCAGAACGTGGGACAGGCAAGAGAAAATTTTATTTTCCCTCTGTTTTTTTCCTGACAACGGGGTCTTCTATCTCCTCCAAACGAACGAGGTCACTAAGTTCCACCTGCAAAAGTTTCGCTATGGTCATCATCATCACAAGGGACGGCTGGCTTTTGTTGGTACACCACTTGCTGATGGTTGCCGGGTCTTTCCCCAACTGCTCAGCAAGCCACTTGTTGGTTTTGCCCTTGTCAACCAGTACGGTCTTTATTCTGTTCAACTTCTTGTCCATAGTAATATATTTGTCGATCACACAGACAAAGATAAGTAAAAAAATGGAATAGTTGCCTATTTCGCCATAAAAAGGAATTTTTACTGCACTTATTCCATTGGGATTGTCAATAATAGATGTCCTTTTTCATCTAAGGCACATGATGACAAGTCAGGTTTCGTCGTATCAAATGAAAGAAAAAGGTTATGTTCGGCAGAAAGACATACATTCGTCATCTTAGTCTCTTGAATACATATCCCCATCCGTCATAGGCTTCTTGTGAGAGAAAAAGCGAATCATTAGAAAAGGAATAGCTGAAGAAATAAGACCATTTAGGAGCATTCTCATCGGTTATCTTGACAGCTTTACCTGATTGCCCAGTAAAGATGGATCGTTCAATTTTAACGATAGAGTATACACAGGTACTGTTTTTATTGAAAGGATGAGGTCCTTCGTCTTTGCCCAGAGTCTTCACCTTTCCATCTTTGGTGAATTCGACGACAATGTCACCTTCCTCTACTATCTGCAGAGGTATCCAGCCATTTCTATAGCCTGTCATCTCCCAGAGGCCAACAATGGAGTTGGAACTGTAATCATCGTCCGAACACCCCACCAGACTCAACACTAACGGACTAAAGACAACCAACAAATAGATAAATACTTTTTTCATTGAAACTCCGATTTATCTGTCAGAAACTATGCAAAGGTAACATTTATTATTGACTAACCTTCCCAGTGGGGCACACATTTTTCTTATACATGTCGTTTACTTGTTATTCCACCAAGGTTTCAGGAAGATTGTTATCCTTCATGCAGTGTTTCCATTGTTGTCATGAGATTCACCACCACAACTACGGCCACAAAGCTTTCACCTCATTTCGAGGACTCAGGGAGGCAAGGGAGAGAGGTTGTAATCATAGCATAAGGTAAGCGGTATCTCTCCATAGAAGATGAACAATTACATTCTCCATTACTTTGCACATAACTTGAACATGCTGGTCGGCTCTGCTCAGGTGTTTTTTCAAAAAAAAGGCGAAAAAGTTGGAGTCTGTCCCACAATTTGGGACAACCCCCTCATAACTTTGCAGCAAATAAAAAACAATAGTGGTGTTCTTCATACTCGGAACAACTATTTCTAAGGGTTATGCCCCATGCCAGCAGTGATGCCAGTGTGGGGCTTTTTTATTGGCATTATTCATTTTTTCCTTTCCTGTACCATGATTTGGCACATGAGGCTCCTATTTTTGCACCATGATTGCGAGTCATCATATACTATAAAAGTTCAACCAATTCACAAAAACATGAAAAAGATTCTATTGTTACTGGCCCTTATGGTGCCGTTTGTTTCTTATGCCCAGAACGAGGCAGAGAAGCAGCTGACGAAGTTCGAGCAGTTCTCCTCCAAGACCGGAAAGATTTCCAAGTTCGTCGACGTGAACATGCCCAAGATTCCCAAGTCCTACATGGGGTCCCTGGAGACAGGCATCAGAATCCTGATGGGTGAGAAGAATGTCTATTTCTACAGAATAGAGGAAGAGGAGACATCCCGTAGCATTGCCCACATCGCCATGATCGAGTATTCGGACCTGGTGGAAATCAACAAGGCGCTGGCCGTTCTGGTAAGCGAGGTGGAAGCCGACTGCGCCGCCAACCCCGACTATCTTGAGAACAGGTTCATCTCCGAGGACGGCTTCCAGGTCGGTTACTATGTCAGCAAAGGCAGTGCATCCTGGTACATGAAACTCGAAAGGTACGGGAAGAGCACCGTGTTCATCAAGAACGCAGAGGCGATAACCTCGAGTTTCACCGCCGCCCAGCAAAAGATAGAAGAGCTCAAGGAACAGTACGGCAAATGACACTTTGACATTCCAACGTGCCTGAAAAACTTAAAAAAGCGGTTCCCCACTACGAGGAGCCGCTCTTTCTTTATTAGAATCTATCACTTGATTCATCAGTATCATCCGAAGGCCTGTCAAACCTTTCCGCTTGTCAGTATCCGACGATATACCAGGTCTTCCCCTCGTCGCCTGACCAGAGGATATAGTCCCCCGTCCTGTAGACCCAGCCGTCGTAGGCCAGCTCATAGACATGGCTCTGGCCGGTCTTTCTGTTCTTGACGAGGATGTAACCGTCATGCGCACACGCCTGTTGTGGTGCAGCGATCCCCAGTCCGAGGGCGATGGCTGCCATGGCAAACAGCTTTTTCATTTCTCAGAGATTTTAGGATGATGAAACCTGTACCAAGTCATTCCGAGATGGACACACGGACGAACCAGATTCTCAGGAGTTTTCCGTGCTTGTCGTATTTGGCGCATTTCACGATGTTGCTGCCCGCGTAGGTGTACGTGGTGTAGGAGCCGTCAGGCCAGTCAGTCCTTCCGGCATTGGCGTTCTGTGGAGCGGCCAGTCCCAATGTGAGGGCCAGGGCCACTGTAGCAAATAGTTTTCTCATGTTTTGCTTGAATTTCGGGTATGATCCGCTAACGACGGTAAAGAAAGGCTGCACACAGGCAAGCCCTGTATCGGCCTGCCTGACTGTCAGTTTAAAGATGATGTGATTAAAGCGGTAAGATTAAAGAAATTCAAACAATGGAGCGTGTTGCCAGTGTTTGCGACGGGCGTGATATGGGATCTGGGGGGGAGCATTCCCTCGGTAAGCCCATAGGGAAGAAAGGGCGTCACCGTGATGTTAATGTCACAACAGTTCCTTGATGCTGTCGAGCTCGTTGTTGATATCCTGCTGGAGGGTCTCCATCTTCGCCCGTATGATGGAGTTGATGCTGAAGTTTACGTCGTAGAGCGCGTCCTTGTCGTTGATGTCGAACCTCTCGCCCATCAGGTAGTTGATGTTGATGCGGTCTGCGAAGAGGAAGATGTAGCCGATGACCACAGGAGACAGCACAGGCTGCCCCTGCTCCACCTTTGACACCAGGCTCTGGGCCACTCCCAGCTCCTTGGCCACGTTGACCTGGGTCATTCCCAGGTCCTTGCGTATCGCCCTTAGTCTCTGTCCTAGTATTTTGATGTCGAAGCTACTCATCAACCTCTTTTTTGCGTGGGTCGCGCTTGCCGTTGATCTTCAGTCCCAGCAACTGGTTGAGCATGTATTCGATCTCGTTATTGATGCGGTCGAAGTTCTTGGAAAGCACGATTTCCTTTTCCTTATCACTTGCAAATTTATAAAATTTCGGCAAATCACGGTAATGTTCCTCCTCTTTTTTTATTTTGGACATATCGAAATTGGTCTTGCAGAAGAACTTGGTGGTCCTGAACTCAGGCGAGTTCTCGATGTCCATCTCCTTCATCTGCGACTTCTGCGTGGGGCGGAAGTCACGTGCCGTCTGGCCGCACAGCCATCCCGTCGGCATGTCCGCGATCTTTGCCGCCGGCACCATCTCCGCCATCTCCTCGTTGAGCGTGATGGAGGACTCCCCCTCCTTGTCGATGGACATGTTCTTCTTGATCTGCTTGACCTTTCCGAAGATGTCGCCCGACAGCCAGTCCAGCGTCTCCTTGGCGCGTGCCGAGCCGCAGATGACGTTGCCGCAGGTCGTCAGCACCTTCTGCATGCCCACCTTGCCGTAGTCCGCCTCCAGCTGCGGCAGCTCCTGGAAGCCCATCGTCACCGCCACCTTGTTGGAGCGCGCCGTGCCTATCAGGCGGTCTATCTTGTGGAAATAGAGCGTCGGCAGCTCATCCACGATGATGGACACCGGCACGTTCTTTCCGAACCCGCTGTTGACACGTGTCACAAGACGGTTCAGGATCAGGGCGTTCAGCGCACCCACGACACCCTCCATCTCAGGGTCGTTGGCGATGACCAGGTATGACGGGTTGTCCGGGTCTGAGACTTTGAGGTCGAACTCGTCGCCGGAGAACACCCAGTACGCCTCCTTCGTCACCAGACGCGAGGCCAGCACGCGAAGCGTTCCCGCCATGCCTTCGAGCTGGTCCATGGCCTGGTTGTCAAGCGCCGACTTGAACGGAGCCAGCAGCGGCTTGATCTCGTTGTCCTGTATGAGAACGTCGAAGACATCCTCATACGACTGCGTGAGGAACGACAGGACG
>CACXIP010000049.1 GCA_902767775.1 uncultured Prevotellaceae bacterium | reverse complement strand
ATTCATGTTTTTCTTTGACATATAATTGCCATATCATGAATGCCTTTAGTTTTCCACCATGATACAAGAATGTCTGTGCTCAGTCTGTAGAGACGCAATATATTGCGTCTTAATGATATGCAGGCTTTTTTTATGGCATTCTTGGCGGGAGACGTGATGTATCACGTCTCTACGACGTATCACAGCCCTTTTGTATTCAATACAAGTACCTTCATTCTTATTACTCTGTGCCTCTGTATCTCTGTGTTGAAATTTCAATTGTCGTGCAAACCGAGTGCAGACGAAAGCTTGCTTTCAGTATGCCGAGGTGCAGCCGACAATCAAGCGTAGCTTAAATCTCAAATCTCAAATCTCAAACCTCTGTATCTCTGTGTTGAAATTTAAATCTCAAATCTCAAATTTCAAATCTAAAATCTTAATCGAGCTCTGCATCGTCGCACCCTCGAGGCTCTCGCCTGGGAGGAGCTGGCCCACGGCGGCGATGCGGAACCAGCGATAGGGAGTGCCGCGGCGGCAGCAGAGATATTGGCTCGCGCTGCTGCTGACAAGATGCCACTGGTTGAGGTCGTTGCTGCCGTAGAGGGCGACACCAACATGACTGCCTTGGTTGCCGCGGTGCTCAAACAAACCGCGCACCAGGAGGCGCTCTACGCTCTTGTGCGCAAAACGCTTGCCTACAGACAGAGGACGTGTGCACAGCAGGAAGGGCTGGCGGCCAGTGGGGGAGAGTCGCACCCTCGCCACCATAGTGGCATCGTCCACACCGACAGTTGCCCACACCTCGCTGCCGTCGCACACCACCGACGACAGGCGGGCGACAGCGGTGCCCCATGCGCCGGAACGGAATGAATATACCAGCGCGCCGGGCCATGGCACGGGCAGCGGTTGCCGCTGAGTAGGCCAGAACAGCCACAAGCGGTCGGAGGCTGCATCCCATGCCATGCGAGCTTCTCGCAGCATCGCTCCCATCCAGTTGGGGTACTTGCCGATGACGGTGGGTAGGGCGGGTTCGGTGGCTGTGATGTCGTTGCCATGTGGCAGGGAGGAGAACCGGAAGGGCGGTTCCCTGAGCACCCCCGACAGGCATTTGGCTGTAGAACCCCTGAGCGCCGTCACACCCTGAGCGGAGAGATAGACCACGGCATCCGAGGTGCATACCGCCTGGGTGCCCGGGAGCATCCCCACGCGTGTCGCCTTCTGTTGGGCGCTCCATCGTCCGCCGCTGAGGCGCAGCAGCCACACGCCATCGCTGTTGAGCACATAGTACTGGCCGTCGCCAAACAGCCCGTCGGCGCTGCGCCGTGTGCTCGAGGTGATGGCGAGGATGGGACTGTCGCCTACGCTGACCGACGAGGTGGTGGGGAAGACATAGGGATTGCCTTGTTCCGACGCGCGCATGAGTGTCTCGTCACAGTCGAGCCGCCATCGCTCCCTCACCTTCTGCAGACATGCGGCATAGTCGGCGGCGGTCTCTTCCTGCCACAGCAACTGTCCCTCGGCATATCCTCCGCTCAGAGGTTCGTCGACGAGGGTGCGCACCTGTTGCCAGAGCAGTGATAGGAAGAGGGGGCGCGGGGTGCGGTGCAGCTGTCCCGTCACGCCGAAGACGGCGAGGGAGAGGTCTTTGCGGGTGAGTGGGTGAAGCGTCTGCGAGGTGGTGAGGTAGCGGTAGCCTCCGTCGGCGGGCAGTCGGAGGTGGTAATCGAGGACACGGAGATGCGCTCCCGGTGCCATCATCATCCCTGCCAAGGGGTAAGCCACCTCGTTGTGCCACCACAGGTCGCTGTCGGGAGCACCATCAGCCACGGCGTGTGTGATGAGGTCGGCAGTGATACCGTCGGGGTCGTCGCCGAAGTCAGCGCGTTCGCCGGCGGTGAGCGCATCATAGCGGTAGTGGATGCCGATTTCCAAGGGATTGTGCACCACTGCCGTGGTGGCGCCGAGGAGGATGCGCCCGTTGTGGCTGAGTGACACCTGCGCCCCCGCCGACCATCGCCGCAGGTCGCCGAGGTCTATGGGTGTGGCGCCGTAGTCGGCGTTCTGCACGAGCAGTTGGCTGCCGCTCTGCGGGATGGTGATGGTCATGGCGGGATAGAACGCGAGTTGGTCAATCAGTTGGATGAGCGACTGTTGGGGCAGTTCACCGAACGTCAGCGAGGTGGTCCTTCCCTCGCCATCGGCGGTGTGGGCGATGGCTTTCCGCATATCGAGAAACTGCGTCGGGCGTGTGAGGAAGATGTCGATGCCCCTGACGAGGTGCGCAGCGCGCTCCGGTTGCCTCATGGTGACGGTGATGACATGGCGGTGGAAGTCGGTGCCCATGCTGAGGATGCCGTTCTCGCGGTCGGCGGTGATGGTGGGCGACATGGTGGCAGGGAGGAGGGCGAAGAGATTGGAGAAGAGGAGATGTGACCCGTCGGTGAGTCGCAGGGCGGCGATGCCGAAGCACACATGGCGGAAGGTGCCTGCGCCGAGGGTGGCCGCCATGCGGTCGCACGCCTCCTCCATCTGCGCCGCCACCATGGTGGCAGCCGTGGCGTATGCCTCCTCGCTGTCGTAGAAATGGGGGAACACCTGACTGAGCACGGTGTGGCGCGCCGCCTGCAACTGGTCGGGGTGGTCGAGCCATGTGGCGATGGTGTTGCTGATAGGCACGCTCGCCTGACGGGAGAGGTTGTCGTCCTGTGTGAGGTGGATGTCGTAGAGCAGGTCGTCGCGGCTGATGGTGGCATATGTCTCCTCCTGCGGCTGCCAGATGCAGTAGGTGATGGCCATCTCGGTGATGAGGCACAGCGTGTGGCCGATATTGGCGATGGTGCGCGCCTTCTCCTCCAGCATGGTGATGGGGTGGGAGCCTTCCTCATCGGTCCAGGCATACAGCCATTGTCCTGCGCCGTCGCTCTCCTCTGTGATGAGGTGCGTGTAGTCGGCTGTGCGGTGTGTCGCCACGACGGCGCATCTTTTCTCTGTGCCGCCCTCTGCACCGCTGCCTGCGGTGCCGATGATTTCTGTAGTGATGCCGATGGGATGGAGGGCATCGTCCTCGGCAATGAGGTTGGTCAGGGTGGTGCAACTCCCGTCGTGCGCTTCATGGTCGGTGGGGCAGGTGGTCAGTCCCCGGAAAGTGATGTGGTGTTTCATGATATAGGTTGTTTAAAGATTGGTTGTGATTTTTTTGTCGGACAAGTCGGACAGGTCGGACAAGTCGGACTTTTTAGAAGAGGCCGATGAGTGGCAGGGCGATACCCAGTCCGCTCACCTCGGTGACAGTGCCCACACGCAGTCGGGTGCCGGCGGTGTTGTGGCTGCGGGTGAGCACATAGTCGGTGAGACGTTTGCAGAACACGCGGAGGTAGCGCCCGTTGTTCTTAGCGGGTCGGCAGGTGCCGGCATGGCGCCCTATGGTGTCTTCTGCTCTCCGCGCCACATAGAGGTAGTGCTCGCAGAAGCGCTCCTCGACGCGGGCGATGTTGATGACGTCGCCGGGATGGAGCGATAGGGCTGCCGTCACATGGGCGGTCAGGTCGATACGCCCATTGGGGTGGAAGGTGATGTCGCCGCAGCGGGTGACGGGGATGACTTTGGTGGGCATGGATGATTGGTTGTTTGGTAGATTGGTTGTTTGGTCGTTTGGGTTTTGGGGGGAGTTTAGGAGTTTAGGAGTTTGGGAGTTTAGACATATGATTGGTTGGTTGTTTGGGAGATTGGTCGTTTGGACGTTTGGGAGATGAACGTGCGAGTTTTTATACCTCTGTGTCTTTGTATCTCTGTGTTGAAATAAATCTCAAACCTCAAATCTCAAACCTCAAATCTCAAATCTCAAATCTCAAATCTCAAATCTCAAATTTCAAATTTCAACCTCATATCTCCATCTGAATTTGATGGTGGTGATGTAGACGAAGGTGCGTGTCTGTTCGATGCGCCTGCGGTGCTCCTCAGCAGATGCTCTGGTGGCATGGATTTCTGATGCGATGTAGTAACGGTCGCTTCCGCGCTCGCCGATGATGACGGCATAGTAGCGCTTGCCCAACACGAAGTCGGTGATTTCTTTGAAAAGCTTTTTCATGATTGTTTGTTTTTGTTATCCCGAATTATCGAATTGTCGAATTATTTCATCACCATCTTTGCAGAAGTAATCATAATTCTTAATCCTTAATCCCTATTCCTTCATTCTTAATTCTCTTTCATGTCCCGAATTATCGAATTGTCGAATTATCTCATCACCATCTTTGCAGAAGTAATCATAATTCTTAATCCTTAATCCTTCATTCTTAATTCTATAAAATTTGTTATCCTGAAAACAATAGTGTTATCCTGAATTTCATGTCACAAATTGTCGGTTCATCTTTATATAATTTATATTTTTATGGTCTTTTGTTTGGAAGTTATTTGAAAAATGTGTATTTTTGCATAGATTTCATGTTGAATGAGGGAAAATATAATATTTACCTCGTTTTTCGGCTGCAAATATAAACACGATTTATAAAAATCGAAAGGAAATTTATATATTTAACATATATTTAACATCTGGCTGGTTTTTTAGAGGATGCATTCATGTAGGAGCATATATGATGTATGTCCGCTTTGATGACCGTCCGATAATTTGATAATTCGCAAGAAAAGAAAAACAATGATATGAATAATGAACTGAAAAAGGTCGTGAAATGGCTTGTGTTGCAGGGAAAGGCTGCCTCGCAGCAAGAACTCGCCCTGCAGATGGGCTATAATCCGTCGGCTTTCTCACAGATTCTCAACGGCCACGTGCCTGTCAGTGAGAAGTTCCTCAGCCGCCTTGCCGCTTACGAACCCACGCTCAACCTCGACTGGGTGAGGACAGGTGAGGGCGACATGATTGTCAGTCCCCAATCCGATATCGAGGCCGCGCAGATGGGAGAGGATGGCGAAATGGAGTTTTACACCGAGAACACGCATGGTGTCAGGTTCTACAAAAAGGGAAAACAACTTTTCATGACGGTCAGACACGTGCCCTACGCTGCTTTCGGGCAGTTTGCCAACGACTCCGACCAGCTCGAACCCTTGAATGAGGAATGGGGGGAGGAGACCTATGAGGTGGACCGCGTGGCGAGGGGCAACTACCTGTCGTTTGAGGTGCAGGGCGATTCCATGGACACCGGCAGCCGCCAGAGTTTCGAGGCAGGCGACAAGGTGCTTGTGCGCGAACTGGAGCGGGTGTACTGGACTGAGCGCCTCCGGTTTGAGGACTGGCCTTACTGGGTTGTCGTCTTCGGGTCGAGCGTCCTCCTCAAGCAGATGATAGCCCAGGACCAGGAGCATGGCATCCTCACCTTCCATTCCCTCAACCCGTCGCCGGAATATGCTGACTTCAACCTCTGCGTGGACGACATCCGGGGCCTCTACAAGGTCATCAGGAAAAAGCCCAAGGAAATACATTTTGCAGAAGACTTGGTGTAAAGCCGGAGGGGCTGGGCCGGATGACCCGGAAAAACCGGAAAGTCCGGCAAAGCAAAAACTTAGTCTTTTATTTTGCTTTCCACTCGCTTATTCGTATCTTTGATGCTCCGCATCGAAGATAGGCTGCATCTCGGGAATTAAAGCAAAAACTTCGTATTTTGCTTTGCATTCCTCTCGATTTGCACTATCTTTGACCTTTGATCGAAGATACTTTCGCTCGGGAAAGAAAATAAAAATGCTTTTATTTTGCTTTCCACTCGCTTATTCGTATCTTTGCAGCCGGAAAAGGAAAATCATCATCATTTATGGTTATATCAATCGATTTCGACGGGACTGTCGTAGAGCACAGATACCCGAAAATAGGGGAGGAGATACCCCATGCCACAGAAACCCTTCGCAAACTCATGGCCGACGGGCACAAGCTCGTGCTCTGGACCGTCAGGGAGGGAAGACTACTCGATGAGGCAGTGGAATGGTGCCGCGAGCGCGGTGTAGAGTTCTGCGCCATCAACGAGACGCTGAGGGCAGACACCAACGAGCACAGCCACAACACCAGGAAAATCGACGCCGACATCTATGTTGACGACTGCAACATCGGAGGGCGCTTCGACTGGGACATCGTGTACCACATGATACACGACAACCTCACCTACTACGACATCATACGCGAGGCCAAGAGAGAGGCCAAGCGCGAGGCCGTGGAGGCCGCAGCAAGCCAGCCCAAGAAAAAGCGCGGGTGGTTTGGTTTCTGATTCATCCTGGGCGGAAAAAAGAGCCGAAACCAAAAAAACAGCCGTTTTGTTGGTCGGTTGCAAAAAAAGCATTACTTTTGCAGAAATTTTAAAAAAACCAAAAAGACAATATGAAGAAATTACTCTTACCACTGGTCGCCATTCTGGCTGTTATGTTCATGGACAGCTGCACCACCAGCAAGCAGGTGCCCTATATGCAGAATATCGACAGCATCAGTCTGGCTGCATCACAGTATCTCTATGAGGCACGCATCAAGCCGAAGGATGCCCTCTACATCACCGTGCATACCACCGACCCGGCTGTGTCGGCTCCCTTCAACCTCACCGTGTCGAGACGACTCACCGCAACTGGAGACCTCTCGTCGGGTGGCGGAAGCCTCCAGAGCTACCTCGTGGAGAACGATGGCACCATCAACTTCCCCGTGGTAGGAAGAGTGCCTGTTGTGGGCATGACCAAGCAAGAGTGTGAGAGAGCTTTGGAGGAGAGAATCGCTCCCTACCTCGCCAAGACAGAGAAACCTGTGGTCACCGTCAGGATGGCAAGTTTCAGGGTCACCCTCATGGGTGATTTCTCGTCACCCAAGGTGGTGCCTGTCACCACAGAGAAGATGAGCATCCTCGAGGCCATGGCAAGTGCTGGCGACCTCACCCTCTATGGTAAGCGTCAGAACGTGCTCCTCATCCGTGAGGATGCAACTGGAAAGAAGTCGGTGCACCGCATTGACCTGACCGATGCCAACTTCATCAACTCGCCGTATTACTACGTGCAGCAGAATGACGTCATCTATGTGGAGCCCAACGCCACCAAGGCCAAGAACTCCGCTCTCGGTCAGTCTGTCACCATCTGGTTCTCCTTCATCAGTATAGCCACATCAGTGGCATCGTTGCTCGTCAACGTCCTCAGATAACAGAAAGCAGGAGATACCATACCGAACCTTTCCATTGCTGTCCTTCAATGATGTCCGGCAGGACTGTCTGCGATTCCAGCAATGAAAAGGTTTTTTGTTTTTTTAGGCGGGCCGCTTGCCCTCCTCATAAAATTGTAGATATGAGAAGATTCAGCATTGCACTCCTGCTGTTGACCGTCGCTTCTTTCGGATGGGCACAGCAAAACACCATCGAGGATTCCCTCACATGGGGCAACATCACGCCCTCATTGGTGGAGAAATATCAGGGGATGGCAGAAAGAGGTCACTCTGCTGCCCTCTACTATATTGGCCGCTGCTACTTCAACGGTTATGTGCTGCCCAAGGACAAGTACAAGGCGGTGGAGTATCTGGGACGCGCCGCCGAAAAAGACCAGCCAGAGGCGCTCTATCTCCTCGGACAGTGCTACAACTATGGACTGGGTGTGGTGAAGAACGAGGGAAAGGCAACAGAACTCTTCCAGAAAGCCATCAAATGGTTTGAGCAGGATATCGAGGAGAATGCCTACGCTCCCTATTACCTCGCCCTGTGCTACAGTTATGGCTTTGGGGTGAAGAGCGACAGCGGCAAGAGCATCAGTCTGCTGGAGAAGGCTGCCAACATGGGCAACACACAGGCGCTCATCGACCTCGCACAAATCTACCTGCAGGGCGGACAGGTGCCCAAGAATCCCTCCAGGGCTCTTGAACTGTTCACCATCGCCGCAGAACACGGCAACCCCATCGCACAGCTGCATCTCGGCTACAGCTATCTCGACGGCGAAATAGTAGCCGCCGACCGGGTGAAGGCCCGCGATTGGTTCCAGAAGGCCGCCGACCAGGGCTTGCCCGGCGCCATCAAGGCCCTGCAAAATCTATAAAATCTCCGGAAAGGCCGGAGTCTCCGGAATCTCCGGAAAATCCGGAATCTCCGGAAAGCCCGAAAAAAACAACTAAATATATACTAAAGCAAATGAAAAAAACTCTATTATTGGTGGCATCGTGTGCCCTCACCTTATCTGCCATGGGACAGGCACCCGCCTTCCCTGGAGCAGAGGGACACGGACGCTATGTCACCGGTGGACGCGGAGGAAAGATTGTCCACGTCACCAACCTCAATGACTCGGGAACAGGGTCGCTGCGCCAGGCGGTGTCGGGCAGTTCGCCCAAGATTGTCGTCTTCGACGTGGGCGGAGTCATCGCCCTCAAGTCGGACATGAAAATCGGTGCCAACACCACCATCGCCGGACAGACGGCACCATACCCCGGCATCACCATCCGATACTATACCGTGTCGCCTGATGCTGACAATCTCATCGTGCGTTTCATCAGGGCAAGACGCGGACAGGAGAAGAATGTCAACGACGGGGCAGACGCCATCTGGACCAGACGGCGCACAGGACAGATTTACGACCACTGCTCCTTCTCGTGGAGCATCGACGAGGTGGCATCGTTCTACGACAACAACAACTACACGATGCAGTGGTGCACCATTGCTGAGAGCCTCAACAACGCCGGACATGGCAAGGGCGCACATGGCTATGGAGGCATCTGGGGCGGAAAACTGACATCGTTCCACCACAACCTCATCGCGCATGTCGGCAACCGCTCACCACGCTTCAACGGTGCCCGCTACAACTGGACGGGTTATACCAGCAACAAACTCTACAGCGAGTATCAGTGGAAGAATGCCGTGCAGTCGGAGCATGTTGACTTCCGCAACTGTGTCATCTACAACTGCGGCAACGGCTGTTACGGAGGACCGGGCGGAGGATATGTCAACATTGTCAACAACTACTACAAGACGGGACCTGCTGCCACCACCAACCGCGTCACCATCGCATCAGTTGCCAACAGCACCAGTTCGAGCGACAACCAAACCTACTGGAACATGTTCAGCCGATACTACATCAAAGGAAACCAGGTGAACAGCAACGCCAACTATGACTGGAACGGGGTGACCTATGACAACGGCACATCGACCATCAACGGCGAGCACTACACCCCGGACCCCAAACACTACTACGGCGACAATGTGACGTATGTGAAAAACAGTGCTGGAACCGACTGCGTGAAGATGAAACTCGATGAGCCGACATACACGGGAACGGTGACGACACACACTGCCAAGAACGCTTTCGACAAGGTGCTCGCATACGCCGGTGCCTCACTCGACCGCGACGAGGTAGACATCCGCTATGCTGAGGAAGCCAAGAATGGAACAGCCACCTATGCGGGTTCTGTCACCAAGAAAAAGGGTCGCATCGACCTCGTCTCGGATGTCAATGGCTATACAGAGAACAACTTCCCCACAGGTTCTCGTCCTGCAGGCTATGACACCGACAAAGACGGCATGCCCGATGCTTGGGAGACAGCCAACGGCCTTGACCCGAACAATGCAGCCGATGCGTCGACCTATACCCTCGACCCCAAGAAATACTACACCAATGTGGAGGTGTATCTCAATTCCATCGTGCAGGACATCATGCTTGCCGGCAATGCCGATGCTGAAGAGGCTGTCGTTGAGTATTATCCCGCCTACACCAAGGAGGACGGCACTGTTGTGGCTGCCATCGGCCTCTCCGACACTGAGGGCATCAGCACACCCCTCACTGGCGAGCCGGTCAGCACCGTCTATTACAATCTCCAGGGCCAGCGGGTGAACGCTCCCGCCAACGGCCTTTTCATCCGTGTCGACCGTCTGCCCAACGGCAAAAGCATTGCCAGTAAGGTGATGATGGAATAAGAGGTAAGAGGCTGACAAACCTCAGTGGTCTGACATCAAAAATAATGAGGGTGTGTCAAAATGATTAAATTGGCGCACCCTCTTTGTATTTTTTGCAATTAGAACAAAACTGGGCTTATGCGGCCATTTTATGTGTTAAATGGGA
>CACXIP010000048.1 GCA_902767775.1 uncultured Prevotellaceae bacterium | reverse complement strand
TCCGACACATAGAGGAAGTTTTTCCTGTGGTAGTCGATGATGTAGATGCTCTGGTAGGTGGTCTGCGCGAAGGCCTGTGCCGCCTCCACATAGGGCGTCGCCCGCTGGTAGTCAGCCTCGGTGATACCCTCCACACTGTTCGTCTCAAAGAAGAAATCGTCTTTCTGTGCCATACTGCTCATTGGATTTATGGTGCAAAGGTAATCATTTTTTGGGGATAATTATGGTGTTATAATTTAATGAGAACGAAAAATGTAAAGTAATAAAGATGAGCAAAAATAGGTAAAAACAAGCAAAAAGCCCTCAGCGATGCCCAAAAAGAGGATGCCGAGGGTGAAAGTCTGAACAAATGTTCAGAGTTTTATCGATTTTTATGAATGTGCTGTCAATCTTTGAATGTGACAGATTTTCTGATTCGCGACAATTGTTGTGGGGTTAATTTCAGGAATGAGGCGATGGCATGCAAGGGCAGGTGTTCCACGATGCCGGGACAACGGCTAAGCAACAGGTCGTAACGTTCGCGTGGTGTGGCATTATGGAAATCAAGATAACGGGCACGTGCCTGGCTGAGCAGATGTTCCCCGATGATACAGCGTAGCTCCATGGTTTTCGTATTCTGGTTGAACAGCTGCATCAGTTGTTCGCCACTCACCCTCAACACGCAACTGGGCATCATCGCCTCTATCGTTGACTGCGACGGGTTGCCATTGAGGCAGGATGGATAGTCGCCCACATACTCGCCCTCGAAAGAGAACCACGTGATGTGTTCCTTTCCGTCACTGATGCCTTGTGTCACATATTTGAAGCATCCCTGTGTTACAAAGCCAAACCACTGCGATGGTTCGCCTTCGCACACCATCCGCTCGCCTTTCTGAAAACTGACGGTCTCACCCTCCCGTTCGCAGAAGTCATACAACTCTTGCAAGTCAATGCTGTTTACACCGAATTTCTGTTCCATATCATCGAGTATTGTCTAATTCCAAGTTATATAATAGACAATGATTCTTGCAAATTATTGTCTGACCCCCACCATGCATTTGGATTCTTTAACCTACTTTTTTAGTTATTAAGCAGATTTGGCTATGATATGGTAAATGTCATAATTCTCGCATCTGTCATAGCTCATGCCATCAAACTCCATCGGAACTTCCTTCAGGCTAAATGACGTTATTCATAGTGAATGAGCACAATAAATAACAGGCAATGCCTTGTTTTTTGTGATAGAGTTTATTTGACTGTAATTTGACAGTGGGGGCATAAATGCCCTGAAAGCTTAGAGAGGAAAGGCTTTCTTTATTTGACTGACATTTGATTATGAAACAAAATGAACTGACAGATTTGCTGAGATACTTTTGGAGTCGCAAGTGGAGCGTGGTTATAATGAGGGCAGTGCCAGTTTCAAACTGACACCTGCCCTAAAGAGAGAGTTTATAATCTGTTTCGTTCACTTTGTCCGGCGTGGCTTCCCTTGTAGCGGCTGCGGGTGGTATTGAATTTCCAAGAGACATTAAACCCGATTCGACGGGCATCGCGATACAGACTATAGATGTTCCTGTACCCTATACCTCCGTATGCCGTACCATCGTCGTATTTTGTACGTAAGAGGTCACTGGCGACGAGAGCCACATTGAGGCTTTTGTCACGCAGGAATTGTTTGCTCAGGCGGAGGTCGAGACTTCCAGTTGTCTTGTTTATCCAATACGCTGACTTCTGATAGGGCGTGATGCTTCCCGCCACATTCAGTATCCAAGCGTGAGGCAAGGTGAAAGTGTTGTCGAAAGTGAAGTCTGTCATTAGCCCGTGCCAGTTATAGGCGATGCCCAACTCCCCGTAATCAAGGTCTTCCACTGCAAACTCTGCCGTATAGTTCATTTGCCAAATACCGATTTTAGGTGTGAGGTTAAGGACAATCATATAGTATTGTGTCTTTGGGACTGTGCGGAAGTCGGTCAGAATCACACCGGGATGGTTGACATCGTCATAGGCAGAAGCTATAGAGTGATAGACATTTTTTTGACATCTGTAGATAGCTTCGGCGTGTATCCACTTCCATTGCGATTTCCACACAACGCTGTGGCTGGTTTGTGGCTGAAGGAAGGGGTTTCCGCTCTGGTACTCGTACTTGCTGGTGTAAGTGACAGCTGAGGACAAAATGGAATATGGAGGATTGAAGCGTGTACACTGGTAGGAGAGTGAATGAGTCCAAGGCGACTTCTGATAGGTAATGGTTGCGCGCGGTATGAGCACGTGGTAATTGGGGCTCATCTCATCGTTGCGCACACCATTGAGGTCGTAGCGGTTTTGTTCATTCTGCCAGCGCAGACCTGCATTGAAAGATATGTTTCCCCACTTCAATGCATAGTTTGCAAAAACGCTCCACGTGGTGGTCTGCTGCTGTATGTGGTTGTCGGCAGAAAAACCGCTCTGCGTGAAGTCGCTTGTTCGGTCAACTGCAGAAGCCTCTTCGCCAAAGGTCAGGTCGCCAACGGACATTGGGGCAGTGATGACCAATTTTTCGGCAACAAGTTGGTTCTTCTTAGCTGTGTTGCTGCTGACGGGTGTCTCGCCATCGGTGCCTCCGTTCATTTCGGAAAGTGAATGGGCATTGTAATAGTCAGCACTGAAATCTACCTTCCACTTCCCAATCTCTCCGACATAATAGGCATTGGCACTATGCGTCAACTTGGGTTTCGTCAGGGTTGTTGTCGTACTGTGGCCTCCGTCCACCACGATACCATCCTGCCAAGTTTGCTCAACGCTGCTACTGATATACTTGCGGTTACCGATATAGTTGTTGGCCGTATAGGTGAAGCCAACGGAGTGACGGTCATTGATTTCCCAGTTCCAGCCGAGATCAGCAAAGTAGTATTTCATGTGATTGCCGTATTCCTTGTCTTTTAGATAGTTCCAAATGGACGATGTCTGTAGTTGCACATTTGTCGTGCTGGTTGTCCGTGTATTATTGTCCGTTAGGTAGCCTCGGATGAAGAAATCCATGCCGTTCTGCAGGCGATAGTTGAGGGAAGCGTTGGCGTTCTCATAATGTTCATGACCCTGTCGGTAGGCACCGGAGAAACTGCCGCTGAGTCCTTCACCTGTACGACGGATAGTCTTAATGCGGATAACTGACGAGACCGTGGCGTCATACTCAGTTCCTGGTTGAGTGATTATCTCCACCGATTTGACTTCATCGGCTTGTAAACGCTCCAATTCATCCTTGCCTCGTACCTTTTTGTTGTTGATGTATATTTCCGGTTTGCCATGACCTGCTATCTCACCGTTACTCATCATCAGAGGTAAATGGCTGAGCATTTCCGTGACAGAACCAAACTGCTCCAATGGAGTACCCTGTATTGTAATATGCAATCCTCTGTCTGTTGAAGTATAGAGCAGTCGGTGCCCTTTTACAGTGACACCTTCCAGTTTTTGTGCCTCTGGCTGCATCATTATCGTGCCAAGTTCTGTGCTGTTGCATTGTTTGCAAACGGTCTTGTAACCGATGAAGGAAATCCGGGCAAGTACAGGCTCCCGCTCGCAGGGGATGACGAAAAAGCCGCTTTCGTTGGACACACCGCCGGTAATAAGTGTGGAGTCCTTAGGCGAAAGCAGGGAGATGTTGGCGTAGGCTATGGGTTGGCCTTGCTCGTCGATGACGGTGCCCTTGTAGCGTGTGTCGGCCTTCTGTACACACTCCACGAAAATCTTCTTCCCGCCCTCGTCATTGCTTGTCGTGACACGGATGGGATAGAATCCTATCATTTGTCGGATGGCTTCGGGCAATGTCTTGCGGTTGATGGTCGTGGTGACGCGGAAGTCCTCCAGTTCGTTGTAGAGAAACATGATGGTATAGCCGGTCTGCTGCTCGCTGAGTTGCCGGAGGGCATCGGCGAGAGAAACATTGTTATAGGAATGTGTGATGCGTTGGGCATGCACAACGATGACAATGCTTGCTAAATATATGAGGCAAAGGAGTCTTTTCATCTTTCTTTTTTATTCAATACCCCATTCGCGACGTATCCACCTCCTTCTTTTTCTTCTCCTTGAAGTTGCCGATGCGGTAGATGGCGGTGAGGGAATAGTTCGTGTAAGGCATCCAGACACGCATGGTGTAGTCTTGGTTGGCTATCGTGGAGCGGGTGTCGATGTGGGCATTCAAGATATTTTCACCCTTAGCCACGAGACTCCATTTACCGTTCTTGGAGGTGTAGCGGAGGGTGGCATTGAGTCGCAGGAAGGGATCAATGTCGTAGAGACCCTGGATGGCCTTTGTCTGGAAGAATGGATTGAGGGTGAACTGTATATTGTGCCGCGAAGACAGCTTGGCAACGGCCATGCCACCGAGGATACCAGAGAGACAAGTGCGGTCAATGGGCAAGTCGAAGAATTGTGTCTTGTCGTGACGATAGAGGGCGGTGGCCATGAGGTTACCGTTGAGCCAACTGCCAAAACGGAACTGTGCCGAGGCTTGCAGGCCGAAATAGTTGGAATAGTCGAAGTTGGTCTCCTTCATCACAACGGCCATGCGGTCGGAGGGCTGATAGGCCATCTGAACAAAGTAGTCCGGCTCCAGCATGGCAAAGGCGGTGAAAGTGTATTTGCGGTTGAGTTGCCACATCAGGTTGATGTTGTACTCCGACATCGGCTTCAGGTCGGGATTGCCCCATATCTCACTATAGGCCGAGGTGTAGTAGATGCTGCTCATCGTGCTCCAATAGGAGGGATAGACGGCCTCACTGCTGAACGCGAGGTTGAGCATGTTCTTGTCATTGATGTTCCACATGGCATTGAACTGCGGGTAGATGCGCCATTCGTTCCATTTTGTCGCGTGATATTGCTCGGCTGTCACGGAGGCTTCAAGAGTCAACGACTTGTCTATCTGTTTGCTCAAACCTATGTAGCCATTCATGATGCGCTCGTCGTAGTCAACGCGTGAGGAGGCATCGGGTAGGGGCTGGCGACTTTCGTTGAGGGTGGTCTGATAACTGTTGTTATTGGTGAACTGCGCCTTTCCGCCATAACTCAGTTCCCAACCATTCAACAACGAGTGAGTCTGATCTGCCGTAAAGAGCCATTTGCTCACTTTCTGACGGCTGTCGACATGGAGGTTTCGGCTGATGTCATTGAGTTGGCCGTCAAGGTTCTGTGTGCGGGGTTCCTGGTAGTTGGTATAGGAAGCACCGAGTTGAAGGCCGAACGGGGCCGAATAACTGGCATCAATGTTGTGCAGATATGTGTGCTGGCGGGAGTGCTGCGTGGACTGCGCCGTGCCTGTCGTGGTATTTGTGGAGCGGGTGGAGTTCCACTGTCCCGTGTATGCCAAACTCAGGCTGTGGTCATCGGCGATGGCATAGTCCATGCCGATTCGGTATTCGTGGTCGACACCATCGCTGCGGTTGCGGGTCTTGTCGCCGTAGGCCACGCATTGTCCGTTGAGGGGATGGTTGGCCTCATGCTCCACCTGTCCGTAACCCGTGCCATTGGTGTAGGTGTACGATGCGTCTATACCCAGCTTGCCATGGTTATAGACGACGCTGCCACCCGCATAGCCGGTGCCATATTTGTTCTGCCGCCAACCGCCCATCAGTTGCCCTGAGAGTTGGTTCGTCCCGGAGAAGTCTTTCGTCACAATGTTGATAGCCATGCCCCGTACATGGTATCTCGCTGGAGCCGACGGCATCACCTCGGCCTTGGCCAGCATGGCAGCGGGCATCTGTTTCAGCCTTTCCACCACCTTGTCAGTACTTAGTGTAGTTGGCTTGCCATTGATGATGAGCGTCACGCCCTGGCCAGAGAACATGATGTTGCCATTCATCTCACTTACCCCCGGGATGTTGGTCAGCGCATCATAGGCATTGTCGGCGGGATATACTTGCAGGAGCATCGGCATGTTGTAAACGAGGTGCCCGTTTTCCGTACCCGATACGATGCGCTCGCCTGTCACCTTCACTCCGTTAAGCATGGTGGTTTCAAGTCTTAGCTTGATATGGCCGACATTTCTTGAATCAAGCATCATGTAGCTTGTCTTGTAACCGATGAAGGAAATCCTGGCAAGGACAGGCTTCCGCTCGCAGGGGATGACGAAATAGCCGCTCTCATTGGATACGCCACCGTTGAGCAGCGTGGAGTCGGCTGGATTGAGAAGGGCGATGTTGGCGTAGGCCATGGGATTGCCTTGCTCGTCGATGACGGTGCCCTTGTAGCGTGTGTCGGCCTTCTGTACACACTCCACGAAAATCTTCTTCCCGCCCTCGTCATTGCTTGTCGTGACGCGGATGGGATAGAATCCTATCATCTGCTGTATGGCTTCGGGCAATGTCTTGCGTTTGATGGTCGTGGTGATGCGGAAGTCCTCCAGTTCGTTGTAGAGAAACATGATGGTGTAGCCGGTCTGCTGCTCGCTGAGTTGCCGGAGGGCATCGGCGAGTGACACATTATTGTATGATTGTGTGATGCGTTGGGCATGCATGTTGAAGCATAGCAGCAGGGACAATATGATGAGCGTGATGGTTCTTTTCATGGCGGCAGGCTACTCTACGGTGATTTGGTTGTCTTTCAATGTGGCGGTCAGACTCTCGAATTGGTTGAGGTCACTGACCACTTGGCCGATGTCCTGCTTCGGATTCCACACGAAGCGGAAACGGAGCTGCCGCGCCTTTTCGTTTCCAAAGTTGACCGTGGCATCGTAGTGGGCGGCGATCTCTGGCAGCATTTCCTCAAGAGGCACATTGTCGAAGACAACGGGTTCCATGGTGGCCTTTGGCACAATGGTGTCTGTCGTTTCCACCTTGACAGTGTCATCAGGAGCAACTTGTTGATGCGGTTTTTCAATCCGTGTCTCTTGCGGCGGAGTTTGCGTATCCTGTCCAACGTGTTGCCGCACGATGTGGATGGCGGCAAAAGCGATGCCTGACACCAACAATATACCGATAAATGAGGCGGCCATCTTCATCCAACCATGACCTTGCTGCTTTGGCTGGAGTCTTTGATTGAACCGCTGCCAGGCGGCATCCACATCAACTGGGGTGTCGGTCTGACGGTTGCGACAGCTGCGCTTGGCCTCCACCATCAGGCGGTAGGTCTCGCGTGTATCTTCATCACGGTTGATGATGTCGTGGATTTCCTGCTCGGTGTATGCCTCGGGATGGTCGAGCATTTCCAGCAGTTGGTGGATGTTTTCGTTGATCGTTGCCATGGTCGTTGTCGTTTTAATGGATGTTGAAGTGTTGTCTGATATGCTCCATACACTGTGCGAGATACTTGTAGGTGGTGTTCGGATTCAGGCCAAGCCGACGGGCTATCTCTGCAATGGTCAGGTCTTCATCGAAACGGAGATGGAAGATGCTGCGGTGCGGTTCTTCCATCTGCTCGTTCACGAAAGCCGCAATGTCTTCAAGCCTTTCCAGCTCTTTGTCGATGGGCTGGAAGTCAGCATCGGCATCAATGGGCAGCAAGTTCCTCACTTTTTCGTGCAACTGCTTCTGCCGTATCCTGTTCAGGCAGGCATTGCGCACGGCGACCAAAAGATAATTGTCGTTTTTGGGCGGAATGTCATTCCTTGCCACTCGCAAAAATATGTCCTGCACCACGTCTTCAGCCTCTTCATCATCGCCCAGCAAGACCCTGGCCAGATGGTTCATCTCGCTGTAGTTCTGGCGGAAAAGCTGCTCTATATTTCTCTTTTCAAGCATACCGGTCTATCCAAATTTGCACCCCGTATTTCATAAATTGCTTACGCTCGTCCTACTTCAAGCAAGCTTGGTCGGAGCTCGCTGAACCGCAATTTTAGGGCAAGTCTAACTATAAGACACTTCAGACCCATCGTTTTTTTACGGAAACGCCAACTTTTTTCATTTTTCTTCCATTTTTCTTGTTTTGAGATAGAATGTGGAATGCGAAGTTAGTGTAATAATAACAAAAGGACCTCCAGAAAAGACCAAAAAGTGATTGCCGAGGGTGTATCTATGAAAATTTGTTCAGTCTTTCGCAGAAAAACGTTCGAAATAGACGGATTAAACCTAAATCAATGAAAACCTACTTTTCATTTTTTTGTTTACTTTTTCTTGTTTCAATTGTCTTAATAGCAGAACATGCATCCAATGGAACAAAACGACTTTCAACATATCGCAACAATGCTGAGGCCAAGGCTCATCAGTTTATGCCAGCAGTTCTTCGACTGCCAGGAATTAGCCTTTGACGCGGAGGATGCGGTGCAGGAAACACTTTTGCGGCTGTGGCAGTTGAGAGACCGGATGAAAGACTATCAAAAGCCGGAGGCACTGGCAACGATCATCGCGAAGAACGTTTGCATCAACATCTTGAAAAGAGGCGGCACACAACATGATGTACTGGACGAAAGGCTGTGCATTGAAGCAAGTTCCAAAACAGACCAAACAGTCATCGTGCAGGATGCGGAGAGACGGATTGGGCAGGCTCTTGCCAGACTTCCCAAAACTCAGCGTCGTTTGTTGAAAATGCGAAGCGACGGGATGTCCATATTCGAAATTGCAACGGCTTGTAATTTGACTCCGGCCAGTACGAAGACGATGATATGTGCTGCGAGGAAGACGATGATGGAATTGTTAAAGACAGGGAGGAAGAAATAATGAATACAGACAATCACAAATACACACAGGAAGATTTGGTCAATCGGTATCTGAACGCTGATACGACCATCGAGGAGGAACACTTGTTGGCGGATTTCCTCAGCAAGAATAGGGAGTCGCTTTCACCTGAAGAGGAAGATGTGTATTTCTTGCTTCAAGCCTCAGCCCGGGACACGGACCATTTTGAATTGTCTTTGGAAGAAGCCCGTGAATTTGACCGGCTGATGGCGGCCAAACCCCATCTGCGAAAGAAAAAAGCTCCGATATATTGGATTGCCTCGACCGCGGCAGCCATCATCTGTGCGTTCGTCTTATTGACAGGCAAACATACAGGAGTGAGTGACCAACAGGCACCTGTCGCCATAGCAAGCATTTCCAAGACTGATGACACATTTGAGAAGGAGCATGATGCTGTGTTCCAGCCACCAAAAGGCATCTCCAAAAATGCCAGACAGCATACCCCAACAACCAAATCTGTAGTCAAGAGGAAATATAAAAGCAAAAATAGAAGCGTGGTGAAGAAAAAGCAGGGGATAGATAATGCTCAACGTGCAAAGGAGATGATGAAAGCCGCCAATTTCCAGAATGAGCAGGTGGAGAGCTATCAGCTACGTCCCGCAGGTGATGTCATGATTGTCACAAAGACCCCCAAAGACGGTCCTTCTTCTTCCTTCATCATTCATGCCAATGACGAAGGGAACAGCTACCGCGTGATGCCGATAAACATGTAACATTCAATAAATAAAAACAAGATGAAGAAAAACAATCTAATCACTCTGTTTTGTGCAGTATTGTTCTGCACGGCAGCTGAAGCACAGCAGGATGTGCAAGTCAAAACAATGGAAGCACATGAGAATTTCTACGTTATTGACGGAAAGCACATCGAGAACTTCGACGGTTCTCAACTGGTAGGCAAGACCATCAAGCACTATGACATGAAAGTCCTGCCTAATACAACCATCCACAACATCTTCACAACGGACGACTGGGTGAAGATTGAAGGTGCAACGACGAAGACCATGACACACGTCCTGACAGAAGAGGAGGCGAAGGCACGTGGCATTCCTCTGACCTCCGGTTCCATGAATGCTTTCATGCGTAATCCACTTGTCATTGTCGATGGGGTGGAGTACAACGGCAGCCTTTACGAAATCACCGATGAAATGGACTATGTCGACGTGTACAATCCTGACGATGAGGTTGCCAAGTCATATGGCGAGAAGGGCAGGAATGGTGTGATGAAGATATATACCAAGAAGCAGGTCGATGCCATCGTTTATGTTGTGGACGGCAATGTGGTCAGCAAGGAAGGATTCAATCAACTAAAGATGAAAGCAAGTGCGGATGGAAACTCACACGATGTTTATCTGGTTACGACAAAGTGACTTTGATATATAAATTCTCTCTACAGTATAGGGGCAGTCATCAGTTTTGTGCTGATGCTGCCCCGTTTTTTATCGGAATTGTATTGTCATAGGAACAACTCCTCCATTGTCACCACCTTCTGGAACCTGTTAGAATATTCATTCCTCTCAATACCGTAGGTGGTGACCAATACGGAAATTACCGGTTTGGAGTTTCCCGTAAACTCCATCGTACGTTGTATGCGACCCTGCAGTTTCTCTGCATAGTCACGCTCGTATTTGCGTCCAATCATAATTGCTTATATTTGGCCAAAAGGGTATATATTTTATCGTTTTGGCCAATTATAAACACTTTTTTTATTCTTCATATTATTTGCTATTTATAAAAAACATCCCCAATTACCCATTTTGATATATCATAAACACAAAGGTTGTTGAATTTCTTAACGATAAAAACATATTCAAAATGACACATTTTTATCCTCAGGGAGTAGGTAACTTTTACTATTCATATGTATTGAAATATAGGGTTTCCTTCATCTTCCTAGGCTATGTTTAACGGTTTGGGACGGTTGGGGGTGGCTGAGGTCTTCGGCGTAGTATTTGAGGACGATGTCTGACATGGTCTGCTGGCCCTGCTTGAAGATGGTGGCGTCCTCGCGGGTGACCTCCCGTTCCGGGAGGGGCTTGGCGTCGATGGTGGCGGACATCATCCATTTGCCGTTGGCGTTTCTCAGGTTGATGTCCTCGAGTCTGCGGCCGTCGTCGAGGGACACCGACTTCGGGGTGGCTGCCTTCTGTTCTGCGCCGATGCTGACGGGCATGCCATCGCTGTTGACGGCGAGAGGCTGGAAGCCGGCCGTGCGCAGCTGCCTGGTGACTTCGGGGAACTGCTCTTGCGGCACGTTGGCGTAGATTACGTTCTTCTGGTTTTCGGTGTCGATTACCCGCAGGCTGCGGTTGGTGACCTTGGCCGTGTTCTTGGCGTCATCATTGAAGGTCTGGTAGAACATGCCGAACTTGCCCTCACGCTGGATGAAGGCTATCGTTTCGGCATCCTTGTCTTGCCTGGCGCCCTGCCACAGGCTGATGACATCATCAGCGCTTTGCCGGGCGCTGGCTGTCTGGCCTGCATCCTGAAGGTTTTGGAGTCTCAGTTCTTCGCGGAACACACGCGCCACGATCTCAGCGGCGGGTCGTGCGTGGTCGAAGAAGTCGTTGACATCCTGCCGGAACATCGGCTTCGGTCCGAGTGTCATGCCTTCGACTTTCGCGGTCAGTTCGTACTTGCCCGTATTGTCGTTGCGGGTCATGCGCGGCATGGCCGTCAGCGTCATGCCGTTGGGCAGGGAGAGGTCGTTCCACCGCTCCTCGGGGACGGCGGGGCGGTGCACTTGCTTGAAGTCCAGTTTTGTGCCTTGCAGTTCATTGGCGAACTTCGTGTTGATGATGTTGGTGATCTCACCCGGTTTGCTGTTGAGCAGGTCACGCTCATTCCTGTTCAGCGTCTTGTGCCCCAGCAGCTGTCCTTCGGTGTAGATGGAGAGGGCGAACATCCCCGGCACCCGTTCCTGCTGCTGTGTGTTTCTGTTGAACCGCAGGATGGGGGAG
>CACXIP010000047.1 GCA_902767775.1 uncultured Prevotellaceae bacterium | reverse complement strand
TGAGGAACTTTTTTCCAGAGGTGTGTACAAATGCACCTATACGACCACCATGGCCGCCTACTTCGAGAGCGTGACGACAAGTCCCTATTCACAGGCTGTTAAACTGTTGAAGACGCATCAGAAGAATTGAATCCACAACAACAAAAACTATAGACCTCCTTCGGCTACCATCTTTTCGGCAGTGTAGCCAGCAATGGCAACAATGCTCCAAGAAGAACCTTCGGAGGTGACAGCATGTAAGCTTACTAAAAACAGCATGATCACCCAAGCTGCACCGATGTCCCCATATCCTCACAATGAAGATGTGGGGATTATTTTGCAACTCCTGAACTTATGAACTACTTACAAGAAGGTCTTTTTCTCAAGGCAAAACATCCATATCCCATGAGAAATGAAAAACACCCTTTTTAAAACGAATTTCACCCTTTGCTAAGTTATAAAATATAGCTACATTTGCCACGCAAATCACGTAATACACAAATATTAAACTGAAACATATCTAATAACGTATAATTATAAACTAACTACGATGTACAGATTTAATCAATTGGTATTAATGCTTGCCATGACCATCGCATCTGCCTGTCCCATGACGGCGGGAGCAGTGGACTTGCGCAATGTGGAATCCGCTCAGCAGAGCGGTTCGGTGACGGGCCGCGTGCTCGACCTAAACGGAGACCCCATTATCGGTGCCTCTATCCAAGTCAAAGGGAATGGAGGTGTCGGAGCTGTGACAGACCTCGACGGCAACTTCACCATTAGTGGAGTAGACCGTGGCATACTTGTCGTCACATACGTGGGTTATGAAACCCAGGAGGTGAATTTCCGGGCAGGGCAACCTGTGACCATCCAGTTGAGGGATGACTCCAAAGCCCTTAATGAAGTCGTGGTCGTAGGCTATGGTACACAGAAGAAAGCCAACCTGACTGGCTCGGTCGCCTCCGTCAATTTCGACGACGTGGCCAACATCCCAGTAGCCAACACCTCAACCATGCTTCAGGGCCGTCTGCCTGGTGTGGTGCTTCAGACCAACGGAGCACAGGCCGGCCATGATGACCCCGAGATTCGTGTCCGTGGTGTAGGTACACTTGGCAGCGGTTCAAAAAACAACCCAATGGTACTCATCGACGGCATCGAGAGCAGCATCAGTCAGATGTCGGAGTTGGCCGCAGAGGACATTGAGAGTGTCAGTGTACTGAAAGACGCCGCCTCGGCTGCTATCTACGGTGTGCGTGCCGCCAACGGCGTCATCCTGGTGACCACCAAGCGCGGTGGCGAGATGAAGCCCACCATCACCTATTCTGGCAATGTAGCCCTGCAAGAGGCCACCGTATTGCCCGACTTTGTCAACTCCTACGAATGGGCACGTATGTTCAACGAGTGTCAGCCGGCAAAAGCATACTCCGACCAGATGCTTCAGAAACTGCGTGACGGCAGCGACCCCGACCACTTCGCCAATACCAACTGGGCGAAGGAAATGTTCCGCACGGCAGCCATGCATCAGCATCATCTCTCCGTGAGCGGCGGCAGCAAGGATGCCCATTATATGCTCTCTGCACAGTACATGGACCAGGAGGGTATTATGAAAAACACCAGCAACCGAAGGTTTAATTTCCGCAGCAACATCGACGCCAAACTCGGCATCGTGAAGGTGGGTCTCAACCTCTCCGGCAGCCGCCAGGACATCCAGGAGCCTGTCAACAGCGTCACCGGCGAAGGCCTGATGCGTGCCCTGACATGGTTCACCCGTCCGTCAGTACCTGTCCGCTATGCAAATGGTGAATATGGATGCGTGGACGGCAACAACGCCATCGGTGCCTCCGTCTTCAAAAACCCGATACAAGACATGTACTACGGCCACAAGACCAACGATCACTACCGCTTCGATGGCCAGATTTTTGGTGAGATAGACCTCTACAAAGGTTTGAAGTTCAGGAGCAGTCTCAGCTACAAATACTATAACAACGAGACTTCCACCTATAGTCCTCGTACAGATGCCAAGTATAATGCAGAAGGAGATATCCTCAATCCTGCTGGCACACAGAACACACTTGTGGATTATCACTGGCTCGAGACCAGCTACATGAACGAGAACATCCTGACCTATGCCAACCGTTTTGGGGAGCACAGCATCAACGTACTCTTGGGACACTCCATTCAGTCAAGCCGTTGGGACAGCAATTCAGCATCACGTCAGGGCTTCCCCACCGACAATATTTACGAATTGGATGGTGGTTCGCAGAACGACCATGTAAGTGGTTCGGCAGAGCAAACCCGTCTGCAGTCGTTCTTTGGTCGTATCAACTACAACTATGCCGACCGGTATCTGGCTGAGTTCAATGTGCGTCGTGACGGCAGTTCCCGTCTCCCGAGCAACAACCGCTACGCCACGTTCCCCTCTGTCTCTGCTGCCTGGATCATCTCCAACGAAGCTTTCCTGCAGGGCATCAACTGGCTCTCCATGCTCAAGCTGCGTGCCAGCTGGGGAAAACTGGGTAATCAGGAAATTGGCAATTATGCCTATACTGAGACCCTCTCGGCACAAGGCAGTTACTTCCTCGGCGATTCCAAATATATCGGTATGAAGACGTCGAAGATTGCCAACGAGAATATCAAGTGGGAAACGACCACCGTCACCGACTTTGGTTTTGACGCCTCCTTCTTCCACGGACGCCTTACCACGACCTTCGACTGGTATAACAAGGTGACCAGCGACATCCTCCTCCAGTTGCCCATGCCAGGCATCTTCCTGGGTTCACTCGGAGCACCCTATCAGAACGCGGGTAAGGTACGCAACCGTGGCTGGGAATTCGCCGCCAATTACCAAGACCGCCATGGCGACTGGCAGTGGCAAGCCGGCTTCTCATTGGCAGGAGTGAAGAACGAAATCGTGGATATGAATGGCCAGGAGAGTATCTCCAACTCCACCATCAACCGCGAGGGTGAGCCCATCGGCAGCTACTATGCCCTCAAGGCTATCGGCATCTACCGGACGGAAGCAGACCTGAAACGCACCAACTCAGCAGGAGAGGTGATCAAGCAGAACGGCCACGAACCCGTGCTGGGCGACATTATGTATGACGATTTCAATGACGACGGCAACATCAACGACGACGATCGTCAGATCATCGGTAACCCATTCCCCAAACTGCAGTATTCATTTACCTTGGGTGCCAGTTACAAGAACTTCGACCTGACCACCTTCTGGCAGGGCATTGCCGGCCTCGACCGCTTCAACTGGGATGAGACCACCATCTCCAACGGTGGTAACAAGACCTCACGCTGGCTCGACCGCTACTCAGCAGAAAACGTGAACGGCAAGATGCCGCGTATGGGTGGAGAGTTCAACAACGCATATTCCTCCTTCTGGCTCACCAGTGGCGACTACCTGCGTCTGAAGAGCCTCGAGATGGGCTACACCTTCCGCAACAACGCACTGCTGGCCAAGGTCGGCATCCAGAGTCTGCGGCTCTACATCTCAGGCAGCAACCTCCTCACCTTCACCTCACTCGATGATTATGACCCTGAGAAACTGGGCAGCGACAGCCGCAACGATGTCCACCCCAACGTGAAGGCCTATTCATTCGGTATCAATGTCAAATTCTAAAACATCCAGACCATTATGAGACACAAAATATTATCCTATATCTGCGCTGTGTGCGTGATTTTCGGCTTTTACAGTTGTTCTGACAGCTGGCTTCAGGAAGACTCACTGACTGAGTCGTCATCCTCCACCTTCTGGAAGACCAGCGACGATGCAATGATGGCCCTTGTGGCCTGTTACGACGGTCTGCAGAGCGAGCAGCTCTACAATGGCGGCCCGTGGAACTTTGGTCCGCTCAACATGGACTGTATGACCGACAATGGCGGCCACTTCAACTGGAGCGGCTGGATGGAAGGCTACGATATCGCCAATGGCACCCACAGCCCCTCGTCATGGGCTATCGGCAGTTATTGGTCAGATTGCTATGAGGTCATCAAGCGCTGCAACTCATTGATAGCCAACATTGACCGTGTGGAGATTCCCGAGAACGACCGTGCCCGGTTCAAGGCAGAGGCCCTCACATTGCGTGCACTCATCTACACCAATCTGACGATGACCTACAACGATGTGCCCTACCTCACAGAGCCCCTCACCCTGGAGAACGCTGAGTGTCCCGCCACCAAGCGCGCAGACATCGTGGCAGGAGAGATGGCCAACCTGAAAGAATGCGCCAATGCCCTGCCTCAGAACGCCGACCTGGGCCGTATTACCAAGGGAGCCTGCCTTGCCATCCTCGGCCGTATGGCCCTTTACAACGAGAAGTGGGACGAAGCCATCAGCGCCTATAAGACCATCCTTGGCCTGGGGTACTCTTTGGCACCTGATTACGCCACTCTCTTCACACAGAGTGGACAGAATTCTCCGGAAATCATCTTCTCCGTTCGCTTCGAAGGCCCTGGACAGAGCGAGGGCTGTAGTTTCAATGCCCATTGGAACACCCCACTGGAGGCTATGAACGGCACGCTCAACCTTGCCGACGAGTACTATTACCTCGATGGCACCAAAGCCACCACCCAGGACTATGCCGAATGGGTGGACGGCAAACTTGATGTCTGGCAGCCCCACGCATCCTATTGGGACAACCGCGACCCACGTCTGAAGGCCACCCTCTTCGTGCCAGGCATGTACTGGAACGGTGCAGGAGGCAGCAGTGCTTGGTATGGCGGAGCTGCGGCATCCCTCTCCACGGTGTATGTGATGAAATACTTTGATCCTACTGACACCGGCAACTCTTGGGACAATGGTCAGGACTTCTATGTGGTGCGCTACGCTGAGGTGCTGCTGTCGCTTGCCGAGGCCTTGGTTCAGAAAGGCGGCTACCAGGAAAGCGAGGTGCTGAAGTTGGTTGACCAGGTGCGCCAGCGTGCCGGCATGCCCACCGTGGAGCAGGTGGAAGGAACCGGACTGAGCAAGGATGCCCTGCTTGACATCATCAAACATGAGCGCCGTGTGGAATTGGCCTTTGAGGGTCTGCGTCTGTTTGACATCTACCGTTGGCATGAACTGAAAAAGGCTGTCGACGCCGTAGAATATGAGCGCACCCACTTCGGCATGGCCTATGAGAAACGCACCTTCAATGGAGACCGCGACTATGTATGGCCCATCCCGACAGGAGAACTCGACAGCAACAAGCAGTTGGAGCAGAATCCACTGTGGAAATAATTAACTCAACTTTCGCAAGTTGAGAGAAGTTAAGAAGTTAAAGGAGTTAAGCCATTACATCTGATGGCTAAAGAGAGACCGCCTACAATTCATTTGGCTTAACTCCTTAGCGAAGCGATAACTACTTAACTCCTTAACTACCTGCAAGTTGAGTGCTTGCGATACTTGAAATAATTAAGTAGTAACAAAACAAACTTGTTAAGATGGAGTTCATGCGCCATTCAGCAACTCTCTTATTAATGATATGTAGTATGATGTCTTGTGCCGAGAACGCTTCGGAGTCAACCTCCGAAGTGCCATCGGCACAGGCAGCATCCAGCACCATTTATTATGTGGACGCTGTCAACGGACACGACGACCTCGACGGGAAGTCGGAAGCCACGGCCTGGAAGACCCTTTCGAGAGCCAGCCAGCTGAAGATGGGTCCTGGTGACCGCCTGCTGCTGCATTGTGGCCAGGAGTATGAAGGAGTGTTAGAGGTCACAGGCAAAGGAACGGCAGAGAAACGTGTCGAAGTAGGCCATTATGGTGAAGGAAGCCATCCTGTCATCAGAGGCTTCGACACATCTGCTTATGCCGTGCATGTGCATCACTCCGACTACCTTATCATCCATGGGCTGGAGATTGTCAACACCGGCCGGGAGCGGTTGGCCGGACGTACCGGCATCAAAGTATCCTGCACTGACTACGGCATCTCCCACGACATCGTGGTGAGCGACCTCTACATCCATGATGTCAACGGTTCCCTGAACAAGAATGCTGGTGGCGGTTCAGCCATCCTCATCGAGAATGGTGGAAAGACGATGGCCTCGCGTTTCGATGGCCTCACCATCAGCGACTGCCATATCCGCAACTGTGCCCGCAACGCCATGATCTGGTCGGGCTACTATACCCGCCAGGACTGGTTGCCCAACACCCGTGTCGTGGTGCGTGGCAACCTGATAGAGGGAGTCCCCGGCGATGGTATTGTCCCCATCGGTTGTGACGGTGCGCTGATAGAGTACAATGTGATGCGTGACTGCCCCGACATTCTCCCCTCCGATCAAGCAGCAGCGGGCATCTGGCCCTGGAGTTGCGACAACACGGTCATCCAGTACAACGAGGTGTCAGGGCACAAAGCCCCATGGGACGCCCAAGGCTACGACTGCGACTACAACTGCCGCAACACGCTGATCCAATACAACTACAGCCACGACAACTATGGCGGGATGGTACTGGTGTGCGACATGGGCAATGAGCGCAACTACAGCATTGGCAACCAAGGCAGCATCGTGCGCTACAACATCAGCATCGGCGACGGAGTGCGTCCCAAACCCACCCGGGCAGGTATGTTCTCCCCCTCCATCCACATCGCAGGACGTGTGGAGAACACGCTGATAGAGCACAACATCATCCACCAGAACTTGAAACCCTCTGACGATATCGACCGAACCATGATCTGCAGTGACTCCTGGGAAGGTTATGCCGACCGTACCACCCTGCGCCGTAACATCTTCTACGCACCTGTGGAGAGCCACTTTGAGATGACCAAGAGCACAGGCAATGTCTTTGAGCGCAACTGGTATCTGGGGCAATACACATCCTTGCCGGGCGACACAGAACCTCAAACGTCGTGTCCAGGTTATCAGGATCTTGTGCTTGCCAACGACACCATGGGCTATGAGGGACTAAGGCAATTGATGGATGAGCACGAACTATTTGGCACAGTGTGCCGTTTCGTTAACAAGGAAAAGATAGAACAATTCTTCTCAGATCTGGAGAAATAAAACAAAAAAAGGGAATGGAAAGAGTGGCCGCGAACCTTCAGAAACTGCAAATAGCCATCGTCATGTTTATGGTTTTACTGATACCCTGGATGGCATCTGCACAAAACTATTTCCGTTCCTATAACTCGGCACAAGGCTTGGCCGACAACACCGTCTACTGCATCAAGCAAGACCATCGCGGCTACCTCTGGATTGGCACGGCCAATGGTCTGTGCCGCTTTGACGGTATGCATTTCGCCACATATGTCAACGACGCGCATGACAAGACCTCCCTGCAATGTAATATCGTGCGAGATGTCATGCCTGTGGACTCTGGCATCTGGGTTGCCACCGACACAGGACTGGACTTCTACTCCTTCACCGACGGCCTGTTCCATCACTGCAAGAAACAAGGCATGGTCTATACAAATGTGGAGATACTCCGTTTCAACCATTTCGTCAAGACCCAGCACAACCTCTTTGCCGTTGATAACGGCGGCAACGTCTATCGCCACAAGAACGGATACCTCTATGAGACCGTCGGTCAGGGCAAGCAGCGCTACGATGCGCTGGCCTTTTTTCATGACAACCTCCTGCTCGCCGCTGGCTCCAACGGGCTCTTCTTGCTCAATGAGCAGTTCCAGCAGGTTGACCACCTGCCCTTCTCCGCTCCTATCACCTCACTGGTCAATCTTTACTACAGCCAGAACAAGAGCATGGTGTTTCTGGGATACGGAATTGGCTATGAGAGCCGCGCTTTCCGCATCGAGAACAACCGCATCAAACCCTGTGATGCCTACGTGCCACCAAGTCTGATGGCCACCTGTGACTTAGGCAACTTCACCGTGTTTGGTATTGACGGCGGCGGCCTTGTCTTCGACGACGGAGAGAAGCACATTACCTACACGCCAAGCAACAGCAACATCAGTGGCGATGCCATCTATTCACTGTATGTGGATGGCCACGACAACCTGTGGACTGGCACCTACCGTATGGGGCTGAACCTCTATTCTGAGAGGTTTCGGTGGTTCAACCTCCTCAACCGTGCGAACCAAAGTCTGTCATACGACATCGTGACCGCCATCGTCCCTGACAACCATCATCTCTACCTCGGACTCGACGGCGGCGGCATGGAGATTTATCAGCCCGCAACAGGTGAGCACACCACCATCACCGCTTCCAACAGTGCGTTGCCGGGCGACAATGTGGTGTCTATGTTGCGTGACAACGATTACCTCTGGATTGCCATCTATACCAAGGGACTTGTTAGGTATTCCCTTTCCGATCACAGCATCAAAACCTACCGTATGCCTATGGTGGAGCCCGATGCCAACAATGTATGGACGATGTGCGACGACTCCTTAGGGAATATCTGGATAGGAGGGTCGGACCTGTTCGTCTTCAACAAACAGACAGAGAAGATCACTACGGTGGACTCCATCAAATATTGTATGACCCTGGCTTTGCAAGGTGAGCACATCTGGGTGGCATCGCGCTACTCGGGACTTTACAAGGTCCATCGCCGGACAAAAAAGGTGACAGCACATTACACCCATCAGAGTCGACCGCTGACTATTCCCCAAGGCGAACTCTCATTCGTATATGTTGACCGCAAGGGATGCTTATGGCTCAGCACTGAACAAGGAGCTTTCTGCCAGTTTGATGAGCGCAACGGCAAAGTGCGGTCCTACAGTTTGGACGACGGGAAGGCCAGCCTCCGTGTCAGGTCGCTGGAGGAGTGTGGCGACTACATGCTGCTGGGCACAGCCAACGGCTTTTATCGATTCCATCCAGTTAAAGGCATCTTCGTCCCACTTGACGTAGATGACAGCGTGTCGGAATTCACTCCGCACGGGTCTGCTCACGACCATCGCTATATGTATTTCGGCACCACCAAGGGTTTGGTCTATTTCGACCCATCGAATATCCGGTTGTCAAACACACGTCATCAGGTGAGTTTCACTCAAATGACCCTCCTCACTGACGACCGCAGCAAGACCAATCTCTACAAAGACCAAGTAGGAGTGATTCATCTCCGCCACGATCAGAATTTCTTCAGCGTATCCTACTCCGTCCCAGAACTTGCTTCGCCTGAGGAAGTGCAGTTCTCATGCATGCTTGTCGGTTTGGAGAACAACTGGCGTGAGAAGGGACACAGCCGCGAGGTGACCTATACCAGTGTTCCTCCAGGAGACTATGAACTGCTGGTACGCTGTTCCAATGCAGATGGCAGTTGGAGTGAGCCCTCCTCACTTCGGTTGCATGTCTCCCCACCTTGGTATCTGACATGGTGGGCCAAAACGCTATGGGGACTTCTGATTCTTGCGCTGGGTTATCTGGTTTTGCGGCTCTACCTGCGCAACCTGTACATCAAGCATCAGGTGCAACTCGCTGAAGTGGAGAAAGAGTCGGAGCGTAAGCTCAACAACGCAAAAATGGATTTCTACACCAGCATCACCCATGAGTTGCGCACTCCCGTCTTCCTAATAGCAGCCCAATTGGAGGAAATCATGGAGAACGCCAAGGAGACGGTGCGCGTGCCCTACTCCTATCTCGCCTCCTTGCGTCGCAACGCCCTCCGGCTGAACGAGTTGGTCAGCCGTGTGATAGACTTTCGCAAGGTCGGTGCACAGAATCTCAGTCTGAGTCTTCAGCAAGCCGACGTAGTCGCTTTTTTCAGCAATAAGACAGAAGCCTTTGCTGATATGTTCCGACAGAAGGACATCACCTTTAATTTCAAGCCATCAACCCCTCAGATCATCTTCGGTTACGACCCGCTGAAACTGGAACTGATTGTCTCCAACCTGCTGTCTAATGCCTTCAAATACACCAAAAGGGGTGGCCACGTGACCTTTGCCATCCGTGAGATGCCCGAGAAAGTGGTCTTTGCCGTATCCGACGACGGCATAGGCATCGATGAGCGTGTGCGCGACACCATTTTTGAGAGTTTCTTCCGTTCGAGGCGGGGCAAGGAACAAGGAGAAGGCGACGGACTGGGACTTTCTTATGTAAAAAACCTGGTCGAGTTACACGGTGGAAAGATCAGTGTGGAAAGTAAAATGGGAGAAGGTTCGACATTTGAGTTCTTCCTTCCCAAAGGTCTGGATGACAATGGCGGGAAGCCGCAGGCATTGCTTTTGGATGAACCGCTCCACAAGAACAACCCTGCCGCCACACACACCATCCTCATCGTGGACGATGAACGCGAGACCGTGGAACTGCTCGAGCGCTATCTGGAGAAAGACTTCCGCATAGTAAAGGCCTTCGATGGTGAGGAGGGATTGGAGAAAGCGGGAGAATGCCTGCCTGATGTGGTGCTGATTGACCTGATGATGCCGAGAATGAGCGGCCTTGAGATGCTCACCCGTCTGAAACACGATAAAAAGCTTCAGCATGTCAAGGTCATCGTCTTCACGGCGAAAACTGCTGAGGATGACATGTTGTCAGCATTTGACAAAGGAGCTGACGTCTATCTGACCAAACCCGTATCGTTGAAGTTGCTCCGCAAGCGCATCAATAAGCTTATCACTCCAGAACCCACCTCGCTTCTTTCCACCACTTCCCTGACACCCACCTCACCAGAAGCCGCACACAAGACTTTCACCAAGGAGGAACAACTGTTTCTGCTAAGATGCAGGGAAGTGATTGACAGCAATTTGCAGAATCCGGAATTCAACATTGCCTTTCTGGCAGAGCAGGTGGGCATGAGTCACTCACCGCTTTACAAGAAACTGAAACAGTTGACCGGCATGTCGCTGATCGAGTTTGTCAACGACTACCGAATCTACAAGGCCGTTCAGCTGTTTCGTGAGGGAGAGACCAACGTGGAAGCTGTTGCAGAAGCCGTGGGCATCAATGACGTCAAGAATTTCCGCAACCTGTTCAAGCGCAAAATGCAGATGACTCCCAAACAGTTTGTGCAAAGCCTATAACAAACGCTATTGATGTATCGCCCCTATTAAAATCTTGACCCTTAAATTCCGTCATGTAGGTGCCGTTTGGTACCAGACTCGGATGGAAATCGACAATGGCTTCCTCCTTTTTTTCGCTTATGACTCGAGGATGCTGCGCAGACAGTCATCATCCTGGGGTTGTTTTTTTGTCTTTGCAACGATAATGCTTTGTGTTCGTTGATAGATAGCCATTGTTTTCAGTCCCAACAACATATGCTCACACGAATGTTGACTTTTTATCAACAAGCGATGACATATTTGATGATTTTTCATCTATCATACCGCATTCATCCAACCTTCTGCGTCCTGCCGTCTGTCATTACTTCGCAAAGATAAGGGCACCTCGCACCCGCCATCGGTTTTCACGGCATTTTTTATTTCTCTATCGGCTGCCCTTGGCAGACAAAAATTCCCGCAAACCTTCCGAATGTCTTACGCTCGCTGCCATCTTTCCAGGGCGGCGTAATAACAACTCCCGGACGCAAAAGCTGCAAAGCGCAGCAAGTAGCAAATGGGAACAAAAAACCGAGCGTATGGACACAATGACAATTATCGACATCTTCATCGCTGCCTTATGGGTGGCTATGTTCTATGGCGTTGCAAGAGACATCAAAAAGAGATATGAAAAGCAATAGTTACAACCAACCATCAAAATTTACGACAATGGATAAGGAATATCTGAAGCAGTGTGCCGAAACGGCATGGCAACAGCTCTTCTGGAGCGTGACCCTCCCGGTAGTGATGAGCTGGGGAGTGAGCAAGAAATGTTAC
>CACXIP010000046.1 GCA_902767775.1 uncultured Prevotellaceae bacterium | reverse complement strand
GAAACAGCTATGAAGAATGGAAACTCCAAATTCAATGCAATACTTGCTGTTGTACAACAGTAAGGTAACTACTCATACCATGGGGTGCTGAGTAGTTACTGAAATTATCGTTTTGGGCAAAAACAGCCCAAAAGTGAAAAAGCAGTGTAAAATATTTAAATTCTCCTAATTGCCTGTATTTCAAGTTGATTAGGCATTTTTCTTCGTTTCTTTATTTATCAAATACGCATTTTCCCCTTCATAGTTGCACATGGATGTTTATCATAGTTTATCTTTGTGGCAACAAATTTAAAAAATTAAAAACTATGAAAAAGAATTATTATCTTTTGGCATTGGTGTTGACCATGATGTTTTTTGCCAATGTGCATGTGAGTGCTGATCCCGTGTTGGTGCAATTAAGTATTATTGATCCAAAAAGTGATCAAGACGAGCCACAACGTTCTCCTATCATCGTTCCTTCTGTCGAAATAGAGGACAATGTACTTACTTTCATCACGTCCTGCGATGGTATGGAACTCCGTTTGGTGAATGAAGAGAATGAGGTTGAATATACAACCATCATCTCTGGTTCCACTCTTGTAGTTCCCACCTTCCTCCATGGCGACTACCAGTTGCAAATCATTAGCGAGAACTTTATCTTCTATGGATACATCACGCTATAAATTACAATATGGTTAAGAATAACAATCGTATACATCATGAATAGAAAATCATTCTTTGTAGTAGCAACACTGCTATGCAGCCTCTCTTCCTTCGCTCAGCAGCAAGAGAATTTGGGCAGCTCCATAGGCGTGAATGAAATGTTTCCAAGTAGTTTTCAATCAGCCCAAGAAGGCATAAGAAATGCGCCAGCCACTTCTACTTCCACCCGCATCTTCACGTATGATGCCGCAGGCAACCGCATCCTGATGAACACACCGGCAAGGAACGCTCCTTCATACATGATGGAAAACCAATCCATGGACGACCAAATCATCGTTATGGTAACAACAGGCATGTTGAGTGTCATCCTTAATGAGGAAATCAATGAGCCATACAGCATCAGTGTATACAACATCGCCGGGCAGTTAGTGGTTGACAGGAAAAACTGCAGGGGCATGTCGCAAGACATCAGCCTGTCACATCTTGAAAGAGGAGTCTATATCATAGATATATTCGAAGGGAACAACCACAACACAAGAAAAATCACCAAGGAATGACCGCCATGAAACCGACAACGATAAATACTTTATCATGGGCAATCATTGCCCTAATGATACCCATCCAGGCATCTGCTGATGAGGACGACAGCATCCGGACCATCACCCCACTGTTTCCTCCCGTGGTAATCCAGGACAGCATGCCGGATATTTCCAAGTTTCAAGATTCCGACTTTCTGTCATTCGAAAACACGGATACGGACGACGCCAGCAAGTCTGCCGCGTCCGATACGTTATCCGTCAGGTCAGGAAACACAAAAATCGGGACACCAACCACAGATGGCAGCGTGTCACCGATGGGGGCTGCTGTTTGGAGTATGGCGTTCGATACACCTAAAGGTGTTGGAGGAATGACCCCAACGGTGGGGCTGGCATACTCCAGTCAGTCTGGCATCGGAAACGCTGGATGGGGAGTGGGCATTTCGGGCTTCAGCTACATCACACGTGGTACAAAGACCTTGTACCACGACAGTACGGTACGGGGAGTGAAATACGACACAGACGACGCACTTTTCCTCGACAACCGCCGCCTGCTGCTCTCTTCCGGTACAGCTGGCGTGTCCGGAGCCATATATGTACCAGAGGGGGATCCCTTTACAACGGTCAAGATCACGTCATACAGCTCAACCTCCGGTCCTCTCTCATTTGAGGTGACCTCGCCAAACGGCATGGTCTCCTTCTACGGCTCCACGTCCAATGCCCGGCTCGCCATTACTGTCGAAGGAAGCACGCGATACCATTCCTGGTACATCAGCCGTCAGGAAGACGCAAATGGCAACTACACGGAGTTTTCCTACATGCAGGACAACCTTACCGTCTACCCGGAAGCCATCACTTACGGAAAGAACAAGTATTCTGGGGCTGGTGCGGACAACCAAATAAAGTTCTATTATAGGAATGCTCATAGCAGCACGGTACGCACATTCGTGATTGGCGGCACACAAGGCAGCGTGCAGAAATGCTTGGAGAGAGTCCAGACCAAGACAGGCAGTTCTGTTTATCGTGAATATGCATTAAGTTATGCCCCCTTCTCCGACGGCTGCACCTTGAAATATGAGCGCCTTTCGTCCATTACGTGCAGGAACGGGGCCGGAGAAGAGATGAACCCCATCACATTGGAATGGAGCCTGCTGACGGGTACTGCCCATACTGCGGAGATACTGGATGTTAGCACCGATGACCCCAACACCATGGTCGAGAAGCAGGACTCTCTGTTTTTTGCTGCTGACCTCAACGGAGACGGATTGGCTGATATAACAAGGATTTCCTATTGCAAGCATTATCTCTACAACTATCCCAATGCCCAGTACTACGAGTGGCACACCTATGTTTATGTCCATCGCTCCTTGAGAGATGCAAACGGTAACGTGACCTACTTGCCAGCTTTAAGATATGACCTTGGTGCCCAGATTGACTTTGACGACTGGAAAGAACTGGTGGGCTGCAACACTGTTGCAGACATAGATGGTGACGGGCTGAACGACCTGGTCATTCCATATTACGTATCTCTACCCTCTGGTGGCCCATACCTGCGTTTCCTATGCATCATGGGAAATGATGTCAGAAATGGCAGCACGGCATCTCACACGTATGGACTTCCCTTGGTAGCTGCTGAGGAGATGCCGCCCTTCGTTTCTGGAGACCTGGACGGGAATGGAATTGAGGACGTCATCTGCTTTGAGACCAAGAAATCAGGAGCGTACTATTATCTTGGTATATCCTATAGCCTACCTTCAGGCGTGCGCAATCCCGTGAACATCCCCCTCACATTGCCACAGCAACCCAAACGCCTCTTTGTTGGCGACTGCAACAGCGACGGGCTCCCAGACCTCATCGCTCTTTATGATGGAGGTCACAAGATTTTTTACAACAATGGCGGCAGCAACGCCTCATCACTTTTCTCCAATGCTAATTCCACAACAGGCAGTTCTTTTGGCAACATGTGGCGTGTGGAGCAGGGTGACTTTAACGGCGATGGCCTTGCGGACTTCGTCTATGTAGGCGGAAACAGCGCAGACTATTACTTCGCCATGAACAACGGAAACGGCACATTCTCCATATCGCACGCCATCACCTACGACATTCATGACCAATCCACGAACGGGGATGACCGCCGCTTCACGCTCACACCCATTGACATCGACCGGGACGGGCTGACAGACCTTGTCATTTCCAAGGCGGTGTTTTTATCTCCTGGGCTATTTACGAACACACGGGTCGGATGGCTTGCCTCCAACGGCTCAACACTCTCCGAGGTGCGGCGCGTCAGTTCCAACCAATTCATAAATGATGCCGGATCACATAATATCATGGTTGCTGACTTCGACGGTGACGGCTGGCCGGAGCTGGCAAACAACGGTGCGGACTGGTACACCAACACGACTGCCAACAACGACGGATGCCACATACGGGTATATCACTCCACAGGGTTCTCGCCTTCCTCCGGCAAACTGACAACGGCAACAGACGCTTTAGGAGCTACCACCAGCTTCACCTATGGTATCTCATCTGACCCGGTCCTCTACACCCAGGTCTACGAGAGCTCGAACTCAACCACTTTCCCCCTTGCCGACATCCACTCCCCCTTGGTGCTTGTCAGTGCAATGACGAGGAACGGCGGACTGACCGGCACGCACACAACAGCCTACCGCTATGCCAACCTCAAGGTTCATCTGCAGGGAAAGGGACTGCTTGGCTTCCTCGATGTCGCTGCACGTGACAATCATACAGGAGTTACCACACAAAGCGGCACGTGGGTGCTGAACACCACCCATTATGTTCCCTCAATGGCCTATTCCATCACATCCATGGGCTACGACAATGACTCCACAACAACCACCATCAGCGTGCAATCCAATTCGGCAAGCCGCTACATGACGTTCCCCGTCACCAAAAGAAACGTGGACATGGACGGTAACGTGACCACTACGAACACAGGCTACAACGTCATTGACGGCTACGTCACAGTGGAGCGGACTGAATACGGGAGTGCCAACATGTACAAACAGGTCTCATATACCAACTATGTGAAAAAAGGCAACCGATGGCTACCCCGGACCATCACAAAATCCCAAAAACATGTGGATGCCCCCTCAGCCTATTCCTCCACCACCTTCATCACATATAGCACGACGGGCAATCCTACTACCGTTGTCGAGCATTATGGCTCAGGCAATCCTCTCACCACCTCCACCACCTACGACACATTTGGCAACGCATTATCCGTCTCAAGAACCGGACAGGGGGTCAGCACATTCTCTGACAACCAAATCTTTGATTCCACCGGGCGCTTCGTCACCCGCCGCTACCGCACTCCAAACGGCGAGGACTGCCGATTCACCTATGACACATGGGGAAATGTCCTTACAGAGACGGATGCCGCGGAGGCGTCCAACCTGCTCACCACCACCTACCAGCGTGACGGTTGGGGTGATGTGCTCAGCATCACCAACCCCATGGGGAATGTCGAGACCATAAGCACGGGCTGGGGGACAACAAGCGAGTCGCGCTATTACGTGCTCAGTGAGGCAGTAGGAAAGGCACCCAGAAAGACTTGGTATGACATCTGCGGCAGGGAACACGTCCGCTGGACCAAGGAGGTAAATAATGTGGAGTCAACAGAAACCATCTCCCTCAACGCTTGGGGCAATGTCAGCCAGATTGCAAGGACGACAGGAAGCCTGACAAATATGGAAACCCATGGCTATGACAGCAGGGGAAGAACCAGTTGGTCATTCAGGACAGGATGTGGCTTCACGACATTTACCTATGGCAACAGAAGCAGAACAGCAGAACATCTCAGCCGTGAGTACACCACCACATACGATGCATGGGGCAACGTGCTCACGTCCTCAGACCCCGTCTCATCAGTAGAGTATACCTACGGAAGTATAGGGAAACCAGTATCCATCAGCTCTGGCAACTCAGAAATCACCGTTCAGTATGACCAGGCGGGACGGCGTACCCAGATAACAGACCCTGATGCCGGTACCTCGACATATTCCTACACCGCAGACGGCAAGCTGCTACAGCAAACGGATGAAAGGGGCATCACGACACAGAACTCATATGACGCGTTGGGAAGGCTGACCTCCTCTGTCTGCGACACGGTGACCACCACCTACACATACGGCACATCAGGACATGGCAAGCTCAGGCTGGAGAAGAGGCAGTCAGGCAACATGTCAGACGAATACACGTATGACCAATACGGACATGTTACCTTCAGCAAGCGCACCTTCCCTGATGGGGTGCAGATGGGACATACCTATACCTACAATTCCCTTGGGCAGCTCACGGGGCACCAATATCCTTCCAACTTCAACATCACATACACATACGACGACAATGGGTACAGGTACGGCATCTGGGCTGGCAATGCCCATCTCTGGCGTGTACAATTCTTCAATGGAAAAGTAACCAAATACCATTTCGGGAACACAACCGTCACAGACAGCATCTCAAAGGCAGGTCAGTTGCTTGAGCGCTATGTGAAGAGAGACGGGCAAAACGGCAAGCTATGCCGCATGGCATTCTCTTGGAACGAGACAACCGGGAACATGACATTGCGCACGGGTGTGGCAGGCACGGGGGTTACGGAGAATTTCACCTATGACAACCTAGACCGGCTCACCAGTGTCAGCCAAAACAACTCTGTGACTGATGCCATCACCTATGGCGATGATGGAAACATCCTCTCCCGGACAGGCATGGGCACGTATGGATACCTCAGCAGCAAACCCCATGCAGTCACCCAAGTGGATAACACCGATTATCTGATAGACTCTGCCTCACAGCAGATTGACTACCATCCATTCGGCAAGGCCATGCTCATCAGGGAAGGCAGCAACTCACAGAGGCTATTCTATGGTCCCGACGGGACAAGGTGGCTGCAGGTGGACTCCGTGAACGGCCAGACCGTATCAAAGACCTATTACGATGACGATTTCGAGATGAGGGTAGCGGGCAACCACACCCACAAATACCACTATCTGGAGGAAGGGCTGCTCACCTACAAGTATGACTCGTCTGTAACAGACCACTACTATCTTCTCACTGATAACGTGGGAAGCATCACGCATGTCGTCAACGGAGAGGGTGGCACTGTTTTTGACGCACAATATGACTCTTGGGGAAAGCAGGAAGTGACAAACAACTCCATCGGTTTCTTCCGAGGCTACGGAGGCCATGAGATGCTCACGCAGTACCGCCTGGTCAACATGGACGGCAGGATGTATGACTATGCACTCGGACGTTTCCTCTCACCTGACAACTACGTGCAGGAGCCGAACAACAGCCAGAACTTCAACAGGTATTCATATTGCCTGAACAATCCGCTGAAATATAATGACCCAGAAGGGGAATTCTTCATAGGAACAATTATCAATGGCATAAAGGATTTATTAGTCAACACTATTGGCAAAGTCTGGACACAAGGAATCAATGCCTGGACTGACGGTAAGAACTGGCATTCGACGGCTATGGCTTTCAAAATTGACATGGGATTGTACCGTGGCAGTATAAAGCAGATCGTTTCCCGTTTTACATGGGAACTTCCCCAGACTGTATTGGGATATACCGCCGCAACGATTCAGAATACCATGTACGGCGTAAAAAGCGTATCCTACTATGGAGGAGCAACTGCGGTTGAGAACTACAGTGGCGGATGGGGTGCATTCACGCTTGGCAGTTTCATCATAGGGAGTCGTGGGCTCCATGCGGATCCGGACAACTATTTGTTCCAGCATGAATACGGCCATTATCTACAAAGCCAAAGTTTCGGCCCCTTCTACCTCCAACGTTTTGCATTACCTAGTTTGTTTGATAGTATGAGAAGTAATGAGAGCAAATCCAAGCATCCACACAATGACCATCCTGTTGAGCAAGATGCCAACATCCGTGCATACAAGTATTTTATGGAGCATGTTGAAGGGTACGGCATTAAAAACTGGGATTTTGATTCAAATGGGATAATTGGCTATGATAAATCGTTGCCATATGATGATTCCGTCAACCAGACTGCACTGGATAGGACAATGGGTCTGAGCTGGGCAGACTATGTTTTCAATGCTTCAATCATAGTTCCTACCATATTTAACAACAACTCTTTATGGCAAAGACCTTAATCACATTCTGATTACCTTTCATAATAGTTTATTTACAATCAAAATAGGAAAACATAAAGATGAAGAAGATATATCATACAATCATATTGCTGGCTATGATAGCCACAATACTATCAGCATTCAAATGCAATCCTAATTATGAGGATGAAAGCCACCACCTCAAAATATTGTTTGAGAATAGCTGGAAAAAGCCCATCTACATGGATTGTTCTTTTGATTATCGTTGGGAGCGTAATCCTTTTGAAAATTATTTTCATTTTTCAGAAAAACCAATGAATGAATATCCGAATAGCAATAAAATATTACCGGGAGAAACGAACAGTGAAATCACAAAAAAGTTTGAATATTATGAAGCACAAATCCAAAATGGAGATTCTGTTGCAATAATAGTATTTGATGGTCAGCAACCTGACAAAAAGGACTCAGATTGTTTTCTGGTCTATTATCTCTTATCCATTAAGGACCTGCAGAAAGTGAACTTTCACCTTACATATCCTCCCAACGAAAACATGAAAAACTTCCACATGAAGCCATCATACGAGGAGGTTATAAGGCAATCACAGACAAGGTGACAGGAATAGCAACAAAAATAAGGGTAAAGACCAAAGATGGCTATCATGATCAAAAAATGGCTCTCGGTGGTGTCTATATGTGTTTTTACCGTCATGGCAGATGCTCAGACACCCACCGAGAAGGAGCTGAGGGAAGTGGGTCTGCCGTGGGTGGAGGTCACCACGGTAGGTGGCGAGGAGCCCACATGCGACTACCTGTCGCCTCCTCCGTACGCCACGGGGTCGGGCATCGCCAACGCCACCAAGGTGCCGGGACGGCTCCGTATCTACGACAACGGTGAGTGTGTCTATGACAGCGGAGAATATGAGAAGGACGTTGGCGGGATGACCATCAGGATACGGGGCAACAGCAGCGCCTATCAGGATAAGAAGCCTTTCAAGGTGAAACTGCAGAGGAAAGCCGACCTGCTGTGCCGAGGTAATGACGACATCTTCAAGGACAAGGACTGGCTGCTCATGAAGGAAGATTTTCTCCCCGAGGGCGGCATGCTGCTCAACCTGATGATCGGGCTGGAGACAGCCCGGCTGTGCGGAATGCCGTGGGAGCCGCAGGCAAGGTTTGTCAACCTGACGGTCAACGGCGACTACCGCGGAATATACATGCTATGTGAATCGGTGGAAAGGAATGAAAGATGCCGAATCGATGTGGATAAGGAGACAGGGTATATCGTGGAGTATGACCCGTATTGGTGGAATGAGGATGTGTATTTCTCCACATCCCGGCATGAGAAGAAATACACGTTCAAGTATCCCGAACCTGAAGATGTGACCACGGAACAGATGGACTATATCAGGGATGTCCTCAATCAATTGGAGGATGCCATATGGAAAGGCGACTATCCCTCGCTGATGGATATGGAAAGCATGGCCACGTGGCTGATGGCGCACGACTTGCTTGGAACTACCGATGCCTACGGGTCGAACATCTTCATCACAAAATATGACGATACGGCTGACAGCAAGCTGATGATGGGGCCTCTTTGGGACTTCGACTCCATCATGCGGACGGAAGATACCTGGGCCGTTGTCCATGACCGGTTTGACTTCTACTTTTACTACCTGCTCTGCCTGGTTCCCAACCGGGGTGCCCCACTCGAGCAAGCTTACCTCTCTTGCTGGAACCAACTAGGAAAGGATGTGCCCGAGAAGATGAAGGAGTTCTTGCAGTCGTTTGCCCTCAGCGAGGAGGCGGCAGCCCTTCAGACATCCAATGAATGGGATTCGGCACGATGGCAGCATTCCTGTCCCAGTGTTGACGAAATGGTGCAGAAAGCCATCCGTTGGTTTTGTGACAGACGGGCATGGATGGACTCGCAATTGTTGATAGTAGGTACTGATACGCATGTTGCCCGGACTGCTCCACGCCACCGCCCGTCTTCCGCCAGCTACGATCTTCTCGGGCGGAATGTTCCCCGCAATTTTCGCGGCATCGTCTTACACCCACATTAGGTAAATGAATTTTACAAAGCCTTTAGTATTTAGAACAATGGTGGCAACAATCGTAATAAATGGTGTGGTGAGAACAACAAACACAGAAGCGAAATCATAACAATATCAGGACACACAAAATAAAGTTATAGGAGAAGTTGAAATGATTAGTTTTATACAGAATGAATTAAGTTCGAAGGAAGTTCAGAACATCATAGGTTTATATCTACATCAAATAGGTTTTCCTAAGAGATGGATATTGCTAACTGATTATTGTCTCGACGCTCCTGGTAAGTCGAATGTCATTTCCTTTGTCCTGCTGTATTACAAAAATGAGAGGGAACATGCTGATTTGGAGCAAAAAATCCTCAGACTTCAGAAATCGGATATCAAGCATACGCGATATATCAGTAACAGGTTGATGCGTTATCTGAAGAAGTTGCCCGTATTCAGTTTCTCGTTCATTTTAAACAAGAGGAACATTCTATTTGGAGATAGTGTTAAAGAGCAACGGAAATCTGTAATCAATAACCTTGTCATCATTAAGAACGGCTTTCAATCATGGTCGAAAAATGCACCAAGTATTGACATTGGCAACTACTATCAAGACTCAATCAAGAAATTGGATGCACAAATTAAACAAGTGTCTCAGGGCAAGAAAATAGAGTTGCTCGAGGATATTCTGTTGACAACTTCTCTTGGCGCTCTATACACAGCGGAAATATTGAAAAACGTTCCTGACTTAGAAAAAGTTGGGTGGTTGCCCGACCGTGACAAGATAACCCAATCCTGTAATGAAATAGCGATTCCTATATTTCATTACATGTTGCATAATTGTTTAGGAGGTAATGATGTGGATTTCTATGTAGCAGACCCGAAAATGACAGGAATCCCTTTTTATGATATTTTAAACCGAATACCTGATGATATCTGTGCAGCCGTTGCTGACTATGATTTCACACACCCCTCTATATCGAAGGAGAAGTTCAGCCATGTGTTGCATGAGTTGATGGCAGACAATCCTTTTGTAAGAGTACACAAACTATATAAGGATGAGATAAGCTATCACTTCGGTACACTATATTACCAGACGAACCTGTCGTTGACAATCAAGTTTTATATGCAAACAGCAGTAAGGGAAATATCAGGATTTATGAAAAGGGTAAAAAGTAAAATTTGTCAGAAACTTTTTATAGAATCATGACTTCTATAATAGCGGTTCCATTAAAGGGTCTGCAAATGATAGTTTTGAATATTTGCTTGCTAACTGGCACACAAAGAAGGTATTCCGTATATCCCGAATAAGTGCGGTTTCGTTTAGAAAGTTTATGTTTTCGCAAATTCCTCTATATCAGTACATTTTAGTGCATTTTGGGCAGTCCAAAACAACCCTGTTGTGTAGGCTAAGTGCCCAGCGCCTTGCCGCCTTACAGCGGTAGGTTTCCAAGCACTCGCCTCCAAACCGTACGTACTTATCTTTAGGTATACGGCTTTCCATCAGTAATATTCCTCGCAGACTACAAGAGTCTTGCGATGTCGTTTGAGCATAAGAGTTTCTCAAGCATTATCTCCCTTGAGAGTGTTGAGAGTCCTCACATGATGCATAACTATGTTTCCTTGTTTTCCACAAAGTTCACAAGTGCAGTTTCTTAGTTTTCCGCAAGGGTTGGATAAGGAACATACATTGTTTGTGGCAATTCATCATAGTCAACATCAAAGCGTGGTGCTCTTTTCTTGAATCCTTCGTTGTATAAGGTTCTGAATTTCTGCTCATCCTTTGAATCTGTGTAATGGAACACGAGTTCTTTGTTCTTCTTGTATTTGATTCTTATCTTTCTTGCGGAAATACTGAGCTTCCAGCCTAGGGTTTTCAGCATACTCATCTTCATAATGAAGGCAAGGCTGGCACACACATTGGATGCGTTTGATGCAAGCGCAAAGTAGTTATAAAAGCCTCGGATTTCTGCGTTGTATTGTGCTACTATGTCCTCGACTTTCATACGTGTCATATATCTTCTTGGCTCTGCCCAACAAACGGATTTGCCATCGATTGTTCTGACACACATTGCATCGTACTCTTGAAGCTTCTTCTGTGCAGTTAGTGGATTTTTTGTAAGCACCGCCATGCCGTTAAAGTCTCTTTTGATTTGATGATGAAACTGGCAAGCCAACCTATAATATATTATGGTGAAAAATGTAAGTGAAAAAAGTGAGAAAAAAGAAAGGGAAAAATTTGGCGATTTC
>CACXIP010000045.1 GCA_902767775.1 uncultured Prevotellaceae bacterium | reverse complement strand
GGGGAGGTTGTCAATCAGGTTCTTGCAGTAGTCGTTCACTGCCTGTATGCCGCCCTCGTGGAAGCCCAACGTCTGCTCCAGTTCCCGCTCCGTCTGGCCAGTTGCGGCATCATTCACCATCCCCAGCACGTATGTGATGCTCAACGGCGAGTAGATGAAACTCTTTCCAGAGACATCGGTCTCGTTCACCGTCTTTAGGAAACGGAGCGTGAAGCTGTTGTTGTCGTTGGCAAATTGTTTCTGCTCTTGTGTCAACATGATCGGGCGTGCTTCCCCGAGCATGTTCACCGCCTGCTTTGCCTCCCCAATTTCATCTGCTTGATCCGAAGAACATGAAAACAGCATGCCGCCAGTGACCATCACAATCAGAATTGATAATACTTGTCTTTTCATTCGAGAATAAATTTTAACGTTTCACATTCGTTCAGTTTCCACTAATAGAAGTGGCTTTCTACGTTTATAGTGTCAAAAGATGGCAAAAGACTGCATGGAGGGCATCTGAAATTATGCTTTGTTAACAAATTATTATATTATTGCAAATATTGGTTAATTTGTTTTTGAATGAAAGGATTTGGCTTTGCGGATACAAATTTACATATTTTCTTCTTTATTGACGATGAATTGGCCGGATTATTTAGACACGACAAACTTTTTCCTTTTCTCTGTACAGAGGTTCTGAGAAATTAAAAATTTATGGATGATTACATGCATTTTATATGTTTTTCTTTCACGTGAATAACCATGAATGGAACATGAATTAGCAAGAATTGTATCGCATCCCTACTGCATATTCATCGGCATATTGCTTGTTTAATCAAATTTTTGCTCTATCTTTGCAGCATCAGGACAAATTGTTAGTCCTATCAATGTCTGAAAGAAATAGCTATTTAATCAATACATTATCATGGAAGTTATTCAGAGTTTCACCATCGACCACACCCACCTGAAGCCAGGTATCTATGTCTCACGTGAGGACAAAGGCTTCATCACCTTTGACCTGCGCATCACAGAACCCAACAAAGAGCCCGCCGTGGCTCCAGCAGCGATGCACAGTTTGGAGCATTTGATGGCCACATGGTTTCGCAATTCCAAGGCAAAGGACGACGTGGTGTATGTAGGCCCCATGGGTTGCCTCACGGGCATGTATATCATCATGACAGGCGCATACACCGTGGAGGACATGTGGCAACTCACCATCGAATGCTTGAAGTGGATTCTCACGCAGACTGAAGTGCCCGCCACACGCCCGGAAGCCTGCGGCAACTACTTGCTCCACGACTTGCCGATGTGCAAGTGGGAAAGCGCCCGCTATCTGGACCGCTTGGAGCACGATTTCCACTGCGAATACACCAAGCTGCAAATCACCCTCGACGACGGGAAGGTGTTTGCCGATGCATAAATGCCTCCGCTAATGATAATGACTAAGCATGAGGCAGGACCTCTGCCAGCGGAATCATGACGAAGTCACGCTGATGCATGAGAGGATGCGGGATTTTTAGGTTGGGATAGTCGATGCGCAGGTCGTCATAAAGCAGGATGTCGATGTCAATGACGCGGTCGTGGTATACACCATCGACAGATTTCTGAGTACGCCCCATTTCACGCTCGATGGCTTGTGTCTCTTTCAATAAACGCAGTGGTGAAAGTGGCGTCTCGCAAGCCACCACCGCATTGACGAAATGGTTGTCGGACTCAAAACCCCAGGGTTCGGAAACATAAAAGGCTGATTGGCGCACGACGGTGCCAATCAGCCTTTCAATTTTTTGTATGGCCTCACGGAGATATCCCTCCCTGTCGCCCAGGTTGGAACCAAGCCCCAAGTAAACCAAATGTTTGTCAGTCATCCAGGATAAGCAAAGCGTCGCCGTAGCATCCAAACCGATAACCGTTGTCAATAGCCTTCTGGTATGCCTCCATAATGAGGTCGTAGCCACCAAAGGCACATGTAGACATCAGCAGTGTAGAATAGGGATGGTAGAAGTTGGCTATCATGGCGTCGGCGAGGTTGAACTCATACGGAGGGAAGATGAACTTATTGGTCCAACCCTCATATTCCTTGAGCAACCCATCGGTGCCCACAGCTGTCTCTGTAGCCTTGATGACGCTGGTGCCCACCGCCACGATATGCTTGCCATTCTGTTTGGCAGTGTTCACTGTGTCGCATGCCTCACGCTCCACAAACATCTGCTCCGAGTCCATCTTGTGCTTGGTAAGGTCTTCCACCTCAATGTTGTGGAAACTTCCCAGTGCACAGTGCATCGTGATGAAAGCAAACTCAATGCCCTTGATTTCCATGCGCTTCATCAGTTCCCGGCTGAAATGCAGTCCTGAGGCCGGTGCTGTGACCGCTCCCTCGTTCTTGGCATAGATACACTGGAAGTTTTCCATATCCTCCGGCAGCACAGGACGGTCTTTCACCCTTACAGTCTTCATCTTGCCAGGTTCCTTCTCATCAGGTACCTCCTGTTCCGACTCATGGTCGATGATGTAGTGCGGAAGCGGGGCAGAACCCAGTTCATAAAGTTCACGTTTGAACTGCTCATGAGGACAGTCGTAGAGGAAGCGCAGCGTGCGTCCACGGCTTGTGGTGTTGTCGATGACCTCAGCCACCATGGTGCCCGTGTCGTCGAAGAACAGTTTGTTGCCGATACGTATCTTCCGAGCCGGTTCGACAAGCACGTCCCACAGTCTCAGGCTCTCATTGAGTTCACGCAGCAGGAACACCTCGATTTTGGCATCCGTCTTCTCCTTGGTGCCATAGAGACGTGCCGGGAACACCTTGGTGTCGTTGAACACGAACACATCGCCCTCGTCGAAGTACTCAATCAAATGGCGGAACTCAATATACTCGGGTGTTCCGTCCTCCTTCAAGATGGGTTCACCATTCTCATCGGTATGGAACATGTCAATCCGGTTGGACTTGCGGTGTACGACCATCATCCTGCACTCATCGCGGTGAAACGTCGGATAGAGTGCGATTTGCTCCTCGGGGAGTTTGAACTTAAACTGTGATAATTTCATCTATATAGACTCATTAATATATTATTCAATCTTGATTCATGACTTGTTCAAGCCATTGTGGGAACTCATCAAATCCGACCGCCTCGCCGACCGAATACTTCCCTACCCTTGTGCGCCTCAGCGAGGTAAGAAACGCTCCACTGTCGAGTGCCTGTCCGATGTCACGGGCAAGCGCCCTGATATAGGTGCCCTTTCCGCATACCACACGGATGGAGAGCGTCATCTCTTCTGGGTTGAAGTCAAGGAGTTCTATCTCATCGATATGCAGCGGTTTGGCTTTCAGCTGCACGTCGCGCCCCTTTCGCATCAGCAGATATGCCCTCTTTCCATCCACTTTGCAGGCAGAAAACTCTGGTGGCACCTGCATGATGTCGCCTTCGAACTGCCTCAGCACCTCCTCCACCTTTTGTCGGGTAATCTGCTTGGTGGGGTAAGTGAAGTTGACCGTGTGCTCCCTGTCATAACTGGCAGTGGTGGCACCCAGTTGCAATCCCGCCACATACTCCTTGGTCTCAGCCTGCAGGTTGTCAATCTGCTTGGTTGCCTTACCCGTGCAGAGCAACAAAACGCCTGTAGCCAGCGGGTCAAGAGTTCCGGCATGTCCCATTTTCACTCTTTTCACACCCAGCCGGCGTGAGAGGACATACCTGATATGCGCCAAAGCCCCAAAACTTGACATCCTATAAGGTTTGTCGATGGGGATGATTACTCCCTCGTTGAAATCCATCAGTCGACCATTGCCAGCGAATGACCTGTCAGGAGCAGGACGATAATGATACCGCCCACGATAATCCTGTAGATGCCAAACGCCTTGAATCCGTACTTAGTGAGAAAAGCCACGAACCATTTCATCGCCAGCAGCGCCACGATGAACGCCACTACACACCCCAGGATGAGCATGGCTACATTATGCGAGGTAGCCCATGCCGTGTCTTCCTTGAAGAGGTCGAGCAGGTCGAGCAAAGTGGCCCCTGCCATGGTGGGCACGGCAAGGAAGAACGAGAATTCTGCGGCGCGCTTGCGAGTGAGACCCTGTGTCATGCCACCCACGATTGTCGCCATGGAACGCGACACGCCAGGAATGACAGAGATGCACTGATACAAGCCGATTTTGAAAGCCCTCGGCTCATTGACTTTGTTCTCCTCTTTTCCTTTGTTGAACAGTTTGTCGCAGAAGAGCATGAAGATTCCACCGAGAACCAGCATGACAGCCACCACCTCAACGCTGTCGAGGAGCCAATCGAGCACTCCCGACTTCTTGGCGAGCAGTCCGATAATCACTGCCGGTAGGACACCGATGAAGAGCAGCCAGTAGAACCTGAATTGATGTATCAGTTTCTGAAATCCGTTGCTCCCAGCCGGTGCAGGAGAATGGTCGATGTGGAAAAACTTTTTCCAATAGAGGCAAACCACCGAAAGGATGGCGCCGAACTGGATAATGAAGGTGAAGGCATGTACAAAGGGATCACCTTGCTCTATGCCCAAAAGATTTTGCGTGATAATCATATGTCCTGTGGAAGAGACAGGCAGAAACTCCGTCAGTCCCTCAACCACAGCGATAATAATCGTCTGTAACCAATCCATTTACTATTATTCTAATTTTCGCTCTTTTTCGTCAAATCCTTGCTCTGCACATCGTCCTTCGGTTTATACATCACAGCCACAATCATTGAGACAAATCCAAGGAAGCACACGATGGGAGCCACAATGATACGCCTTGCACTGAAGATGTCGGTATTGAAAGCAGACCCGTCGGACCCGGCACCGCTCATGAGGATAAAACCAAGGATGACAATCACCATTCCGATGGCGAGCAAGATGAAATTGGTACGCCCGAAGGCCAGATTTCTCTTATCCATAAAATAAACAAGGTGTTGAATGATTGATCAGATATTGTAAAGCTCACCCGCCTTCATTTTGAGGAAGTGGTTGACCGACAGCCATGAGCAAATGGTGGTGATGATGATGCCAGCGAGGATGACACTGATGCCCGTGATGGCGAGCACCTGCCAAGTAATCACTTCCATCACGTCGGGTTGATACTTATAAAGCCCATATATTCCCGCAGCAAGTACAGCGATGGCGATGATGCCCGCAATGAGTCCGAGTACGATTCCCTGTCGGATGAACGGTTTGCGGATGAAGCCCCACGATGCCCCTACCAGTTTCATGGTATGGATATTGAAGCGTCGCGAGTAGATGCCCAGTTTCACCGTGTTGTTGATCAGCACGATGGAAACCACCAGCAGCAGGGCAGCAAGCACCAAGAGCACAAGACTGATTTTCCGGAGTGTCTTGTTGATGCTGTCCACCAAGTCCTCAGGATAACGGATGTCGGTCACGCTTGGCATTTTGGTCAGTTCCTCCGAAATCCATTTCAGCGAGTCGTTATTGGCGTAGTCGGCATTGAGTTGGAATTCCACCGATGCGAGATATGGGTTGCCTCCTGTAAACTCAGTGGGGTCGGTGCCCATCGTCTTCTTTTGTTCCTCAAGAGCTTGTTCCTTGCTGATATACTGCAGTGAGTTGATATATTGTTTCGATTTCAGGTTGTCACACAATTGCTGTGCCTCACTGTCTGTGATATCCTCACTCAACTGCATGACCACTGTCAGGTTTTCCTTAATGTAAGAAGACAGGTTGCGCGCAGTGAAGACGGTAAAGACAACCATACCCAAAAGAATCAGCACCATTGACGTGCTGATACACAACGTAAAGACCTGCAATCCTTGACGATTGCGGGTTTTATTTTTTCTATTTGCCATTTTTCTGGTTATACTAAGCCTATTATCGTTGCAAAATTACAAAATTTTCTGTCGCATGGCAACACTTTAACGACTATTAACGCATGGAAATGAAAAAAATTCTTTACCTTTGCTATTTGGAATGGAGGAATTTTTTGAATGAAAGATAAACATAGAGGTCAACACCCTCTGCCCCTCTAAAGAGAGAGGGAGTCGATTACAACAGCAAAAGACAATTTTCAATACCCAAAACTCAAATCTCAAATCTCAAATCTCAAATCTCAAAAATGAGTACCATTATATATTCATCCCCTATATTTGGACCGGTGCACAGCAGGCGCCTCGGACTATCGCTGGGCATCAACCTCATGCCAGGTGATGGGAAAATCTGCACTTTTGACTGTATCTACTGCGAATGCGGCTTCAATGGCGACCATCGTCCGCATCTCCGTCGCCCCACCCGCAAAGAAGTATCCACCAGGTTAAGGGAAATCCTGACACAAATGGCGAGTGAGGGACAGCATCCCGATGTCCTCACCTTTGCCGGCAATGGTGAGCCCACCGCCCACCCTGAGTTTGCCGGTATCATCCGCGACACCATATCCCTGCGCGACGAACTGGCTCCCCAGGCCAAGGTGTCGGTATTGAGCAACTCCACCTTCATCCATCTCGAGGAAGTGCGTGAGGCTCTTATGTTGGTGGACAACAACATCCTCAAGCTCGACACCGTCGACCCCGACTACATCCGCCATGTTGACCGTCCTACCAGCAAGCATTATGACGTCAACCGCATCATCTCCGATATGGAGAAGTTTAATGGTCATATCGTCGTCCAATCACTATTCATGAAAGGGGTGACAAACGGCTTCGACACCGACAATACCGGTGACAGGTACGTGCAACCTTGGCTTGAAGCCCTGAAACGCATCAGACCGCGAGAGGTGATGGTCTACACCATCGACCGTGAGACCCCTGACCACCATCTTGTGAAAGCCACACATGAGGAACTCGACCACATCTGTGCGATGGTGAGGGATGCAGGCATCCCATGCACAGCCTCCTACTGACCCATAGCTTAAGCTTACGAAAACAATTAAAAATCCAAAGATATATGAAAAACCCACTGACTGAGACCAATGTCCGCATCGACTACAAGCCCAGTATCAACTATGCATTAAGCGCGAGTGGTGTAAAATACATCAACAGTTTTGAACTTCACAACGATGAGGCGGAAGACTGGCGTGAATTGAAGGTAAGCATCAGCGGTGAACTGCTCCGCAGCACCGAATGCCGCCTTGACCTCATCCCAGCCGGACAGACGGTGAGCATCGCCGACATCGCCATAGAACCCGATGTAGACAAACTGCGCAGCATCACCGAAAGCGCAGAGACCCAGTTCACGCTGACTATCTGTTCTGGCGAGGACGAAGTGTACAACCACCCCTACCCTATCCATTTGATGGCATTCGACCAATGGCCTGGCATTTTTGTGATGCCTGAACTGATTTCAGCCTTCGTCACCCCCAATGCCTCTTGCCTCGCCCAAATCAACCTCGACGCCGCCGGCATTTTGGAAAGGCTGACGGGCAGTTCTGCACTGAACGACTATCAGACCAAGGACCCCAACCGTGTGAGGAAGATGGTGGCAGCAGTATATGAGGCACTTCACAACCAAGGGCTCGTCTACATCACGCCACCCCAAAGTTTTGAGAACACCGGACAGCGTATCCGTACAGCTGAACAAGTGCTCAGTCAGAAACAAGGCACCTGTGTCGACCTGTCTGTACTCATGGCTTCCTGCTTGGAAAGTATTGGGCTTCATCCCCTGTTGTTCCACATCAAGGACCATATGTTTGTTGGCTGCTGGCTTGAGGACAAATACTACCCCCAGCAGTTGTGTGACGATGTGAGTTTCATATCGAAATCCATCGCCGACGGAATCAGTGAGATGGTTGTCGTTGAGGCCACCATGCTCACTCAGAAGAACGCCACTTTTGAGACTGCGGTAAAAGCCGCAGAAGACCATATCCACCTCAAGCCCGATGATTTCAATATGGCAGTCGACGTGTTCCGTTGCCGTCTTTTGGGTGTCCGCCCCCTCCCGTTGGCAGCAGGTCAGGAAGGTGAGTTGGAAGGAGCAGACAACGGAAGTGCATCCGGAAACGTGAATGATGTCAGACAGTTTGAAATCCAAGACGAGTCAGGTCGCAAAATCACCCGTCAGCAGATATGGGAGCGCAAATTGCTTGATTTCTCCCTTCGCAACAACCTGCTCAACATCCGCATCGGCAAGAGTGTGGTTCCCTTCGTGTCGTTCGATATCAATACCCTTGAAGACAAACTGCAAGACGGCACCGACTTCAAAATACTTCCCCTTCCTCTGAAGGAACGGCTCCAACCCGACAACGACGGCATCTATCACTCCGATGCCTTCCGCGACAAGTTGGAGAACATTGTTTTGGAAGGAGTGAAGAACGAGCAAGTCTATTCCTACCTCAACGAGGAAGAACTGCGCACCGCCCTCAAAGGCCTGTTCCGCTCATCGCGCACCGCTCTTGAGGAGAATGGTGCCAACACGCTCTACTTTGTCTTCGGCATGCTGAAATGGTATGAGACCGACGTAAGCGTGAAGCCCCGTTACGCCCCTCTCATCCTTGAACCAGTCGACATCATCCGCAAGAGCGGCAACAACTATGTGCTCCGTCTCCGCGAGGATGAGATTACCTTCAACACCACATTGGTGGAAATGATGCGCCAGCAGTATGAGGTCAACATCAGCGGTGTGAATCCGCTGCCCACCGATGAGAGCGGCATCGATGTTGCCAAGGTGTTTGCCATTGTCCGCAACGCCATCAAGGACCAGGCCAAATGGGACGTCATAGAGGAGAATCTCCTCGGGCTTTTCTCCTTCAGCAAGTTTGTGATGTGGAATGACATCCACAACAATGCGGATAAACTGCGCGAGAGCCCCATCATCGAGAGTCTATTGCAAAACCGCCTTGTAGGTGTCGAGCCCGCCACCAATACTGATGTGCGGCAATTCGACACCACCATGTCGCCCAACAATTTTGCCATCCCCGTTGACGTAGACTCCTCTCAGTTGGAAGCCGTCATCGAGTCAGGCGAGGGCCGCAGTTTCATCCTCTACGGTCCTCCGGGCACTGGCAAGAGCCAGACCATCACCAACATGATAGCCAATGCCCTTTTCCACGGTCGGCGTGTGTTGTTCGTGGCAGAGAAGATGGCCGCTCTTGAGGTGGTGCAGAAGCGCCTTGCCAAGATAGGCCTCGACCCCTTCTGCATCGAGATGCACTCCAACAAGATGAACAAGAGCCATCTGCTACAGCAGTTGCAGCAAGCCATCGATGTCACCCGTCTCAAGTCGCCCGAGGAATATGAGAGCGAGTCGCAGTCGCTCTTCTCCCAGCGCCAGCATCTCATACAATATGTCAACCTGCTCCACGAGCGCCAGCCGTCGGGTCTGTCGCTGCACGACTACATCTCACGCTACTCCTCGATTGACAGCGACGATGCCATCATGCCCACCGAACAATTCACCGAGGGCATCAATGCCGAGCGCATCGACGACGTGGTGGCAGCCATCGAGGAACTTGGAGCCGTGTTCCGCCTCACAGGACATCCCTGCCAAAGCAAGCTCTTCGGACTGTATGTACACGACACCAATGACATCGAGAATCGTGGCAACACCTTCCTGCGCAGACTTCTCGAGCTGATGCCCAACGCATTGGCTGTGATTCGCGAACTTTCAAAAGCCAACAGCATCAGCATCCCTGAGAGCCTTTTCGGCAGTCAGTGGGCAGAGCGTCTGTCGCACGCCCTCTCCGACGCCAAGTTGCTCAATGCCCAACTCGTAGGTGCCGCCACTGACAAAGAGCGCCGTGCTTTCTGGGACCAACAGATCAAAACCGGTCAGCAACATACGAAGGCACGTGAGGCTCTTGTTGCCAAATACAAGCCAGAAATTTTAGGCATCGACTTGGTCGACCTCAAGCGCAACTGGTCGGAAGCCAACGACAAGTGGTTGGTATCCAAATACTTCGCCAAGAAGAATGTGGAGAAATATGTCAACGGTTACCTCCGCAGCGGCACCACCGACAGCATCGACCAGCTCATCAGCGAACTTGAAGCCTACCAGAACTTGGGAGCTCAACTTGCCCAAGGCAGTGAGAATCCTGAGGTCGTCTTCGGTCAATTCGGTCAGAAAGGCCATGAGCAATGGGACCGCATGCCCCAACTGCTCGACCAGGCAGCCGCCATCCATCAGCTGTTTGCCGAGAGCGGCATCACCGCCGACTACGACCATTTGTCCATCACAGCCACCAAAGGCATCAATCTCACTGCTGTCCAAGAGTTAAACAACCTCATCCGCACCTCCTCACCATTCATCACCGTCAATCCCAAACTCTCGCTGACCGACATCATCCAGAAAGCCAATGTTTGGGTGATGAACATCGGCCACCTCCGCAACTGGTCGCAGTGGTGCCTCAGGCGCAAGAAGCTCATCAGTGAGCATCTGAAACCCGTCGTCGACTACATCGAGGAAGGACATACCGTGATTGAGGCGAGCGACGCCATGCAGCGCGGCCTTTACAGGAAGTTGGCGATGAACGTGATTGACAGCAATGAGGTGCTCCGCGTATTCAACGGCATGATATTTGAAGATGCCATTGAGAAATATAGGACCATTGCCAAGCAATACCAAGACCTGACCAAACGTGCCCTTTACTGCAAGTTGGCCTCACGCATCCCCTCGCTGACCATTGAGGCAGCAGAAAACTCAGAGATAGGCAAGCTGAAGCGCCACATCAAGAACAACGGCCGTGGCACCAGCATCCGCCACATCATCGAGCAGATACCCACTTTGCTCCCCAAGCTCTGTCCCTGCATGCTGATGAGTCCCATCTCAGTGGCACAATTTATTGACCTCGACCAAGAGAAGTTCGACATCGTCGTCTTCGACGAGGCCTCACAGATGCCCACCAGCGAAGCTGTCGGTGCCATTGCCCGCGGCAAGGCCCTCATCGTGGTAGGCGACCCGAAGCAGATGCCTCCTACCAGTTTCTTCACGACGACCAACGTTGATGAAAGCGAGGCAGACGTCGACGACATGGAGAGCATCCTCGACGACTGCATCACCCTGTCGTTCCCCGAGCACTACCTCAGATGGCACTACCGCAGCCGCCACGAGAGTCTGATAGCCTTCAGCAACTCACAGTACTATGACGGCAAGCTCTACACCTTCCCATCTGTCGACGACCGTTCATCAAAAGTAACCTTCATTCCCATTGAAGGCACTTACGACTACGGCAAGTCACGCAGCAACCGTTCAGAGGCAGAAGCCATTGTCAATGAGGTGGTCCGCCGTCTGAACGACCCCAAGCTGTCCAAGCAGAGCATCGGCATCGTATCGTTCAGCAAGGTGCAGCAAGACCTCATCGAAGACATCCTGGTGGATGAGTTGGCCAAGCATCCCAAGTTGGAGCGCCTTGCCTATGACTGTGAGGAGCCCATCTTTGTGAAAAACCTTGAGAACGTACAAGGCGATGAGCGCGACGTCATCCTGTTCTCCGTGGGCTATGGCCCCGACAAGAGCGGCAGGGTGTCGATGAACTTCGGACCGCTCAACAATGCCGGTGGAGAGCGTCGCCTCAACGTGGCAGTGAGCCGTGCCCGCAATGAGATGATGGTGTTCTCGACGATGCAACCCGAACAGATAGACCTCAACCGCAGCCGTGCCCGTGGCGTGGAGGGTCTGAAACGTTTCCTGGAGTTTGCCAAGAGTGGCCGCATGCCGGTCATCTCCTCACAGATAGAGTCTCAGGCCGACACCTCAATCATCGACGCCATTGCCGACGAAATCCGCCAGCACGGCTACGAAGTGGATACCCTTGTAGGCCGTTCACACTTCAAGATTGACCTCGCCGTCATCGACCCCAACGATTCCGCCAACTACCTGCTCGGCATTCTATGTGATGGTTCCAACTACTACTCCACCCCCACCCAGCGTGACCGCGAAATCTGTCAACCCGGCGTTCTCAAGGGCCTTGGTTGGAATCTGATGCGTGTATGGTCTACCGACTGGTTCCTAAGTAAAGAACAAGTCACCGACCATATCATTGAGAGCATCGAGCAGTTGATAGCAGCGAAGAACGCCCCACAGGAGAGCGGAAAAAGCAATGAGGCAGGCTTGAACAAGATTTCCAGCGATGCACCATCCAGGAATGACGGCACACAAAAGACACAACGTCCCAACCAAATAGCCAACATCCCCTTTCAGGTAGACGAGAGCGACATCATCAAAATCACCAACGACAAGGAGAAGCCCTACGAGGAAGCCCAGATACCTCAGCGTTTCCCCAATGTAGCCAACCCCAACGTGCTTGCCCTTCAGCGGCGCAACGTGGAAAGCGACATCCTCACCATCATCCAGAAAGAACAGCCAGTGACACTCGGCACGATTCGCAAACGCATCATGTGGATTTACAACCAGCCCCGTGTCTCCGACCGCCTGACCCACTGCCTCTCAAAAGGAACTGAGAAAGCCTATGTCGACCCCCTTTCCATCCCCGACAACCCCACGTTATGGGCAAGTGTAACCGATGCCAAGGGCTACGACGGATATCGTCAGGCCAACGGGCGCAGCATTGAGGACATTCCTTTGGTCGAGGTGGTCAATGTGGTGAAGATGGCGATGAGCCAGCAACTCACCGCTCCCATGGAGGAATTGCTTCGGCAGATAGCCCGTCTGCTCGGCTTTGGCCGTCGCACGCCCAAGACCGACGACGCCGTGATGGCAGCCGTCAGTCACCTTGAGCGCCAGGGATGGCTCACGAAGCAAGGAGGGAGCGTGGCGGTTGTTAATTCATAGTGCATAGTGCATAGTTCATAGTGCATAGTGCATAGTTTATAAAAAGAGGGTGTGTCAAAATAGGCGCACTCTCTTTTTTGTAAAAAAAGCTCAAAGGCCGAACTTTCCCAAGCTCGGCCTTTGTTATGTCGTAAAAATTGTGTA
>CACXIP010000044.1 GCA_902767775.1 uncultured Prevotellaceae bacterium | reverse complement strand
AATATATGAAAAGAAATGCGAACCTTTTGCAACCGCAATGCCTTTTACTATCGGTATCGTCACAAAAAGGTTCGCATTTTTGGAAAGTTCGCATTTTATATTGTATCTTTGCCTTGATATTGTGAAACGAACAACAACTCATGACAAATAGCAGATGACGTTATACCAAGCAACATTTGAGGATGATGATGCCATTCAGGCTTTCTATGACGAGGTGACAGCCCGTACTCCCGACATATCACTCTATGCTCGGTGGAGCAAGGGTAAGCATCCTACAACAGTTGGAATCAGAGCTTATATCAAAGAGGGCAGCATGTTCTTGTATAAGGAGCAAGACATCATCGTCGGTGCGATGGCGGTCACGATGTACCAATGTGAGGACTACCATACGATTGAATGGTCTCAGCAAGTGCCAGACGACGAGGTGGCTGTCATCCATATCCTCGCCGTCCATCCCGACCGCCAAGGCTCAGGCGTAGGCTCAGAGATGGTGCGCGAGGCCATCCGCCTTGCCAAAGAGAACGGCATGAAGGCTATCCGCCTTGATGCCCTTGCGTCGAACACACCAGCCCACAACATGTACAAACGCTTGGGTTTCGAATACAGGGGCAAGCAGCACCTCTATGCAGAAAACACCGGTTGGACCGACTTCTATTTTTTTGAGTTCAGACAGAATTATCAAGCAAAATGAAGTGGTGATGAAAACGGAAGTGCTCAGCATAGGTTCCACACGCCAGAGCAACTTGCATTTCTAAAAGCATGGGAAATAAGTGTTCTCAATGGATAAACCACAAATGTCAAGAATGTATATTCACAAATAGACTGGCTTTCGAAGATTCAATCGTATACATGAGATTGATGGCGTGACAAATTTCAGCATTACAATATGGCAATAACAATTGAGAGACTTCGACAGACGTTCAGCGAGGGCGGTGCCCAAGAGATTTACCGAGAAATTAAGTCAGAGGGTAATTTCCTTGGTTTCGCCAGACAATACGTATTCGAGGGCGATTGCATGGTGGCGAGGAGTGCTCTTTGGGGACTGACCAAGGCCAATGTCGATGAACTATCAGAGTTGCAGGTAATACTCAACGAACTGATAGATTTGGCAATGCGGACAGAGAATCCTACGGTAAGGCGTCTGACTCTGAATATTATCGAGCGTTTGAAGATGGACGAGGAAGACTTGCGGACTGACTTTCTTGACTTTTGTCTTGAGCACATGATTAGCATCAAGGAGTACCCAGGCATCCAGGCTGTCTGCATGAAACTCGCTTACCGCATGTGCGCTTTTTACCCTGAGCTTATGGGAGAACTGAAACGCACCATTGAAGGGATGGACATGTCATTTTACACCCCGGCAGTGAAAGGTCTCAGAAACAAAATTCTCATGGGTAAGCTAATAGACAAATGGATGAAAAAGAAATAATGGAATATGAACTGGATGATTATCATTTGTGAGACTTTCATCATGACCATAGCTTTCACGGCGATGGTCTTGATTCCGTTGGTGAAAAATCCCGTGTGGTGGATTCACGACTACCCAAAGGATATCCAAGAAGAGTATTTCAAGACACACGAGCGTGTGCCCTCGGAGTTCTTCTCGAAGAGCGTACTGGTAAAGAAAGGATGCGCACTGCTCGTGGCACTTGTGTTGATGCTTGTCTTGATGAAGTTGGCTGGAGCCTACGGCTTCTGGTCGGCACTTGCTTTGAGCTATGGTATCTGGCTTTTCATCGACTGGTACGACTGTTTCTTCCTTGACTGGGTGCTGTTCGCCAATATGAAAGCCGTACGGCTGCCTGGAACGGAGCACATGGACAAGGCTTACCACCAGAAGCGGTATCATTTTGTGCAGTCGCTATGGGGCATGCTCATCGGTCTCATCCCCTGTCTCATTGGAGCTGCCATCTATGCCTGTATCATATAGACAGTTAATAGAGGAGAGCAGATTCAAAGATGTCCCTTTGGAGTTTCCAGAAAGAAGTTAGGCACCAACCGTGCTAAGGAATTTGTGTTCTACTGTGGTTTGGATTCTGATTACTGGCTTTCCTTCTGGTTTTCTGCGTTATTTCTATCTCTCAGTTGTTTGGCATGGCTCTCGATGCGCCAAAACGGCATATCTTGTTCTGGGAAAACCTTGAGAATCTCCCCTTCTTTAAATTCGGTAAGTTCTTGTTCCGCTTCATTGATGCGTTTGGTGATGGCATTGACCAGCCGCTCATAGGTCTGATTGTTGTAATCACCACGCCGAAGTGCCATTTTTAGGTCACGTTTTTGTTGGAGAAGTTGTTCCACTTCAGAAAAGATACGTTTCTCCAAATCCTTGTATCTGTCGTAGAAGTGAAGGACACGCTCATCGAACAAAGCCTTTTCCAACTCTTTGTTGCGTTGTTCCAATTCTTCCTTGCGGGTCATCAGGTTATGCAACAGTTCGTTGAGAGCGAAAATCTCACGCGCCTGCATCTGCTCATTGATGGTGTGCGCATAGTCGCGGTCGCCCTCCTCCTCATGGTCGAGGATGTCGAGCACTTGTTGGAGCGAGTATGCCTGGTATTGATGCTTGGCTGACTTGTACATATTATTGATGTGGATGAAAGGTTTACCGTAGTCCCAAAAGGGTCGCAGTTCCACGTTCTTGGTTGTACCATCCTCATGCACCACGCCACAGATGTTGTGACCACTCAGGCTGCTTCCCGACAACTTGTACAGCAATCCGCGCCGCCCTTTCTTGTCCGTGAACATTGCCCCAGCACATGTCTCCCACCACTGTATGTATACGCCCAGCGTGGGGTTTTCGAACCCTGATGTTCCTGATATGGACATGCCGCTCTGGATAGGTACAGGGCAAAGGAACATCCGGCTGTCCGTCAAGATACGTTCTTTGTGGGCAAGGAAGAAAAATGCGTTTTTGATGAACCGTTCCTTGTCCGCCTCCCTTTCCTTGTCGCTTTGTGGTGATATCTTCGCAAGTGGCTGTTGGAGATTATCCTCTGGTTGTGTTAGGCCTTCGGGCGTCAACTCCACCCGTGGATAGCATTCCACCATCCTGCCGTCGAGGAGTACGATTTTACCATCTGGGAACCGATTCATTACATTTTCATTCATATCCGTAAAGACTTTCATTTCTACATATATTATTGAAGTTTCCTAACTAATCAATATTGTTTGAAATCGTGGTCAACGACCAATGCTATCATTACAAAAGGGCTGTGCAACGTAGTGGCACCAAGAATGCATATGAAGGAATGTATATTTCTGAGACGCAATATATTGCGTCTCTACAGACTGGGCACAAACCATTTTAAATCATCCACATTTTCCTTTATTGTATTCTGAAAGCGAAGTTAAGGAGTAAGAATGGATTGGGGCCGTTTTTTATAGGTATAACAGCAGTTAGGGAAGAAGAATTGAAAAAAGTTCAACAAAAAATCGTATCTTTGCATTCTCAATATGATTAAAAAGAACGAAGAGTCGTAATGATTGTCCCATTAGGGTGTTGAGATTGGAGTATCACAAATAATCAACTATTCATAATTACAAACAATGAAAAAAGTATTAAAAATCACGCTGTTCAGCGTTTTAGGGCTGGTTGTCGTAGCCGGCGTATTAGTTTGGATGGAGTTCGGCCCATTGGTGAAAGGCGCCATGTCGTGCGAGAAGCTCGACAACGGACTATATTACATGGAATATAAAGGCGATGACGGTTTTGACGAACTGATGAATCGTGGCGGATGTGAAACGACAGAGCAAATGGCTAATTATGTGATGGATTTCCTTTCCAGGGGATATTACAAAGGGGAGATGACCACAAAGAAAGCAGATTTCGGTTGCTCGGCACTAACGGCCAAGACTCCCGATGGCGATATTTTAATGGGAAGAAATTTCGATTACCCATCTGCCATTGGTGTGATTATGCATACCATTCCCTCTCGCGGCTACGAATCAATCACTACTTTCAATGTGGAGTTCTACAATTTCGGTGAAGACTATAAACCCGAGGGATTCAAGAACCAGTATATGGCATTGACCGGATTGTTTTGTGCTCTTGACGGCATCAACGAAAAAGGTCTGGCCGTTGCCGACCTGACGGCGGGCGACTCCATTCAGACCCATCAGCGCACCAGTAAGCCAGACCTGACGGCTTCTGCTGCCATCCGCTATATGCTTAACAATGCAGCTAATGTTGACGAGGCACTAAAACTGCTGAATGGCATTGATATGCACTCAGAAATGGGCTTTGCCCGTCATTATGCTATATCCGACGCATCGGGCAGAAGTGTGGTAGTGGAATATGTGGACAACAAGATGGTGGTAACAGAATCGCCGGCTGTGGCCAACCATTACTTGTGTGAGCAAAAGCATAATGTGGGTTTGATGGATGGCGACGACCGCTACGACCGACTATGCCAGCGACTCGGGCAAACGGGTGGCGTGATGAGTGAGAAGCAACTGACAGAAGCCATCGAGGAAGTATCACAGCCCAAAAGAGAGGGTTTCCTTGGCACAGCATGGACGATGGTGATGAATCTGAAGCATCCATCAGTCACCTATTATTCTCGTCGCCATTTTGACAAGCCCTTTCACTTTGATTTTTCGGCATCAGGGCACTGACATTCAGTGCCTCACTGATATTTGGTGATTTGCAATACAATTTGTAATTTTGTAGTCGGAAGTATCCAGACACATCAATCAATTAAAGAAATAGAAGATGAGAAGAAGTTTTATTACTGTGCTGTTGGCAGTTTTCACATTGGCATCCGTTCCGGTTATGGCTCAGGAGGATTATGGTTTCAAGAAGTTCAACGTAATGGAAGGCTTCACAGACAACGGGTTCCAGTGGTTCCGTGACGCACAACTGCTGGCAGCCGGCAACAAGGAAAAGAGCAATGCCATGACCATTGGATGGGGGGCAGTAGGCACTTTGTGGCAAAGACCAGCTCTGACCGTCTATGTTGCCGAAAAACGTTACACCAAGGAGTTCATGGACAAGGAAGAATACTTTACTGTCATGTCGTTTGATGTCGAGAACAGCAAAGTATTGAACTACATGGGCACCAAGAGCGGACGTGATGGGGACAAGGCCCAGGCTCTTGGACTACATACGGCTTATACGGCAAATGGGACTCCTTATTATACAGAGGCTACAATGGTGATAGAGTGCAAGACCATGTATGCAGCGCCTTTTGACCCCAACGGGTTCAAGAGCGATGTCCCCAAGAACATGTACAGCCGCTTCCCTGCCGGTATCCACTCCATGTATATCGGTGAGGTCGTCAATGCATGGAAGAAATAAGGTCTTTTTTCAGAGGCGGGTTTTTATAGTTTGAGTTCTTCTACAAAACGTCTGAATTGACATGTGAGGAAATCGAGAGATGCTTTCAGCCTATGGTCATCGGGTACGAGGTGAAGGACAGTTCCTTTATGCTCTTTTGCAAACCGGATGCTGTTCTCACAAGGCACTATTTCGTCGTTGATGCCATGAGTAATTTCAATTTTGGATGTTACGAACGGAGTTTGAGTGCTTTTTCCACGCTGCCGGCTTCAAGCAGACGGCGTTGTGCCTCTTCGTAGCTGAGACCTAAAGACTCTTGTAGCATACGCGTTCCGCGGTCAATCAATTTGGCATTTGTCAGTTGCATATTGACCATACGGTTACCTTGGATACGCCCCAAACGTATCATTAATGTGGTGGAAATCATGTTCAAGATCATCTTCTGGGCAGTACCGCTTTTCATACGCGTAGAACCAGTTACAAACTCAGGACCTACGATTGTCTCGATGGCATAGTCGGCAGCCTTTGCCAATGGAGTATTGAGATTGTTGGTAATGCCCCCTGTCAGCATGCCATGCTGCCGTGCCATGCTTACCGCCCCCACCACATAAGGTGTGGTGCCTGATGCCGCAATGCCCAACAGCGTATCATCGGCAGTAGGCTGATATGCCTGCAAATCCAGCCATCCCTGTTCGGGAACATCCTCAGCCCTCTCCACAGCATGGCGCAAAGCTCGGTCGCCACCTGCAATAATGCCCACGACCCATGTCTCGGGGACGCCAAATGTGGGAGGCAGTTCGCTGGCGTCCAGTATGCCCAAACGGCCACTGGTACCTGCACCGATATAGAACAACCGTCCGCCACGCTCCATTCTTGGCACAATGGCCTCTACCAACACCTGGATTTGCGGAATGACTTGTCTGACGGCTTCAGCCACAACAGCATCCTCCTCGTTGATGTGCTCCAAGATTTCCAAGACCGACATCTTCTCCAGATGGTCGAAATGTGATGGTTGCTCAGTGATTTTGACTGGTTTTCGATTATCCTCTTTCATATTATTTCACCTTGCAAAGATAGCAAATGATTGATATAAATGTAGCATATCAAGCAAAAAAGATGACTCATTACAGCAATTTCATTTTCGCCATAAGTCATTAATTCTGGTTTCAAAAGTAGAAAATCATAATAAATGGGGAGTGCGAGATTAAAATGTTTGTTGTAACTTTGCACCCAAGATTAAATAGCGGAATTTTCATGAGAATTAAATATTGCATCTTATTCCTTGCTTTAACACTCGTTTTGCAGGTGCATGCCCAAAAGCAAGACGAAATGAAAAAGGCGGTGGAATACTTGGCTTCTCAAGAGCTTGGTGGCCGATACCCAGCCACAATTGGAGATACCCTTGCCTCTGAATTTATTGTCGGTGAACTTCGCAGCCTGAAGCTCAAGCCCATTGTCAAGGGAAAGAAGAAAAAAGGATACTTTCACGACTTTACCTACGGGAAGACAGAGAAGAGAACCACACACAACATCATCGCTGTGCTTCCGGGAACAGACAAACGCCTTAGAAACGAATACATTGTTGTCGGTTCGCATTACGACCACCTGGGATTGGGCGGCGAAGGCTCTGGTTCACGTCGGCCAGATACCATAGCCGTACATCCAGGTGCCGACGATAATGCCAGTGGTGATGCCGTGGTACTTCAGTTGGCCAAACATTTCAAGAAGGTTCGTTCTCCACGAAGTATCATCTTCGCATTCTTTGGTGCAGAGGAGCAAGGGCTTGTGGGTTCCAAATTTTTTCTGGAATGGATGAATAAAGAAGATGAAAAGCGCATCAATCTGCCTGCCAACAAAAAAAATATTGTAGCCATGGTAAACCTGGATATGGTGGGACGTATGCGCGACAATGCCATGAGTGTGTCGGGTACAGGAACAAGCAGCGGCTTCAAGGCCATTGTGGAGAACTTAGCGGAACAGACCGGTCTACATGTCACCTGCATTGCTGATGGTTATGGTCCAAGTGACCATGCATCGTTTGTGGCGGCAGAAATCCCAGTCCTCTTCCTCACAACTGGTGGCCACATGGAATACCACACCCCTGGAGATGTGCCTTCAACCTTGAATTATGATGGCATGCAGCAGACCCTGGAGTTCACTCAGGAACTGATAACCCGGTTGGCAGAGATGCCAGAGACACCTGATTATATCAATGTGCCAAGCAGCCAGAAAATGAGCCATGCTAAGTTCAAGGTCACATTGGGTCTCATGCCAGATGTCATGGGAGCAAGCGACAAACCCGGTCTTCGTGCCGATATTGTGGTGGCAGGAAAGCCGGCACATAATGCCGGTATCCGCAGCGGCGACATCATTCAGGAAATTGACGGCAAACCTCTCAAGGACATAGAAGAATATATGGAGCGATTGTCGGAACTCAAGGCTGGCACCACCATCCCCGTGAAAGTGCTTCGGGGCGAAGAGACCATCGTATTTCAAGTTCACTTAACTCCCCCTATAAGATGAAAAAAATAGCATATTGGTTTTTAGCTGTTGTCATCACGTTGGTATTGAGCGTATACCAGCGTATGACAGGTCCCACCCATCCCAAGAAAGTGACCGTGGAACTGAATGGGGGAAAATGCAAAATGAAGTTGCCCAGAAGCGGTGTTCAGCAAGATGAGACTGTGACGCTTAAAGGCATACCTTCAAATGCCAACGCCCAGATACACTACCGTCGCTACCCAACGTCGAATGACTACACTACAGCGGATTTCCGTTTGGATGAAGGCGGACTGAAGGCAGTATTGCCAGTGCAGCCAGTCGGTGGAAAACTGCAATATTATATCACTGTTGAAGGAAAGGACTATCCTGCCGACGAACCGGTCGTGATACGTTTCCGCAATGATGTCCCTGCCAGCATTCTGGTGCCCCATATCCTGCTGATGTTTGCGTCCATGCTGTTTGCCGTCTACACTTTCTTGCGCGTAATCAGGCACAAGAAATACAGCAAGTGGTTGAAGATTACTGTGGCAACACTTTTTGTCGGAGGATTCATCTTCGGTCCACTCGTGCAGCATGCCGCATTCGGCCCTTGGTGGACGGGATTTCCTTTCGGAACAGACCTGACAGACAACAAAACACTGCTGTCCTTCCTTTTCTTTGCCGCTGCTCTTGCCACTTTGAAGTGGAAATACAACAAGTGGGTTGTCTGTTTTGCCGTCCTGTTCATGATTGTCATCTTCAGCATCCCTCACAGCACATACGGATCAGAATATGACTATACCACCCAACAGTTGGGAACAGGAAAATAAACACTTTATTAGATTTTAAATTATTAATCAATCGTTTTTATTGTATGAAAATCAAAAATTTGATGATGATGATGGCAGCCGCTATAGCCATCGTCTTGGGAATGAGCGCTTGTAGCAGTGATGATGATAAGGAGTCAGCCTTAGCCTCACAGGTTGTAGGTTCCTATACAGGCAATGAGATTATTGTGGTCATGGGTGAAGAATCGTCAAATGTTAAGACGACTTACGAGTTTGTCAAGGCCTCCGACATCTCTGTTGATTTGACAATCCCTCAGTCTGGAGAAATGGGCATGGTGATTCCTCCGCTTCCTGTGAAAAACATTACTCTCACCAAGGAAAACAATATGATCACAGGAAGACTTGCCTCTTATTCTGGTACAGTGAAAGATGCCAAAGGGGCAGATAAGGCATATACCGTCAGTGAAGTGGTCGCTTTATTCAAAGACGACACGATTGTCTTGACTTTCGCAGTGAAGTATGGCAATATGCCTTTTGCCATGTTGACTACTTTTACAGGGAATAAGGCAAATTAATTGTGACAAAATACTTGAAGAGCAGGTTAGCACATTCCATCTTGGCCGGCATGGTTTTTTCCATGCTGGCTGATGGGATTTCTGCTCAGAATATCCGCGACTCCATAGACCTTGAACCTGTCGTTGTGACAGCCTCACATTCGCCAAAGGCCCTTAAGGATGCACCTGTTGTCACGAGGCTGATTACCCTCTATGACATCAAGATGGCCGATGCCACGAATATCCAGGACATGCTGACGCAGGAGATACCCGGACTGGAGTTTGGGCTTGCCATGAGCCAGGAGACATCTCTCCACATGAGTGGCTTTGGCGGCAATGCCGTCCTCTTCCTCGTCGATGGTGAGCGGATGGCTGGCGAGACCATGGACAATGTCGACTACAACCGGATGAATCTCGACAATGTTGGGCGCATAGAGATTGTGAAAGGGGCGTCATCAGCACTCTATGGTTCGAATGCCGTAGGCGGAGTGGTCAACATCATCAGCCGAGAGCGCCTTGAACCTTGGACCGCAAATGTCAACTCACGCTTCAATACATTTGGAAATGAATGGCGCAACGGAGCCAGTTTCTCATTCAATACAGCAAAATGGAACTCCCAGACAAGTTTCCAGCATACAAAAATTGACCCCGTCAACCTTCCCAAGGCCCACTCATCAGAAGAGATTGCATTGGAGCTGATGAAGAAGGCACAAGGGTTGCCTTACGATGAATCGGTATTGGAAGACGACTCCAACATCAGCCGACTCTATGGACAGAAGACCTACAATGTCAAGGAAAGACTGATATGGCGCCCCACGGAGCAGCTCACAGTAGTCGGCAGAGGCAGTTATTTCTTCCGCACCAGTGAGCGCGACACCCACGACTATCATTTCAATGGCTACAGTGCTGGGGTGAAAGGAAAGTATGCATGGAACCAAGACCGTCATTTTGAACTGTCATACGCATTCGACCGGTATGACAAAGCCAATTACATGCCTGATGGCAAACGAACCCACGACCACGACTACAGCAATCAGCAGCAAGTGGTACATGCCTTATACAGCCACTCGTTTGGCAAGAACAGCCTTATCCTGGGAGCCGACTTCATGCACGACTATCTCACCACATATCAGTTCATCGATAATGCCAACCATTCACAAAACAATATCGACGGATATGCACAGTTTGACTGGAACATCACCAATCAACTCAACGTGGTGGGCAGCATCAGATATGATTACTTCTCTGCTTCAGCACATAAGGCACTTACCCAGCGTCTCGCTGTTGTGTATAAGTTTCCATGGATGACCTTCCGTGCCAACTATGCCAGCGGATTCAGGGCACCTTCCCTCAAGGAGATGTATATGCACTTTGACATGGGCAACATGGGATATATGATTATTGGAAATCCCGACTTGAAGCCAGAGAAGAGCCACAACATCAACCTCGCCATCGATAGAACCAACCGCATCAGGAACAGTGGATTTCTGGATGGACGCTACAACTTTACCCTTGTGGGATACTGCAATATCTTCGACAAGCGCATCACCACCATCGACGGTGGTAAATATGAGGGTATGGAAAGCGCGCTCTATTGGAATGAGGAAGGCATCAAGGTCTGGGGCGTTGACCTCAGTTTGGGCCATATCTGGGATTGTGGGGTATCATTCAGACTCAACTACTCATGGATGCATGAGACAGGCAACGTCATCTACTCGCAGTTCTCCCAGCCTCGCTCGCATTCTTTTACATGGCGGGGAGGCTATGACCATCGTTTCTCGCGCTATTATGCCCTTAACGCCGCCATCTCGGGCCGACGCCAAGGTAAGCCACAATCAGGGCACAGTAGTGTAGACCAAGGCTATACCCTTTGGAAACTGATGCTTCAGCATCATATTTGGAAGGGAATAACGCTCAACACCGCCATCGACAACATCTTCAATTACAAGCCCAAGTCATATTATTATTGTTCACCGCTGACAACAGGGACATCATTCAATATCGGTCTGTCAGTGGATTTGGACAAGTTGCTGTGACTTTTCTACTCACCGATAGTGATGACGTACTCGCTCATGAACGAGGCACCGGGCATCAGATGGTTGATAATAGGCTTGTCTTTGAACTCCCCCTGATATCCTCGTGGGTCTCCAACGCCATACCATGGCTCCAGACAGACGAAGGGCGCGTTTTTCTGATATGGGCTCCAGAAAGCGATGATGGGGCATTTGTAACTGAGCCTTACTGCCACGCTGCCATCGGGATTAAGCAGTTCCACGCTGCCCGTCTGACTATCATGCAACTTCACCGAGTCGTTGGCGAAGAACTCATCATCGAAGCAAATCAGACCATCTTGCGATGCGATTTCTATCTCTTCCATTTCTACCGAACCGTCGATATGGCTCTTCAGTCCCTTTAATGCTCCCTTGTTGTCGACACGTAGCACGCCTTTCAGAGGTTTTCCTGCCTCACAGCCAGGAGCGTTGAAAGCAGGATGGCCACCAATCTGGAAATGCATCTCCTTCTTGCCCGTATTCTCCACATGCCATACAACGTGAATCTTGTTGCCTTCGAGTCGGTAGCTTACGGCAAGGTTGAACGGGAAGGGGAACACTTTCAGCGTATCTTCATTTTCGTGAAGTGCGAAGACCACTTTTTCTTCAGACTCCGCCACAAGTGTAAACTCGGTGTCGCGGGCAAAACCGTGACGCGGAAGGTGATATTCCTGGCCATCAACGGTATAGGTGTCGTTTTCTACACTGCACACGATGGGGAAAAGTATGGGTGAATGACGCGGCCAATACTCAGGGTCGGCCTGCCAAAGGTACTCATGCCCTTTGCTGTCGGTAATACTCTGGAGCTCTGCTCCCATCTCTGAGACCTTGATGGTCAGTTCTTCATTTTTAAGTTCAATCATAAAACAGTATTGTGTTGTGAGGTTATAAGGTTATGGTTTGATATTTCCCAATTACTTGTCGTCCTTGAATCTGTCTCCCCAGCATCGGAGCATGTTCTGATAGAGCTTTTCCTCCGAGGGAGAATGTTGCGCCATCCACAGGCGGCGGTCGGTGAGTCCGTCGGGCATGAACTGCTGCACTACAAAGTGCCCTGGGTAGTCGTGGGCATATTTGTATCCATCACTGTAGCCCAACTGCGCCATAAGTTGTGTGGGGGCATTACGCAGATGGAGCGGTACTGGTTGGTTGCCCGTTTCACGCACAAGTTGCAAGGCGGCACCGATGCCCATATAAGCCGAGTTGCTCTTCGGACTGGTGGCGAGATAAACCGCGGCCTCAGCGAGCGGGATGCGTCCCTCCGGCCATCCTATCTTCATCACTGCGTCAAAGGCAGCATTCGCCAACAGCAATGCATTGGGATTGGCCAGTCCGATATCCTCAGCTGCGCTGATGACCAAGCGTCGGGCGATGAACTGTGGGTCCTCGCCTCCTTCAATCATTCGTGCCATCCAATAAAGAGCAGCATCGGGGTCGCTTCCCCTGATGCTTTTGATGAATGCCGAGATGATGTCATAGTGCATCTCTCCATCCTTATCATATGCCAGCGGGTTTTGTTGCAGTTGTTTCTCCACCAACTCGTCAGTGATGACCACTTCGCCAGGAGGCGGGACCGCCCCCACTATCAGTTCGAGGATGTTGAGCAACTTGCGAGCATCCCCCCCGCTGTAGCGCATTATCGCACCCGTCTCCTGCAGTTTGATTTGCCGCTCACGAAGTTCGACATCGGTGGTGATGGCACGCTGCAGCAATTGCATGAGGTCGTCTTTCTCCAGGGACTTGAGTACATAAATCTGACACCGTGAGAGCAGCGGTCGAATGACCTCAAAGGAAGGGTTCTCCGTTGTTGCGCCGATGAGTGTCACGACACCCTTCTCCACCGCTCCAAGAAGGGAGTCCTGCTGGCTCTTGCTGAAGCGATGAATCTCATCGATAAAGAGAATGGGAGATGCTGTATTGAAGAAACGCGATTTTTGTGCCTTGTCGATGACCTCTCTCACATCCTTCACTCCGCTGGTGACGGCACTGAGGGTATAAAAAGGAGTCTTCAGCTTGTTGGCAATGATTTGCGCGAGAGTTGTCTTGCCCACCCCCGGTGGTCCCCAGAGGATGAACGACGAGATATGGCCTGCGTCAATCATCTTACGCAGTATCGCTCCCTCTCCCACCAAATGCCTTTGTCCGATGTAGTCATCGAGCGTGCGGGGTCTCATTCTCTCGGCTAATGGTTCACTCATATTGCTTGCAAATGTAGGAAAAAAAACGTAACGACACAAATAAAAGCCAGTAATGATGATGTTTTTTGTTTTCTTTGCACAAGGTATGATAAGAATTAGCAAGAGTCTTTGTATTTTTGCACTACAATTGGAAAGAACGTTATACAATCTGTAAAGAACTCGAAAAAACGCATGGAAATCATCAGGGCAACAAAGACAGCCGAACAGGCAGGAGCCTACTATGTTCGCATACAGGCCATGGCACGTAAGCACCATATCCCATTGGATGCGGAATTTGATGAACACGACACCCCTGAAACCAAGTATATCGTAGCCATTGACGACTATCTGCCCGTAGGCACCTGTCGCCTCTACCCTATTGACGACCATCGCATGATGCTTGGACGTATCGTCGTTCTCCCAGAATATCGCCATAAGGGTTTGGGCACAGAAGTGGTTCGTTCAGCTGAAGTCTGGGCAAAAGAAATGGGATATACGACAGCAGTGGTGGAGAGCCGTGACAACAAAATCCATTTCTATGAAACTTTGGGATATGTGGCCGTCAGCGACGAGCCCATTGTTGGTGAGACCTTCACCTGCTATCGGATGGAGAAGGAATTATAGCGTAGCTTTGCACAAAAAGCAATCCCCAAAATTGTTGTGTTTTGGGGATTGCACGTTATTCACAAGGGGCAACAGACGAGTCGTTATAGAAAAGTATCCGGCACCACTTGTCCATCGAGGAGGTTGATGATGCGCTGGGCATAGCCTGCATCCCGCTCGGAGTGAGTCACCATCACAACTGTCGTACCCTCCTGGTTGAGTTGGGTGAGCAGTTGCATCACTTCGAGGCCGTTTTTGGAGTCAAGGTTTCCTGTCGGCTCGTCGGCGAGGATCAGTTTGGGATTCATCACCACAGCACGGGCAATGGCCACACGCTGCTGCTGACCACCGGAGAGTTGCTGTGGGAAGTGATGGGCACGGTGTGAGATGGCCATGCGGCGCAGCACCTCCTCCACACGCTGCTTGCGCTCCTTCTTGGGAACGCCCAAATAAGTGAGCGGCAGTTCCACATTTTCCTCCACGTTCAACTCATCGATGAGGTTGAAACTTTGAAACACAAAGCCAATCTTTCCTTTGCGAACCTTCGTGCGCTGACTTTCCTTCAGTTTGCCCACTTCCTCACCATCGAGAAAGTAGGTTCCGCTGGTTGGATTGTCGAGCAGTCCCAAGATGTTGAGCAACGTAGACTTGCCGCAGCCTGAAGGTCCCATGATGGCCACGAACTCATTATTGATCGGATTCTCAGAAGCAGCGCGCCAGCTCTGGACGATAACGGTGAGCAGGGAAATGATGAAGCAGGTAAACCCAGCGGCAGCGAATATCCAGAAGCTGAGCGCGATGCGATAACTGAAATTGCTGAGCCAGTCGTTCATGATGTACCCCGAGACAGGTACGGCAATGACAAACGAAATCAGCATAGGAATTGAGAACGTGCGGAGCATCAACAGCAGCACTTCGCCCGATGTAGAGCCCATCACTTTGCGGATAGCAATGTCCTTGCGGCGCTGACGGATAAAGAAGAGCGACAACCCCATGTAGCCCATGACCGAGATAACGATGGCAATGAGGGTGAAGAGGGTAATAATATCCAGTGTATTCTGATGCTCCTCAAACGTCTCGGCGATGCAGTCTTCCATACTGAGGGCATAATACTGCAAGTCTTCTTCTGGGACACCTTGTTTCTGAAGCATCAACCTGAAAGCGTTCATGGCATGCCTGTCGCCATTTGTCTTCACCAGGTAATTGGGATTTTCCACTGTTTCCAACTTCCGGATAGCCATCGGCCGCACATCCTCCAGCACATTGATGATGCGGAAATCCTGCAGTATCCCGGCTATGAGATCCTTCTGATCATCACCCCACACAAAATCCTTTTCATTGCCAGTATAGTTCAGCAGGCGCAGGGCTTCTTCGTTCAGATAGTAGCCATTGTTGGTTGCACCGTTGTCACGGATGATTTTCAGCCCCAAGAGGTCGAAAGCCTCCTTGTCCAAATCGGTTGTCATCAGCATTTCGTAGTCGCCCTCACTGTTTTTGACACCCTTTCCATGGAAGTTATAGCCAGTAAACGTGCTCCCCTGATAGCAGCCGATGCGCTCAACGAAAGGCATTTTCTCCAACAGATTTCTCACTGTCTGACTCTTGCCCATCGGACTTTCTACATAGAAAAGGTTCTCCGAATTGAAGCCTAGCGGCGCATGAATGAGATGGTTCAACTGCAGCCAGATGACGAGGGCTGCGGTAAGCATAGTGACAGTGACCACGTTCTGCACAATGATGAACAAACGCCCCAACACCATCTTGGAATGGAAACGGAACGAGCCCTTGACAATGTCGATAGGCTGATAACGGGAAATATGCCATGAGGGCAGGATGCCCGAAACGAAGCCCAAGAGCAGAATAAAACCGAGACAAAGACTGGCGCTGCCCATACTGATATCGTTGTTCAGACTGATTTTCCCTCTGAATAGTTCTGAGGCGGCATCTTGGAAGTAGAAAGCCAGAGCCAGTCCAACGGCAAAGCAGAATGCGACCATCAACGTTGACTCCACAATCAACTTCATCGATATCTCTCGCTGGCTGCTGCCGAAGAGCCGTCGAGTGGCCATCTCCTTAGCACGGAACCCTGTATTGGCAATGGTCAGATTGATGTAGTTGCTAATGGCAAAGAAGAGGATGGCGAGTACGGCTGCCAACAGGATGCGCAGCCGAGTCTTGTCGCCTTTCTGCAAACCTAA
>CACXIP010000043.1 GCA_902767775.1 uncultured Prevotellaceae bacterium | reverse complement strand
CAAAGGTACGAACTTCAAAACTACCAGCCAAATGTTTTCGGAACTTTTTTCAAAGAAAACCAAAAGTTTTCACCTTTCTTGACATAAATCAAGCGGCGGCACATGCCGCCGCATAACGGAAAAGGCATCAAGGTCAAAAAAGAGCCTTGAGTGTATGGTTAAGGATTCAGAATGGACGCTTTGATGATACGTATGTCCTCCTTGGGACGGTCGGCAGGATCAGTCTCGACAGATTGGATTTTCTCTACTACATCCATGCCCTCCAGCACTTCACCGAAGACAGTATAAGCCCCATCAAGATGAGGTGTGCCTCCGTAGCGCACATAAGCCTCCATCACTTCTGGTGGCATGACATGCCTCCCCTCTGAAGTAGAGTCGAGTTTATGTTTGAAGAGTTCTATCTCAGCCTCATTGAAGTTCCATCCATATACGATATAGAACTGTGAGGCAGACGATTCTCTTTTTGGGTTGACACGGTCGGCCTCGCGAGCTGCCGCCACCATACCCCTGCGGTGAAAAAGCTGAGGGTATCTGATTTCTGCCGGCACCTTGTATTTTTCGGGTGTTTCACCCAACTCTTCCCCAGGTTTGGCTTTGACAGAACCGAGGTCGCCTGTCTGTATCATAAAATCCTTGATAACCCTGTGAAAGAGCACGCCATCGTATTTTCCCGTTTTGACGAGTTTGATGAAGTTATCGCGATGAAGCGGTGTCTCATTGAACAAAGCGATGCGTATATCACCCATCGTTGTTTGCAGGAGCACCTCGTTTCTCACGGTGTCCGGCACCGTCTGTGCGAGGACGGTGCCGGAAAAGAACAGCAGTATTGATGTGAACAACAACTTTCTCATTTTGAAACAAGGCATTTAATAGATATGGTCTTTACCCGTGATTTCTTCCCTGTCGATTTTCTTGCTATCGATAGCTCTCCAAGCGTAAACGATGTATGCTAAGACGAAAGGAATGAGGAAGCTGACATAAGTCATGGTGCGCAATGTAAACTCACTGCTGCAGCTGTTGGCTATCGTCAGGCTGCTCTGCAAGTCTGCATTGGAAGGATAGTATGCCGTATTGTTCCATCCAGCGCATAGCAGCAGGCACAAGACTACGATTACCACACCCACCCCAGCAAACCAAATACCGGAGATGCAATCCTTGCGTCTGATGGTGGTCAGGATGGCGTAGAGCAGCAATCCCACTCCGACGAGCAGCAAGATGAGGACATACCACATATCAAGCAAGTTGTGGAGATACTTCATTGGTTCCATGACAATAACCCCTGTTGCTGGGTCACAAGCAAACCCCTGTTTGAACAGCGTGCGTATAAGGAACGGCAAGAAGAGCACAAGGAAGAACACGGTGGTCAGTTTGAGCTTGTTACGGCACTTGGAGCGCAGAGCATCATCCGCCACATTATTAATTATATAAAGCAAGCCCAAAATCCGTGCGAGGAAGAACACCGCCAGTCCGAAGATGACATTCCAAATATCCAACAGTGCATCCAAGCCGTTGCTCCCATTTGCCCATCTGCTGATGATGGGGTTGGCCTCATCGGTAAGGTTCATCTTGTCGATAAGGAAATTGGAGCCATTGAAGAAAGTCGCCACCGCACCTCCGAGGAGCACCGGACCTACAATGCCATTGATAACGAGAAATATCTGGAAAAACCTGGCACCAAAGATGTTACCCAACTTATTTTGAAACTCATAACTCACCGCCTGCATGACGAAAGAGAAGAGTATCAGCATCCATAGCCAGTATGCCCCTCCGAAACTGGTGCTGTAGAACAAAGGGAAGGATGCGAAGAATGCGCCACCGAAGGTAACGAGCGTGGTAAATGTGAACTCCCATTTCCTGCCAGTGGAATTGACGAGCATTCTACGCTCAGTATCATCTGCGCCGAGGCTGAATATCAAAGAATTGGCACCCTGTACGAACATGAGGAAAACCAGCAAGGCTCCGAGCAAGGAAACCAGGAACCACCAATAATGTTGCATGAACTCGTAAGACATAAGATTATATTTTGAGTTGATGTATTGTTATTTTACATATAGATAAGCATCGGCTTACTTTGTGTACTCCGGTCCCTTTTTGATTTGCTTGCAGAGAATATTGATTTCTACAGCCAGCAAGGCGGTGAAGAGCACAAGGAAGATGAAGAAGGTGAGCATGACAGCATTTGAAGACAAATCACTCACACCTATCCAAGTAGGCATCATATCCTGAATAGTCCATGGCTGCCTGCCAAACTCAGCTACGAGCCATCCTGACTCACTTGCCACATATCCCAACGGCAGCAGGATGAGGGCTGTCCACATCCACCACTTGCCTTTGGCAATGTCCTTCTTATAAACCAAGAAAAGAGTGATGGCGAAAAAGAGGATGAACAGGCACCCCAGTCCCACCATGATGCGGAACGTATAGAAGCACAATGGGATGTAAGGCACAGTCTCGTCAGCCTCTTTGATGTATCCGTAGCCGAAATACTTCATGTTGTCCTTGATGTCCTTAGTCAATACATTCAGCTGTTTTTTCTGAGCTTCAGAGGGTTGCCCACCCGATTCTTTCTTCAATTGTCTGTATTTGCCCAGGCTCTCAATGGCCGTCCTTCCTCGTTGCATCTTTTCTTTCAATGAGGGCTGAACTTCTCCGTTAGCATCTTTATAGCCACCGTTGATGATGTCGTTGATTCCTGGTACAAATCCATTGAAATCATGAGTAGCCATAAATGCCAGCATTTTGGGGATTCCTATTCTCATCGGAGCCTCTCCACCTTTTCTGTAGTCGGGTTGTGTGAACGGATTAACCCAAGCGATGGCTGTCAGGCTCTCCCCCTCGTGACCGTCATACAGCGCCTCCATAGCTGCGAGTTTCATCGGCTGCACCTTGGCCACCGTATAAGCAGAGTGGTCGCCTGTGACAGCAGCGAGAACAGAAGCCACCAAACCAACGATGCCTCCGATTTTGATGCTCTCCACAGCCAGTCTGCGCTCCCTGTTTCTCAGCAGGTAATATGCGCTGACCGCCACGGTGAACAATGCACCGATAATCCAAGCCGAGGTAACGGTATGGCAGAACTTATCGACGGCGAAAGGAGAGAAGGCCACCTGTGAGAACGACACCATCTCATTGCGCATGGTCTCAGGGTTGAACTCACATCCCACAGGGTATTGCATCCATGAGTTGGCGACAAGAATCCACCACGCTGAGATGGTGGCACCCAGTCCGGTGAGCCAAGTTGATGCCAGATGGAATCCTGCCGACACTTTTTTCCATCCAAAATACATCACGGCAACGAATGTCGACTCCATGAAGAAGGCGACGATACCTTCTACGGCAAGTGGTGCTCCGAAGATGTCGCCAACGAACCAAGAGTAATTGCTCCAGTTGGTACCGAACTCAAATTCCAGGATAATACCAGTAGCGACACCCATGGCGAAATTGATTCCGAAGAGTTTCTGCCAGAATTTTGCAGCATCTTTCCAGAACACATTTTTGGTGCGATAATAGCACGTCTCCATAATCCCCATGATTACCGCCAATCCCAGCGTGAGGGGGACAAAGAGCCAATGGTAGATGGCAGTGATGGCAAACTGCGCCCTTGCCCAATCGACCATTCCCGCGTCAATGTTTAATAAGATGTTTTGCATAAGTCCATATATTAGTTAAGATTATTCCTTTACTTCAGTTGTCCTGTTCATCATCTCTGTGCCAACGAACTCCGCCTCCTCACCTTCTGCCGCATGTTGCTTGATGAAATTGGGGAAGAAAAAGAGTTTGAGCACCAAGAAGATAATGAAAAGTTTGATGATGATGACCGTCCACAGTGTTTTCCCCAACGTCATATTGCGGAAGCCGTCCACATAAAGGTCATAAACCCGATAGAAAAAACCAGTCTTTCGCATGGATGTGAGATGTGAGGTTATAAGATTGAAGGTTGTGAAGTGTTGTGAACACATCGCAAAAATAGGAAAAAAAATTGATAACCAACTTTTTTCCCTAAATATTTTTAACTACAACATTATCTTTGTTGCAGTTAAGTTATCACTATTCAGAAATTTTCCCTGTTCCATTGCATTTGGAGCAGGTGTATAGCCCATCGGGGGTTTTACCCATACCGTGGCATACAGGGCATTTGCCCTCTTGTCTGAGTTGTTTTTCCTCCTTTTCTTTGGCCTTCTTGCTTTTTGAACTCTTCGGTTTTGCGTTATTCAACGCTACCGTCATGTCGTCTTCCACGATACTGCTGAACAACTCTGCACAAGAGGTCAAGGAGATGCACATTGAGAAAGCAACAAGAGGTATCCAGCCCCTCATTTTCTTTTCCAAAAAACTGGTCATTTCATTTATCAGTTAAAGCCTTAACTATTGATTAACCTTTCTTCGTCTTGAGACGGAAAGCACCGCTTGGGCGAGATTGATAAAAGCCTGCCCAGAGGCCGTCTCAATGTTGAGTGCCGCCGGTGTGCCCGCATCACCGTTCTCACAAATGCTCTGTACAACAGGAATCTGAGCAAGCAGCGGAATATTCATCTCCTGAGCAAGTTGTTTGCATCCCTCTTTTCCAAAGATGTAGTAACGGTTTTGGGGCAATTCAGCAGGAGTGAACCATGCCATATTCTCCACAAGTCCGAGGATAGGCACGTTGACTTTCTCATTGAGATACATATCTATGCCCTTGCGTGCATCGGCGAGTGCCACTGCCTGTGGTGTGCTGACTATTACGGCACCAGTGATGTCGAGCAGTTGAAGCAACGAGAGATGGATGTCGCTGGTTCCCGGAGGGGTGTCGAGGATGAGATAGTCGAGTTCTCCCCAGTCAGCATCGCCAAGCAGCTGCTTCAGCGCGTTGCACGCCATCGCCCCACGCCAAAGTGTAGCCGTTTCAGGACTGACAAAGAATCCGATACTGAGCAGCTTTACCCCATATTGTTCAATGGGTTCGATGAGATTTCTGCCATCCACCTCAACGGCATAGGGACGAGCATCCTCCACTCCGAACATTTTTGGTATTGACGGTCCGAAGATATCCGTGTCGAGCAGTCCCACCTTGTAGCCCAACCTTGCCAAAGATATGGCAAGGTTGACCGCCACGGTGCTCTTCCCCACCCCGCCTTTTCCAGAACTCACAGCGATGATGTTTTTCACCTGCGGCAGCAATTTCTCTGGTTTTGGAGGTTGTTTGGCCTTGAACTCAGGGGTAATATCCACCACGACGTCCGGGTTCACATGATAATGGATAGCCGCCTCCGCCGCCTTGACGGTGGATTTGAGGAACGGGTCGGTCTCTCTCGGGAAGATGATAGAGAACGACACATTCATACCATCAATGCGCAAGTTATCCGCCACCATCTCACTCTCTATCAGGTTCTTCTTGGTGCCTGGATAGGTGACAGTAGCAAGCGCATCAAAAATCAGTTGTGGGTAAAGCGTCATTAGTTGCTGTCTCCCCCTTCTTTTCCCTCACTGCATTCATGTGCCTCTCTGATGACTTTCTCGCCATCAGCAAGTTTGCGCGCTTTTCTTCCGATTCCATCAAGTGCCTGTATAATGCGCTCCTCAGAGATTTTCTTGGCATTATATTGGATGGTCACCGTCTGGTCGGCGACGCTGGTCTCGACCGACTTGATGCCTTTCAAGTCTTTGAGTCCGTTCTTCACATGATTCTCACATTTCTTGCAGTGCATCTGCGGGTTGGTGGTTACCACCAGGGTGCGGATGTCCTTAGCCATCATCACATTAGCCGTGAGCATCAGCAGCATCATCAACAAAAACTTTCTCATTTCTTGTATTTTTAAGTTATCAATAATGTGCAAAAATACTGCTTTTTTTAGAATTGCAACCTATGTTTCTCATAAATAATTAAAAAAATCCCTCCTCTAATCAGAGGAAGGAACTGTTTGAGAGAGTTGATGACTGTTTAGAATTTGTACCTGAGACCTATCAGAGCTATACCTTGTTCGCCATAGCCAAGCTCAGCGAATCCACGGAATTTGGGAGAACCTACTTCAACACCTATGGCAGACACCTGGAAATTGAACATGACGCTGTTTTTGCTATAATCTGTTTTTTCTCCCTTCATACCAGATTTTTCATCGTCTTTCTGTGTCTCATGTATGAGGGTCATACCAGCACCAATCTTTGAGTAAAGTCCTACGTTCTTCTTACGCAACCAGTCGATTTTGACTGTAGGCATGATCGTATAGAATTGCTTTGCTGCCCTTCCGGTTTTCTCTTTTACTGTCTCGTTGTTGTTCAAATTTGTATAGGTGATATACATATCGCGGCTCATACCTGTGAATGCTCCAACAGCACCGATTCCGATGGTCTTGTTCACATGGTAGAAATACTCTGCTGAAATGGAGGGAGTGTCTTTCCAGTCACCATAGGTGTAATATGCTGCAGCGTTTCCACCAGTCATAATAGAGGTGACAGCAGCTGATATAACTGTGGAAAACATATTGCTAAACACATCAACAATTTCTGAGTTAGAGGGGCCACCGACAGCAACTGCCACTTCGTGCTTTGTCTCATAATAATTCTGTGCCTGTGCGTTCAAACCTGTGCCGCAGAGAAGGATGGCGGCGATCATCATTTTTGTAGTCTTCATCATTTTTTGTTTTTTGTTTTGTTATTACTTTTTACTTATTTTACTTTCTTTTGTCTTGTCATCAGGATTTGTTTTTCCTTTTGACATTGCAAAGGTAATGCGGTTTTCGTAGCCGTAGAAATATTATCAGCTTAGATTGTAAATTATATAGCGACATTTGCCCCAAAGATGCGACAAAATGGACGAATGGTAGTGAAATATGTCGCAAAAGACCCCCAAAAACGTAAAAACCAGCTGAAATTCACATCAGCCGGTTTCTTATTATTATAAAATGTTTATGTATGTAGGATATTTTATTTTGCCTTGTCGAGCGAAGAGCGCTTATCGCGCCGATAGCTACGGTAGTCGTCGAGAGGTATTTCCTCATTCGTCTCCTCAAGTATGCCATCATGTGGCAGTCGGAATTTCATATATTTGATATTGAGTCCCCGTTCTATCCACATATTCTCATAATAAGTGTGGATGGAAAGGATTTGCCGCGTTGACTCGTCCACATTGTCATAATGATAGAGGTCGTCGGTGCACAGCAACATAGGCAGACCATTTTTCTCCACCATGAGGCGGGTGTAGGTAAAGAGGAAGTTGGAGTCGGTTTTGAGATGAACCGTCCCCCCGTCGACAAGGAATTTGCGGTAACGCTCCATGAAGAACGTACTGGTAAGTCTCTTCCTCGGGTTTTTCATCTGCGGGTCGCTGAAGGTGAGCCATATCTCTTGCACCTCACCCGGAGAGAAGAATCGCTCGATGATTTCTATGTTGGTGCGCAGGAACGCCACGTTGTGCAATCCCTCATTCAGAGCCTGTGTTGCCCCTGTCCACATGCGCGCGCCCTTGATGTCCACGCCAATGAAGTTGATATCAGGAAACATCCGTGCCAGTCCCACGGTATATTCCCCCTTTCCACAGCCCAGTTCAAGCACAATGGGATTGTCGTTGTGGAAGTAGTCGTCACGCCAATGTCCCTGCATGTCAAAAGGAACGTGTTCCACTACCGGATAAGGGTATTGGAACACGTTCTCATATTTTTCCATGTCGGCGAACTTCGCCAGTTTTCCTTTGCTCATCCAATGATTACTTTAGTCCACCCGTGCTTATCCTCGATGGTGCCATACTGGATGCCGCGGAGCGTCTCATATAGTTTCTTGGAGATGGGTCCCGGTTCTGAACCGAAGTTATAACGCTTGCCAGTGTCGAGGTCATCGATATAGGAAATAGGGCTGATGACAGCAGCAGTTCCGCAAGCGCCAGCCTCCTCGAAGGTCTCCAGTTCCTCCTCGGGGATGGGGCGGCGCTCCACCTTCAGACCGAGGTCCTCAGCGAGTTGCATAAGGCTCTTGTTGGTGATGCTGGGAAGGATGGATGTCGATTTCGGCGTGACATAGGTATTGTCCTTGATGCCGAAGAAGTTGGCAGCGCCACACTCATCCATATATTTCTTCTCCTTGGCATCGAGATAGAACTCACAAGCGTAACCTTTCTCATGTGCCACATTATTGGCAAAGAGCGAAGCGGCATAGTTGCCACCCACTTTATAGCAACCCGTGCCGAGCGGTGCTGCGCGGTCGAAGTCGCGTATGATGACATACGGATTGGTAGAGAATCCACCCTTGAAGTACGGTCCCACAGGAGTGACGAAGATAAGGAAGAGGTATTCCTTGGCAGGATGCACACCCACCTGTGCTGATGTGCCGATGAGGAGCGGACGGATGTAGAGTGTGGCGCCACTCTCATAGGTCGGGATATACTCTTGGTTGAGCTTTACTACCTTAGCCACCATCTCCTCGAACAGTTCTGTGGGCACTTCCGGCATCATGATGCCACGGCATGTGCGCTGCAAGCGTGCGGCATTCTCATCGGAGCGGAATGTACGTACCTTTCCGTCGGGACAGCGATAAGCCTTCAGTCCCTCGAAAGCCTCCTGTCCATAGTGGAGGCTGGTGGCCGCCATGTGCAGTTTGATGAACTCATCGGAGCAGATTTCAATCTCGCCCCATTTTCCGTCGCGGTAATAGCAACGCACATTGTAGTCAGTCGGCATATAGCCAAACGACAGATTTGCCCAATCCAGATTTTTCATATTTTTATTGATTTAGTTGAGTATCATTTAACTTTGCAAAAGTAATCATTATTTTCACAACACGCAACCGCTGCCGTAAAAACTTTCGCCTTTATTCTAAATGGAATGGATGAAAGCCCGGGTCACCTCAAACGACCCGTTGGCCATCGTGCTCCAGAAGTCGAAATACTGAGCTGCCTTGTGGTCGCTGAGCGGCACATCGCTGATGATGCGGAAAGAAACGAATGGCACCCCATAGAGGTAACATACCTGTGCGATGGCACAGCTTTCCATATCCACCGCCATGGCTTGCGGGAAAAGACCGAGGATGTCGCTCATCTTTTCGCGGGAGTCGACAAACCAGTCGCCACTCACCATAAGTCCCGCATGCACATTGGCCGTGTCCTTAAGCTGCAATGCCTTCTCCACCAGTCCGTCATCAGCCTTGAACTCCGCCGGCATGCCCACCATCTGTCCGTAAGCCACCTCGCTGCCGCAGTACACGTCATGAAAGACATAGTGGGTGCCCACCACCACATCGGTGACCTGAAGGTTGGTGTCTGCCCCTCCTGCACATCCTGTGGAAATGATGATATCAGGTTGAAAGGCGTGGATCATCTCCACTGTTCCCACAGCGGCATTCACCTTTCCGATGCCACATTTCTGCAGGATGACCTCCTTGTCGCCTGTCTTTCCAATGACAAAGGTTTGCCTTTCCACCGTCTTTTCCTCCGCATCGCTGAGGATGCTGCGGAGTTGGACAAACTCCTTGTCCATGGCTACGATTACACCGATACGCATATTCATTTATTATGATTTGTCCATATTGGCACGTTTGCGCTCATTGTGGTCGAGGATGGTCTTGCGGATACGCATGCTCTTCGGTGTCACCTCCACCAGTTCATCACTCTTGATATATTCCAGATATTCCTCGAGGCTCATCACCACCTTGGGGATGATGCGTGCCTTCTCGTCGCTGCCGCTGGCACGCACGTTGGTGAGTTGCTTTGCCTTGGTCACATTGATGATGAGGTCGTTGTCGTGCACATGCTCGCCCACTACCTGTCCGGCGTACACCTCCTCACCTGGGTCGATGAAGAACTTGCCGCGGTCCTGCAGTTTGTCGATGGAATAGGCGAATGCCGTACCTGTCTCCATCGCCACCATCGAACCATTGACACGGCGTGAGATGTCGCCCTTGTAAGGCTGGTACTCCTTGTATCGATGTGCCATGATGGCCTCACCCTGACTGGCGGTGAGCACGTTGGTACGCAGGCCAATGATGCCCCTTGAGGGGATATCGAAAGCGATGTTGGTACGCTCGCCCTGCGACTCCATCGAGGTAACCTCACCCTTGCGACGCGTCACCATGTCGATCATCTTGCTGGCAAACTCATCCGGCACGTTGATGGTGAGTTCCTCAATCGGTTCACAGCGCACGCCGTCGATTTCCTTGTAAATCACCTGCGGCTGTCCCACCTGAAGTTCATACCCTTCGCGCCGCATGGTCTCAATCAGCACGGAGAGATGGAGCACGCCACGCCCGCTGACAATCCAGCGGTCGGTGTACCCTTCCATTTCCTCCACCTTGAGTGCGAGGTTCTTCTCCAGTTCCTTCTGCAGGCGCTCACTGATATGCCTTGACGTACACCATTTGCCCTCACGTCCGAAGAACGGGGAGTCGTTGATGGTGAAGAGCATGCTCATGGTAGGCTCATCGATGGTGATGGGCGGCAGCGGGTCGGGATTCTCAAAGTCGCAGATGGTGTCGCCGATTTCGAAGTGCTCCAGTCCGATGATGGCGCAGATATCACCGCTCCCCACCTCGTTTGTACGCACATGCCCCATGCCCTCAAAGGTATGGAGTTCTTTGATTTTGGTCTTCTCTTTTGACCCGTCGCGGTGAGCGATGGTGATGTTCATGCCCTCTGTGAGTTTGCCGCGATGCACCCTACCCACTGCTATACGTCCCGTGTAGGTGGAGTAGTCAAGCGATGTGATGAGCATCTGTGGTGTTCCCTCCAGGTATTCGGGAGCCGGTATGACCTCCACGATTTTATCGAGCAGGTAGGTGATGTCATTGGTGGGAGTATTGTAGTCCTCGCCCATCCATCCGTTCTTGGCACTTCCATAAACCACGGGGAAATCGAGTTGGTCCTCAGTGGCGTTGAGTGCAAACATCAGGTCGAACACCATCTCGTAGACCTCCTCGGGCCTGCAGTTGGGTTTGTCCACCTTGTTGACCACCACGATGGGTTTGAGACCGATTTCCAGAGCTTTCTGCAACACGAAACGAGTCTGGGGCATTGGTCCCTCGAAGGCATCGACGAGCAGCAGACAGCCGTCGGCCATGTTGAGCACACGCTCCACCTCACCGCCGAAATCAGCGTGTCCCGGAGTGTCGATAATGTTGATTTTGGTGCCCTTGTAATTGATGGACACATTTTTCGACAGGATGGTGATGCCTCTCTCACGTTCGAGGTCATTGCTGTCGAGTACTTGATTTCCGATTTCCTTTCCCTCTCTGAAGAGGTTGCCGGCGAGCATCATCTTGTCCACCAATGTGGTTTTTCCGTGGTCCACATGGGCGATGATGGCGATATTCCTGATGTCTTGCATTTTTTACCTTATTAAAAACGGGTGCAAAGTTACTTATAAGCGAGGGAAAAGCCAAAATATTTTGAACTTTTCCGATTTAGTAAAAGGTAAAAGTAATAAAAGAAGCGGTCAGAGCAGCCATTATTGTCTGATTTAATCATTCGAATGAGGACAAAAAAGTCAGGAAAATCCTAAATTACCAATGTAATAAGTAAAAAATACAAAGAAAAAATTTGCCGTGTAGTATTTTTTGTGTAATTTTGCACCCGCATTTGATGCAAGAGATATTTTTATTCAATTTTTAACCCAAACAAGATGTATTTAGACAAGGCAAAAAAAGAAGAGATCTTTGGAAAATACGGAAAGTCTAACTCTGATACTGGTTCACCAGAGAGCCAGATAGCATTGTTCTCATACCGTATATCCCATTTGACGGAACACTTGAAAAAGAACCGTAAAGATTATACTACCGCACGGTCACTGACCCAGTTGGTAGGAAAACGCCGTGCCCTGCTCAACTATCTGTACGACCGCGACATCAGCCGCTACCGTGCCATCATCAAGGCACTGGGTCTCCGCAGATAATCTGTTCAGGCAAAAGATCTTGGCTCCACACTGGCACGCTGTGCCGTGTGGAGTTTTTTTTAATTTCAACACAGAGGTAGAGAGAAATCTTTTGGCTTTTGGCCTTTGGCTTTTAGGAAATAGATATTTTGAAACACAGAGGTACAGAGATACAGAGAAAAAACTCTGTAACTATGTGCCTTTGTGTTGAAATTACCAGTGGAGACGGAGGCCGAGGGGCAGGGTGAACTCAAAGGGGTGCTCCGTGCGGTAGGTCTTGAGGCCACTGCCATTGTTGATGAAATACTGCAGGCTGGGCTCCAAGTAGATGCCGAGATAGGGCGTGACGTTGTATTGTGCTCCGAGACCAAGTGACACGGACCACTGCACCGGCACATGGGGCGACACCTCTTTTTGGAATGTATTCGTCCCATTATAGAAATGACGCACATTGACGGTGCTGTGAATTGGCATCTCAAGCATCCCTCCCGCCGAGGAGTAGAAGCGGAGACGGGCTTTGTCATACCATGTCCATCCAAAACGGATCGGAATACCCACATAGCGCAGCTTTTGATGTTCCTGAATATTGGCGCTGCTGCTGCCGGTGGTGATGGTGGAATTCAGTTGGGTGTAACTGAGTCCTGTCTCTATGGAGGCTTTTTTTGAAATCTGGCGGCTGAGCATCAGTTGCAGGGTGATGGGAAGCTGATGCTCATAACGGGCCTCCATCGCTCCATTGTTGACATCAATGTTCTGTGTGGCGATGCTTATAAGGGAGCGCTTCTCCTCGTCTAATTCTGCAGAATGGGATTTCAGGTAGTTGCTGTAGTCTACCCAGTTGCTGAATTGATGATAGGACTTATTGGTAGAAGCCTCTTGGAAATCACCATAGTTGATAGTGGATGCCGCCATGAAGTCATCTCCACGTGCAGCCTGACCGTTGTAGGCCAGACTGATGTTCCATGAGCGGCTTTCTTTGGTGGGTTGATAAGCCATCTGGTCTCCGTCGGACTGCCATGGTGTTGGCTGCTCAATGACGGTGTCCTTCTGCTGTTTCTGCTCTTTTTCCTCCTTCGTCTTTGCAGTGAGGGTTGGATCCATCTTCATGCTGTCGGCCTGCAGTAAAGGAATGCTGTCAGCGACGGCAACGGTACCGTTCTGGGTATATGTAGCCTGTGAGGGGGCCTTCCCAGACGTTTGTCTGTGAGCATGCTGCCGTGACGGCGCGAAAGAGCCGGATGGAGACTGGGCATAATGGGATAGTTGTGCTTGTTCATTCATGGAATGTGAGGGTGCTTGCTCAGGGACGGTCTTACTGATCGCATCTTGATGCTCCTCTGTGGGAGTCTGTTTGCGGGCAAACCACCATACAGCCGTGGGAATGGCTATGGCCAGCAGCATGAGCACCCACGACTGTCTGATGAGCATCCTCAGCATGCTTTTGGCGCGTGTGAGTTGCGATGAGGAGGTATGTGGGGCGATGCCTAACAACTGGCTGATTTCCTGATGTGTGAGGTCTTCGAAGACCGACAGTCGGAAAACCTTTTGGTAGCCTTGCGGCAGTTGGGATATGAGACTTTGTATTTGGTCGTAGTCAGGAGCCAAGTATTCCACCTTGTCCTGGCGGTATTCCTTGGCCATCTGCCGTAGTGCTGTTTGCTCACGCGTGACATACTGGCTGTAGTGGTAGCCCACGTTCCGAACAATGGCTGTCATCCACGATTCGGGATTGTCTGTCTGTTTCAGTTGGTCAAGTGACGTGAGAATGACGACGAAGGCATCGTGCAGCAGATCCTCCGCCACACTGTCCTCCTTAGTATAGTGCTTACAGACGTTCAGAAGTCCAGGCCTATATCGCTGATAAAGCAGGTCCAGGGCCTGGCGTTCGCCAGCCTTGCACCTGCTGATCAGTTCTGATGTTCCCGACTCCATGCTTACTTCAAGCCTCAATTATGGAAATGCCATTGCAAATGTACATATCAACTGCATGACAAGCAAAAATGAGACAGACTATTATGGTTATTCAATTTTAAATGATTTATTGCAGGTGACAGTTTTCTTCTTGTCCAATCTGATTGAAAATTTCGAATAGTATTCTCCTTTAGGGAGTGGTCTATATTTTTCAGTAAAGAAATGAAAATATGGTAGTTGACCACAGGGCAGTTCTGAATCAGGATTGTTAATCCATGGGCAGAGAGTAGTAAAAGTATATTTTGGGGGAAATCTCATTGGACCTAATATATCTGGAAGCCATAATTCGTCAAAAGGATGTCCAAAGTCTTCCCCTTTGGAAGAATAGACATGGAAGATATCATCATTAAAAAACATGTCAATCAAATTAGACAAAAGTGCCTCCTCTTCTGAATGATTGGTTATATCTAATCTAAAGATGATGTTTTCTCCTTCTTTAAAGGAAGATTTCTCAACCCCGCTTTCATCTTGAAGCGTGAAATAGACAGAAATAGAACTATCATCACCGCTGCACGCAGTCATACCAAGCATCAGCATCGTGATGGCAGCCATCAGAATAGGCAATTTAATCAGTTTCATATTTTTTTAATTCTATTTTGTAGCAAGTATGGTGGTATCCTGTATCACCAATTCTACTCACCCATGAACTTTCCTATGAAGAGGATGACACCAGATGATGCCTCTCGGATGACATAGACAAAGGGACGGTTGGCGTGGAAAGTGGCCTTGGGGCGTACAACAGGACCTAAAGACTTCGCCTCCACTCCTGCCACAGTCACGGCAGCGGCCTCTGAGCCTTCCTCATTCACCTTGATTTTGGCCTTCTGGCGCATCATGGAGATATATACAGGCAATCCACACATGTTGCATATTTCCTCACATGAGGGGTCGAAAGCGAGTTGGATACCCATCTTCTTCAGCAGTAAGATCAGACCACTTTCCTTGGGAATATCGGTGTCTTTTCTTGCAAGGCCATCAGTGTCGGACAAAGTTTCAAAGCGAGGCAGTTTCAGGTCTACCTCATAGGGAACGTAATAGCCACTCTCCGGATCGCCTTCTGTTTTGTAATATACT
>CACXIP010000042.1 GCA_902767775.1 uncultured Prevotellaceae bacterium | reverse complement strand
GGTTATAGGTTTTTAGGTAATGAATAGGTTTGATAGATAGTTAAGTTTTGGTTGAAAAGTAAAGAAAGGAGGATGAATCATAGAGATGATCAGTGAGACATTTTCACAAAAGGGGCGGGAACCAGATTCCTTGCCCCTTCTCCTTTTATTATAGTTCAAGTCGTTCGTAAAGATTCGAATCTATAGACAATACCACCTATGAGCGCAGAGCCGACAATATTCGTGCCTTTTCGTAGAGGAGATTCGTGTATTTCGTGGTTGAATAATTTTCATGCTTTCCGTGATTAGAAAAGAATTATTCGTGGTCAAAGATAAAAAATGCTCTCGTTACCCTCATTCATCAGCAGGTCGAGGATGCTGAGGTTAGGTTGGAAACCATTCCGCTGTGCGAACACCTGATAATATGGCTTCGGTGCAAACCCAGGGTCGGGCAACGGATGCTTCGGGCGTATCGCATCACGGAAGTCATCAGCCTCAGCACCTCCGGTATCACCATAATTCTCCGTCAGCCGCACAATAGGATGGATATCGAGCAATTCACACATCTTCCACATAATCGCCTCATTGAAATCGATGAGGAATTCCCACCGTCGCTCAAAAAACGGAGCCAGGTCATCAGCATAGAACTCAAAGAAAGGCGACTCACCATAGGCGCTGCAGAGCGCATGCCAATGCAGGTGGCGCCATTTGCCGTGGTCGCTGATGCGCATGTCGCGTGTGAGAGCCGACGACGCGTCGTGGACAACAGGCACCGTTAGTGTCTGTGTGCCATGAGTGGCGGCAATGACACACCGGTTGCGGTAGGTCTGCTTGATAAAACTGTCATGCCCCTCCATCCACACCTCCTTATATCGGTGTAACTTCTGATACCACTGCACAGGTCCGAAATAGGTGGTGGAGAGCAAAGCGGAATTATAATAGTTCATAGTTCAAAATTCATAGTTCATAGTTAATTCCTGGCGGACGCAATCGGAATAAATCTCTGGCGGATGCGATGCATCGCGTCCCTACCCTTGTTTGCACAGGTAATCATAATTCTTAATTCATAATCCTTAATCCTACAAAGTTCCCTTATTTGCACAGGTAATCATAATTCTTAATTCATAATCCTTAATCCTTAATTCTACAAAGTTATTGATTCCGTGCCGAATAAAAAAATTTTTGCAAAAAAATTGTTAGTTTGGAAAAAATACCCTAATTTTGCACCCATCATTGAAAAGCAAGCAAAAGAGCTGAATTCCGACAAGAGGCATTTGTCGGGATTCTTCATTTTTTTGCACCCAAAACGACACCTGATAACCAGGCTGTCCAAAAACAATCGATTAACTAAAAAACGAATACAGTATGACTTACATGTCGCAAGAAGGCTACGACAAGATGATAGCCGAACTCCAAAGACTGGAGTCTGTGGAGCGCCCCAAGGCTTCGGCAGCCATCGCAGAGGCACGAGATAAGGGTGACCTCAGCGAAAATTCCGAGTACGACGCCGCCAAAGAGGCCCAAGGCCACCTGGAGGACAAAATCAACCGCCTGAAAATGGCCATCGCAGAGGCCAAAATCATCGACACCTCACGGCTGACTGCCGACGTGGTGCAAATCCTCTGTACTGTGGAGATGACCAACCTCGCCACCAAAGCCCATATGAAATACACCATCGTGAGTGAGAACGAGGCCAACCTGCGTGAGGGCAAAATCTCCATCCAGACACCTATCGCACAAGGACTGCTCAACAAAAAAGTGGGCGACGAGGTGGAGATTCAAATCCCACGAGGAACCATCCGACTGAGAATAGACAACATCTCTATTTAATTTGAAATGTCGTTCAAGCCGAATGCATTGGAGCTTGCTCCAATTGCTGAGGCACAGCCGACATTCATTGGGTGAAACCCAATATAATTGAAGATTAAAGATTGAAGTTTGGTCATGTGTCCTGTAAGTTGCGTTACAACGCAACCCTCAAAAGCAGGCAGGACCAATTTCCTAAACGACCAAACAACCAACCCCCAAAACGACCAAACAACCATGACCATTTTCTCGAAAATCGCTGCTGGCGAGATTCCCAGCTACAAATGCGCTGAGAACGACAAGTTCTATGCCTTCCTCGACATCAACCCGTTGGTAAAAGGACACACCCTCGTCATCCCGCGCCGCGAGGTGGACTACATCTTCGACCTCGAAGACGACGAACTCGCTGAGATGCAGGTCTTCGCCAAGAGGGTGGCTGCCGCCATCAAGCGCGCCTTCCCCTGCATCAAAGTGGGACAGGCAGTGCTCGGACTGGAGGTGCCTCACGCTCACATCCACCTCATCCCCATGCAGAGCGAGAAGGACATGCTCTTCTCCAACCCGAAACTCAAACTCAGCGATGAGGAGATGGCGAGCATCGCCGCCCGCATCCGTGAGGAGTTCAAATAAACTTCTCGCCGAGCTTCACCTGAACCTCGTTGAGAAACTTACGTATCTGTGCTGATGTGTCGCCTTTCTTGCAGACCATCAGCACATTTTCATTCTCCACCACGATATATCCCTCAAGGCCGCTCATCACACCAAGGTGCCCCTTTGGCAACTTGATGATGTTGTCGCGGCAATTGTCCATCATCACCTCGCTGTCGAGCACCACGTTGTCTCCATCATAACGACGGGCGGCCTCGTAGATGGAGTGCCATGTGCCCAAGTCAGCCCATCCGAAATTGCAGAGCATCACAAAGGCATCGTCGGCATTCTCAAGCACACCGTAGTCGATGGAGAGGTTGGGGAACAGTGAGAAATAGTCCCATACAAGCCGGGCTTCCTCTTCGAGCGATGACGGAATGCGCCCGTCGGTCTCTATCTGACGAAACGGGGCGGGCATGATGCGCTTGCAATGGACAAGCAGGTGACGGGCGTTGGAGGCGAAGATGCCGGTGTTCCACAGAAACTCGCCGCTGTCCATGAACAACTGGGCAAAATCACGCTCTGGCTTCTCGGTGAACGACTGCACGGTGAACATCCCGGGCACGTCGGAAGCATCTCCCATCTGCACATATCCGTAACCTGGTTCGGGACGCGTGGGACGGATACCCATGGCGATGACACCATCGTGCGACGTGACGAAGGAAAGTGCGCTGGTGGCACTCTCCACGAAGGCATCGAGGTTGAGCACCGCCTGGTCTGATGGTGTGATGATGACATTGGCATCAGGGCAACGGCTCAGGATGCGGTAGCACCCCCATGTCACACTCGGCGCCGTGTCGCGGTTGATGGGTTCACCGATGAAATTGTCCGACGGCAGCATGGGCAGTTGCTCACGTGCTATAGGCTCGAAGTCATCATTGGTGGTCACATAAATATTCTCTGTGGGTATGAAACGGGCAAAACGGTCGAAGGTCTGCTGCAGCAGGGTGCGGCCAACACCAAATAGGTCGACAAACTGCTTGGGATGTTCCGCGCGGCTGCATGGCCACAGTCGGCGACCACGTCCGCCCGCAAGGATGATGCAGAAATTTTTGCTGTCTGTAGGCATATCTCAATAAAAATATTAGACTGTCGGTTGGTTGTGCATTACGGGCACAAAGATACATCTATCCAACGGAAAAAACATGTTTTTAGTGTTTTTTCTGACGAAAATTTGTCTTTTACAAAAAAATAATTGTACCTTTGCACGCTGAAAGGCCCAGATGGCGGAATCGGTAGACGCGCTGGTCTCAAACACCAGTGGGGCAACCCGTGCCGGTTCGACCCCGGCTCTGGGTACTTTTTAAAACCATTTAAAATCTCGCAAGAAGTTGAAAACAAACAACTTGCGAGATTTTCGCTTTACTATAGGGTGTTAATTTGCTCCACATTTGCTCCACAAGTCCTGTACAATCAATTGATTCTTTCCAAATGTTGTACTGGTTGCAAAACACCATCACTTACATTTACGGTGACTTTGATGAAATTGTCTCGCTATATTCTAACTTGCTTATGCCTCTCATTGTATGGCGCAGGGCACTGAGGAGTTCTTGCGACTCTTGAACAAGGTTTAGAAAGATGGTCATGCTCTCTATGTTGAGTTGCTTTGTTTGAATGTCATTGATGATGCTTTTTCGATAATCGGATAGTGAAGACTGCAATTTTAGGGCATCGTCACGGATTAGAGCAGTGCTTTCAGAGGTGATAGCACGGTTAAACAATCTCAAAATCTCTTTGCTAAAGCACTGAAAATGATTGGCATAATCACCAGGGACTGGACTGAAATTGTTGCCAACATGCTCCTTGCATGGCTCACCCATGCGTTTCAAACAGTAAAACATCTGGGAAAGAGAGTTAGCGATGAGAAAGTACCAAGTGCCTTTCTCTACACTAACCATCGGGTCCGTGCGACGCAGGGCTATAATCTGCTTCCGACGATGACGCTTCATGTCCTTGCGCTGATTGTTCACCTCGATACAGGCATGCTTCAACCTGCGATAATCCTCACAGAAAAAAGCTGTGGTCAATGCTTCATAATCAGCAATCACCATTCGGATACTATTCTTTACAGTAAGCCCCACATGAATACGTAGTAACGTCCAGCATTCGGTTTTGTCATTGCAATGCAGAATCCTTTCAAACAGTTTGTCTGCCTCGCTAGCCTTATTGTACTTTTCGTAACGCAGGTGGCTTCGAATGATCAGGAAAAAAGCCAGCGCGGTTGCAACAGCCATAGCCACAAACGACCCGAAGAACAGGGAGATGCAGATGAGGAAGCACAATATGAATGCCACACCAGCCGTAATGAACCACCCACCAATAACAGACAGTACGCCCGTGATGCGGAACACTGCACTTTCACGACTCCATGCACGGTCGGCAAGCGAGGTTCCCATTGCCACCATGAATGTGACGTACGTTGTGGACAAGGGCAGTTTGAGCGATGTGCCCAATGCCACAAGTACACCAGCAAGCACGAGATTGACTGAGGCTCGGATTTCATCAAAGGCGGCACCTTTCTTCATGACAGCAGAATCAGCATTGAAGCGTGAGTCAATCCAGTGCGCCACACTTATCGGCACAACTGCCATTATGCCGTTAGCCATACTTCTCGACGTGCGAACCAATGTCCGCGCCACTCCGCTTGAACCAAACATCTCATCGCCTTCATCCTGTCGCGAGAGGTCAACCGATGTTTTCACCACGTTCTGCGCCTTCTTCGAGAAGACGAGGGAGAAAACCATCACCACGCCTGCCGCGACGAGATAGAGTGCGGGTGTATGGGCACTGTCCATCAGGCTCTTCATCATAAATCCCTGAGCATCGCCATTGCTGTTTGCCATATAGTCTTGATAGGCTTCAAGACCAGTCAGTGGCACACCTACAAAGTTGACGAGGTCGTTGCCTGCAAACGCCATCGCTAGGGCAAACGTGCCAAACAGCACTACGAATTTCAGTACAGGCATTCTTACGGCGCTCAGCAGAGTCATCAGCAACGAGAATACGGCGATGCCCCCGCCGATAATCAGCCACTTATTCTGATTAATTACTTCTTTCACGTCCACCGTCATCAGACTGCAGCCCTTCAATCCGTTGATAAGCAAGAACCAGACGATGGCCGTCACCGAAAGTCCGCCGAAGATGCCTATCTTGAGTGACGATGAGAGCCAGCCCTCCATTTTGCCCGACTGGTCAGTAGTCCTTCCGTTCACGCGATAGGTAAAGGTGAAGACAATGCGTGCAGCCCATTGTACAAAAATGCCAAGAATGAATGCTATTGCCACAGAGAGAAAGATGCCTAGAATGACCGAAATGGCTTTCTCCGTATTGAGCAAGTCGCCCAATGAGAGCAAGTCGCCGTCTGCCGCTGTTGTCCCATGGGCTATTTGAAGCAGTGCGATGGCAAAGGCGCCACCAAGCAGTTCAAATACCATGCTCACCGTAGTCGAAGTAGGCATGCCCAAGGTGTTGAACACATCCAGCAGCACAACATCCGTCACCATCACAGCTAGAAACACACACATCACATCATAAAACGAGAAGTACTCCGGTGTCATGATGCCATGCCGGGCCACATCCATCATGCCATTACTCAGGGCAGCTCCGACAAACACGCCAAAAGCAGCTATTGACACTATCGTTTTGTATTTTGCCACTTTTGCACCAATGGCTGAATTCAGGAAGTTAACAGCATCGTTACTCACGCCCACCACAAGATCGAAGACGGCAAGCACTATAAGGAATATTATTATTCCGAGAAATACAGAATTCATCCTTTTTGACTACATACTGTCGCTGAGGCTTTTTTCACCATCATGCCATAACCATTGGTTGTTTGTGCTTTTGTCAATCCTACAAAGACAGCTGTGAGTAACAATACAAGGATGATGAATCTCACCCAATTGTAAATCTTGATAATTCTTTCTGCTTTTTCCTTTTCCATTATATGAACAAATTATTGGTTTTTATTGCTGCAATGATAGCCTTATTTTATTACAAAATCATTTCAATACTATGATAAAGAGGTTACGATAGCGATTGTAACAGGGTTGTAATACCAGTGTAACACAGGCGTAACAAGTTCGTAATACCTTTGCTATGTCTACAGAAAATCTCCAAATGGAATTAATTATCAACATCTTCTCTCTTGTGGGTTCTCTGGCATTGTTCCTTTTCGGAATGAAGACGATGTCGGAAGGGCTTGAAAAGTTTGCGGGCGACCGTCTACGCAGCATCCTTGCGGCTATGACCAAGAACCGTGTGATGGGCGTGCTGACGGGCATCCTCATCACGGCACTCATCCAGTCATCGAGTGCCACCACTGTGATGGTGGTCAGTTTCGTGAATGCCGGACTGATGACATTATCTCAATCCATCGGTGTCATCATGGGAGCCAACATTGGTACTACTATCACAGCTTGGATTATCTCTGCTGTCGGCTTCAAGGTGAACATTGCCGCCTTTGCTATCCCATTGCTTGCTATCGGGATGCCATTGATTTTCAGCAAAAAGGGCTATAGAAAAAACATCGGGGAGTTCATTTTCGGCTTCTCGTTCCTGTTCTTGGGTCTGTCATTCCTGCAGGAAACGGCTACAGCCATGAACATAGGTGACATGGTGGCTGGCATGCTGGCACATGTGCCCCAGGATTCGTTTTTCACGATACTCCTTTTCGTCTTTGTCGGTGCCGCAGTGACCATGATCGTACAGGCTTCTGCTGCGACGATGGCCATCACGCTGATGCTTTTCGGTATGAACATCCCCGGATTTGGATTTGAGCAAGCTGCCGCATTGGCCATGGGTCAGAACATAGGTACCACCATCACGGCATTTATGGCTTCGTTTACCGCCAATACTCAGGCGCGCCGTGCAGCCCTCGCCCACATGTTTTTTAATGTCTTCGGCGTAGTGGCGTTTCTCATCGTTTTCTATCCTGCCTGCAACGCCGTCAGCTGGTTTGTCGACTGCGTGATGGGTGGAGGCAACGACCTCTTTAAACTCTCAGCTTTCCATACCGCTTTCAACATCATCAACACGTTGTTGCTCATCGGTTTCGTAAAGCAGATAGAGATTCTTGTTTGCAAAATACTGCCGATGAAGGAACCGGTTGAAGATTACCGTCTAAAGTTCATTAGCGGAGGCTTGCTCTCTACAGCTGAGCTCAGCATTATGGAAGCCCAGAAGGAGATTGTCAATTTCGCTGAGCGTTGCCAAAAGATGTTCGGTTTTGTCTCGGAACTGATGCAGACAAAAGGAGAGGTGGAATTTAACAAACTTTTCTCGCGCATTGGGAAGTACGAAAGCATCACTGATTCAATGGAGATGGAGATAGCTGGGTATCTGAACAAGGTAAGCGAAGGACGTCTGTCGGATGCATCAAAGAGTCAGATACAGAAGATGTTGCGACAGATATCCGAACTGGAGTCAATCGGTGACTCAGTGTATAATCTCGGTCGCACCTTGAATCGTCACCGCATGCATTGCCAAGATGAGTTCACTCCTGAGCAAATACAACACATGCAGACGATGCTGCACCTTGTAGGAAGTGCACTTATAGAAATGCTAAAACGCATAGAGTCACCATCGACTAAAAACAAAATTACGACATCCACAAACATTGAGCACGAAATCAACAACTACCGTACGCAACTGAAAAACCAGAACCTATATGATGTAAATAATGGTCTTTACGGGTATCAGCTCGGCGTGTTCTATGTTGACTTTATCTCTGAATGCGAACGTCTTGGCGACTATGTGATGAACGTGGTGCAAGCAGGGAAGAGATTAAACAACGACTTTGAGGACAAGCCTTAAAATGGACAAGGTTAAAACCTTGCGAGTGTGAAACTTATTGTTAGTCCTCCTCCGGGTGTAAGCTGTGCCGTTGTTGTTCCTCCGTGGGCAGCAACAGCATTTTTCACAATGGCAAGGCCAAGACCAGTGCCTCCGAGCTTACGTCTGCGCCCTTTGTCTATGCGGTAGAAGCGTTCGAAGAGATGTTCCATGTGCACCAGTTCCACTCCGGCTCCGTTGTCACTTATAACGAACTTGTAGAAATGACGGCCTTTGTCTTCAATCTCAGCGCAGACTATCTTCAGCCAAGATGCCCCCGTGGCATGGGAAATGATATTGTCGATGAGGTTGCGGAAGATACTGTAAATCAGACTTGGATCGCCTTGGACTTCGACATGCTTTGGCATATCTGTTAATGGGAAGATGCCTTTCTCTTGGAGCTGAAGAGCGGTGTCGTCAAGTACATTCTGTATAACTTGCAAGACATTGACCTGTCGGTACTCCTTTTGGATTCTGAGTTTGTCACTATCCATCTCGTCCAACTTGGTGAGGGTACTCATGTCAAGCAGGAGCTTGTTCATACGTTCGCTTTGAGCATGGCAACGTTCCAGAAAGTGTTTTTTCTTTTCCTCTGGCATATCAGGATTGTCGAGTATGCTCTCAAGATAGCCATAAATGCTGGCGGCAGGCGTCTTCAGCTCATGGGCAGCGTTCTGCGTGAGTTGGCGTTTGATGCGTACCTTGTCCTCCTCGGAATGGCGCAATTTCCAATATAGCTTTATGATAGTGTGACTGATTTCGCCTAACTCGTCATTTGGCAGTTGACGCTCCAGTTCGTGGTCGAGTTCCTCGCCCTCTTCGGCTTTAAGGGCAAATTCCCGCAGATAACCGATGTGGCGGCTGATGCGATGGGTTATCAGATATAGCACGATACCAAGTAGCAAGGTCAGGGCAACGGCAAAATAGATGTATGTATTGTCGGCCTGAAGAGAGCGCGTCAACTCGGCAGAATAGGGCACGGCTGCACGCACGATGATATCGCCGAACTTTGTTGCAGAGTAGAAGTATGTCTCGTGAGTGGATTGTGATATGCGCTTGATGTCATAACCATTGCCCTCAAGCAATGCCTGATGGATTTCCGTTCGTTCGAGGTGGTTGCCCAGCGAATCAACATTGGCATCATAGCTGTCGAGGATCACCCGCCCATTTTTATCTATAATAGACACACGAAGCCCCTTCACGTTATGCCGCTCCACGTAATTGCGAAACAGGCGGTTGTTGGTAAGGCTGTCCTCGCCAAGCGTCTGCACCATTTCATAGTTGTACATCTGCAGCCGCGAATGAAGGATGTCTATCTTGTACTCCTTTTCGCGTCGGTACTGATATACGCTGAAACAGATAGAAAAGAGCAGGAACACACCGCAAATACTAATCAGCAGATTCCGTTGGAAAGTATTACTTTTCAAAGCAGTAGCCATAACCCACACGTGTTTTTATCTGTCTGCCATAACAGCCTATCTTCTTGCGTAATCTGGTGATGTTCACATCCACCGTCCGGTCGAGTACGAGCACATCTTGTGGCCAGCAATATTTCAACAGTTCCTCGCGTGAAAAAACTTTGCCAGGATGTTGCAGAAAAAGCGACAAAAGTTCATATTCCAACTTTGTAAGTGATAAGTTCTGTCCGTTCAGAATAACTGTCTTAGCAGCATAATCGAGCGTAATTCCTTCATAACAAATCATACTGTCAGAGGTTGTGACGGCATGCTGATAATGCAAAAGGGACGAACGTCTGAGCACAGCCTTGACTCTGGCTTTCACTTCTTTCATACTCAGCGGTTTGGAGATATAGTCGTCCGCACCGATATTCAGTCCTTTCACCAGATTGTCCTCTCCTTCGAGTGCCGTGATAAAAATGATGGGAATCTGTGACGTAGCAGGATTGTCCTTCAGCTTGCGAGCCATTTGGAAACCAGACATTTCACCCATCATCACATCCAGTATAATCATCGCATACTCCTGCAGGGTAAGTTCAAGTGCCTCCTCTGCGGAATTTGCGGTTACAACCTCATACCCTTCTGTTTCAAGGTTGTATTGAAGTATCTCACAGATATCCAACTCGTCATCAACAACAAGAATTTTCATATCTTAATAATTGTGCCAAGAACAAATGACTATTTTGGCTTCAAAGATATTGTTTTTTTCTTAATTAGAAATAATTGGAGTATGACATTGTTATGACATTTTTATGCTATAGCAATTATAGTAATACCTGCCACATAGGTAGGACCCTAAGTTGATATGGAAACATATGATTATCTTTTCATCCCCATTCCATTATCGCCATCATATCCATTTCCAACTTCCCATTCCCTGTTCTGGTCGTGGCTCCCGCCCATGGCTTGGAACAAGTATTTGAGGGTGAACTGTTGTTTGAGCCGTTCGCGCTCTTGGGCATTTGTCGCCAACAGGTAGGCACGTGTCTCTTCTTTGGAAAGGAAGAATATCTCCGAATGGCCAAAGTTGTTAAAGATAACTCGGAGGTAATGCTTGCCATTCTTGTGCTTGGCGATGGTGATAGAGTCCGTGTTTATGGCTATGTGTTGACCCGATGAGCCGATGGACTTTTGAGCCTTTGAACCTTTGGCTTCGCCGAAGGTACTTCCGCTCGGCATACTGGAAACATGTTCCCGTCTGCTCTCGCTTGCTCGTTCTTTGGACTTTTGAATCTTTTCCTCGTTCCTCTTTGTCTGGATGTCCATCCATTCACCCATCCTCAGCACCTGGCTGCCGTCGAACGCCGTCTTGGTCTTGTGGTCGACGATGCCGTAACCACGAATGATGCCGTTCTTGTCCTTCTGCCAGTGGATGTCAACACCCAGTTTCTGCCGCAGTTCTTTCAGCATCCATTTCACCTGAAGTTTCTCCGCCTCATTGAAGGAAGTGCCGTCCTTATGCCGCAACCCCGACAATGCCAAAGTCTTTCTCTCTTCAAGGTCTGACTTTGTAACGGCCTTGTCCTTTTGTGCCGGGATTTGTTGCTGGAGACTCAGTTGACGGTATTTCATCAGGATGGCTTTCAGTTGCCGGGCGCGTTCCTTGCGCTTCCTCGTCTCTAGGCTGTCCTCTTTAGGAACCATCCGTTTCATGACCTCCACCTTTGGGATGGTGAGTTGGGGATAATGGTTGCGGAAGAGCGTAAGACAGTCCTCGCCATCGACGACTTCCTCCTTCGGGTTGTAACCGCAGGATCTGGCCACGCATAGGAACTGTCCTTCCGTCTGGAAACTATAGGAGAACAACTTCCGCCTTTCCTTCTCGGGGGTGATACCAAGAATCTCGTCCGTCACGCGCTGCATCCTCATCTTGTCGAAGCTGTCGCTGATGGCGATGCCGTAGCGGTTGATGCGTGTGGAGAGGATGTGCACATGGTTGTTTCCCGTGTCATGGTGGAAATAGACGAAGTACGGTTGGCCACCGTACCCCATCCTCTCCATGAACTTCTCAGCGAAGTCGGCCAGTTCATACCTGTCCATCCCATGTTCTTTCACGGACAGTGCAACGTGGAACTGCTTGTTCTGCGTCTTGGAGTTGCCGTAGGTCTGCGAATGCTCCCTCATGTACCGCTCCACCTCACCGGCAGCGTTGATGCCCACGGCATGCATGATGTCCAGTTGCCGCAGGAAACGCTCGTCCACGTTCCTTGCCAACAACAGGTCGGCGACCCCTTCGAGCACCTTTCCCTCATTGTAACCGGCGGCAGGGAACCGCCCGCCGCCGGCCTGACGTAGTTTCTTCGTTATCATAGTTCCTTTACGATTTGTTTCAGGCTTCTGAGCCCCGCCCCTATTCCCTTGGCACATTCCGACATGCTGGCGAAGCACGCCTCCACCGTCAACACATCTTTCCGGCTGACGCTTTTGGAACCAGCCTTCAACGAAGTGTTCATGTCGCGGACTGCCTGGTTGAGGTTGTTGCCCGTCTTTCCAAACTCAGCCAAAATCCCCCGAAAAAGTGTCACGAGTTCTCCTATCATGCCAACGAGCAATTGACTGGTGCCATTGTCGGATATCAGTCCGGTATGGGCTGCAGGTTCCACGTCCGCACGGTGGATAAGGTAGCGGATGTAACTGCTCATTGTCAGTCCTTTGTCCCCGGCCTTCTTCTCCAGGACATCCATCGTGTCCTGATCCATCCTCACATGAAGTTGTGAGTTCTTGTTTTTTATTTTTTCCATAAAATGTAAAATCTAAAAGATTAAAAATGTGTTTTCGTATAAATAGCAAATATGCAAATACCATAACATGTAAAATACATAAAAGGGAATGCGAGTTTCGAGCGACCAGAACTCCCGAACCTTGGGGTGGGCAAGTGGCCGATGTGTACACATTCGGCACATCTTGCCCCCTCTTTTACATGTCAGGTCGGTGAGATTGGATGCTGTTGGCTGTCCTCATTTTCAGGCAACATTCCCAACCTGTGATGTTCCGGGTCGAGGCCATTCCGCTTGCAGTATTCCTCATATGAGATGCAGCGGGCTTTATGCTCGGCTTCCTTTCGTCGGCGCAATTCCTCGTCACGAGCATCGTATGCCCTGGCACGCTCCAGAATGAACATCCTCAGGCTTGAGAGGATGGCTTGCGGGTCGAAGCGGCTGTAGAACCGCTCATAGCACCCAGCCTTGAAGCGGTAGAAGAAGAGCATCAGTTCGCTGGTCTTCAGCCAGTGGAAGTCGGTGGCGATGAACGTCGCAGTGAATTCGAGTTGTTCCCTCGACGCATCCTCCTTCAGTCCGCAGCAGAGGCTCAGGTCCACCAGTTGTGGTATGAGCCAGGCTCTCGACTTCCTTTCCCCGTATGTCCTGTCAATGACAGACAAAGTGGGGAAGTCGCCGAAGAAGCAGGATGATGCGTCCTTGCATACCTGCAACTGCATGGAAGGGTTACAGGCATTCAGGAAATCAATGATGGTTGCGTATTTGCCCATCAACGAGACGCACGCTTTAGGCATCTGGCTGCTCGTCATCAAGGTACTCCCGTATGAGTCCTGCTGCGTCCTGCACGGCAGACTGCCGTCTTGACGCATTTGGTTGACTGCTTGTTTCATTTCCATGACTGTCATAGGTTAACGGTTCATTCTCCCAGACTCTAAGGGAAAGGAAATTCTCGAAGTTCCTCCGGTACCTAACCTCGGGTCGGGAGGCGACATACCTTGGCACGTATTCAAAGATGGCGGCTTTGTCCGCCTCGGAAAGGAGATTCCACTTTTCCCTTAAAGTCGAAACATTGCCGTAGGGTTTGCCATACATCCTCCAAATCTCATCGAAGGTGTACCGCTCGTCCGCCTTAGGCTTCATGGAAACAACAGTTTCCAAGCCTTCACTATCACTGGCATTGACATTATCATTATCACTATCATTGTCACTATCATTGTCACTATCATTATCATTAAGGATAACGCCCGATGCCGTTGGATGTCCAGAGTTATCGTCCGATACCGGCAAATGCCTTCCGACATCAGCCGATACCTTTCTTGCATAGCATTTCCGCATGTGGGAGTACTCCTTGTTCCTCCTGCATTTCTCCGCCCATTTCTCCGCTTCACGGTCGATTTGCGTGCGGAACATCTCGAACATGGCGGCGATGGCAGGATCCTGAGACTTGGAAACCTCCATATCATTGACATAGGCGAAAATCAACTTGAACAGCTTACCCGCCTGTTCGTCGGTGAGCACACTGACGGCTGTCACGAAATCTGCGAACAGCACGAAGCTCTTTTTCTTTTGATTTGTTGCCATAATGTTGGGATTTTAGATGTTACTACCAATGATGCGGTTGATGTCGTCCGTGCGATACATCACTCGGTTGCCTACCTTCACGGGCTTCAGGTAACCTTTCTTGCCCCATAGATACAAGGTGGTCTCGCATACACCGAATTGCTGCATGGCCTCCCTCTTGGATACCAACTTCTCTTTCTCGTCCGTGAGGCCGAAGACAGTGACGAGGGCGGTGATAACACCATCCACCATACGAAGACAATACTGTTCCAACTGCTCGTTGGTCATCACGATGAAGGGAGAGGTAGCATTGCTTCCTGTTTTCCCTTCCGAAGGGTCTTGGAAACTTTGGGAAAGATTCTCCTTCACCTTCTCTTTCAAAAGCTCAATGCAATTATTTTTCATTACTAAAATGATTAAATTTCACATAGAGTCTGCTATGGCCATAAGCAAAAACTCGCAACCGGTTCGTCCGATTGCGAGTGCAAAATTAATATAGGTGAAAGGGAATTAAATCTGCATATAATGCTTATTTACAGAGGTTTGGGGAAAAGTGACATCGAGTGACATAAAGTGACATAAAGTGACACGAAGTGACATGGAGTTTACCTCAAAAAGAGTGATGCGGTTTATGCTTCATAACCCTTCCATAGAATTTTCTTTACGCCTTCTGCATACCCTGATATGATTCTTCTATATTCCCGGTCTTCATCAGTAGTACAATTTTCCATTTCGCGTCCAAGCAGGTAGGAATGGTTCTGATATTCGCGGTTCGATTGCCGATAACTGACAACCTTCACCATTTTCTCCAATGACAGATGGAAGGGCTTTAATTTGCCTTCTGGTGAAAGATGTAGTTCTTCCAACGCCAGTTTCAGACAAGCGACGGATTTGCCAGAATTATCACGTGTTAGTTCTTTGATAATGAAATCAACCACTTGCTCCTTTTTGTCTTCTTCACAGAATATGAAAGCAGGGAGGGGCTGCTCTTTTTCAAGCTTCATGGTGCTGTTTGGAGTTGCTTCTGATTCCTCAACTGCTTTTTCCCCATCATCTTGTGCTGGAGTTTCTGTTTGCTCTGGAGCCTCTTCCTCAATTTGCGAGGAATGGGGATTGTTGCTGTTGAGTTCTTCTTGGGCAGTATAAGCGGTAAGGTATTCCTCTATATCAGGCTTGTTCTCTTGTCCCTCATAAATGACGTTGATGGTCTCCCTCCAATCCTCGGCGGAATCGTAACCAGCAGCCAAACTTGTCTTGACCAGTCTCTTGCACAGTTTACCGAGCAATAGCCTGGAGAGCCCCAATGATTTGAGCGATAGTTTTTTGTCGTGCCATAAATCGTATGCGATGGTGAACATAATGATTAGACCACCACCAATCATGATGAAATAGAGTGCTGCTGCGGCATGGTCATCGCCCTTCTGGAACCGCCCAACCATTTCTTCCGTGAATCCGGATGACTCCACTCTCTCGATGGCAGATGACAAATCATTGGAAGGGTTGTTCATTCCGTCACGAATTTGTGACTGGGTGTTGGGATAAAACTCCGACATCACATTCATCATGCCAGACAATCCCTTGTGGCCATCTTCCTTGATGCGCTCCACGAAATTGGCGTAATAGTCAAGATGACTCTCGTGCCAATCTTCTAAATCCTGAATAAATCGTTCTTTGTCTAATTTCATTTTTGATGCTATTTTATTATTTGTCGTCCTTCATTGCCTGACGGTCTGCTTATCTGGTTTTGGGGTCAGTTTTTGGGGTCAGTTTTTGGGGTCAGTATATGGGTGTAATAACGAGGGTAGTAACGAGGGTAGTGATGTGTGTAGTGATGGAGGTAGTTCTGGGGTAGTGATGGGTGTAGTAATGGGGTAGTTTGGGGGTAGTACTACCCCCTTTCAACCACAAATCTTCAGTTGATTATTGGTACTTTTTAATATGCAAAGCATTCTATGGTTAAATAATTGTCTTATTTCTTTCGCCAAACAACCGATAGAATGTCATTTTTTGATAACCCATCGTCCTGTCCGGCTATTACCCTCCCATTCCAAACGACCAGCTTTGCGGAGTTTGTTGATATGGTATTTAACGCCATTAACCGTCATT
>CACXIP010000041.1 GCA_902767775.1 uncultured Prevotellaceae bacterium | reverse complement strand
GACGAATGTATCCCCTTGTTGACCATAACTTTGGATCAACCCTTTGAATATGGCGGCTATACAATACGTGTGGTCATAGAAAGTAGTGGAGTAACTGCCACGCAGGAAGTGTTCTTCGAACAGTACCGATTTCCTTGGCAAAGTTGCTACGCTACGGCCGAAGAATTAGTCGGATGGAGTCAGTCTGATTATTCCCTGTTCCCTGTCACCACAATCACGGTAGCCACACCAGTCGTCAATCTAACTGGTACTGTATGCAACCAAGACAGCGTCCCCATTCCAGGTGCGCTAATTCAGATGAAGAGTACAGGATGGCCAACGTCAGTAGAATATTCGGGTGAGTCGGATGATAGTGGAAACTATTCCATAAGAATCGAGGAGGGGAACCAGACTTATTTGGCAACGGTGTCGGCGCCTGGCTGTGCCACGTATACAGAGACATGGTGGGGAACAAAGGTTAAGGATGTTCCAAAAATGGACTTCACGCTTTATGACGCTGTGGAGTACAAGACCGGGCGACGTGCCACCATCATGCTGCCGGTCGCTCCCGACACGTCAAAGGGAAAATATTTTAGAATGGACAGAACGGAAGGCAAGCAACTCATCTTTGAACGAGAACTCTCGCCACAAGCGAATGTCCCATACGTCATTTTTCCAGACATGGACTTCTCCATTGACCTGAAGTCCTTGGACCTGACAATGAAGCCGGGAAGGACGGACATTCCTGGTATCGCCTTTGTTGGGTCATATATCAACTATGATTTTCCTTTGACTGACAATCAAGAACTATTATTTATGGACGAAACTTCTGACTGTGGTTTAGAATATTTCTACAATGATTTATTTGGATGGTTTGCGGGTGGATGCCGAATAGCAGCTTTAAGAGCCTGTATTATAGAAGACGGATGGTATGGCAAAGATCTTGTCTTTCATGATGACACTAGTGGCATTGCTCCCTCAAATTGTAATAAGACTACAGATGTTGGCATCTACGACCTGCAAGGTAGGCGGGTGACAAAGATGAAAAATGGAATATATATCAAGTCTTCCCACCATAAAGGCTTAGAATCAAGCTTCGTCGACCTGTTCAAATAGGTATGAATACAGAGAAGAAAAACTGAGTTTTTTCCAAAATCAACAAAATACGGTAACTTTGGAAAGAACTCATTTTGTTGAAATGATAGGATAATTGTATCCATAAAGTCCAGAGGCTTTCACTATCATACTGGTATTGCGTTACTTCTGAATTATGGGGACAGCATTATGGGGACGGAGTTTTTGATTTACTATACATATGGAACAAACCACCCTTTAAATGATGGGGCCGAACAGAAAGAATGAACATATTCTGATGTCTACAACCAATCCTAAGCACTACGGCATGAGAATCTCCCAGCAGTATTTGGGGGCTTGGGAGAATCTATGATTACCACGCCCGCAGGGTTGGGCATAATTCAAGCGTGGGGCGCGAGATATTTACATTCAACGATATACTACGGAATGAAGTTGAACAAGGTGATGGAACTTTTTTATCACCTTTTTTGCTTATTATTCCGTTTTTTATTAATTTTGCAATCAAATACCCATGAGACACTGTCGCCATTAAGAAATGGCGTACCAAACTGCTTAGAATAACAACTTCATAAACAAACCTAAATGACAACCTACAAATCACTTCTGACTGTGCTCAGCATGATTGTATGCATGTTGGTCGTATCGTGTCGGGATATAGCCGACGACGACCATTATGCCCCGCCAAGTTGGCTGAAGGGCAATGCATGGCAAGTGCTCGAGAGCGAAGGAGACTATTCCACATTCCTGAAAGCCATAGAACTGACGGGCTATCAGCCTATCGTCAATGGGCAAAGTATCCTCACCGTCATGGCTCCCAACAACGAGGCATGGCAAGCATTCCTGCAAAAGGAGGGCTACTCAACGGTGGAGGACATGTTTGCCAAAGACCCCACCCAACTGAAAAAGACGGTAGGATTCCACCTCATGTATTACGCCTACGACTGGGCGAAGATGCTCAATTTCCGACCCGACGAGGGTGATGGCGCTACCGAGGAACAAAAACAGAATGGGGCTGGCCTCTACTACAAGCACCGCACACGCAGCGCCGATGCCATGGAGCAGGTGCGGGGCAAACTCAACGGTGTCGACACCACCGTCACCGTCTATCACTATGAGCGCTACCTGCCAGTGTTCAGCCACATGATGTTCTCCTCACTGGGGGTGGACGCCAAGTCCAACTACGAGTATTTCTTCCCTGGCAGCCAGTGGACTGGCGGAAGCAATGGCTTCAATGTGGCCAATGCCAGCGTCACCGACCAGGATGCCGTGGTCACCGACAATGGATATCTCTATCATGTCAACCAGGTCATCAATCCGATGGAGACCATTTACACCACATTGAAGAACAATGCCAACTACAGCGATTTCGTCAGCCTCTACGACACATACGCCGAACTGACCGAGGCCGACCAGGAGACCAACACCACACTGGGCAAGGTGGTCTATACCATCACCCATGGGGCACTCCCCAACATCGCTTGCGAATGGCCGGTGACCAATTTCAGGATGATGAGCACCCTGGAGCGTGCCACCTATACCATCTTCGCACCATCCAACCAGGCCATCGCGAAATTCTTCACCAACTACTGGAAGCCCGAGGGCGGCTATCACTCGCTCAGCGACCTCGACCCGCTCATCCTGCAGTATTTCATCATGCAGTCGTTTGCCGACAACGACACACCCGTCTTCCCGGAGGATGTGGAGAAAGGACGTGTGCAGACAGCCTACGGCACACCCATCAACATCGAGACCAGCAAGGTGGACGACCGCCTCTTCTGTGAGAACGGCATCGTCTATGGCATGAACGACATGGAGGCGCCCGCCATCTTCTCGTCTGTAGTGGGACCGGCTTTCCGCGACACCACATACCAATGCTTCATGTACGCTCTTGACAAGAGCGACCTGGTGCTCTCGCTGGCATCCAACAAATCCACATTCGTCACATTGATGCCAAGCAACAAACAGTTCAACCAGAATGAACCGCAGATGCGGCTCAACACCACCACGCAGGGACGCGACCTGGAGGTGTACAGCGATGTGGACGGCAATTTCGCCAACATGGGCGCGGGCCAGGCACGCAGCATCGTCAATATGCATACGGCATCCAACGTATCCCAGCTCAGCACCACAGGCACTCAGGTGGTGGAGACCAACACCGCTTTCAACTACTGGTTTGTACACGACGGCAAAATCACCACCAGCGCTCTGTTCAACCAGCAGCTGAGCCCCGATTATCAAGATTCACCTTTCGTCTCCTTCCGTGAGATACCAAGTGAGGAAGCAGGCACTTCCTGGGCCAACGGCAGGGCATACGCATACGACTATCCCCAGCTCTTCGCAGAGGCATCGGGCGACGGACTGACTCACCGCCTTGCCGTGGGCAACGACAGAAACTATGAGTATTATCTCTTTGCCCAGTTGCTGCAAAAGGCTGGACTGGTGGCCAATGGCGGAATGCCTTCCATCACGAGCGACGACACACGCTACATCGTCTTCGTGCCCACCAATGAAGCCATCAGAAACAACATCGCCGACATCCCCGGATGCTCGGCATTGAAAATTGCCGACGACAACACCATCACCGGCAATGTGTCGACCACCAACAAGACTTTGTTGGCCAACTACCTGCGCAACTACTTTGTATCGTCGCTCATGAACACCATCAGCAGCTATCCCTACCCGGGTTCCACCTGCAAGGGCGAGTTCCTCACCATGGGAGGAGAGCATCTGACCATCAGCGAGAACGCAGCCGGACTGTCGGCAGGATTCAGCGCCGACAGCATGGTGAGCGTCGTTCAGAAATACTTCTGCCTGCCGTTTGCTTTCGCCGACGGCTGCATGCACTTCATCGACGGTATCCTTAAATAACAGAGCGCTATGAAGAATAAGATATTCACATGCATTGTCTTGCTGTTGTGCTCGGTGAGCATGATGGCTCAGGAAAAAGTGCTCACAGGATGTGTGACAGAGAAACTCGACAATGGCACCAACGACCCCATCATCGGTGCCAACGTGGTGCTGGTCAACAGCCAGAACCGCTATATCAAGGGTGCTGTCACCGACATCGACGGCAACTATGTGCTGCAGGTGCCGGCTGATGCCAAAAACCTGAAAGTGAGGGCTACCTATATCGGTATGAAAAACGTAACGGTCAACTATACCGGACAGACACAGATTGACTTCCAGTTGGAAAACGAGACCGTGCTTCAGGAGGTGGTGGTCACCGGCGCCCGTGGCGGACGCGACGGCATGGGCATCTCCCGACTGGAGCAGACATCGTCGGTGCAGAAGGTCGACATGTCGGCCATCGTGGAGACACAGCCTGTCACCTCCGTGGAGGAGGCCCTTCAGGGACAGGTGGCCGGTCTTGACATCAACCTCGGCGGCGACCCTGGCGCACGCTCCAGCATTCGTATCCGCGGTACCAGTTCGCTGAGCGCCTCCAACGAACCGCTCATCGTCATCGACGGGGTGCCGCAGGATGTGGACATCACCGACGACTTCAATTTCTCCACCGCCAACGAGGAGGATTTCGGCGCATTGCTCAACATCGCTCCTGCCAACATCGAGAGCATCGAGGTGTTGAAGGATGCTTCAGCAACCGCCATCTATGGAACGAAGGGTGCCAACGGCGTGCTCCTCATCAACACCAAAAGGGGGTCGATGGGTAAGACCAAGTTCTCTTTCTCCTCCAAGTTCACCACCAAGCATGAGCCGAAGAGCATACCGCTGCTCAATGGCGTGCAGTATGTGGCACTCATGCAGGACGCCATCTGGAATGCTGCCAACGCCAAGGGCATCAGCAATGCCAGCAACGAGATGAACATGCTCTTCAACAATGCCGAGCTCAACTACGACCCCAATTTCCGCTACTACGACGAGTACAATGTCGATACCGACTGGCTCGGGGCGGTGAAGCAGGATGCCATCATCACCGACAACAACTTCTCGATGACGGGAGGTGGCGAGAAGGCAGTGTATAAGTTCAACCTCGGTTACTACAACGAGCAGGGCACCACGGTGGGCACCGGCGTGCAGCGCCTGTCGACAGGTCTTAAAATCACCTACAACTTCAGCGACCGCCTGCGCGTGCGCACCGACTTCTCGTTCACCAACACCAACAAGGATGCCAACGCGCTGTCCTCCGTGCGCAACATCGCCATGCAGAAAATGCCCAACCTCAGTCCCTACTGGATTGATGACGTGACGAAAAAGCCCACGGATGTCTATTTCTCACGCGATGAGGACTTCCAGGGGTCATTCACCAGCAGCGGTTCCAGCAGCGTCAGTTCGGCCAACTACAATCCAGTGGCCATGGTCAACGAGGGTTACAACAAGACCACGCAGCGCGATGAGAAACTGACCATAACCCTGCAATATGACTTCCCCTTCCACCTGCAATACCAGGGATGGGTGTCGATGAACATGCGCACCACCAAGAACAAGCAGTTCCTGCCGCAGGAGGCCACCGGCGTGCTCTGGACCAGTTCGTTTGCCAACCAGAGCGTGGACGCCACCACCGATGCCTTCGCCCTGCAGAGTGAGAACAAGCTCATCTACAACAACACGTTTGCAGAGAAGCATAAGATTATTGCCACCGGACTCATCAAGACTGCCGACAACCAGAGCTTCAGCTACTCCAGCCGCACATACGGCAACGCATCCGCCAACCTCAGCGACCCCGTCGTGGGAAGCGTGGTGTCATCATCGGGCTCGGGCAACTCAGAGCGCCGCTCCATCTCGATGATTGGTCAGGTGGTCTACTCGTTCGACAACAGATATGTCCTCAGAGGCACCATCAACCATGAGGGCAACTCCACCATGGGCAAGGAGAAGCGTTGGGGCACATTCCCCGCTTTCGGAGCCTCGTGGAACATCGAGCAGGAACATTTCTGGAGCGACAGCTTCAAGAAATGGTTCAACGAGGGAAAGATTCGTTTCGGCTACGGCTGGTCGGGCACATCACCCTCGGGCGCGTCCATCTATCTCGGAGCGTACAAGAGTCTCGGACAGTATATGAACATGCCCGCCATCACACCCGACCGCATGCAGCTCGACAACCTGAAGTGGGAGACCACCAGGGAAATGGACCTCGGTATCGACCTCAGACTGTTCGACAGGTTCAGCTTCACGTTCGACTACTACGACAAACAGACCAGCGACATGCTGCTCAAGGACACCAAGCTGCCTGCCTCCACAGGCTACAACTCGGTGAAATACATCAACTCGGGAAAGATGAGCAACAAGGGTGTGGAGCTGAGGTTTGAATACCAAATCCTGCGCAACAAGGAATGGACCGTATCGGTCAATGCCAATGTGAGCCGCAATATCAATAAGGTAAAGGAACTGCCCAGCACATGGGTAATGGACAACTACTCATTTGGCAACGGCAACTATGCGCTCCGCATCGTGGAGAATGCGCCCGTCGGTTCGTTCTACGGATACCGCTACCTCGGCGTATACCAGAACAGGGAGCAGACCTACGCACGCGACGCTGCCGGCAATGTGATGTACGACTGGCAGGGCAATGTCATCATCATGAAAAACGGTACGGTGCAGACCTATCCCGGTGATGCCATGTATGAGGACATCAACCACGACGGTGTCATCAACGAGAATGATATCGTCTACCTCGGCAACGCCAACCCGAAGTTCTTCGGCGGCGGCGGATTCCAGGTGAGATGGAAAGACCTCACCCTCACCACGTTCTTCTACGGCAGATACGGCCAGAAAGTCATCAATGGCGCACGCATCTCCCTGGAAAACATGTACGGCAAGAACAACCAAAGCACAGCCGTGCTGCACAGATGGCGCGCAGAGGGCGACCAGACCGATATCCCACGCGCCCTCTACGGCATGGGCTACAACTACCTCGGAAGCGACCGCTTCGTCGAGGATGCCTCTTTCATCCGTCTCAAGACGCTTTCGCTCAGCTACAACTTCCCCAAGAAGTGGCTCAAGAACATCGGCATCAACAAGCTCAACGTGTTTGTCACGGGCTATGACCTCTTCACCTGGACCAAGTACAAGGGACAGGACCCGGAGGTGTCGATGCCGTCGGCCACCAGTCTGGTGCGCGACAACGCGACAACGCCTGTGTCAAAGCGCTTCGCCATTGGTTTGAATGTCGACTTTTAATCCCTGAAGACAATGAAAAAGAACATATTATCCATACTGATACTGGCAGTCACGCTCACCTTCACCACCTCATGCAACGACTGGCTCGACGTGCTGCCCAACAATGAGCAGGTGACCGATGACTACTGGAAGTCGAAGGAGGATGTCGAAGCGGTCATCGCTTCCGGCTATTACTACATGCGGCAGTGCGTGCCCACTTTCATCAAATGGGGCGAACTGAGGGGCGGTTCCATCTACACCACCAATTCTGGCGACGCCAAACTGCAGGACTTCAACATGGTGCCCACCAACTCGCTCTGCGACTGGTCGAATCTCTACAAGGTCATCGGAATGGCCAACTCCGTCATCCTCTATGCTCCGGAAGTGAAAGACGACACCTATTACGAGGCCATCCTCAACTCCCATCTCGCAGAGGCTTATTTCCTCAGGGCATACTGCTATCTGCTGTTGGTGAAAGACTACAAGGAGGTGCCACTCGTCTTGCAGGCATACGTCAACGATGCCGCCAGTTTCGACCTGGCGAAGTCATCAGAGGCGGAGATTATCGCCCAAATCAAGAATGATGTGAAGACAGCCCTGGAGACAGGTGCGGCAAAAGGCACCTATGAGGAAGACTGGGCAACCAAGGGCAGGGCCACCAAGTGGGCACTCTACGCACTCATGGCCGATGCATGCCTCTGGAGCGAGGACTATGACCAGTGCATCGAATACTGCAACCTCATCCTCAACGCCACCGATGCTTTCCGTCCGGTGTTCATGTCCAACACCAACGACTGGTACACCATGTTCTATCCGGGCAACAGCAATGAGTCCATCCTCGAGCTCAACTGGGACTACTCACAAAACCAGACCAACAACTTCAACTCGCTCTTCACCCTCACCACCTCAACACCGCTGAGACCCACCACAAGGGCGACAGAACGCATGAAAGAGGAGACGCAGACGCTGAAGGACGGCGGACTCACCGAGGACGGGCGCATGGGACGCATGCTCATGGCCACCTACGTGCCCGACAACGGACAGGTCATCGGATGGGCTTCGTCCAACCAGTACTACATCTGGAAATACTATGGGACAGACGTGCCCGACATCACCGGTGGCGCACGTGCCCATCAGGATGCCAATTTCATCCTCTACCGGGTGGCTGAGGTCATGCTCATGAAAGCCCAGGCGCTCACCATGAAGGGACAAGGCTCTTGGGCAGAGGCTGTCAGCATGATCAACAGGGTGCGCAACCGCGCCTTGCTGGGCAACTTCAAGGATATCGACCCCCAGTCGGCCGATGCTGCCGCTCAAATCTCACAACTCGACGAACTGACACTCCTCGAGGAAATCATCGACCAAAAGGAGATGGAGTTCATGGCAGAGGGCAAGCGCTGGTACGACCTGCTCTGGCTCGGACGCATAGGAGGAGGAAAGTACAAGACTCAGTTCATGACCAAGGTCATCGAGGGCAACCAAACCACCAACGCCCAATGGATAAGGTCGGTGCTTCAGGATGCCAACGCATGGTACATGCCCATACCGCAGGCTGATATCGAGCACAACAAGCTCTTGGTACAGAATCCATATTACTCATCATCAAAGTAAGGAAAGGACAAGAAGCATGAAATACAAGATACATTTCGCACACCATGTTGTTTGCCTCGCTGCCGCAGCACTGTTGCTTGCCGCATGCGACAAGGATGTGTTTGACATCAACACCGATCCTTTCAAAGACCAGACCTACACGACAACGCTCACCTCTCCTATCTCATCATTGCTGGAGGAGACCGAGGGATACAGCGAGTATGTGAAGTTGCTTCACTATTCCAATATGTTCAACGCGCTCAACCAGTCGTCGTCGGGCATCAGCTTCACCGCTTTCGTTCCCAACAACGAGGCGATGCGCGATTTCTACCGCCGCAGGGGGGTGGACAGTCTGCAGCAACTGACCAAGGAATATGCGCGGCAGTTCGTGCTCTACCATACCGTCAAGGACTCCATCCTTCCCGAGTCGTTCGTGCAGAAGAAAACCGTGCAAAACCTCAGCGGCGACGTCATCAATATACGCATCGACTCGGTCAACGCAGGACAGGCAGTGCTCAATGAGGAAGGACGCGTCATCGAGATGGGAATCAGTGCCTTCAACGGCAAGATTTACGTGCTCTCATCGGCAATGACACCGCTGGTGGAGACGGTGTTCGACCGTGTGGTGGATGGCGGACGCTCATCCATCATGGCAGATGCGCTGCGTGCCACCGGATGGGACAAAAAACTCTCATTGGTGACCGACACCACAATCAATGAGGAGCGGCAGAAGGTCATCACACATTATTACTACACACTCCTCAATGTGGCTGACGCCACCTTCGCCAAAGCGGGCATCAACTCGCTCGAGCAACTGAGAAACCACCTCAAGACCGCCGACAAGGATGGCATCACGGAGGACTCTCTTCTGAGAGAATATGTGGGTTACCACATCCTCGCCAACCAATACAAGACCAGTGAACTGGGAGCCATGATGGGTTCGGATGTAACGCGCATCTGGAGTTCGTCGGCCAACAACCAGGTGTTCACAGTCACCTACGACAGCCTCGCCACCAACGAGGCCGACCGCTTTATCGTCAACGCCTCGGGAGAACGGGCAAGGTTTGTTCCCAGCGAGTCGAACGTGCTGGCAAAGAACGGGTTCATCCACGAACTCGACGGATGGATGCCCGTATGGGAACCGGAACAGACAACCGTGCTGTGGGACCTCGCCGACTACACCGAGGTGAAAAACCTCGTCGACCCCGAATATTATCAGCCAGCAGAGCCTACCGCCTCTGAGCAGCGTTTCCGCATCGCCACGGCAACATGTTTTGAGTATGAGATGGGCGAGGCAGGGTCGAAAAACCGCAACTACAGCGATATTGACTATGTGACCTGCCGCAGCAACATGAAGAATGCCAACAACTACGACCGCGTGGTGTTCAACCTGGGCTACATGGGCAAGGTCGGCATGCGGACCCCCACCATCGTCAGGGGAAAATACAAGGTCGAACTGACCATCATCTTCATGACGGGCAACAATTTCATGAGGCAGCAGACCGACGGCAACGGAGGTATGCTCAAGATGACGTTTGACGACAGAGAAGACATGACGCTCTTCACTGCTCCTTACACTAAGGTAAACAGTGCGCTTCCGGGGGTATACACCACCACGCTCTATGATGAAATCGAATTTGAGGAGACCGCCTCACATCAGTTCAGCTTCATCATCCTCGACCCGGCTGCCAGCACCAACAACAACTTCAGCCTGCAGTTCGACTGCATCAAATTTACTCCAATTGACTAAACACATACAGATATGAAAACCCTATTTCAATCATACATGATGTTCCTCGCCATAGGTCTGTTGGCCTCTTGCCAGGAACTGAAGGATGACGACCATTATGGAAAGGCCGACACGCCCATCTCCAACAATGAGCTGAAAATCGTCAATGTGTCGTCGCAGGAGTATATCAGCAGCCGAGGCGACCTGTCGGAAATGAACGGGCTCTTTGCTGGACAGGGCATCTACGACGAGCTCAACAAGAAAGCACAGCTCAGCACCATTCTCGTCGTCACCAACGACCATTTCCGCAAGCCCGAGGAGAAGACCGAGTTCATCACACGCTCACACATCAGCGACATCTCCATCTCACCTGCCAACCTGGAGGACGGAACCCGACTGATGATGTGGCATGGCAAATACGTCAACGTCTCCATCGACGAGATGGGAAAGGAAGGCAACATCGTCGACCACATCCTCTTCAACAACGGAGCGGTCAAGGAGGTCATCAAGACCACCACAGGATATGTCTATGTCATCTCAGAGATGATAGAGACACCGACATCGCTCTATGACTTTATCAACGACCTGCCCGACGAGTATTCCATATTCCGGGAAATGGTGCTGGCTTCCGGAGGCAAGGAGTTCGACCGCACCAACTCCAAGGCAATAGGCATCAACGACCAGGGCAACACCGTCTACGACTCCATCTTCATCTACCGCAACACCTTCTTCGAGGCGGTCAACTTCGACATGAATTCAGAGTCGCTTACCGCCACCCTGCTCCTGCCTTCCAATGAGGTCATCAACCAGGCTCTCGACGACGCACACCAGAGACTGGCATCATGGGACATGGTGAGAAGCGACAGCATCATGAAGGACTGGATTCTCAAGTCTTCGTTCTACAGCAAGCGCTACTCACCTGCCGATTTGCAGACCACTGAGGTCAATGACGTCAAGAGCATTTTTGGCACACAGTGGCGCACCAACGTGCAGCAGGTGGATGTGTCCGACCCCATGGAACTGTCAAACGGCATTGTTTACAAGGTCAGAAAACTGCACCTGCCCAACAACCTGCTCATGTACAGGCTCAAGGACTATTTCTATTACTACGAGAACTGCACCGACGAGCAGAAAGAGAATTACTTCAAACGGGTGAACCTCAATTTCAAGGAGTGTGCCACAGAGGTGGCGGCATGGTCGCCCCTGCCGGGCGTATGGCCCTATCATGAGAACAGGGTCATCCGATTCGACAAACCCTCTGACATCGCCGACGCAGATGGTTTCCAACTTGATTTCACACCCGTCAAGCTCAATGCCGACGGCACCGTGCGGCCCTATCTCTTCCCACCGGGAGCCTATCGGTTTGCCATGGGGTCGGTGCAGAACCAGAGTCTGGGCATCACAGTCTCGATTCTCATCGACGGACAGGAGGTGGCACGCTCGCGCACCATCACCTGGGGCACTTCAACAGAGTTCCACTACGACCGTGGCACCACGCTTTCCAACACCCATCCCGAAGGCTATGACGCCAGTTACGTGAGGGAAGTGGGCGGCAACAGCAAGGCAGCCAACTACGACACCGACGGAGGCCAGATGATGGACGAGTTGGTGATTCCCGACGTAAAGGGGGATGGCTCACCCGTACAGATTGTCATGCGACTGAAATGTGAAAGCTGGGAAGGCAAAACCAATGTGAAAATCCACCACTGGTGCCTCAGGCCAACGGTCAACAATTATTAATCCTTTGAACAGCATATCCATATGAGCAATATTATCAAGAAACTGTTGGGATGTATGGCGCTGGCAATGATGTGCTCCGCCAATGCCTATTCACAGCAACTGAGCGGACATATAAGGTCTACCGCCAACCAACCCATTGCGGATGCCGTCATCTCAAGTCCGGGATGCAAGACGGTACGCTCAGCAGAGGACGGAGCATTCACCATTGAGGGTGCGGCCAAGGACAATCCTCTCACCATCTGGCACGAAGGATTTTATCAGAAAGTGCTCTACATCAGCGATGCCAACGCCAAGGGCCTCAACATCTATATGGTGGAGGAGAACAAGACCCGCTACAATGAGACGGTGGTCACTCCTTTCGGAACGGAACAGGGTGAGCCGTCGGCTGCCAACATGGTCAACATCAGCAGAAAGGATTTTGCCAAAGGGTCGCTCTCCATCGACAACGCGCTCAAGGGAGAGATACCCGGACTGCAGGTGGTCAACAAGAGCGGTATGACAGGCGAGGGTGCTTTCATGCAACTGAGGGGCGTGCGCTCGCTGGTGGCAGAGAATGCTCCGCTGATTGTCATCAACGGCGTGCCCTATCTGCCTGATGCCAACCTCAGCCAGATTATCGGAGGCTATTCCAGGTCGTTCTTCCAAGCGCTCAACAACCTCGACATACGCAACATCACCGTGCTCAAGGGTGCTGAGGCAGCTGCCTATGGTTCGATGGGTTCCAACGGAGTCATCATGATTGAGACCGACCAGGCCACCTCATCCGACATGAACACACGCATCACGTTCTCAGCCATTGCGGGCATGAACTGGAACTCCAAGCGCATCCCGCTCATGGGGGCTTCTGAGTACAAGAATTACCTCAGCGATGTGGGTCTGACCTACTATCCCAATATGGAGGCATTCTTCAATGATTTCAACTTCCTCCGCGACCCACAGGCCAACAAGTCATACCTCTACCAGTATGACACCAACTGGCAGGACGAAATCTACCGCAACAGTTCCACAATGGACTACCTCTTCAGGGTTGAGGGTGGTGACAACATCGCAAAATACAACATCTCACTCGGATACATGGGCGACAAAGGCACCATCATCAACACCAACAGCGACCGATACAACGCCCAAATCAATGCTTCGGTGCTGGTGAGCAAGCAGTTTGAGATCAGGGCAAATATCAACACGGCATACCTCAAGGGACAGTACCAGGAGCAGGGACTTTCGGCAGAGACCAACCCCATGCTGGCTGCATACCGCCGCGCTCCTCTGCTCAGCCCGCATAAGAGTGATATGTATGGCAACCTCATCAACACCTATGCCAGCTACTGGTTCGGAGCTATCGAGAATGAGGACTTCATCGTCAGCAACCCTGTCTCTCTGGTCAACACCATGTTGGGCAAAAACCGCCAGTATGACATGAACATGAAGGTACACCTCATCTACACCCCCATCCGCAACCTTACCCTCAACGGCATCGTGGGCATGTACTACAACTACAACCAGGAGGAGGCGTTCATCCCCGGCATCAACAACGAGGACATCGTGCCGCTGTTCGACCAATATGGACAGGCCAACAACACCATCCGCGTGGGCACCAACCATGCGTTCAACATGTTCTACAACGCCAATGCCGCCTACAAGTTCAACATAGGCGAGACACACAAGTTCAACTTCAACGCAGGATGGCAGGCTGTCACCACGTCGTATGAGTATGACGCAGGATTCGGACGCAACTCCAACAACGACTTCTACCAGACACTCGGCGACGCACAGTCGTTGGGCAAGTATTTCTCGGGCTACAACAACAAGTGGAACTGGATGAACGTCTACGCCCATGCCGACTGGACATTCAACAACCTGGTCAAGGTGGGCTTCACAGGGGCATTCGACGGAGCCTCGTCCATCGGAAAGAATGCCACAAGAATGACATTCTATCCTGCTGCCGATGTGGTGCTCATGGCAGGCAACCTGCCGGCGCTCAGAAACCTCAGCTGGCTCGACAAGCTCAATGTGTACGCCAACCTCACCATGACGGGCAACAGCCGCTACTCCTCAAAGTATGGGAAATACTACTACACATCCAACCCCTATCAGACCATTTCGGGCATCATCCGCGCCAACGTGCCCAGCACCAACCTCAAGGCGGAGCGCGACCGCACACTCAACTTCGGGTTGGAGACCGCTCTGCTGCACCACCGCCTGATGCTGGGCGTGGGCTACTACAACACCAAGGCAACCGACGTGCTCATCTCTGGCGACCGCTCGCCGATTCTGGGTTCCAGCTCCTACTACAGCAATGAGGCAGAACTTCAGTCAAAAGGCTTTGAGGTCTCCCTGGCTGTCACCCCGGTCTCGACAAGATATTTCACTTGGACCATCGGTGGCAATGTCACCACATTGAACAACAAGGTCAATTCTCTGGGAACACTGCCCGAAATCGTCACCTCGCTGACCGACGACGCACAGGTCATCACCAAAGTGGGTGAAAACCCCTATGCATTCTATGGTCTGAAGTCACTGGGCGTGTTCAAGACCACCGCCGAGGCAGAGGCAGCCAACCTGATGGCAAACGGCAAGAAATTTGCTGCCGGCGATGTCCACTATGAGGACGTCAACAAAGACGGCATCATCAACAACGACGACAGGCAAATCATCGGCTCGGCCACTCCCGACCTCTTCGGCTCATTCTTCACAAGGTTCGAATACAGGAACTTCGCCCTCGACCTCACCTTCGCTTATGCTTTCGGCAACGATGCCTACAATGCGGTGAGGAGGATAACGGAGTCGTCGAAGGACTTTTCCAACCAGGCTTCGTCGGTCAACCGCCGCTGGCTCATGGAGGGACAGGACACCGACATGCCGCGTGTGCGCTACAACGACCGCGTGGGCAACAATGCTTTCAGCGACAGATGGATAGAGAATGCAGGATATGTCAAACTGCGTGACGTCACCCTGAGCTATACTTGGAACAAGCCCATCTGGAACTTCATTCAGGGTGGAACCATCTTTGCGACAGGACAAAACCTGCTCTGCCTGACCGACTACCTCGGACTCGACCCCGAATTCTCCTATTCCTACAGTTCTCTCATGCAGGGAGTGGACTATGCCAAGGCCACCGCGCCACGCTCCGTGAGACTGGGCGTCAACCTGAGATTCTAAACGATAACAACAGAAACAAGAACGATATGAAACGGATATATTCATTCATACACACACTTTGTCTGGTGGGAGGCATTGCCGCTCTATGTGCCTGTTCCGATTTCTGGGACCCTGAGACAGAAGACGAGTTCAACGGTGAGAACGGATTTACATCCAACACGGAGATGTATACCGGTTTCCTCGGCATCATGACCAAGATGCAGGCTGTCGGCGACAAGGAAATCCTGCTCACTGAGACCAGAGGCGAACTGATAGAGCCTACCGAGGAGTCGAGCAATGAGCTGATTTCACTCTACAACTACGACCAGAACCTGCAGACCAACTCGTATGCCAACCCACAGGGTTTCTATGAGGTCATCATCGCATGCAATGACTACCTCGACAACATGAGGGAATATAAGTCGAAGCCCAATGTGGACATGGACGCATGGAAATCGCTCGTGGCATCCACGGTGAGGACCAAGGTGTGGACCTACAAGACCCTGGCTGAAATCTATGGACAGGCGATGTGGTTTGACGACCCCATCACCGAGATGACGGAAATCCGTACCGGCGACCGTTTCCAACTGCTCCAGCTCCCCCAACTCATCGACCGCTGCCTGCAACTGATGGAGCAGGGATATGAGGGCGTGGACACCAGTCTGGAAATCGACTGGTATGAGTGGCTCGACCCCACCCACAGCGTGAGCCTCTCCAACAGTCAGTACCGCAAGTGGAACTATATGGCGCCGTCGTATGCCGGACTTCTCGCCGAGCTCTGCCTGTGGAAGGGAGCCATCCTCGACGCTGAAAAACAGGATGCGACAGCTTATTACAAAAGAGCCGCCGATGTGTTGCTGACTGCACTGGGCAAGCAAATCAATGTCACCTCCGACCCAGGCTCCAACGTATATTGGCTGCCTTCTGCCGCCACCCCGGGACACTATTCTCCGATATGGAACAACAGCCAGCCTTATCCCTATGAGGCGGTGTCGGCCATCATCTATGACTATACCAACAACCAGACCAACACGTTGCTGAAGCACTTCTCCAACGAATATCCCAACCTCTACTTGCTCAGGCCGTCGGCCAAGGCGCAGGAGCTGTTCCTCAGCAATGAGCTCAATCCCGGTGCCGCCACCAACGACACCCGATACAAATGTGTGTTTGGACAGTCGGGCGGGAACAGCTATATCGCCAAGTTCCGCCCAGTGGGCAGTTCGGCTCGCGTCAATGCCTATCAGGATGACTGCCATATCTATATCTACCGGGCAACACAGTATCACATGATGCTCTGTGAGGCACTCAACCACCTCAAACGCTTCATCGCCTTCAATGCCGTGCTCAACACAGGTGTCAAGGCGGGTGAGGGAGATGACTGCTTCAATCCCAGCATGCCGGAATGGGAAGGCTTCGCAAGCACCGTCGACCCCACCAAGTGCGACTGGACAGGAACCGCCAACTGGGGCACGCGCAAATATCCGTCGCTCGGCATCCGCGGATGCTTCACCGGACTTGTGCCGCGAACCGTCAAAATCAACACCTTCGAACTGGGTGAGCAAGGCACCATCCGTTTCAACGACATGGCTCTCCTCGATGAGTCGATGCTGGAATTCGCCGCCGAAGGCAAGGTCTATCCCATGATCAACAGAATGGTGGTGAGGTATGGCGACCCATCCATCGCCGCCGACCGCATCTGCACCAAATATGAGGACGCCGCACTGGCCGCCACCGTGAGACAGCGCATCATGGACGGAGGCTACTGGGTGCCCTATGACCTGTAATCATTTTCAATCTATAATTTATTCACCAAAACTGTGTTTATGAAAAAACTTTTTACCTTAACCATGCTTCTTGTGTTGGCCATCAGTGCCAATGCGCAGGAGACCTACCGCAAGTCGTGGGACTTCAGGAAATGGAGTGCCCATACTGTGGAGAATCTAAAGGCTGAGTCGGCCAAAGGCCCCACCACCGGCGCCTGGTCGGACGTGGAGAAAAAGGATGCCACTGAGCCTACCGAGTTGTCAAAAGACAACTGCTTCTGGGAGGTGACAGCCCAGGGCGTGGCCAACGAGGGTGCCACCATCATGGCAAACGGAGAGGTGATTCCCGAACTCGAGGGTCTGCTCTACACCAACACCACCGCACGCTCACTCGCCATCGCAGTCAACTATCTGGAGCCCAACTCCTCAAGCGGCTTCGGTCCCTATCAGGGTGCTTCCTACCTATGGTTGGGCAGTTCGAAGAAAAACTATTTCCTCATCCCGCATGTGGCTCCCGGCACCACCATCAAGATGGGTGTTGAGTCGCACAAGCTGACCGATGCACGTGGCGTGGAACTGTATCTCGGCGCCGGCACATCGGGCACCAAGCTGCTGGGTCCTGACGGCAATGCCGTGGCTGCTCCCACCACCTATATGGACCAGGAATGGGTAGTGCCCACCGATGCTGCCGACACACCCAACGAGGACGGCACCTACAACATCCAAATCTACAACACCAACGGATGCCACATCTATTACATCACAGTTGGTGAGGGTGACTCTCCTCAGGTGGAGGATGCCAAGAAGATTGGCTACCTCTTCAACGCCAGCAACGCCGACGACTATGCCTATGCTTTCATCAGCGGCGACAGCCGTTTTGCCGTCACCGACATCGACGTGGCTGCCACCCAACCCACTGCCGAGGAGCTGAAAGCCTTTGACGCCATCGTCATCAGCCCCACTATCGCTGCCGACAACGCTTATCTGCCCACCATCAAACAGGTGATTGCATTTGTTCCCGTGCTCAACCTCAACCCCAACCTCTATGAGGCACTGGGCTTTGGCAAGGCTGTGAAGACAGATGTCAATGTGCTGACGGTCAAGGATGCAGCCAATGCAGTCTTTGAAGGTCTGGATATAGAGAACGGTCTTGAACTGCTCACCGAAGGCGGCATCACCGGTGTCGAACTGGGTGACTACTTTGCCAACGACGCCGTTCTGGCTACTGCCGGCGACGTGGTGGCTATGCACATGCACAACAAGACCCGCAACGCCTACATGTTGCTGCCGCTCACCCTCGACGACATGCTCGTGGCTTCTGAGAGCACCATCGTCAGCCTGCCCGTACAGGCTCTTGCTGCCGTGGCTGACACCAAGAACACCGTGGTGCCTGTGAGCAAGCCCAACATCCAGCAGGACAAGCAGGACGGCCAGACCATCGTGTCCATCACTGCCGCCAACTCCACAGCCATCTATTACACCACCGACGGCACTGACCCCACCACCGCAAGCGCACGCTATGAGGCTCCGTTCACCGTTACCTCACCTTGCACCGTCAAGGCATTTGGTGTGGGCGACGGCTATCTCGACAGCGAGATTGCAGAGGCTGCCATCATCATCATGGGCAAGGCTGCCGCTCCTACCTTTACCATCACCCGCGAGGCTGGCAAGTCGCTGGTCGCCATCAACAGTGCCACCGAGGGCGCAACCCTGTACTACAACTTCGCCAACAGTTCGGAAATCACCGCTTCCAAGGCATACACAGAGCCGGTGGAGATTACCTCTCCCACCACCATCTATGCCTTCGCCGCTGGCGACGACTTCCTCTCCTCAGAGCTTGTGTCGAAGTTTGTCGGTGTCGATGGTGTCGACAAGAGCAACATCCGCTGGGATGTCATGGCACACTTTGATGCCAATGCCGAAGACTGGGAAGGCAAGGGTCAGCAGACCAACGACGCTGGTGAGATTATCAACGCCAACTACTTCTTCACTTGGGGCAAGAATGCCGGTACATACTACAACCAAGAGTCTGTCAAGGAAGTCGTCAAGACCGAGGAAGGCAACGACTCCACCATCTACAATGCCTTTGCTCCTGAGACCTGCGAGGCCAACGGTTGGGTGCTGAAGTCCATCGGTCAGGTGATGACCTGGGAGAAGCTCAACATAGGCTACAACATCGGCGATGGCTCAATGCGCAACCCCGACACCGCAGACGATGTGATTGGAGTGAACGACACCGAGGGCATCACACAGAATGCCGTCACATTCGGCAAGCAGCCGACCGACGGTCCGTTCAACGCCAGCCTGGAGACGACAAGCAAGTATCAGGCACCGTTCGACGTCATCATCTATGCCGGCAACGGCAATGACGGCCAGATTCCCACCATGCAGGTGGAGGTGTCTGCCGACGGCGAGACATGGGCAAAGATTGGCGATGTGGCTTACTCACTCACCAAGCGCAACTGGAAGCGCACCCAGCTGAGCTATGACGGCACCGACGAGGTGTATGTACGCATCCTGCACACCGCAGCTAAGTCGGGTGGTCAGATTTATGACATGTACCTGATGAACAACGGCGAGAAGTCGCAGCAGTACGACGAGGGTGCCCTCGACGGCGTTGCCGTGGTGGGTGCTGCCGCCCAAGTGGTCCGCACCGAGGTCTACACCATCAACGGTATGCGTACCTCATCCCTGAGCAAGGGTGTCAACATCATGCGCACGACCTACTCTGACGGTTCGGTCAAGACCCGCAAGGTACTCGTGAGATAATTAAAGATTATTATTCATCAAGGCTCCTGCCCTATATGGGTGGGAGCCTTACAATATCACCATTATGTACAACAGAACTTACTCCCGCAGATTACTCGTCTGCCTCATTTTGGTTTTTTCCTGCGCACTCATGCAAGCCCAGCAACTTGCTTTCCCTGGCGCACAGGGCTTCGGGCGCTATGCCGCCGGCGGACGCACGGGCACAGTCTATCATGTGACCAATCTCAATGACACGGGAGCAGGTTCTCTGCGCGATGCCGTGAGCCAGCCCCACCGCATCGTCGTCTTCGATGTGGCAGGTGTCATCAACATCAGCAGCCGCATCGTCTTCTCCAACAATCTCTATGTGGCAGGCCAGACGGCACCCGGCGAGGGCATCACCGTCTATGGCGACGGCGTGTCGTTCTCAGGCTCCTCCAACATCATCGTGAGGCACATGCGCTTCCGCATGGGCAAAGGGGGCTCCTCGGGAAAAGACTGCGCCGGCATCTCCAACGGCACCAATATGATTTTTGACCACTGCTCGTTTGCCTGGGGACTCGATGAGGTGTTCTCCATCAATCCCGACGGCAAGGGCGACCTGCACAACGTCACACTCATGAACTGCGTCTTCGGACAGGGATTGCTTACCCACTCCGCAGGCGGACTGATGCAGGCCGACAGCATCACCCTCTACCGCAACTTCTACTGCGACAATGCCACGCGCAACAACAAGGTGAAGGGGGCGCATCAGTATGTCAACAACATCGTCTACAACTGGAAAAACGGGTGCTACCTCATGGGCGGCGACTCACAAGGAAAGAGTTATGCCAACACCCAGGGCAACCTGTTCATCAACGGACCTGCAGGCGGCGGCAATGCCTGCACGTCGGGAAACAGCGATTTCAACATCTATGCCGCAGACAACTGGCAAGACAGCAACAGGGACGGACGACTGAATCCCTACGAGATACCCCGCAGCGAGTATGGCGGCGGACCCACATTCAAAGAACAGCCTTACCCCTACCCTGCCCTTGACATCATTCCCGGCAACACCGTCTTTGAAAGCGTGCTGCCCACCGTGGGGGCTTCCCTGCCCTACCGCGACTATGTCGACTGCTACATGGTAGACGAGTGCCAGTCGTTGGGCAGCGAGGGAGTGATTATCTCCACAGAGGATTTCCTGCCGTTTGGCAAGCCCTCAGCATGGGTAGTGTGGAAAGGCAACAAGCGCACTGACTCCGACAACGACGGCATGCCCGACGAGTGGGAGAACGCCAACGGGACCAATCCCTCCCAAAACGACGCCATGACACGTGCTGCCAACGGATATGCGAATATCGAGAATTATATCAACAGCATCACCGCTGCTTCTGTCGATGCCTACCTCCGCGCTCCGCAGATTCTGGAACAGACAGACGCCGCTCCCACCTCCATCACCATCGGATGGCGTGACTGGACAGAAGGCGAAGATGGGTTTATCGTGGAAATCAGTCAGGACGGGACATTCAAAGAAGTGGTGCGCACGGCAGCGGGTGTGAAGTCATATGTTCTCAAAGACCTGCAACCGGGCAGCGTCTACCAGGTGCGTGTATGTGCCTTCAAAGGTGAGGAGAAATCATCATATGCCACGGCAGAGGTGAAGACATCCCTTGAGGAGACCGAACTCATCGACATCGACCAGTTTACGCCCGACTACACCTGGAAGGGTGGCGACGGCTCATGGGATACGACATCAGAGGCCTGGAAGGAGGGCGTTTACCAAGACGGAGCAAAAGTGCTCTTCCCCATGGACGACAACGCCGCTGTCAGCCTGAACGCAGCAGTGACACCTTCTGCCGTCGTCGTGAAAGGCGATGCCGACCTCTCCATCTCGGGAACGGGGAAAATCAGCGGCGAGGGTTCGCTCAACAAAGCAGGGAAAGGTGTTCTCACCTTGGGAACCACCAACGACTATACGGGTGCAACGGTACTCCGAGGCGGTGAGGTGGCTTTTGCCTCACTCAAAAACGGCGGTGAGCCAAGCAGCATCGGCGCGAGCCTCGACTATGCGCAAAACTGGGTTTGGTATGGCGGCACCTGGCGCTACACGGGCGGTTCGACAACCACCAACCGCAGTGCGATGATATACAAGGACACAGAATTGAACATCAGCAATCAGGGCGCCACCGTCCAGATGGCAGGCAAGATGGAGGGGCAAGGCGGACTCATCCTCGACGGAAAGGGCACCCTTCAACCCTCTACGAAGGACTTTTTCAACTATGCTGGCCCCACCATCGTCAGAGGTGGCGTTCTCAAACTCAATGGCGTGTCGAAGATGTGGAGCGACAAACTGTGCAAACTGGGCAAATCATCCAAACTGGTGCTCGCCGGCGGTGAGTTCCGCACACAGGACTCCAACGACACCTACGCCACCTATGACTTCCCCATAGAGGTCGCTGCCGACACTTATTCCAAGGTCTATTTCTGCCGCAACTGCTCCATCAAGAGTACGGTGAGGGGCACCGGCACCGTGGAATGGGAGTCCAACTGGGTGCGTGAGTATATCAACGGCGACTGGAGGGAATTCTACGGCACTTTGGTTGCACGTGGCACTGGCACGTCGAGCAATGGCTCACAGCTGATGCTCAACAACAACACCTACAAGGGCATGCCCAACAACACGATATACCTCAAAGGCAACATCCGCATCGTCTATTGGGGCACCAACGGAGAACTGTATCTGGGTGGTCTGAGCGGTGATGCAGGCTCCTTCCTCAGCGGCTCAAGCAAGAACACGGCAGGGCATGTGATGACATGGCATGTCGGCGGTGCGGGAACCGACGAGACCTTTGCCGGGGTTATCGACAACTGCGCCAGCAGCACTGCCTCCAAATATGACGGCACCACCAACATCATCAAGGAGGGCTCGGGCATCTGGCGACTCACCGGAACGAATATCTACAAGGGATATACCACGGTGAACGGCGGCAAACTGATTGTCAACGGAAGGAACAACGGTACGGGTGCCGTGACGGTGAATGCCGATGCCATCCTGGGCGGAAAAGGAACGATTGCCGGTGCTGTCACCATCAAGTCGGGCGGTGCAATCATGCCGGGCGACGAGACGGTGCAGAAGGCACGTCTGACCGTCGGTGCGCTGACTGTGTCAGCAGACGGCATGGTGTGCATACCTGCCGACAACACATCGTGCAACACGGTGGCAGTGAAAGGCAATGTCTCGCTCGCCAATGGTGCCATCCTCAGGATGGCTGACGGAAAATTTGAGGAGACTCCCCTTGATGGCACCGAGTATAAGGTCTTCGATGCCACGGGTTCCATCACAGGCACATTTGCAGAAATCATACCCGCCACTCCAGGCGAGGGACTGACATGGGACGTGAGCCGCCTCTATACGGAGGGCATCATCAAGGTTGCCGCCGGTGATACGGGCATCACCTCTTTCTCCACAGAGGCGCCATCACGCATCGAGTATTACACACCATCGGGCGAGCGGGTCATCCAACCTCATGAGGGCATCTTCCTCAAGAGGGTTGTCATGCCCGACGGACGTGTGCAAACCAAGAAAGTGGTTATTTAAGGCTATCGGTGCACTGCGCAGCAGCTGAAAAAGATTATAAAATTCGTGACCATACTCCCGATTTTTACGTAAAATTTAGGAGTAAACTCTCAAATTTCATGGATTGATGTATAAGATTTCGGAAAGAAATCAAGCGGAAGGTTGTTCAGGCTCCACGGTTCTACTATTTTGATGTCGGACTGGCCAACTACCTGATGGGCCGTACTTCCCTGAAACGGGGTACCTGAGTGCTCCCGTTCAGCTGGACTTGTTTGAAACCGCAAACATTACCCTTGATGTCCCATATAGGCTGAACCAGAAGAACTGGACCCCGCCGACATGGGCATATAAACGCTTCAGGAAGAGAATCGAGACTGTCTTTTCTCAACTGAATGATCACCTCATGATGATACGCAACTATGCAAAGAAACCAAGCGGTCTCTTTGCCAGAATGGAAGCTAAAGTGGCAGCCTTCACTATGTTGCAATATATCAATATTCTCAATCACAGGCCTATAGGGCAAGTTAAGTATGCATTATTTTAATTCATCCAACAGGTAACTCTGTATTAAAAAATTAAAACCAACAGGAGCGTTCTATGTAATGACATCTACTCAATTTATGCCTTACTTTGACTTATTTTTAAGAAAGCGCATAACCATATTATCAAGAATTATTTGGTCATACGATAGCTCAGGCGTACAAGCTAAGAATTATTTTGGTTCTATGTATGAACCTATATTATTCTGTGTAAAGGATAAAAATAATTATACTTTTAACGCCGATGATATTATGGTAGAAGCTACCGAAGCCCCAGCTCACCGTCAACAACAGGGCCGATGTAACGGTCAAATTTCTCCATCACGTGAAAAATTCCACCGAATGGGGTGATTTTTTTCGCATTTTATGCTTATATTTGCCATGTCATAGGTGATTTTACTTGTCTTGAATTGCAGCACTAAGGTAAGTGAAAATTCTGACATGACAAAATCCTGGGCAACTTTTTGTTGCTCAGGAACTTATAAAAATG
>CACXIP010000040.1 GCA_902767775.1 uncultured Prevotellaceae bacterium | reverse complement strand
AAGCCCGCCAGCGCCGATGGTACTGCAATGCAATGCGGGAGAGTAGGTCGCCGCCTCCTTTTGAAGCCCGGGCCCCTCTGGTCGTGAAGACCGAGGGGCCCGGCATTTTTTTTGTGTGCAGGCATGTCCTGCCTGCCCGGATTTTCCGGATAATCCGGATATTCCGGTTTTTCCGGATATTCCGGGCATTCCGGTCTTTCCGGCTGTCAATCCTTCATCCACTTCAGCTTAAATTCCTTGGGAATCTTCACATACTTCCTGTCAACGACAATCTTAAAGGTGCTGCCTTTCTTGTGCTTCATTGTGATGACCTGATTGTCGTCCTCGGTAAGAGTGGCTGTGAAATCCTCGCTGCCATAGTCGTTGATGACGCTTACCTCTATCTTGTTCTTCCCAATGCGCTCCATCTCGGTGATGAGCCAAAGACGCCCATCACGCTTTGAACCAAAATACCCAGTCATCTCACCATAAATCTCTTGTCCAGGTACAGTGACATTTTGACTGTCGGCATTGATGCGGAGGTAAACTTGATATTCCTCGTTGTAGTAGTAGCCTTTGAGAGTCTGCGCCGATAACGACACTGACAATATCATAAAAATGGTGATGAAAATGCTTCTTTTCATGATTGTAGTGATGTATGTAATTATATTTTTTTTAGCAATGGCAAAGTTAATATATTTGTTGATTATATGACTTATATCAAGAAAAAACATATGGTCCGTCTAAGATTTTTTATTTTTTTTTAGTACCTTTGCACACGGAATATTAGTATTTTTAGATGGGTAAAGATTTGTTGTTTCCCAACTACATTTTTGAGTCGAGTTGGGAAGTTTGTAATAAGGTTGGTGGTATTTATACGGTTTTATCTACAAGGGCTAAGACCTTGCAGCAAAAAAATCCCGACCATATTATTTTCATAGGACCAGATTGCTGGCATGAGAAAGACTGCCCATATTTCTCAGAAGACACAACACTCTTTGCTGATTGGAAAGAAAGTGAGCAAAATAAACAAGATGGCCTTGCCGTGAAAATAGGACGTTGGAATGTACCTGGAAACCCAATCGCCATTCTTGTGGATTTCATGCCCTATTTCAACATCAAAAACGAGATTTACTCAAAAGCATGGGAACTCTTCCAAGTGGATAGCCTTCATGCATATGGTGACTACGATGAGGCATCTATGTTCTCCTATGCCGCCGGACTGGTCGTGGAGAGTTTTTACATCTTTTATCTCAAGGATGACGATAAAGTGGTGTACCATGCAAACGAATGGATGACCGGACTCGGATTGCTCTATGTGAGAAGCCGACTGCCTCAGATTGCCACAATCTTCACCACACATGCCACCAGCATCGGACGAAGCATCGCTGGAAACAACAAACCACTTTACGACTATCTCTTTGCATACAATGGCGACCAAATGGCTGCCGAACTCAATATGCAAAGCAAGCATTCCATAGAGAAACAAACTGCGAAATATGTTGACTGTTTTACTACCGTCAGCGATATTACCGCACGTGAGTGCATGGAACTGCTTGACAAACCTGTTGATGTCGTTCTGCCCAATGGTTTTGAGAACAATTTCGTACCGAAGGGAGCTGATTTCACACGCAAACGTAAGTTGGCTCGCAAAAGGCTTATTGATGTAGCCAATGCGCTTATGGGCTCAGAACTGACCGATGATGTGCTGATTGTGTCCACCAGCGGGCGATATGAGTTCAGAAACAAAGGTGTTGACGTTTTCATCGAGGCGATGAACCGTCTGCTGAGAGACAAAAACCTCAAGAAAGAGGTGTTGGCTTTCATCGAGGTGCCTGGTTGGGTAGGTGAACCCAGAAAGGACCTTGTGGAAAGGCTCAACAGTGGGAAAAAATACGACACCCCGTTGGAGGTGCCGCTCGTCACACACTGGCTTCACAACATGAGTCATGACAATGTGCTTGGGATGCTCAAATTCCTCGATATGTGGAACCGCAAAGAAGATAAGGTGAAACTCGTGTTCCTACCATGCTATCTTGTGGGTGACGATGGTGTTCTCAATATGCCATACTATGACTTAGTGCTGGGAAAAGACTTGTGCATCTATCCCTCTTACTATGAACCATGGGGATATACCCCGCTGGAGGCCATTGCCTTCAAGGTGCCTTGCATCACAACCGACCTTGCAGGTTTCGGACAGTGGGCTAATGGCGTCAAGGGCGGCAACAGCGAGATAATCGACGGCGTCAAGGTTATTCACCGCACTGACTATAATTATTCCGAAGTGGCAGACGCCATCAAGGATACAGTATCCGAATTCTCTGCAATGGACAAGGCTGATGTGGCAAAGGCAAGGGCTAACGCCGACAAATTGTCAAAGAAAGCCCTTTGGAGCAATTTCATCACCTACTATTGCGAGGCATACGATTTCGCACTGAGAAAAGCAATACAAAGGATAAATAATCTAAAAAACAAATCATAACAACGTAACTATATTATTGTTAGTATGAAGATCAAAGCTGATTATGCAAATGCTCCCCAATGGAAAGAGGTGCTCGTGAAGTCAAGACTTCCTGAGCAGCTCCAGTGTTTGGATGAGCTGGCCCACAATATGTGGTGGGCTTGGAACTATGAAGCCCGCGACCTCTGGAGAAGCCTCGATGAGGACTTGTATGAGGAAGTTGGGCACAATCCCGTCCTCTTGCTCGAAAGACTGAGCTATGAGAGAAAGCAGGAACTTGAAAAGGACAAGGATATCATGAAGCGCGTGAAGGAGGTATATGCCAAATTCCGCAAATATATGGATGTCAAACCCGATGCGTCACGTCCCTCCGTTGCTTACTTCAGCATGGAGTATGGACTCAACCAAGTGCTCAAAATCTACTCGGGTGGTCTTGGAATGCTTGCTGGCGACTACCTCAAAGAGGCTTCCGACAGCAATGTCAATATGTGTGCCATAGGATTCCTTTATAGGTTTGGTTATTTCAAGCAGTCACTCTCCATGGACGGACAGCAGATAGCCAACTATGAGGCACAGAATTTCAACTCACTGCCTATCGAGCGCCAGTTGGATGCTGATGGCAACCACCTTGTGGTGGACGTGCCTTACATGAACTATCAGGTGCATGCTTACGTCTGGCGCGTCAATGTAGGACGCATCTCCCTCTATCTCCTTGATACAGACAACGAGATGAACTCGGAGTTTGACAAGCCCATCACTCACTCACTCTATGGAGGTGATTGGGAGAACCGTCTCAAGCAGGAAATCCTCCTCGGTATCGGCGGTATGCTCACACTCAAGAAATTGGGTATCAAGAAGCAGATTTACCATTGCAACGAGGGACACGCCGCACTGTGCAACCTCCAGCGCCTCTGCGACTATGTCCGTGAAGGTATGTCGTTCAACCAGGCTCTTGAACTTGTAAGAGCTTCATCACTCTATACCGTACACACACCGGTCCCGGCTGGTCACGACTACTTCGACAAAGACCTCTTCGGCAAGTACATGGGTGGCTATCCCGCCATGCTGGGCATCACATGGGATGAGTTCATCGGTATGGGACGTCAGAATCCCGACGACCACTCAGAGCGTTTCTGTATGTCGATTTTCGCTTGCAACACCTGCCAGGAAGTCAACGGCGTGAGCAAACTCCATGGATGGGTAAGCCAAAAAATGTTCGCTCCCATTTGGGCAGGCTATTATCCTGAAGAGAACCACGTGGGATACGTTACCAATGGCGTGCACTTCCCAAGTTGGGCTGCCACAGAATGGCGTCAGCTCTATGCCCGTTATTTCGATAAGAACTTCATGAGCGACCAGAGCAATGAGAGCATCTGGCATGCCATCTACAACGTGGATGATGAGGAAATCTGGAAGACCCGCATGGCATTGAAGAAGAAACTCGTCGACTACATTCGCGACAAGTTCCGTGAGACATGGCTCAAGAATCAGGGTGATCCCTCACGAGTAGTGTCTCTGCTTCAGAAAATCAACCCCAATGCACTGATGATTGGCTTCTGCCGCCGCTTTGCTACCTATAAGCGTGCTCATCTTCTCTTTACCGACCTCGACAGACTTGCCAAGATTGTCAACAATCCTGATTGTCCTGTCCAGTTCATTTTCTCTGGAAAGGCTCACCCAGCTGATGGCGCAGGACAGGGACTTATCAAGCGCATCTTCGAAATCAGTCAGCAGCCGGAGTTCCTGGGCAAAATCATCTTCCTTGAGGATTATGACTTCCGTCTCGCACGTCGCCTGGTTTCTGGTGTCGATATCTGGATGAACACCCCAACACGTCCGCTGGAGGCTTCCGGAACATCAGGTGAGAAGGCTGAGATGAATGGTGTGGTCAACCTCTCTGTTCTCGACGGATGGTGGCTTGAGGGCTACCGCGAGGGTGCCGGATGGGCACTGACAGAGAAGCGCACCTATCAGAACCAAGGTTATCAGGACCAGCTCGACGCAGCTACCATCTACGGACTGCTGGAGAATGAGATTATCCCGCTCTATTACAACAAGAACGAGAAAGGTTACAGCGAAGGTTGGATTAAGGTGATCAAGAACTCTATCGCCACCATCGCACCTCACTACACAATGAAGCGTCAGCTCGACGACTATTACTCCAAGTTCTACTGCCGTCTCGCTGAGCGCTCAGCAAAACTTCATGAAAATGACTGCCAACTGGCCAAGGAAATCGCTATTTGGAAAGAGACCGTGGCCGAGCGTTGGGATGCAATTAAAGTTGTGTCAAAGGAGTCAACTCTTGAGGAAGCTGCTGAGACAGGTGTTGAGTTCAAGGTGAAATTCGTCATTGATGAAGTTGGACTCGACGATGCTATCGGCCTCGAGTTTGTTACATTAACTACTGATGAGAAAGGAGAGGACCGCATCGCCAAAGTGATTCCTTTCAAAATGACCAAGAGGGAGGGTAACATCTACACATTCGTCTGCAACATCACACCCGATAAGGCTGGCACGTTCAAGACAGGTGTACGTATGTATCCGAAAAATGACAAACTGCCTCACCGTCAGGACTTCTGCTATGTCAGATGGCTCTAATCACAAAAAGCAGTTTTTCTTATATCATAGAGGGGTGCCTAAATCAGGCACCCCTCTATGATATAAGAAAAACTTTAGAAACTCAAGATATTCTATAGCTTTATTCCTCAATAATATCCTCCGGATAGTCACTCAGACCGGTGGTGTCGCTTTTGAGATAGTTCTCTATCTCCATGATTTCCTTCCTTGAGTGGAATCTTGGCGGCATCTGGTTGATGAGTTTCAGCACCTCCTCCTCGCTGAGCGCTATAGGGTTGGAGACCAGCACAAACCCCAGTTCATTGCTGATGTTCTTCTCGGCAGTTTTGTAATATAGGTCGGACAATTTTGCCTGAGCGGTCTGCACCTTGGCCCATATCGCCTGCATATTCTGCTCACTGGTGTCCTTTTGGGCTTCCTTCGTCAATTTCATCATTTCTTTTTGGTAGTCGAATGCAGCTTTGTTAAGCTTCTGCCATTCCTCATTGAGTTGGGTCCCATTGATACAGCATTCCGAAACATCCTTCTTCAAGTCGATATGGATAGTGCCAGGCTCAAGAAAGAAAGGCTGGACAGCTTCCCCACCTTGCTTGTACTGGAGGAAGCAGAGACGGATGCTGTCTGCCTCAGTCTGATACTCAAACTGTCCGTTTTTCACATATAATGTGTCCATGGGGATACCGTTCTCCATGTCTGTGATGAGAAATAGGCTGTCACCATCCTGACCACCCTCTATGGTGCCGATGACATGGCAGGTCTTCTGACCGCAGGCTGCTAACAGGATTGCTATGACTGCTAACAGGATAAATGCGGGACTCCTCATCTTATACCAAGTATTGCGAACTGATGCTCTGATTGTTGATAACTCGTCGGATGGTCTCTGCAAACATGTCGGCTACCGTGATTTGTTTCACCTTGGGACAGCGGTTGGCATAGGGGATGGAGTCAGTGAAGACAATCTCCTCCAAAGCAGAGTTTTGCACGTTGTCACTGGCAGGACCGCTCATCACACAGTGGGAGGCACAGGCGCGCACGCTCTTGGCTCCTTCTGCCTTCATCAGGTCGGCAGCCTTGGTGATGGTCCCAGCGGTATCGACGATGTCGTCCACAATGACGACATTCTTATCCTTCACATCACCGATGATTTGCATGCTTTCCACCACGTTGGCGCGAAGACGGGTCTTGTTGCATAGTACCAGTGGACAACCCAAGTACTTGGCGTAGGTATTGGCGCGCTTCGAACCGCCAACATCAGGAGAGGCAATGACCATGTCGTCGAGATGCAGTGACTGAAGGTAGGGCAGGAGCACGCCTGAGGCATACAGATGGTCTACGGGAACATCGAAGAATCCTTGGATTTGGTCGGCATGGAGGTCCATCGTGATGACGCGGTCCACACCAGCGACACTGAGGATGTCGGCCACCAGTTTGGCTCCTATACTCACCCTGGGCTTGTCTTTGCGGTCCTGACGGGCCCATCCAAAATAAGGCATTACGGCATTGATGTTGCGGGCGGAGGCACGCTTCGCTGCGTCAATCATCAGAAGCAGTTCCATGAAGTTGTCGCTGTTGGGAAATGTGCTCTGTACGAGGAACACGTCGCGACCGCGGATAGACTCTTCATAGGAGACGGAGAATTCTCCGTCGGAGAAATGGGTGACTTGCAACTTGCCAAGGGGGCATCCCAGACTTTTGCAAATTTTCTCTGCCAGATAGCGTGAGTTGGTGCCTGAGAATACCAGGAAAGAATTTGGGTCGTTCATTGTTTATGTGTTTTAGTAATACTGTTTTTATCCGATGGCTGTTTTTAATTTCTGAAAATGGCCGAGGACACTCTTGAAATCTATCTCATTGTGGATGTCGAAGCGGTTCCATAGGTCACCGCAAACCACCACACCGCCAAACCCTAAGTCACGCAGTTGGCGGATGTTGTCCAACGACACGCCGCCGAGCGCATAGACATGCTTGTCTATCAATCCCAGGCGGGAGGCGGTCTGAAGTTCGGCCAAGCTGAAGCTGGAGTGCTCTTCACTTACTGAGAGACTGTCGAAGATGTTGCGGAGAATGACATAACGTGCCTTTTTCTTCGCTTCCCTTAAATCACCGATGTCACTGCATGAACGGCTGAAGTTGCCTCGGTAACCATTGGGACGCTGGGCAGTGGCTTCCTCAAGGTGAATGCCGGCAAGGCCGAATTCCTCTTTCAGATAGTAATGGTCGTGGACGGTGATGCGCTTGTGGGTGTTCTCAGGCAATAGGGAGAGCAGGCGCTCAGTATAGACGGGCGATGAATTGGGCTTGTAGATGTGCAAGTCTTCCAAACCCTCATCGAAGAGGGCTTCCAGAATCTTGTCTTCTTCCACAAAGAATGTGGGTTTGGTCATAATTGCAAGCTTCATCTGCTGTCTTTATTCTTGATGGGAAAAGGGTTGCTTCTTTCCCAATTGCAAAAGTAGGAAAAATCCACTAAACCTACAATAATATGCGGATAAAAATCACTATCTTTGCAAAAACATTTTTTATATGGACACACCTATTTATATATTGGAGGAGACAAGGCTGCGCGACAATCTCAGCCTGATACGTAAGGTTGGCGATGAGGCTGGCGTGGAAATTATCCTGGCTTTCAAGGCTTATGCCCTTTGGAAGACATTTCCCATTTTCAGAGAATATATTCATGCCACCACGGCAAGTTCGCTCTATGAGGCACGTCTCGCCGCTGAGGAGTTCGGTGTTCCTGCACATACCTATTCGCCTGCTTATACTGATGACGAGATAGATGAGATTGTGCGTTGCTCGAGCCATCTCACTTTCAACTCCCTTTCGCAGTATGAGCGACTGGCTGTGAAGGCAAAGGCGCAGAAGCCTTCCCTGAGTCTCGGACTGCGCATCAACCCAGAGTACAGTGAGGTGGGGACAGCGCTCTACAACCCATGTGCTCCCGGTACACGCTTTGGCGTCAGTGCTGATGCCATGCCGCAAACACTCCCCAATGACATTGAGGGACTGCATTGCCACTGCCATTGCGAGAGCGGGTCTGACGTGTTTGAGCGTACCTTGGTGCATATTGAGGAAAAGTTCTCTCATTGGTTCAGTCAGGTGAAGTGGATTAACTTTGGGGGAGGACACCTTATGACAAGGGCTGACTATGACATCCCTCGGCTCATAAGCCTCCTGCGTGGTTTCAAATCAAGATATCCTTGGCTCAAGGTGATTCTCGAACCTGGCAGTGCTTTCGGATGGCAGACGGGATTCCTCCGCTCAAAGGTGGTGGACATTGTGACCGACCATGGCATACAGACTGCCATCCTCAATGTCAGTTTCACTTGCCATATGCCCGACTGTCTGGAGATGCCTTATCAGCCGGAGGTGAGAGGGGCGGAGTCTTTGCCTATAGAGGCTGCTGAGAATGGTGGTGGCGACGGGTGTGTCTATCGGCTCGGTGGCAACAGTTGTCTTTCGGGCGACTTCATGGGCAGTTGGCGTTTTCCCAAGCAGCTCAAGGTGGGCGATGAGGTTATTTTTGAGGACATGCTTCACTACACTACTGTAAAAACCTGTATGTTTAATGGCATTACACATCCGTCTATTGGTCTTCTTCATGCTGATGGCTCCCTCGAGGTCTTACGCGAATTCAGCTATGAGGACTATCGTGACAGAATGGACTGATTTGAAATTTGAGGTTTGAGATTTGAGATTTATTTCAACACAGAGATACAAAGACACAGAGGTATAAAAATCTGTAACCCGCACTCCCACGTTCACCACGTTCATCGGGATTTGTAATCCCGATGTCCCAAGTATAAGGATTTGTAATCCTGTTACAAGCGAATCATCCGTCTAAACTCCCAAACTCCTAATCTCCTAAACTCCTAACTCAAAGTGGCACATTTTTTTCTACAAGATGAGTAAAAAAAGGAGGTAATATGGCTTTCATAGATTATTACAAAATTTTAGGCGTAGACCGCAACATTCCGCAGTCAGAGGTGAAGAAGGCTTACTTGAAAAGAGCCAAACAATTTCACCCTGACTTGCATCCTGATGACCCTAAGGCTAAAGCGAAATTCCAGGCACTGAATGAGGCCTACGAGGTGATTGGTGATCCGGAAAAACGTAAGAAATACGACACCTATGGTGAGCAATGGCGTCAAGCTGAGGCATTTGGCCAAGGTGGAGGTGGGTCGCAGTACTGGCAGTCGGGTGGGGGCTCTCCCTTCGATGGTTTCGACTTCAGTGCCTTCACAAAGGGCGGTGGTGGATTCAGCAGTTTCTTTGAGCAGATTTTCGGACAGAGAGGCAACTCTCGCCAGCGTTCCCGCCAAACAAACAAAGGGGAGATGACGGCTGTTGTCGACATCGACCTGTATACTGCATTATTGGGTGGCGAGGTAATCCTCTCCCTCAAGGATGGTGCCAAGGTGCGACTGAAAGTGCGTCCTGAGACACAGAATGGTACAAAGGTCAGGCTCAAGGGTAAGGGCCTCGACCGTGGTGACGGCACCTTCGGCGACCTCATCATCACCTATAACGTAAAACTACCGACTCACCTCAGTGAGCGGCAGCGGCAACTCATCCGTGAAATGCAACTCAGTTCGTAGCGGGAAAGGGAGTCCACTGTGGACTGAGCGTAATGTCCTCAGGCACTAACGTGTCCACGAAGTCGTTGTACTCGTGCTCCGTTAGTGTCTTATTGCTGGTGATGTCGGTGTATGAGGTGTCCATCTCGCCCGTCATGCCGTTGTATTCACAGTCAACCTCTATCACTCGAGCGACTTGGTTGTCCTCAATCAAATAGTATCTTTGGGTGAACGAGCCTTCTATTCCACTACTTTTGGCATTGATGACATTGCCTTGTATGAAGGCTTCTGTCTCTTGTCCCTCAGGAGTGACGAATTCCGTGTGGCCAGAACGGGGGTCGAACACAAAGAAGGCACCGCTCTTCACACCATTGTTGTTGCACACCCATAGTGTCTCGGCTATGCTGTCACCGTCAAGGTCAAAACGGGCATATTTTCCGGGGCTGGGCTTGTACACCAACATGTAAGGGCTTGTGTAATATTCGCGGATAATGTCGAAGTTGATGTTATGCCCCTTACAGGGATGAGCTGCCTCATACACCTTGAGCTCGATGTCTTCCACATCTTTCTCTCCCTCATCTTCAATGGTCTGCTTGCCTTTGAAACGGTCGCCAGTTCGGGTGACGTCGAGGGTGATGATGGAGCCGATGAGCGAGTTTCCCTTCATGCGGAGGCGGTTACCATCAAATGTTCCTTCCTGACTGTATGACCAGAAGCCATCCTCATAGATGATGTCGGCGTATGCCTTGCCGTCACCGCTGTGCACATGCCATAGTTTTTGTTTGCCGTCTTCCTCTGTCGAAAGGATGAAGTCCTCGACCTGAGGCTGATCTGCCTCTTGTGCCTCGACAATGTTGCCTTTTCTGTTGGTATCTTTAGCAGAGCCGTCGCCATTTTTGTTGGCACAACATGTGACGAAGGACATCGCTGCAAGGATAATGGCTATAGTAAGAATATTTCTTTTCATGGACGTCAAATTTGCAAGTAAAGTCTATTGTTGTTCTGTTAATCCCCAATAATCTATATGGGCAGCCTTTTCCACTTTTTCTTCTTCGTCATCAGGGAGGTTGCAGAAGAAGTCGATGCCGGTTCTTTCTTCCAGTTCATCAATGGAAATAGCATAGAAACTTAGAGGTTGGGTTTGGTAGGGGTCATCTTCTTTCGTTTTGTATTGTTGTGTCCAAATTCCAATGGCTTCGTATTTGTTGGTCGATTTTTTGTAAGACAATAAGGCCATATAGAAGTATTTGGGAACTGGCAACTTGTTGTTGCATTTTTCTGGGTATAGTTGGTCGCTTCTGATGGTTGCGGCTTTCACCACATATAAAGTGTCGCAATCTTCTGCCCATGTTCGTACTTTGTTCTCAAATTTTACCCAAAGACCGCCGTTATGGTATTGCCATTGTGGCTGCATGTTGCTGAGTAAGAAAGTCTGTGTGTTTTGCTCTTTTGAGCACAGGCGGTCAGCAGAGGGACATAAGTGACCTCTTGAAAAACCAGAGCCTTTATAGTCATCAAGGGTTGAGCGGTATTCTTCTGGTATTTCGCCGTCTTCTGTAAAGGGGTCTGGATATGTACGTCCAACATTTTTATACATATTTCCAGAATGCATCTGGTAGCAGGTCCATCGGTTGGCTTTGTCTTGGTAACTCCACTCCAGGCTATAAGTGATGCCGTAGTCTGATGTTGACTTGACGATGAGTTGGTTCATCGTGGAGTCTGCAGCCAGATGAGGATACTCCAGCAGTTTGGCACGGTAGAGGTTGCGGTTCTTGTTGTTGTCTACAATCATCCCTCCGCCATGGTATTCGGCAATACGCACTTCTGCAGCGAGGTAGTCTTTCGACTTTCCATCCTTCAGATATACTTTTACGCCATAGTGGAGGTTGAAGATGACCTGCACACGGTCAAACTGGTCGCTGGTGTATCTTACTTCGGTGCCGTTGCGAAGGGTGATGATTACGGTGTCGGGCTTTTGCTCCTGGGCCATGGCGGTCAGAGAACAGAGCAACAGGGTCATTGCGATGATGTATTTTCTCATAATCACTGTCCTCCCGTTATTTGATAATCACCTTATTGCCGTTGCTCACATATACGCCTTTCTGCAGACCATTGGTGGAGGTGCCCACCAGCTGTCCGCTGACGTTGTAGATGCGCGGGTCGCCATCCAAAGATTCGATGGTGGCAGTGCGTATGTCACTGATGATGCCGTCGACACTGATGTTGGCAGCGCTCTCCGATGTGGTGTGGAAGTAGGCGCGGAATGCCTTCAAATCGTTGGTCACATTTGGATGGTAGAGGGTGTTTTTGTCACCGAGGAAAAGCACCTGCCTGTCTCCCTTATTGAGTGTAGTAGGGTCAAAAATACCCACCATATCGTAAGTGCCGTAGGTCACAGGCGTGATTTCGTTGACGATGCTGGCTCCTATGATTCGGATTGACGACACTTCCTCTGTAGGATAGACGAGATAGGGCCTGCCTGCCTGCAGACTCTCGACAGAGGAGAACTCCAATGTGTTGGTGGCGGCATCGTAACCGGTGAACTCAGCCAGTTTGGCGGCGGAGACAATGTCTGAGAAGTCATATATATCGAAGGGCAGACAGATGGTGTTCCATGTGTTGGTGGTCAACTGCCTATTCACTGTGATGTTTACGTTGCGGCCGTCATACTCGCCGATAGTTGCAGTATTGTTGTATAACGTCTCGCTGAGGGCAAGTTCAGGCATGACTTCGTCAATCTGTGTGTAATACAATACGGAGGTGCTTCCATCGTCCGAGGCACCCAGGATACCTTGGATGTCAAAATGCCTTCCCCGCAGGTCTTCGGGGATGATATCACTCACACCAAACTTATTGGTCATGGAGATGTGGATGTCATCGCTCACTATCTCATAATGCTCACCATCATCAGTGGAGAGGCTCACATCATTCACCATCACATAGTCGGCTCGGTAGTCGGTGCCTGTAAGTACTGACAGGTCGCTGATGACGATGGGGGCACTTGTCTGCCAGAAGTCAAGGCAGAGGATGGAGTCGGCGATGGAGGTGTCGATATGTGTGAACTCCGGCATGCCGTTGTTGAAATTGTACTCACCTTCGACGGCTCCTATCAGCGTGCCTCCTGCCTTGGTGTGCCATCCTGCATCATTAGGAAGGAAATTGGCGAACCTAACCGCCATGTCGTTGTCGCGGACATAGGCATAGGTGCCGTTGTTGGTGTCCACCCATTCAATGTTGCCGGCATTCTCCTCGGGAAGCACAAGGCGCGCACGGCTGCCGTTTGATAACTGACGAAGGGCAGCGATGCCGTCCACCTCTACAAGTGAGGGTGGTGGAGTGGGCTCTTCTCCTATGGTCAACGTGATGGTTTGAATCCACCATTTATCTTTTATCTCATTTGGTGTCGTATTAGTAAATACAACTTCGTCGGCTTTGCCTATCCATTCCGAGGGATTGCCTGTTGTCTCAATGCTTCCTGTGCTTACACTGCAGTTGTCGCTTTTGAAAAAATAGCTTTCAGAACTGAATGTAAATGTGATTTTGGTGATAAAATCATTGGCAGATATCTTCAATGTATTGCCTATGTAACATCTCACAGAAGCACCATCTTTTGTATAGTATGTCGGAGCATTTCCATTCTTGTTACTTCCCAAAGCAAATGTGAGTGTTACGCCGTCTTGTGTGACAGTTTCTATTTTTTCAGCGTTTTGAAAGCCCTTATCTGTCAGGTCGATGGTTATTTCTTCAGCCATCAGTGGTATCCCTATGGCGAGCAAGAATGCCGTCATTGATAGGTATAGTAGTCTTATCATAAGCACATGCTTTTCGTTGGAGATTTTTCGAAGCAAAGATACAAATAAGCGAGCGTAAGGCAAAATTATATGAGAAGTTTTTTATTCACTTTGATGTCCATCAATGCCCTGAATGTATGAATATCAAGGCTTCAAATTGCTGATTCCCGACTTGATATATACTCTCATTTTTATCAATTCATGAAAAAATCACGATAAATTCACGATAAATGAGTAATTTTGCACCGTATTTTCAAATATATGCCGACAATGGAGCAAAAATTGAGAGCCGTGCTCTTCGATCTCGACGGTGTTGTGTTCGACACCGAACCACAGTATTCCATATTCTGGGGAAGTGTTTGTCGTGAGTTCCGCCCCGACATTCCCGGCCTGGAGAATATCATCAAAGGACAAACCTTGGTGCAGATTTTCGATGGCTATTTCCATGGTATGACTGCTGAGCAAGATGAGATAGTCAGACAGTTGGATGCTTATGAGCAACAGATGAAATACGAATATGTGCCGGGATTTCTCGAACTCATGCAGACATTGCGTGTAAATAACGTGAAAACTGCCGTGGTCACCAGTTCTAATATTCCTAAAATGGAGGCAGTATATCAGGCGCATCCGGAGTTTAAAGCGTTGTTCGACGCTGTGCTCACTGCAGAAGATTTTGACGAGAGCAAACCCTCGCCCGACTGCTTCCTCAAGGCGGCGGCACGTTTGGGTGTCTCACCAGAAGGGTGCATCGTATGCGAGGATAGTTTCAATGGGCTGAAGGCTGGAAGAGCTGCACAGATGGCGGTTTTGGGACTTGCAACAACCAATACGGCCGACAGCATATCGCCGCTCTGCGATCAAGTGGTGTCAGATTTCACTCTTGTAGGGTTTGATGATTGCTGCCATTTGCTGGCTTCCGTTTCCCAAGTCAATCCGAAAAACTCGGAATCAAAGGTTTAAAACGAACAATGGACACCCAAAATACTCCTGTGCATCTCAGGCTATGGAATAAGGACTTTTGGTTCTTGGCGTTGGCGAATACCTTGTTCTCCATGACTGTTTACATGCAGTTGGTTATCGTGTATCAGACATTGATGTCTGCTGGCACGACATCCTATCAGACTGGACTCGCGGTGGGAATGTTTGCCTTGGGACTGCCGCTTCTCGGGGCTTTCTGCTCGATTCTTGTCCAAAGATACCGCCGCAATAGGGTTTGTATCTGGGCGATGTTGCTGATGGCTGCTTGTGCTTTGTTGCCTGTGGCGTTTTCCACCTATCATCAAGAGTCAATGACACAGATGATGATGGGGGTGAGGGTGGCTACTGGGGCCTTATTCGGTTTGGCACAGATGGTGCTGACAAGTACACTGGTTATCGATACTTGTGAGGCAAGGCAGCGAACGGAGGCCAACTATGCTGCGGCATGGTTTGGCAGGTTCGCCATGTCGCTCGGACCGCTGGTGGCTATATTGCTGATACGCACGCGTGGAATGGTTGCGACGACTTGGGTGAGTGCCGCACTCACATTGGTGGCCATTATCTTTGTGTTGATGGTGAGGTTTCCATTCCGTACACCAGAAGACAATGTGCGGTTGTTCAGTCTCGATCGTTTCTTCCTCCCAGGGGCATGGGCTCTTTTTGTCAATCTGTTGGTCGTCACGGTGGCATTGGGCCTATTGCTGACAGTACAGTTGGACAATCCTCTCTTCTTCGCAGTTCTGATGATGGGCTTTCTCCTGGCTTTGATTGCGGAGAAATATGTGTTTGTCAATGCGGAGATGAAAATTGAGATAGTTTCTGGACTTATCTTGCTCATTTTTTCCATTCTGCTGCTGATGAACGGTATGCAGACAATGTCATTATTCATCGTACCGATGCTCGTAGGATTGGGCATGGGACTGATAGGGTCGCGTTTTCTGCTCATTTTCATCAAACTGAGTCATCATAGTAAGAGAGGCACCTCACAAAGTTCTTTCTTCCTCGCTTTTGAGATGGGAATAGCGGCTGGCATAGGATGGGGCATTTCGATGAATGGCCCCCTTATCAGTGGGGTGCTGACAGCATCCAATATGCAAGTGCTCTCCATCGCCTTAATCTTGACAGTGATGGCATTGCTCGTATATGTCGTCTTCACCCACAGTTGGTACCTTCGCCACAAAAGCAGGTAATTAGTTGATTTCCAATTAAAAAAGCGGGACATTGTCCCGCTCTCCTTATTGCATCTTCTTTAGTTCCTTTAGTGCTTTGGCCTGTTTCTTTTCCGCTTTGATGCGGTCTTTCTCGGCCTTCTCAGCTTGCTTTTGGAGTTTCTTCTGCTTTTTCAGCTCTTTCTCCTTGGCTTTGCGCTCCTTTTCGGCTTTTTTCTGCTTTTTCTTGGCTTCTTTTGCCTTTTTCTCAGCTTCTTTCTTCTGCTTTTCCTGCTCCTTTAGGATTTTATCAGCCTTCTCCTTCTCTTTCTTGGCCTCTTCCAGTTGGGCTTCGCGGGCTTTCATTTGTTCGGGTGTCAGCTCACCTTGAACGGTGGGTGAGGAAACACTACCATCATACTGTGCATTGGCGGCCGTGAAATTCAGCAGACCAGCCACTGCAATCATGAATAATGTTTTGACTCTCATACTTTTATCCTTTTTAGTGAAACATATTCTGTATTCAAACACGTTGCAAATATAATAAAAAAATCGTTTAGGTAAAAAAAAAGTGATAAAAAATGGAATTATCGCAAGTTGATAGCGGTTAATGTTGTGAACTATAATTTGCCAATTTCCCAAGTCGGTATATCTTGAATGCAAACAGGGTGGGGCGTGGACCGGTGAGATGGTTTCGCAGCGATTTTCCTGTCAATTGAAACAGGCATCGGGGAATCCATGCAAGGTGCCAGTGTTGAAGCCGCTCTATAATACCAAGAAGCCTCGAATAGCCTCTTAATTCCTCATGAAAATTCCATAGTGTCTGCAGTCCCTCATCGGTTTTCTCTAAAAAACGCTCGTTGCTCTCAAATTGATGGAATCCCAATGGGTTGTCGATATGGAAAACTTCTATGCCTGCCTCCTTGAGCGTTTTGCCAAACAGTACGTCCTCATACCCATAATGCTTGAACCGTTCATCCAAGGGATAGCGGAGCATCACATCACGGCGCACCATGAAGTTGGAAGTATGGAAATGGGCATGTGGGGATTGACTGCGAGCTGTGATGCTCTGCTGATTGATGCACGACATTTCGTATGCCAAGCGCAGGTTCCCCTTGGGCAGGGATGTTGTTTCTTTGATGCAATATCCACCATATACCAAGTCGTGATTTCGGCAGTTCAGATACCGCTTAATGTAGTCGTTGGAAACCACCGACATATGACTGTCGACATACAGTAGATACTCATAGTTTGCTGCTTGAGCAAGGCGGTTCCTGTTGGCTGCACGTCCTACATTGTTGCCAAAAACGATATGGCGGCAGTGGGGCAGGGCGTTGATAGCCTCATTGGCTTCCACAGCTGTTGCGTCGGTGGAGCCATCGTCGCCCACCAAAATCTCATAAGTGAGAAAGGCTTCCTGTTCTGCCTGCGACTGAAGCGATTTCACCAGTTCCACGCACACTTGGTTGTACGTGGGGATAAGGATACTAAGTGTAATCTGTCGGTCTTGCATATTTATGATGATGTTCTTGATAAGCTGTTGTATTGTCTAAACTCCTAACCGTCCACGCCCAAACGACCTAACGACTAACCCCCCAAACGACTAAACGACCCCCCCCAAACGACCAATATAATCTTGTGGCAAAATTAATCAAAAAAAATGAGAATAGGGCAACATCTTTTGTTTTGTGCTATAAATGTTGCAGGACAAGATGAGGAAACACTTTGCTCCTTTTTTGAGTTTTTTTCATTCTTTTTTGCGAATCATCGTTTTTTATGTCGTTTTTACGCTGATAATTCGTAACTTTGCACCACAAATGCTGAACAGAAAGTCGCTTCAGCTGCTTTTTTGTTGTTAAATTGTTATGGCTCAGAATATTTTCAAAGGATTGGGTATCGCATTGGTCACACCATTCAAGACGGATGGCAGTGTCGATTATGAGGCGATAGAGAGATTGGTTGACTATCAACTCAACAACGGAGCAGATTTCCTCTGCATCTTGGCGACCACAGGCGAGACACCATGCCTCACTGAGGAAGAGAAACAACGCATCCGACAACAAATTGTTGCACAGGTGAAAGGGCGTGTACCTATTTTGATGGGTTGTGGAGGCAACAATACCGCATCTGTGGTGGAACAACTGCGCGACGGTGACTTCAAGGGTATCGACGGCGTGCTGAGCGTCTGCCCATATTACAACAAACCCTCACAAGAAGGACTATACCAACATTTCAAGGCAATAGCAGAGGCTTCGCGCCTGCCGGTAGTCTTATACAACGTGCCCGGACGAACTGGTGTCCTGATGAGGGCGGAAACCACCTGTCGACTTGCCAATGACTGCGACAACATCGTTGCCATCAAGGAGGCAAGCGGCAGTTTGGAACTGGTCGATGAAATCATCAAGCACAAACCGGAGCGTTTCGACATCATCAGCGGTGATGACGCGCTTACTTACCCTATGGTGGCAAGCGGAGCTGTGGGTGTGATATCAGTCATCGGCAACGCTCTGCCCAAGGAATTCTCGCGTATGATTAGGCTGGAGTTCAATAATGAGTATGCGGCAGCGCGCAAAATCCATCATAAGTTCACCGACCTGTACAGCCTGCTCTTCGTCGACGGCAATCCTGCAGGAGTGAAGGCTCTCCTTCATGAGATGGGCTTCATCGAAAACGTGCTGAGGCTCCCGCTGGTGCCCACCAGGGTTACTACCGTACAGAAGATGAGCGAGATTTTGAAAGGTCTCAAACTCTGACGTTTTCTCAATTATCTTTTTATTATCGGTTGGTGTATGGATGAAAGGAGAATCTTACACGAAATCACCCCCCTTATGGGAAAGGACATTCTCTATATTGCCGACAGGCGCAAGAAAGAGTTCACCTATCCCATTCACAATCATGAGGTTTTCGAACTTAATTTCGTGGAACATGCAGCTGGTGTCAGGAGGATTGTGGGTGATAGCAGTGAGGTGATTGGAGAATATGACTTGGTGCTCATCACCAGTCCAGACCTGGAGCATGTGTGGGAGCAGTATGAGTGCAAGAGTGACGAGATAAGGGAGATTACAGTGCAGTTTGATTTTCCTTTAGGTGAAGACTCTTTCCTTGGTAAGACACCCTTTCTCTCCTTGCAAAAGATGTTCAATGAGGCTCGTAAGGGACTTTGCTTCCCTGTGAGTGCCATCATGAAAGTTTATGACAAACTGGATACATTGAGCTCTATTAAGGAGGGGTTTTATGCAGTCATACAGTTCCTCACCATCCTCTATGAACTTTCCAAGTGCAGTGGTGCGCGACCATTGGCTTCTTCAAGTTTCGCCAAGATTGCTGTTGAGGATGACAGTAGGCGAATTCTCAAAGTAAAAAATTTCATCAGCAAGAATTATATGGATGAGATTCGGCTGGCGCAGTTGGCCGACATCGCGGGTATGAGTACAAGTGCCTTCAGCCGTTTCTTCAAACTGCACACAGGGCGCAACCTGACCGATTACATCATTGACATGAGGTTGGGCGCAGCATCCAGACTGCTGGTTGATACAGCAAGAAGCATTTCAGAAATAAGCTTTAGTTGCGGGTTCAACAATCTCAGCAATTTCAACCGCATTTTTAAGAAAAAGAAGGGATGCAGTCCTTCGGAGTTCCGCGAGAACTATCACAAAACCCGAATCATTGTCTAGAATGACATAACATACACAAGTTTCGCTTTTGCTCAACTTGCAAGTAGTTAATAAGTTATCGCTTCGCTGAGAAGTTAAAGCCATTACCTTTATCTATTTGGAGGATATTGCTTTGGCCATAAATAGATGACAAGCAAATCATTAGGCTTAACTTCTTTAACTACTTTCAACTAGAGAAAGTAGAATTCATTAATTCTCAAATTCGTGAGGAATGATCTCTTCATTCTCTTTTTTCTTTGTTTTATCTTTTCCTGAATTTATAGAATTTCAGAATTTTCCTTGTGCCAGGTTAATTCTCTAATTCTCAAATTCGTGAGGAATGATCTCTTCATTCTCTTTTTTCTTTGTTTTTCTTTTCCCGAATTATAGAATTTCAGAATTTTCCTTGTGCCGAGTTAGATGGTTGAACATGGCAAAATGATGTCATGATACAAAAAAAGGTATTGAACTAAAAAAAAATATTGTGAGACAACTCACGGTTAACAATTTTTTGTTAAATTTGTACCGAAAATATTACCTACCTGAAAACAACTAAAAACACAAAGAGATGAAAAAAACATCTTTATTTCTACTGACCCTGCTCCTGATCATGACGGGAGCACTTGGTGCGAGCGCACAGGAGGCCTACTGTGACCTTGAGAAAAATGTGGCAAGCAATGGCAGTCTGCACAGTGTCACCGCCACATTCTATTACGACGAACAGCGGAGCATCAGAAATGAGACCGTTGATGTGCCGGATAACTACGGAAAGGTGAACATTCCTGTCGCCGATTACGTCAATGTCCGATTCGACCCAAGTTTTGCCGACTACCGGCCACACAGCACTGCCAATTGGTTCTTTTGGCTGCAGGCCAGGGTCAAGGTGTCCTTTGAAGGATGGCAATACTTCAATACCTCTGAAGTGACCAACATGAGCAACATGTTCTATGCCCTCGGAAAATATGAAGATGGTGATGAGGTAAAGACATGCGCGGTCGAAAACCTCAACCTCTCCTTTTTCGACACATCCAACGTGAAAGACATGTGCAGTATGTTCAATTATGTATCAGGTGTGGATAACCTCGACATCTCATCTTTCACTATCAATCAAGGTACCCTGACCGACGGGATGATGGGGCAGTCCGAATTCCAGCGCATCACCATACCCGCCACCGCCGACAACCTCTCAGAGACGGCATTTATATATACACCCAGTTTCGGATACTGCACCCTCATCTGCCCCGCTGGCTTCACACCGCAGGGCATTTCGCAGTATGATGGTTGGTTCTCATGGAAAGGCGGCAACTTCACATATCCCTCCAACAGCGGCAAGGAGGCGTACTATACCGTGGTGGCGAAAGATAACGCTGGAGAAGGATATATAACGGACACGGATGTCACATTCTATTATGACAACCTGCGGAATACCAGGGAGGAGGATACTTTCCTGCTGCCCGAGAACGGCGGGAAACTCAGTATTACAGATGGCGAAACCATTGAAATTGTTTTCACCAGCAGTTTTGCCGACTACCGACCCACCAACACATCGCATTGGTTTGAAGATTTGTCGGGACTTGTCGTCAGTTTTAGTGGCATGGAAAACCTCAACACATCTATAGTGACCGACATGAGTTACATGTTTTATAGAATGACAGGCTCTTGGGGTTTGGAATTGGATCTGAGCCATTTCGACACTTCCAACGTGACCAACATGAGTTATATGTTTTCCGAGATTATAGGTGATAGTGAAAATGGATCAAAAATTGACCTCTCTGCCTTCGATTTCAAGTCCTCTGTTAACACCAAAGGACTTTTGCAGAATTCTAATTTCAAATATCTGGTTGTACCCGTCTCCGCCAACCACCTCGACTCCGATGCCTTCTTTGGTGTCGGCTCTCACGACCCCATCACATTATACTACCCCGAAATTTTCACGCCGCAGAGCATCACGCAGTATGACGGCTATTTCTTTTGGAAGGGTGGATATTTCAAGTTACCTGAGGCCTATGCCGTGCTGGATTATTCGCTTAATGGAGATTACAGACTCAAATTCTATTATGACGGAAACCGTGAGTCATGGAGTGGTATTTTGGATGGCAAATATAAGATCTACAGCATGAACACAGGCAGTAACTACCCCGATTGGTGTGCGGATGCCGCGGCTATCGGCACAAACAAGGTGTTCTTTGACGAATCCTTTGCCAATTATCGCCCCAAGACTTGCTCACACTGGTTCCAAGGTATACCCATCAGAGAAATCTATGGCCTTGAATACCTCAACACCTCCGAGGTGACCAGCATGTTCCAGATGTTCATGTACTGCAGCGAAATCGAGGACCTCGACTTGAGCCATTTCGACACGTCGAATGTCAGAGACTTCCACCAAATGTTTTATAAATGCAGCAACTTAAAAAGCCTCAACCTGAAAAGTTTCACATGGGGAACGGACATCGACACATCATGGCTCCTCAATGACTGCTCCAGCCTGAGCAAACTGATCATCTCCTCCTCGGCAGCCTACATCAGCAGCAGTGCCTGCGAGGGCGTGGGAACCTCAGAGAATCCCTGCACACTCATCTATCCTGAAGACTATATCCCCGCCTCCCTGGCAGAAGACAATGCCTTTAAATGGAAGAGCGGTTGGTTCATCGGTATACCTAAAGAGCCATACGCCGTGCTGTCGCCCGACATGAAGACACTGGCATTCTACAGCGATAAGTACAGAGAGTACCGAGAGGAAAAGACTTATGGAATGAACGATAAGGCGGCAGACGGCTCTGACAAGCCAATTTGGATTACCGACCAAGTGTATGGACAATATGTGAGAGAGTTCATAGAGACTGTTACCTTCGACATCAGTTTACAATATACATCGTTGATTAATTCATGCCGCAGCATGTTTGAGGGAATGACGAATCTCACCACCATAGAGGGCCTCGAATTCCTCAACACCTCCAATGTGAGGAATATGAGTAATATGTTCTACGGATGCAGCAGACTGGAAAATATTGACTTCGGCAACTACCAATTCACCACAGGCAACGTAATCAACATGAGCAGTATGTTCTACGGATGCTCCAGTCTGAAAGAACTCAACATGAGTTGTTTCTACACCTCAAACGTGACTGACATGAATAATATGTTCGCCGGATGCTCCGGCCTGACGAGTCTCAACCTGAGCAATTTCGACACCTCCAACGTGATAGACATGAGTGGTATGTTCCTTGAATGCTCCGGCCTGACAAGCCTCGACCTGAGTCATTTCGACACCTCCAACGTATATATGATGAATTATATGTTTCACAGTTGCTCCGGCCTAACAAGCCTTGACCTGAGCAACTTCGTCTTCTCCAACTTAAGAGACTGTAACTCGTTGCTCTGGAACACCAACCTGAAGAGGCTTTCCATTCCCAGTACCGCCATCGGTCTTGACTCTGACGCTTTCGATGAAGTAGGTTCTGCCAACAGTCCCTGCGAACTTGATTATCCGCTGACCATTGGAAGTGACATCTTGAATTCTGCGATAGGCTACTACAACGGAAAGAAATTGTATCACTACAAATATGGTTACTTCACCGACGTGACGAAGGCGTATGCCACGGTTCAGTCCACATCCCTGGCCTTCCACTACGACACATCCTTTACCGACTTCTATCATCAGGGAACTGAGGTCCACTGGCTCAACACGGGAGATGTGGCTCCGACGTGGCAAAGCAGTTCACAGTCCGTCACCAACGTGACTTTCGACGCCAGTTTCGCCAACGCACGGCCCACCAGTTGCTACCAATGGTTCAAGGACATGGCCATCACCTCCATCGACCTGACAAACCTCAACACCGGGAGCGTGAGCAGTTTCTACGAGATGTTCAGCGGCTGCACCCAGTTGAAGGAACTTGACCTCTCGGGCATCACCATCTCATGGGTCACCATACCGGATCCAAACGGCTTCGGATTCTCGATGAGACCGGCCTCCACAGAGAACATGCTCAAGAATTGCTTGGCTTTGCGGTCCCTCACGGTGAATGACATGGCTAACCAGTCGTTTGACATCACCGCCTGCGTCGGTGTAGGCACAGACACAAATCCCTGCTATTTGGATTATCCCGAGGATATGACGTTGGACAAGACATCAGAGACCGACACCTATTTCGTATGGAAGGGCGGATATTTTACCGATAACGACGGACTTCCTGGTGATGCCAACGGTGACGGCGCAATATCGGTGGCCGACGTGATGATAACGGTGTGCAATGTGAGGGGCATGGAGATGAGTTCGTTCAACCAGAAGAACGCCGATGTCAACAAAGACGGTCAGATTACCATCACCGACGTGATGCTCATCGTGAAGATGGTGGCCAGCGGTAGCTCCTCGGCGCCCCGCAACGCCAATCATTCGATGAGCGACGCGATGGAAGTGACCGCCAAAGGCAGCGAACTGACCCTCCACCTCACGGGGACAGGTTCCTATACCGCCTCACAGATGATGCTCACCCTGCCAGAGGGATGCCGCTTGGAAAGTGCACAGATGGTGTCCTCGCGCGACAACGGCCACAGTGTGAGAATCAACGAGCTGGGCAACGGCCAGTATTGTGTTGTCATCTATGGTGCCTACGGCATGCCGTTCCGCAATTCCTGCACCGACCTGGTGCGCCTGCAGGTGGCAGGCAATCATGGGGGTGACGTCTCCTTGAGC
>CACXIP010000039.1 GCA_902767775.1 uncultured Prevotellaceae bacterium | reverse complement strand
CAATGGTGAAGTGGTGGTGCGTACCAAAGCCAACAAGGTGATTGACACCTATCGGCTGCTGGTAGCCTTGGAATATGACATCAGGCAGACGTGGCATCAATTGAACTTTGTGGTTGCCCACACCCGTGAACAGATGCCATTGGTAGAGGACGAGATACGCTTGCTTCAGGATAAACTTGGTAAAATCATTGCCAAATTGAAGGACTTGCAGCAAGGTTATGAGAAGGAGCACGACCAACTGACAAAGAAGATCAGTGCTTGCGATGTGCGTTTGGGAGATATCCGCAAAAAGCGAAAGTATTATGAGGAAATCCATATCAATGATATGATCTCCCTTGATGCTCAAGAACCCAAATTGCTGTCGGAAAAGGCGAAGAAGGAAGACATGCTTCGGGCTCTCCAGGAGCAGTATAGGGATGTGACAGAAAAGTATCGTGCGCTCTATATGGCCCTTGATGCAGAGTGGGCGGCTTTTGATCTGTCATTGAAGGAAGACACCCAACGCCAACGTGATGTGATGTTGGCAGAGAGGGACAATGGTGCCAAACTGCGTGACAAACGGAAAAAGACAGTCGAAGATGCCTATGACGAATGGCTGGCGAAGTCGGATGAACGTATAAATGTTTTGCAGGAAAATTGCAGCAGGACCGACAAGAGATTGTCTGAACTGCAATATTGGCATCCAATGAAGGAAGAGACAGAAGCTTGCAAAAGGACCATCAACGACTTGCTTGCCCAAGAGCATGAACTGAAAAGCCAATTAGCCATCGTGAGCAACAGTCTGAAAGCGTTGCGGCAGGAAGGCCAGATGAAATGTGAACAGATAGAACAGGATTTTCACCGAAAACAAGAATCGGTGCGTGCCGAAATGAGAATGCTTCAGGATGAGTTGACCAAGACAACAGACACCCTCAATCGTTGGAAAGGGTCGCTGTATGAGTGGCTGACTGAGAACAAGCCTGGCTGGGAGGACAATATCGGCAAGGTGGTGGATGAGCAGCAGGTGCTCTATGCCCAAGGACTTTCACCAGAAATCGCTGCTGATGGAAGCCTTTTCGGGATAAGTATTAATCTGGATGCCATCCCAGCACACCATCGTACGCCTGATGAATACCGAGACCTGCAGAAGCAACTGCAGGAAGCGATCTCTGCCAAGAAAAAGGAACTTGTCGACTTGCAGCAACAATGTGAGAAAGAATTGGATGATGTCCGTAAGAGTTACCATGCGAAATTGTCGGAATTGCAACAGCAGGAAACAAACCTGAGAGTGCAGACAGAGCAGATCCCCTTGAAGGTGAAGGATGCTGAGACGCGTTTGCATCGGGCCGAACGCAAAGAGCAAGAACAGATAGATACCGAACGCGAAAAGAGGGCGGCTGCTTACAACGAAGCACGACTTGACTTGGAACGTGAGAAGAAAGCGCGTGAGCAGCAACGTGCCAAGCGTGACAAGGAAATGAAAGCTGCTGACAGTGAATACAATACCGCTCTGAGAAGCTTGCAGCGGAATTTTGATACTTTTATTCAGCGGCAAAATGAAGAGGAAAACGCCCGTCGGAATGATATTGATGAAAGACGTTCAATGATGGAACGACAAGAACGAGAGGAACTGAAGGGGAAAGGGGCCGACACAAATGCCATTGAACTATGCCGCCGCGACATCGACAATGTGAAAAGCAGGCTTGACAAAATAAGAGAGCAACGCCACTTTGTCATAGAGTATCGTAAGGATGAAGAGGAATTGTTTTCACATGAGACTGAGTTTAGAGAAGAGAAACGTTTGTTGGAGAACCGTGACTTGCAAACTCGACAATCGTATGAAGACAAACAGAAACGATATGAGGCCGAACATGCGGAAATGGCCGGGACCCTCAAGTCGAAAAAGGATACTCTAACTGCCATGACGGAGGGATTGAAGCAATATGATCAACTCTGCCAAGTGGAAAACATCCTGCCAGAATCGTTGTTCAAGGACGATGTGGCCATGGCGTCTTCCCTCCAATGTGCGGACTTGGTGGTCCAGATGCGAGGAAGTGTCAATAAAAAACGACTGAAAATGGATGAATTGAAACGGTCTGTCAACTCGTTCAATTCTCATTTCGGAGCCAACAACACCTTCCATTTCATCTCACCGCAATATGATGAGGATTATCTTGCTTTCTCACTCGGATTGCAAGACTTCATCGAAAATGACAAGATTGAGGTTTACAGGGCTCGGGTCAGTGAACATTACAACACAATTCTGCGAAGTGTGTCACGAGAGGTGGGACTGCTGATGAACCACGCTGCTGAAATAAAAGGCATCATCAATGACGTGAACCGTGACTTTCAAGAGAGGAATTTCGCAGGCGTCATCCACAGCATCGAACTGAGGGCAGAGGAGTCGTCCGACAAAATGATGTTGCTGCTTCGCTCCATCCGTGATTTCACTGAGGAAAACTCGCTCAATATCGGTGAACTGAATCTTTTCTCTGACTGTGACCACGACAAGGTGAATGCCAAAGTGGTGGAGTATCTCAAGAAGTTCATGAAACAACTGCAGAAGGAATCGTCACGGACGGAATTGACGCTCTCAGACACATTCCGACTGCAATTCCGGATTCAAGAGAACGATAACAACACTGGATGGGTGGAGCGCATCAACAACGTAGGTTCCGACGGTACGGACATCCTGGTGAAGGCCATGGTCAATATCATGCTGATCAACGTATTCAAGACGAGGGCATCGCGAAAGAAGGGAGATTTCATCATCCACTGCATGATGGACGAGATAGGCAAACTGCATCCCAGCAACGTGAGTGGCATCCTGAAATTTGCCAATGTGCGTAACATCTATCTCATCAACAGTTCTCCAATGGGATATAATGCCGACCTTTATAAATACAATTATCTGCTGACAAAGGACGGCAAGTCGCAGACGCATATCAAGCGTCTGATGACGATCAATGCGTGATGAAAATCTCAAAAACACTGATAGATTGCCTGAGACGGCTCTTGGCAGGAGAGGCCGTGCCTGCCAGTTTGTTGCGAAAGGACATAGGGGAACAGCTGCTCTCTGAAGGACTGCTGTCAGTGGCGGCTCATGGCAGCCGACGGTCGTATCGTGCCGTCAAGGTTGATGCATTGAAAATGTTTCTTGAATCTCGTTTTGAGGAGTTCCGTCATATTGATATTACTACAGAATGGACTGCGAAAGAGACTCTGACACGTTCAGATTTGGCTTCTCAGACCGGTAATTCAAAATTGTTGAAAGTTCGCTCTTGCCCAGGATTTCCTGTTAATTCGTATAAGCATATACCATGCCTGTTGAACGGTCATGAATTTGTGGTCTGTCCTCATGAGGGCAGTTTCTTATATGTTACAGACTGGCGGTCTTTTTCGATTCCAGAAGATGTTATAGTCGTGGGAGTTGAGAACATGGAGAACTTTCGGCTGATTCGTCGCCAGCGTGATCTTTTTGAGTCTCAGGTAGGCAATCGGCTCTTGTTTGTATCTCGTTATCCCCAGTCCGCTGACCTGCGTGATTGGTTGCAGACCATCCCCAACCGTTATGTTCATTTTGGCGACTTCGATTTGGCGGGAATACATATCTTCCTGACGGAGTTCTACCCTTATCTTCTCTCCCGTGCTTCCTTTCTGATACCCACTGATATTGAGGATAGACTTCGCATTGGCTCGATGGAGCGTTATAACCAACTGTCCAAATTCCGCCATTTGCATTGTGAGCAACCAGGACTTCAGTCACTCATAGACCTTATCAACAAATATCATCGTTGCTATGACCAAGAGGGTTATATAAAATGAATCGCTATGGACTAAGGGTGTTTCGATTCAGATATGGGATAAGCAGCAATCAGAAGGACAGTACTTGATTGCTGCTTTCAATCAAAATACCTGCCCCTGGTTCACATAACAAAAAAATGGTGCAACTACGTGAGTTACACCACTTTCTATAGATGCTTTTAAACACCGCTTTACTTCACCTCCTCGAAGTCGGCGTCCTGGATGTTGTCGTCGGTCTTGGGACCTTCCTGCTGAGGACCTTGCTGGCCGCCGTAGTTGGCGCCGGCACCTGCTCCTGCACCTGGCTGAGGACCTGCCTGCTGATACATCTTGGCGCTGGCAGCCTGCATCACCTGGTTGAGGTTGTTGATGGCGCTGTCGATGGTGGCAACATCACCGCTCTTGTGGGCCTCTTTCAGTTGGGCGACGGCTGCCTCCACATTGGCACGGTCGGCACCGAGCTTGTCACCATTCTCGTTGAGGAATGTCTCGGTCTGGAAAATCATCGAGTCGGCTTGGTTCATCTTGTCGATGCGCTCGCGCTCGCGCTTGTCGGCCTCTGCATTGCGCTCGGCCTCAGCCTTCATGCGGTCGATTTCCTCCTTGCTCAGACCAGAGGAAGCCTCAATGCGGATGGCCTGCTCACGTCCGGTGGCCTTGTCCTTAGCGGAGACGTTGAGGATACCGTTGGCATCGATATCGAATGTCACCTCAATCTGAGGAATGCCACGGCGTGCGGGAGCGATGCCGGTGAGGTTGAACTGTCCGATGGACTTGTTCTGTGCTGCCATGGGACGCTCGCCCTGAAGCACGTGGATGGTCACCTCTGTCTGGTTGTCGGCTGCGGTGGAGAAGACCTCGCTCTTCTTGCACGGGATGGTGGTGTTGGCGTCAATCAGTTTGGTCATCACGCCACCGAGAGTCTCGATACCAAGGGTCAGCGGGGTCACGTCAAGCAGCACGATGTCGCCCACGCCGCCTTCCTTGTTGAGTATGGCACCCTGGATAGCAGCACCCACTGCCACCACTTCGTCGGGGTTCACGCCCTTGGAAGGCTCTTTGCCGAAGTAGTTCTTCACCAAGGTCTGCACGGCGGGGATACGGCTCGAACCACCCACGAGGATGACTTCGTCGATATCGCTGGTGCTCAGTTTGGCATCAGCAATAGCTTTCTGACAAGGAGCCAGACAAGCCTGGATGAGATGGTGAGCCAACTGCTCGAACTTAGCACGGGTGAGTGTCTTCACCAGGTGCTTGGGCACGCCACCCACAGGCATGATGTAGGGGAGGTTGATCTCCGTCGATGTGCTGCTCGAAAGCTCAATCTTGGCTTTCTCGGCAGCTTCCTTCAGACGCTGCATAGCCATCGGGTCCTGACGCAGGTCGGCACCCTCGTCGTTCTTGAACTCCTGCACCAGCCAGTCGATGATGGCCTGGTCGAAGTCATCACCACCCAGGTGAGTGTCACCGTTGGTGGAGAGCACCTCAAACACACCGCCACCGAATTCCAGGATGGAGATATCGAAGGTACCGCCACCGAGGTCGAAGACAGCAATCTTCATGTCCTTGTTGGCCTTCTCCACACCATAGGCGAGAGCGGCAGCAGTCGGCTCGTTGACGATACGGCGCACGTTGAGACCAGCAATCTGACCAGCCTCCTTGGTGGCCTGACGCTGTGAGTCGCTGAAGTAGGCGGGCACGGTCACCACAGCCTCTGTCACTTCCTCACCGAGATAATCCTCAGCGGTTTTCTTCATCTTCTGAAGCACCATGGCAGAGATTTCCTGCGGGGTGTATTTGCGGCCCTCAATCTCCACACGCGGATAACCGCCTTCGTTTACCACTTTGAACGGCACGCGCTCGCACTCCTTACGGCACTGCTCATAGGTCTCGCCCATGAAGCGCTTGATGCTGTAGACGGTGTTCTGGGGGTTGGTGATGGCCTGACGCTTGGCGGGGTCTCCCACCTTGCGGTCGCCGTCCTTCACGAATCCCACCACTGACGGGGTGGTGCGCTTACCCTCACTGTTTGCAATCACTACTGGCTCATTGCCCTCAAATACTGAGACGCAAGAGTTGGTTGTTCCTAAGTCAATTCCAATAATTTTTCCCATTGTTGTATTGTTTTTATTTGTTATTGTAATCTAGTTGATTTCCCTTTTTCTTCAGACATTTTTTAGTTGTCTGCCCTATATACAACAAATGGTGTGCCAAAACTGACATGTGCCAGAAAAATGTGACAGGATGGCACAGGTGCAAAATGAAAACAGCCTCCTGCCGCATCCGTTGTGGCAAGAGGCTGTGTATGAAAAACACAGTCAGCGTGTGTTATTGGTTCTCTGCCAGTGCTGCCATGATTTTGGCTTCGATTTCCTCGCACAGTTCAGGATTGTCAGCCAGCAGCTGTTTAGTGGCGTCGCGTCCCTGGGCGAGTTTCGACCCGTTGTAGGAGAACCAAGAGCCGCTCTTCTGGATGATGTCGTTGTCCACGCCAAGGTCCACCAGTTCACCAGTTTTTGATATGCCCTCGCCGAAGAGGATTTCAAATTCTGCCTTGCGGAAGGGGGGAGCCACCTTGTTTTTCACCACCTTCACACGCACCTGGTTGCCGATGGCCTGGTCGCCGTCCTTGAGGGTGGTGACGCGGCGGATGTCGAGGCGCACGCTGGCATAGAACTTCAGTGCGTTGCCGCCGGTGGTTGTCTCGGGATTGCCAAACATCACGCCGATTTTCTCACGCAACTGGTTGATGAAGATGCAGCAGGTATTGGTCTTGGAGATGGTGGAGGTAAGCTTGCGCAGAGCCTGGCTCATGAGGCGGGCTTGCAGACCTACCTTGTTGTCACCCATGTCGCCCTCGATTTCTGACTTCGGAGTGAGGGCAGCCACCGAGTCGACCACCAGCACGTCGATAGCTGAAGAGCGGATGAGTTGGTCGGCAATCTCAAGGGCTTGCTCGCCGTTGTCGGGCTGCGAGATGAGCAGGTTGTCTACATCCACACCCAGGTGGGCGGCGTAGAAGCGGTCGAAAGCATGCTCTGCATCGATGAATGCTGCGATGCCGCCTCGTTTCTGTGCCTCGGCGATGATGTGGATGGCAAGTGTGGTCTTGCCAGATGACTCCGGACCGAAAATCTCGATGATGCGGCCGCGGGGCAGTCCGCCCACGCCAAGAGCGGCGTTGAGTGCGATGCTGCCAGTGGGGATGACCTCAACGGGCTCTACCTGCTGGTCGCCCATCTTCATGATGGAACCTTTGCCAAAGTCCTTCTCTATTTTTGCCATGGCGGCCTGAAGGGCTTTGAGCTTACCCTCCTGTGTGCCGTCGGTTTGTGTGATGATTTCTTTTTTTGCCATAGTTGTTTGATTAGTGGTGAGGGGTAAGAGGTAAGGGGTGAGAGAAATGCTCTGTTAGTCTCGACCTTTTATCCTGTTCTCCTGTCACCTTGTGTTATTGATCGTTGTTTTGTTTGTTGATTAATGTATTTCTTAAACCTCCAAATCTCCGTCGAAGACCTCGTGCCAGGGCAAGCCTTTCTCGTTGAGCAGTGCCATGAAGGGGTCGGGGTCGAACTCCTCCACGTTCCACACGCCGGGACGGCACCAGATGCCCTTCACGAGCAGCATGGCACCAATCATGGCGGGCACGCCGGTGGTGTAGCTCACGCCCTGCATGCCGGTCTCCTGATAGGCGGCTTGGTGCGAGCAGTTGTTGTATACATAATAGGTGTGCTCCTTGCCGTCCTTGATGCCACGGATGCGGCAGCCGATGCTGGTCTCTCCCTCGTAGTTCTCTCCCAGTTCCTGCGGATTGGGCAGCACGGCCTTAAGGAACTGCAGCGGCACGATTTTCACCTTGGCTGTCTTGGTCGGGTCGTCGGCAAGGGGTGCCTCATACACAATCTCATCGATACGGCTCATGCCGATATTTTGGATGACGTCGAGGTGTTTGATATATTGCTCGCCGAAGGTCATCCAGAACCGTGCCTGCTTGATGGTGGGGTAGTTCTTCACCAGACTCTCCAATTCCTCGTGGTGGAGCAGGTAGCTCTCGCGCGGGCCGATGTTGGGGTAGGTGAGGGGCTTGTGTATCTCCAGCGGTTCGGTCTCTATCCATTCGCCGTCCTTGTAGTAGAGGCCCTTCTGGGTAATCTCGCGGATGTTGATTTCAGGGTTGAAGTTGGTGGCGAAAGCCTTGTGGTGGTCGCCGGCATTGCAGTCGACGATGTCGAGGTAGTGTATCTCATCAAAATGGTGTTTGGCGGCATAGGCGGTGTAGATGCTGCTCACGCCCGGGTCGAAGCCGCAGCCGAGGATGGCGCAGAGGCCTGCCTGCTCGAAACGCTCCTTGTACGCCCATTGCCAGGAATACTCAAAGTGTGCCTCGTCTTTGGGTTCGTAGTTGGCGGTGTCGAGATAGTGGCAGCCGCAAGCCAGGCAGGCTTCCATGATGGTGAGGTCCTGATAGGGCAGGGCGAGGTTGATGACCAGTTCTGGTTTGTAGTCATTAAACAGTGCCTTGAGTTGCTCCACATCGTCGGCATCCACCTGCGCAGTCTTGATGTCGAGGTCGTAGCCTGCCTTGTGGATGGCCGCCACGATGTTGTCGCATTTGCGCTTTGTGCGGCTGGCTATCATGAATTCTGTGAACACATCGGCATTCTGTGCTATCTTGAATGCCGCTACGGTGGCCACGCCACCGGCTCCAATCATTAATACTCTGCTCATATTTGTGTTTTTTGGTTTTGGTGATTCTATTGGGGTATTTCCTCACTCTTGATGCCGAGGGCGCTCATCAGCGAGTAGCCGAGGATTTCCTGGTAGAAGGTGCCTCCCGGCATGGGTTGCATCGCCATCAGTGTGATGCGCTTCTCGCTTGTCTGCTCTTGTTGCCCTGTGGCATGGCGGATGGCTGTGCGGATGTCGTCGTAGTATTCCTCGTCAGGCACCACGACGATGCGCTTCACCTCTTGGGCGTGTAGGGCGAGTTGCAGGGTGTCGATGAGGAGGTCAGCCCGGCTGATGATGTGCTCTTCGCTGAGTGTGGAGATGGCAAACTCGCCGAGGTTGTCGCTGAAGGCCTTGCCGTGCAGCTCGTTCTTGAAGTCGCCTGGTGTGAAATAGTCCAGGCGCGTCTTTCCCTTGCTGTGTACGATAGCCACTTGTGTCTGGTTGTCACCCTCGCGGATGCCACCGTCGAGCGCAAGGCAGTCTATCCACCGTGCCAGGTCGGCATTAGGAATAGGTCGCCCGATGATGCGCTCGAAATTGACGATGAGGTCAAACGCTACTCGGTCGGCGAAATCGGCGTCGATGATGATCAGGTTGTCGCAGGTCACCAAGGGCCGCTCAGTGTTTTCATTCATGACCACAAAGTTAGGCATTAATTTCAAATTATTATCAAAATCATTGCGTTTTTCTTCGGACAGCCACTTTTTTTCCTTAACCATTGGTTGGGATGCTACCTCTGAAGCAATGCGTGTGCAAAGTTAAAGGTGTGTTGTGTCATTTCGTGGTACAACATTGAAAAACTTTTTCTTTTGTCAGAAATCAGACATATCGGACAAGTCGGACATGTCAGACTCGTCGGACCTGTCGGACCTGTCGGACATTCAATCGGTCAGAAAAATCGGACAGGCCTGACAAGTAAGACTTGCCGGACCTGTCCGACCCTATATATACAAAGGTGAAAAGTTGTCAGAAGCGGAAGTCAAGTTCCACGTCCACGAAGTTGTAGTTTTGCTCGTTCAGCGTGCGGTCGTTCACCCTTGCATATTCGGCGGTAATTTCCAGGTTCTTGGAAATGAAATAGTTGGCACCCACCTCATACATAGTCTTCGAAGAGTCCCAGTCCTTTGACTGGCGATAGCACTGGTAACGTGCCTTGGCATGCAACTTTGACTTCACGACAGGTACGATGCCGAAAACATACCAACCGTCTGCCAGGTCGCCCTTGGAATAGTCGATGACGTTGCTGCCAATGCCTTGTGCTGCCCATCCCTGGCTGTGCAGGTACTCTGCACGGAAGGTCACCTCGTCCTTGTCATATTCGGCAGAGAGACAGTAGCGGTTGAGCGGAAGGCTGACATTCGTGCGTTGTCCTACGATGACACCATTTTTATCGAAACCATTATCAATCATCCCTCCGTGGCTTCCCGTCCATCCGAAGGCACCGATGCGCACACCGCTGATGGGCATCACCCAGATGCCTCCGATGATATCCTTGCGGTTGTCCTTGTCACTGCGGTTGATGCCCTCGCCGTTGTACACGCCAATCTGATAGTGCAGCAGGCGGCGTCCTGAGGCGTTGGGGAAGAGGTCACCCTGCAACTGAATACCGATGTCTCGTCCACCCGATGACTTCTCACCGGCACGGTCGCCGAAACCCGACAACCTGTTGATGACGTCGGCATAGGCATACCAGCCTTGTGTGATGGGGTGGGTGGGGTTCTCAAAGGTAAATGCTCGCTTGAACTGTCCCACTCTGATGCGGGCTTCCTTGTGTTTCACCCATTCGGTGTAGAGGTCTACGAGCTGCACGGTAGGCTCGCCAGGTCCTTTTGCATTGGTGCCCTGGATTTGGGCGCGCCAGTCGAAGTCGCCAATCTTTCCGTCGAGAATCAAACGCATCAGGCGCAGGTTGAACGTATTGCTCTTGGTGTTCTCCTTGTCTTGATACTGATACTGGAGCATGCCGTAGCCGCTTAATTTGAATGTGTCATACCATTTTTTGTCTTGCTGGGCATGGATGTTGAGTACGGCAAGCAACAGCAAGCAGGTGACTAATAATTTCTTTTTCATAGTTGGTGGTTTAGGGTTGATAAATATTTGTTTGTTGATTTCTCAGGATGATTCGTCCGTCTCCCGTCGGGTGAGCAGGACGACGTTCTCCACATGGGGTGTGTGGGGGAACATGTCGACTGGCTGCACGGCTGCTACTTGGTAGCAGGCATCGAGGTCGGCCAGGTCGCGTGCCTGCGTGGCAGGGTTGCAACTCACATAGACGATGCGCTTGGGGCGCGCTCTCAGGATGGTCTGCGTCACGTCGGGATGCATGCCGGCGCGCGGAGGGTCGGTGATGAGCACGTCGGGACGTCCATGCTCAGCGATGAAGTCATCGGTAAGAATGTCCTTCATGTCCCCTGCATAAAATAAGGTGTTGCCGATGCCGTTGAGTTGGGAGTTTACCTTGGCATCCTCTATGGCTTCTGGCACATATTCTATGCCGATGACTTGTCGTGCTTGCCGCGCCACGAAGTTGGCGATGGTGCCGGTGCCTGTATAGAGGTCATAGACGAGTTCAGTGCCGGTGAGTCCGGCAAACTCTCTCGCCACGGAATAAAGCACATGGGCCTGCTCGGTGTTCGTCTGATAAAAACTCTTCGGTCCCACCTTGAAGCGGAGGTCCTCCATCGTCTCGATGATGTGGTCCTTGCCTTTGTAGGTCACCACCTCCAGGTCGCCAAAGGTGTCGTTGCACTTGGGGTTGTCGACATATACGAGCGAGGTGATTTGCGGGAACTTCTCTGCGAGATGGTCGAGCAGTGCCTCTGCACGCTGGCGGTCGTCCTCTTCTTCGAAATGAAACTGTATGAGCACCATCCACTCGCCGGTGTTGGAGTTGCGCATCATGATGTCGCGCAGCAGTCCGCGCTGCTCACGCAGGTCGAAGTAGGTCATGCCGGTGGCTGCCGCATAGTCGCGCACGGCGTTGCGTATCTCGTTGTTCAGTCCGTCCATGAGCATGCATTCCTCGATGGGCAGCACCTTGTCAAATGCCCCTGTGATATGGAGGCCTATGGCGTTCATGTCCTCGTATACCACCCCGCTGGCTATCTCCTCGCGTGTCAGCCAGCGCTTGTTGCAGCACTCAAACTCCATCTTGTTGCGATATTGTGCCGTCTTGGCCGACCCTAAGATGGGGCGTATGTCGGGCAGTTCTATCTTGCCGATGCGGGTGAGTTGGTCGACCACCTGCTGCTGCTTCATGCGCAACTGCTCCTCGTAGGGGAGAATCTGCCACTTGCATCCGCCGCAGACACCAAAATGGCGGCACATCGGGGCCTGCCTGAGTTGGCTGGGCTCCACAAGACGTATCACCTCTGCCTCACAGTAGCTCTTGCGCTTCTTGCGCACCTGCAGGTCGACCACGTCGCCGGGCACGACAAAGGGCACAAAGACCACCTTGTCGTCTACGCGCGTCACACATTTGCCTTCTGCGGCGCAGGCGGCGATGGTTACATTCTCATATATAGGGAGGGGTTTCTTGTTTTTTGCCATATCTGAATATGAGGCTGAGGGTGTCTCGTTTGTTTTTGCAAAGATAATGAAAAGTTTCAAAAAAAATGCCCCCATTGCAAATTTTTATCCAAAAGTTTTTGCCGTTACATGATTTTGCAGTAAATTTGCACATCAAAGACACATTTTTTAGTAACCATCAAATCAGTTATGAGCGAACAGAAAAGAGTTTATACCTTCGGCAATGGTAAGGCTGAGGGTAACGCTAAAATGCGTGAGGAGCTCGGTGGAAAGGGTGCCAACCTCGCCGAGATGAACCTTATCGGAGTGCCCGTTCCCCCGGGATTCACCATCACCACTGACTGCTGCAATGAGTATTATGAGGTAGGTCAGGAGAAAATCAAGGAGATACTCGACGCCGACGTCACTGCTGCCGTCAAGCACATCGAGGTCCTGATGAATTCTAAGTTTGGCGATGCTGAGAACCCGCTCCTCGTGAGTGTGCGTTCGGGTGCACGTGCCTCCATGCCCGGCATGATGGACACCATCCTCAACCTCGGTCTCAACGACGAGGTGGCAGAGGGTATGGTGCGCAAGACCAACAATCCTCATTTTGTATACGACTCCTACCGCCGCTTCGTCCAGATGTATGGCGACGTGGTGCTGGAGATGAAGCCTGTCAACAAAGAGGACATCGATCCGTTTGAGGAGATTATCGAGAAAGTGAAGGCCATCCGTGGCGTGAAACTCGACAAGGACCTCTCTGTGGATGAACTCAAGCAGCTGGTCAGCCTCTTCAAGGTTGCCATCAAGGAGCGCACAGGCAAGGACTTCCCCGACGATCCCATCGAGCAGCTCTGGGGTGCCATCTGCGCTGTGTTCCGCAGCTGGATGAACGACCGTGCCATCCTCTACCGCAAGATGGAGGGTATTCCCGACGAGTGGGGAACCGCCGTGTCGGTGATGGCTATGGTATTCGGCAACATGGGCGACACCTCCGCTACTGGTGTTTGCTTCAGCCGCGACGCCGCCAATGGTGAGAACGTGTTCAATGGTGAGTATCTCGTCAACGCACAGGGTGAGGATGTCGTCGCAGGTATCCGCACTCCGCAGCAGATTACCAAACTTGGCTCACAGCGTTGGGCTGAGCGTGCAGGTATCAGCGAGGAAGAGCGCGTGGCAAAATATCCTTCCATGGAGGAGGCAATGCCCGAGATTTATGCTCAGCTCAACGGCATCCAGGAGAATCTGGAGAAGCACTATCGCGATATGCAGGATATGGAGTTCACCGTTCAGGAGGGCAAACTCTGGTTCCTCCAGACTCGTAACGGCAAGCGCACCGGCGCTGCTATGGTGAAGATTGCCATCGACCTGCTCCACGAGGGCATGATTGACGAGAAGACCGCCATCATGCGCTGCGAGCCCAACAAGCTCGATGAGTTGCTCCACCCGGTATTCGATAAGAAGGCACTCACAGCCGCCAAGTGCATCGCACAGGGCCTGCCCGCTTCTCCGGGTGCTGCCTGCGGACAGATTGTGTTCCACGCTGATGATGCCCAGGAGTGGCATGAGGAAGGCCACAGAGTGGTGCTCGTGCGTATCGAGACCTCTCCCGAGGACCTTGCTGGTATGTCGGCTGCTGAGGGTATCCTCACCGCTCGTGGCGGTATGACCTCACACGCTGCCGTTGTGGCACGCGGTATGGGCAAGTGCTGCGTCTCAGGTGTCGGTTCTCTCAATGTGGACTACAAGAACAAGACTGTCGAAATCGACGGCACCGTCTACAAAGAGGGTGACTTTATCTCACTCAACGGTACCACCGGTCAGGTGTATGCTGGCGAGGTGCCCACCAAGGCTGCTGAACTCAGCGGTGACTTCAAGGAGCTTATGGACCTCTGCGACAAGTATACCAAACTGCAGGTTCGCACCAATGCCGACACTCCTCATGACGCACAGGTGGCTCGCGCTTTCGGTGCTAAGGGTATCGGTCTGACCCGTACCGAGCATATGTTCTTCGAGGACAAGAAGATTGTTGCCATGCGTGAGATGATTCTCTCCGACAGTGTTGCCGGACGTGAGAAGGCTCTGGCTAAGTTGCTGCCTTATCAGAAGGCTGACTTCAAGGGTATCCTTGAGGCTATGGACGGACTGCCAGTGAACATCCGCCTGCTCGACCCGCCACTCCACGAGTTTGTGCCGCACGATCTGGCCGGACAGGAGATCATGGCCAAGGAGATGGGCGTCTCACTCGAGGACATCAAGCGCCGTGTCGACTCTCTTGCTGAGAACAACCCGATGCTGGGACACCGTGGCTGCCGCCTCGGTATCACCTTCCCCGAGATTACCGCTATGCAGACTCGTGCCATCCTGAGCGCAGCTTGCGAGCTGAAGAAAGAGGGCAAGGATCCGAAGCCCGAGATCATGGTTCCGCTGATTGGTACGCTCTATGAGCTCAAGCAGCAGAAGGAGGTCATCCAGTATGCAGCCAAGGAAGTGTTCATGGAATACGGCTTTGAGGTGGAGTTCGAAATCGGTACGATGATTGAGATTCCGCGTGCTGCTCTGACCGCCGACCGCATCGCCACTGAGGCTCAGTACTTCTCATTCGGTACCAACGACCTCACCCAGATGACCTTCGGCTACAGCCGCGACGACATCGCCAGCTTCCTGCCTGTCTACCTCGACAAGAAAATCCTCAAGGTTGACCCGTTCCAGGTACTCGACCAGAAGGGTGTTGGCAAGCTCATTAAGTATGCTGTGCGCGAGGGCCGCGAGGTACGTCCCGAACTCCGTTGCGGTATCTGCGGTGAGCACGGTGGAGAGCCCAGCTCCGTGAAGTTCTGCGCCAAGATTGGCATGAACTACGCAAGCTGCTCGCCATTCCGTGTGCCTATCGCACGTCTGGCCGCCGCCCAGGCAGCAGTCGAGGAGTAAGCGAGTTACGTAAAGTGAATAATTAATGTTTGTCGGAGCGGGCCGTCAAGGCCGAAACCAAGACGGTCCGCCCCTTTTTTAAAATCTGAATAGATGGATGCTTTTGACAGATTAGGAACCGTTTGTTTGGTTTTCGCATGCCTGGTGGGCGCTTATTTTGTTTTTTATCTCAGAAATTCGGTCTTGTTGGCTGTGCTTTTAGGAGTGTCAGTCATTCCTATCTTATGGATGTTGGGATTGAATGTCATCGAGTTTCTGACAAGACCATTTAGTGAAAAGGGGATGAAAGGTATTATGTCGTGGATTATCGTCATCATTCTTTCCATCATCCTCTATGGCCTTTGCTTCGTGGGATTGAGACAAATGCTCGTCCTCTTGCAAGTCCTGCGATAATATCTGGCTGCGGCCCATCTGATACACTAAACGGGAGAGTGCATAGTCGCCTCTTTCGTTTAGTGTATTCTTTTTGGGTGAAAACTTTGCTATTAAGAATTATTTATATAATTTTGCAAATTGTGACGGTAATACCGTCGGCAGTTAGTTTACTTCTACTCATCAACGAGTCCAGACATTATGAAATTTGATATCTTAAAGCCCCAGTCCACTTCCGGAGCAGGAAGGAAAGCCATTCAGGAAGACAGCGTTTTTCCTGCTGTGGGTGAGGGAACCATACACGACAAGCTCTTTATCGTGGCAGATGGCTGCGGAGGCGACGGAAAAGGTTTCGAGGCGAGCGAGTGCTTCTGTAAGGTAATGCCTGATTTCTTCTTTCAGAATACCTGCCCAGATGAGCCTTTCACCGATGATATGCTCGACGAGGCATTGCTCAATGCTGCCAATGCCATGGAGCGCAAGTGTCCCGACAGCCAAGGCATCCATTTCGCACTTCTATATCTGCACCGCCATGGTGTGATGGCAGCGCATGTGGGGTCTGCAGGTATCTACCATATCCGTCCAAGGGGGCGCAGCATCCTCTACCATTCGGCTGAGGACATCAGGACCTTCATGCCCAAGGCTGAGCAGATGGTCGAACCCACGCGGGCGCATATTGTCAATGTGCAGTATGGCGACTATTTCGTGCTGCTCACAAAGGGTGCTGATGCGTGCATCTCAGAGAGCAAAATGCTGGAAATCATCTGTGAGCCTGTCAACGACAATACCAAACTCATCAGGATGATTAAACAGTTGTCGGATTGTCCGGACAATTACTCCATCACTATCGTTCATGTCAGCGGGGTGATGAATGAGGCGATGGATGAGCATCTGGAGGGTGGCGTGCTCTCTGCTGCTGTCGCCTCACAGGTGACTGCTGCCAAGAATACGGGTGCAGAGGAAGAACCAACCACACCATCACAACCGAGTGAAGCTCAACACGAGGAGGAGCCTCAAAAGCCTGTAAAACCTCGTAACCCTGTAAAGCCTGAAAGGCCATCACAACCCCAGAAGCCTGTTAAGCCTGCAAGACAACGGGTAAGAGATGAAGAGGAGGAGGACTCAGAAAAGAGCGGATTCCCCGTGGTGCTCGTCACTGCACTTGTCATTGTCGTCTTGGGCGTTTTTGCTTGGTGGTGGATGACGCGTTCTTCAAAGCATAATGAGACAGAAACTCCAGCCATCGAGGTCAAAACCGACTCGGCGAAGAAAGACACGGTCAATATCATGAAGGGTGAGAAGCCCAAGGCTCTCGATTTGCCTGAGGACAAGAAGACGGAAACCAAGACGGAGCAGCCCCAGAAGAAAACTGAGGAGAAATCTGACGAACCTGTTGTTTCTGAAACCGACAACACAGAGGGTAATCCCGCACCGTCTGCAGGAGAAGAGGTGACTCAACCACAACCGCAACAGCCTGAACAGCCTCAGCAGCCCCAGCAACCAGCCGAGGAGTTCAAGTCGGAGGTGACTCCTGTCGCGACGCCAGCTCCTGGTACGGTAACACCAAGACCTGTCATCCCTGAGGGAGAGTAAAGGGGAATTTCCCCAAAACAATAGGGAAAATCCCCCGCCGATTTAGGATTTTTCCTTTTCATGACCGGTTCTTAATTACGAACTTTGCATCAGTAAAACAAACCTGATGAAAGGTAAGCGTAATTGAGAATCGGTTTCTATTTATACATATATTGTTATTGAGGCATAATTAGTTCTTTTGATAATCCCTTGATTATTTTTTATGGGGCAGGATGGATGTGAATCCGTTCTGCCTTTCTTTATGATAGAGGTGAGTGCCTCAAATCTCAAACCTCAATTGTCGTGCAAACCGAGTGGAGACTAAAGCTTGCTTTCGGTATGCCGAGGTGCAGCCGACAATCAAGCGAAGCTTAAATCTCAAACCTTAATTCTCAAATCTCAAATTTATTTCGTACCTTAGCACGCTGAAAACAGAAACTGCTCATGGAAACTGTAAAACTGAAGAATCTCACCATTGGATATATGGCTCGCAAAAACCGCAAGGTGGTGGCTGAGGGCATCAACGCCTCTCTGGAGAACGCACGTATGACTTGCCTCATCGGACCCAATGGGGTGGGGAAGTCGACGCTGCTGCGCACACTCTCTGCCTTCCAGCCCCCTCTCGACGGACAGGTGCTCATACACGACAAGGATTTGGCTTTGCTGCGCGAGAAACAACTCGCCAAACTCATCGGCGTGGTGCTCACGGCAAGGCCCGACGTGCAGAATATGACGGTCGAGGATATGGTGGGACTCGGACGCAGTCCCTATACTGGTTTTTGGGGAGGATTGTCCGCAGAAGACCATGCTATCGTCGATGAGGCGATAACATTGGTAGGCATCGACAATCTGAAAGGAAGAATGATACAAAACCTCAGTGATGGTGAGCGGCAAAAGGTGATGATTGCCAAGGCATTGGCACAGCAGACGCCTGTCATCTTCCTCGATGAGCCAACTGCCTTTCTCGACTATCCCAGTAAGGTGGAGATGATGCAAAAACTTCATCAACTAAGCCGGACAGCCGACAAAACCATCTTTCTCTCTACGCACGACTTGGAACTCGCTCTTCAGATAGCCGACACTGTGTGGCTCATGGCGGGACCGAAACAACTGAGCATCGGCACTCCGCGCGAATTGGCTGACTGCGGTGCCCTCAGCGCGTTCATCGAACAGCGAGGCATCATTTTCGACAGGGAACGGCTGTCCGTCAGGGTGGTGCCTGTCACGTAATCCTCACAATGAGGATGCTCAGTTCATAAAGCAACCAGATGGGCAGCGCCACCACGAAGAGGGTGAACGCATCGGTGGTGGGGGTGATGATGGCGGCGATAATCAGGATGACAATGATGGCATGCTTGCGGAAACGTGCCATTTGTTTCCATTTGAGGATACCCATGAGTGCCATGAGCCAACTCACCACAGGCAACTCAAAAACGATGCCCAGCACAAGACTCATCGAGATGAGCGTGTCGGCATACGACTGGATGGTGAGCATGTTGGAGACGTCGGGACTTACCTGATAGGTGCCCAAAAAACGCACCGTAAGTGGGAAAACAAGCAGGTAGTTGACAGCAGAACCCAGAATAAACATAGCGTAGCTGGCTGTCACCACACGGATGGCAGGCTTGCGCTCGTTGTCGTAAAGGGCAGGCGCGACAAAACCAAAGAGTTGGTAGATGACATAAGGTGAGGCCATCAGCAGACCGCAATAGAGCGCGACCTTCATGTGTATCATAAACTGCTCCGTGAGGCCGGTGTTCATCAAGTGAATGTGAAAGTAGGGGATGCCCAGCAGACGGTAGGTGATGAAACTTCCCTTGCTCGGTGCAAGCACCGCTTTGAAGAGAGGCTCCTTGAAGGCAAAGGCCAATACGGCAAAGACCACCGTGACGCCCAGCACCCTGAGGATGACGCTGCGCAACTCGTCGAGGTGGTCCCAGAAGGTGCCGATATCACCCGATTTGCTCATTCCTGTTTCTCTTCGTCCTTTTTCTTCTTGGCCTCGTCATCGATGTCGTCGAGACCGTTGACTCCTTCCTTGAAGCTTTTCACGCCTTTTCCAAGTCCTTTCATCAGCTCGGGAATCTTCTTGCCACCGAAAAGAAGGAGCACAATCAGCGCTATGACCAATAATTCTTGAGTTCCTATTCCAAACATGTTGCTATGCAGTTTTGATGATTGATAAGATGGTGCGAAGATACGAATAAGCGGGGGAAAAGCAAAACAAATAACAAAGTTTTTGTTTTTCAAGGGGGAAAGTGTTACCTTTGCAGATAAAATCAAAAGAAACATTGGACATTCTGACCATTATTCCTCAGTTCCTCATAGATGCCGATACACGGTTGACTATGAGTGTGAATGCATGCCATAATCCTTATTGGGATGTGTTCATGCTGCTGTTCAGCTACAAGAATGTCTGGTTGCTTTTCTATGTCAGCCTCATCTGGTTTCTTTGCCGCAATTACTCTTGGCGCTTTGTGGTGCTCAGCCTTTTGACCGTCGCACTGCTCATCACCCTCTGCGACCAGATGTCCTCTACATGGCTGCGGCCGATGGTGCAAAGGCTGCGTCCGTGCGACCCGGAGAATCCACTGTCGGAGATGGTGCATCTTGTCAATGGCTATAGGCCTGTGAGCTACAGCTGTCCGTCGGCGCATGCCGCGAACACATGGGGCCTCGCCTTCTTCCTCTCCTTTTTGTTTCGCAGGAAATTGCTCTCTACTACATTGATTCTATGGGCATTTGTTACCTGTTGGTCGCGCCTGTATCTCGGTGTTCATTTCTTTGGCGACTTGCTGGCGGGATTGCTCATCGGTCTGGTGCTGGCTTGGGTCGTTTATTATTTGATGACATGGCTGCTCAGACTTGCCTCCCGTCATCATCTCATTGACTTGGAGGGAACATGCCTTGCTGTCATCCCCGACCGGCAGAAATGGGTTCCTGTGGCTGTGCTGCTTCTCACCGTTGCGGTGATGATGGGCTATTCCGTTTATTGCCATTGCATCTCATGACCATCCATCCCATCGCATTTTTCAAATCGCCCCTTTCCTCAAAGTTTGGCATGCCTCGCCAAAGCGGCATCGTCAGCGCGTTGAGGGGAGAAATCGTGTTTCAGCCCGAATATCGCGACCCTTCCTATATCAGGGGAATTGAGGGATTCGACTATCTGTGGCTGCTGTGGCAGTTTTCAGCCAACAGGCATGAGGCTGCTCGTGCCACGGTCCGTCCGCCGTTGTTGGGTGGCAACCGCTCCCAGGGTGTCTTCGCCACACGTTCTCCCTACCGTCCCAATCCCATCGGCCTGTCTTCCGTTCGTTTGGAGAGCGTCACCTTTGAGGGTGCCGAAGGCCCGGTCTTGCATGTATCGGGTGCCGACTTGATAGACGGGACGCCCATATTCGACATCAAACCTTATGTGGAGTATGCCGACAGCCATGTCGGGGTGCGCAGCGGTTTTGTCGATGTGCATGAGTGGGAGCGCCTTGATGTGTCGTTTGCCGAAGGATTGTCAGGTATCCTCTCTCCCGAAGATGTTGCGGTGGTGTGCGACCTGTTGTCGCTCGACCCCCGCCCACATTACCAGGACGACCCAGAGCGAGTCTATGGGATGCCTTTTCGTCAATACGACATCCGTTTCCGTGTCTCCGGCCGCCATCTCACTGTCGTTGAAATCATCCCTTTGGCATAGTGACATGATTCATTCCTAAAACTCCTTACAAATAAAAATATTTCTCAAATAATTTGGATAGCCACAAAAAAAACACTAATTTTGCACCCAATTTGGATGGTTCCGTAGCTCAGCTGGATAGAGCAACAGCCTTCTAAGCTGTGGGTCTTGGGTTCGAGTCCCAACGGAATCACTTGAGCGAGATGTAAGTCTCGCTTTTTTTTGCCCCGACCAAAACGCACGTGGGTCTTGGGTTCGAGTCCCAACGGAATCACATTAAATAAAACTCCTTACATCCTTGTAGGGAGTTTTAATTTTGCCCCGACCAAAACGCATTTTACACTTTATAATAAGTTACATTTTATGGTGTGTTATGTAATTTGGCAGCAAATAAACCAAAGATTAATTTTTTTATTGCACCACCATTCGTTATTTTTGCAATAGATTACCACATGATGGGCAGAATAATCAATCTATCAAATTATAACAACACAATGAAACAATTCTACGCAAAGAAGACCAAACCCCATTTTCTCAGATGGGCGTCAATGGGTATGTTGGGGCTTGCCGCTTGCCTCTTCCCGATGAAGAGCCAGGCGCAGCTGTCCACCAACCCCGACAAGTTCTTGGGCAACATCACCACCAGGTATAATGTGGATGCCGGAGGCGGAGTGGAACCCTTCTACAAGCTCTGGAACCAGATTACCTGCGAGAACGAGACCAAATGGGATGCCATTGAGGGCTCACGCCGTGGCTCCTTCAATTTCACCAATGCCGACAAGGCAGCCAATTATGCCAAGCAGCATGGCTTCCCCTTCAAGTACCACACCCTCATCTGGGGCGCACAGTATCCATCATGGGTCAACAACCTCTCTACCGAAGAGCAGTATAAGGCCATTGTTGAGTATTTCGATGCCGTGCAGAAGCATTATCCCAACCTTGAGATTATCGATGTGGTCAACGAGGCGGTAGCAGGCCACCAGCCTGCTCCCTACAAGGCAGCACTCGGCGGTGACGGAGTGACCGGTTACGACTGGATTATCAAGGCCTTCGAGATGGCACACGAGCGCTGGCCCAATGCCATCCTCGTCTATAACGACTACAACTCAATCCGCTGGCAGCACAACGAGTTCATCGAACTGGTGAAGACGCTGCGCAACGCAGGTGCACCTATTGATGCCTATGGTCTGCAGTCGCACGAATTGACCGACATTTCCGTCAGCGAATTCAAGACGGCCATCGACAATTTGAACAACCAACTGAAGATGCCGATGTACAGCACCGAGTATGACATCGGCACCTCCAACGACGCACAGCAGAAGCAGCGCTACTCCGAGCAGATTCCCTATATGTGGGAGAAAGACTACTGCGCCGGCATCACACTGTGGGGATATATCTATGGTGCCACCTGGACCACTGACGGCAATTCGGGACTCATCCGCGACGGCAAGGACCGTCCGGCTATGACATGGCTGCGTGAATACATGCAGACCGATGCCGCCAAGAACGCCAAGAGTCCCTTCCCCGGTATGAAGAAAGAGGCTTCGGTCTATGTGAAGTGCTGGCCCCTGAACGTCACCAAGGGCGACGTGGTGCCTATCACCATCCGTGCCTCGCTGAGAACAAAGACCATCGACCATATCGATGTGTATGTGAAAAACAATCTCATCACTACCTTGAAGGAAGCTCCCTACGAGACAGAATTCACCCCCACTGAGACAGGCTCTTTTCCTGTGAAGGTAGTGGTGGTCGCCACCGACGGTACAGAGTACGAGCGTTACTCGGGCTTCAAGGCATACAACCCACGCGAGAGTTTCAAGGAGGTCATCGAAATCCCGGGCACGCTGCAGGCAGAGAACTTCGACAAGGGTGCCGAGGGCATTACCTATCATGACTCCGACAGCAACAATGAGGGCACCACAGCCTACCGCACCGACAGCGAGGGAGTCGACATCGTCACTGGTAACGGCGGATATGCTATCGGCTACACCTCCTCGGGTGAGTGGCTGGAGTACACCGTCAACGTGAAGGAGGCGGGCATCTATTCCTATGACGCCACTGTGTCGTCGGGTGCCAACAACTCCTCCATCAGCCTGTCGCTCAGCACCAAGGAGGGACTGACTCCCCTCACCGATGTCATCCCCGTGCCGTGTGTCCAGTCCAACAACTGGGACAACTACAGCAACGTCCACGGCCGTCTGCTTATTCCGCTGGAGGAGGGACAGCAGGTTATCCGACTCAACATCACGGGCAGCAGCTGCAATATCGACAAGATTACGTTCAGGCACACCGAGGTAGACGAGAACATCCAGATTGCCATTTCTTCCGACCCGTCGCCTGGTGTTGTCAGCACGCCCATTCTCATCAAGGTGGATGCCTCATCGCCCAACAGCACCATCGCCAACGTGAAACTGTATCTCAACAATGTGCTGACGAAGTCGCTCACACAGGAACCGTTTGAGTATCAGTACACACCATCGGCAAAGGGCACCTATGCCTTCACAGCCATCGCCACCGACGCAGAGGGCAAGGAGTCGAAGATAGCCAAGCTGGACCTGCAGGTCAACAACAAGCGCATCCCGCACAAGGGCATTATCGAGATTCCGGGTGTCATCGAGGCAGAGAACTTTGACAAGGGAGGCGAGGGCTTCACCTATCATGACTCTGACTCCCAGAACGAGGGCACCACAGCCTACCGCTCCGACAGCGAGGGTGTCGACATCGTCTCCGGCAACGGTGGCTATGTCATCGGCTACACAGCAGCCAACGAGTGGCTGGAGTACACCGTCAACGTGAAGGAGGGCGGTAAGTATGCCTACAAGGCAACTGCCTCGTCAGGCTCCACCGGCTCAGGCTTCACACTGGGACTCGTCAAGGATGGCAGCATCGTCAGCCTCTGCAAGGTGAACGTGTCGCAGACCGCCAACAACAGTTGGGACACCTACAAGGTGTTTGAGGGCAACCTCAGCACACGCCTCGAAGCAGGTGAGCAGATTATGCGCATCACCATCAATGGTGCCTACTGCAACATCGACAAGATTGAGCTCAAACTCGTAGAGGGCGACGGCATCGAGATGGTTTCCGCCGATGAGTCTGCCGACAATTCCGCCACCTACAATACGGTGGGTATGAAGGTCAACGACAACTACAAGGGCATCATCATCCGCAACGGCAAGAAGATGCTGAAGAGATAGCGGGGATAGATGTTGTAATGTAAGAAATCAGCCATTTTCGAGAAAATCGAAAATGGCTGATTTCTTTAGGGGTGAGGAAGGAGAGGTGAGGGGTGAGAGAAATGCCAGTGCGACATAAATGGATGTCCTAAACTCCCTTAAAGAACTAATGTCTAAACTCCTAGACTCCTAAAAAATCATATGTCTAAACTCCTAGACTCCTAAACTCCTAAAAAATTAAAAAAGGGCGTGCCTAGCACGCCCCCTTTTTTTATCTTCAATCACAATTTTTTAGCAAGTCTTCTCATATCCATGCCGCTGATTAACGGATGCCGCCACCACCGCCTCTGCCAGAGAAGCCACCGCCGCCACCGCGATACGAAGAACGGCCTCCGCCACCAGATGAGCGCGATGAAGAACTTCTGCTTCTGTATGACCTGACGTGTTCTTTCCGACTGTTTTCCATGATGTCGAATACGTGGTCTGTTCCTTTAAATACGGAGGCATACACGACAGGAAGGATATCGTTGTCGGATAGTTGAATGGCTACCTGGTCCATCTTGAAGAATTCTGGATTGATGGCCTTCATGTCCTTTATCACTTGCTCTGCGTTGCCATAGAGTGTGGCCCACACCATATAGTCGTTCCACAGTTTTATTTCTGTCAGGTGGCGCTCGTTCATCAGTGTAAAGTCTTCGAGGAAACGTTTGAAACCAAACACCTCGCAAACCTCGTCCTTGTGGTTTTCATAAAATACTAATGTTCGCATGGTGTGTAACGCATTTAAAAAGGATTTTACAACTTTCCGATTGTTGTCGTTCTCCATGAACGTTTCCAACTCTTTAGGGTCGAGCACGTGGTTTTCGCCTGATGCTTTGTTGAAGATTTCATGCATCTTATAAGCCAACGGCGACCAGTCTTTCTCTACAGGTAATTTTTCCTTCACAACGAAGCGTTTCGCCATCTCGCCCGCTTCTGTCATCATAGGCTCAACGCTAAACACTCCTTCGTTGATTAGATGCAGAATGGTGGCGGATATGAGGCGCTTGTAATTGGGGACTTTCCCGACGTTAAATGCGTTTAGCATATCATTGGCCTGCTGCAAGTTGCCCTCCAGTGGAATGGATTGGAAATAGTCAACAGACTTGACCCACTCCATTATTTTTTTTCGTTTCTTGCGTGACCCCGATCCACTGAAGCAGTATAATATACCGCCCAAACAGATTATAGTACCGCCCAAGATGCCCATTGCTGTGGGAGCATTCATCCCCCTTTTGTCGCCACTCGATTGTTCTATGTCCACATCGACATAATCACTGCCCTCAAGGGCCAACTGCTTTTTGTGTTCAAAGGTGTCGTCTGTCGTTTGTATGGCAGGCTCCAACATCCCCTTGGGGAATTGGGCCATGATGTAGAGGGCTGCTTCTGAGTTCATTGGCCCTGTGGTCTCTGCCACCATCGTCCCGTTCTCAAACCCAAGTTCACCGTAGAAGCGGAACCCCCAGATGCCGCAGGTGTCGGGTGTGAAAACCAGCGTGGTGTCTGCACCCACGATGGTCACTTTGGCGTGCATGGGCTTCGGACTGACATTTTCGTCGAGAAACACGTGTCGGAGGGCATCGGCATCGGGATATCCGCGCACCAGTCCCGTAATGGTGTAACTGGTGACGTACGTGCGTTGCCCGCTGTCGCCGAGGCCCCAGCAGAGTTCGTAGCAACCGTTGCCTTTCTCCACAATACCGCAACGGCCGGCTTTCTCCGACCTGCTGCGGTCCACTTTCCATTCACCGATGTTTTCATACCGCTGTCTACTCTCATCGCTGACAGAAAGGTCTTTGACCGTACTTGGACTCATTTCATTCAGTCCGATGTAGCACTCCGTCCCCTTGTTGTCAATGGTCATCTGACGTGTTTCGGTGATGCGTGCGTCACCATTTCTGCTCAACTCCACGCGGATGTCAAGGTCGTGCAAAACAGACTGTGCAAATACCATTGCAGACGACGCCCAGAGCATTAGCGTCAATGTGAAAAATCTTGTGCCTTTTGCTATTTCTTTCATTTTCTGTCGTTTTGATTCTGCAAATTTACGCTATTCCTTTCAAACGACAATAATAATAATTGGAAAGTAAGAAATCAGCCATTTTCGATTATCTCGAAAATGGCTGATTTCTTTAGAGGTGAGGAAGGAGAGGTGAGGGGTGAGAGAAATGCCAGTGCGACATAAATGGATGTCCTAGACTCCTTTAAAGAACTAATGTCTAAACTCCTAAACTCCTAGACTCCTAAATATTGTAACCACGAAACACACTAAAAAGCACGAATGCATTCATGACTCATTATATGGGAATTATATGTTTTTCTTTCACACGAATGCCACGAATAGCTCACGAATTTTCATCAATTATATATATCGCCGCTATTCTTGTAGGGGTATTGTCTAAACTCCTAAACTCCTAAACTCCTAAACTCCCAAACTCCTAGACTCCTAAAAAATCATATGTCTAAACTCCTAAACTCCTAGACTCCTAAAAAAACATATGTCTAAACTCCCAAACTCCTAAACTCCTAAACTCCTAAAAATAAAAAAGAGGGTGTTCAAAATGACACACCCTCTCGTCAACTTGTCTACTCGTCAACTTGTATACAAATAATTATTTTTGTGGATTAATCATTATCAGGGAAGAAATAGAATGGATCTCCTGTTGTCTTTTGTGGAAGGTTACCCTTCATATAGTCTTCCTGCGTTCCTCTGCAATCGATGACATAGGTGTTGAGGATGTTGCCCCCAGGGCTTAACCATAGTTGAACTTGCACAGAGCCCCAAACATTGACATTCACATTGTTCGTATAGTCTAACCACACCATGTAGTAGGGATGTTCACGCTTTCCATCCCCCCCTGCGTAGGTATGAGATGTGAGTTCCATCTTCCCCTTTTCAAGGTCGTAACTCCAATGCTCTTCGCCATTCGAGGGCGTAAAATAGGCAATCGCAATATGATCCAGCGTGCCGTATTTGTACCTTTTGGATATATTATTTACTATATTCATGACTGTGCTTGTCTCTCCTCTGGCAGGTGCGTTTCTTTCCTCTGCCGGACGACCGTCTTTGTCGACTACGGTGTAGGTAACCTCCTCTTGTCCGTCTTTCTCGGTGATGGTTACAGTGACATCCTGGCCGAATCCGGCATATATCTTCTTGTAAGACTGTCGTCCCTTTTCGATTTTATCTATCTGCGCTGTTGCCTCGGCAATGGTGACTTCGTTTCTCAGCACCTTCTCCCAGAGGCCTTTTCTCCATTCCTGCACCTGTTCGTTCAGGTTCTTCTGGCGCTCATGGTGTTTCACCATCCATTTATAGACCGTCGAAGCCCAGTTGGCCGTCCAGTCGTTATAATGTTCGAAGATATAGCCAATAGTGTGTTCCTTTATCACATCCATGACAGACGATTCACCCGTCACGATCTCGGCAATATTTTCAGCAGAAATGATTTCGGCCTCTTCTTTCTCATAGGGATTCTGAGTAAGGACCTCAAAGCAGGTTTGTATGGGATTCGACATTAAGTTGAGCGTGTGGTTCGCCGCATCGTAAATCAGTTGCGCCCCGCCTTGAGACAGGAACTTGTCCATCTTCTCCAATGTATTCAACTCGCCTTTATACATCAGATACTCCTGCTTGAACTTCTTAAAGTCGACATCCTCGTCAATATGATAGACACAACGGGACAACCGTTGTCCGTCGACCACATATTTGGCGTCCAGTTCTGTATCATCATACTCAAACTCCATGGTGGCAAGGCTGTTAACAATCGACCGCGTCGTGCCGTCGACATTTAGCATAATAGTTGTCATGTCGTCATCGACAATGGAGACAGACTCCAGATTTCCCTCACTGTTAGTATGGTAGTTGATGAGTTGATGCCTCTCCTTGTTATAGGTGGCAACATCCATCTGTGCATAGACCAGCACAGGAGCCAGGAGAAGAGTCACTATCGCAAAAAACTTCTCTTTCATTTGTACTTTCTTTAAAGTTAATATTCTATTCAAATACTTGTCTTAATATTGCATGTTACAATGCATCTCACTCTTGAGGGTTTCGATGGAATTGATGCACTTACTGGCACAAAAATACGAAATAAAACGATACGATGAAAAATAAAAAGGAAATATTAGAGTATTCTGTTTTCATTTTGGAAACTTTTCAAGTAGGATATTGCCATAAAATTTGCATTTTTGGCTTAACTGCCGAATATACTCCATCTCGGGAAATTTAGAGCCCCTTGATAAGGGGCGGCTATAATGCGGGGTTATTTCTTTCACTTTTCATTTATTTGTCACAAAAGATTGATTTCTTTTTCATTCTCCTCTCGATTTTTCGAGGGTGTGTCAAAATGATTAAATTGGCGCACCCTCTTTGTATTTTTTGCAATTAGAACAAAACTGGGCTTATGCGGCCATTTTATGTGTTAAATGGGA
>CACXIP010000038.1 GCA_902767775.1 uncultured Prevotellaceae bacterium | reverse complement strand
CTTGTCGGGGAATGATGCTGCTTTTAAGAAAATGGACTTCAATAATCAAATACTGACGGACACGATGCGCTTCAATGTCGAGGCATTGCAACCAGAATTGCTGCCGATGACGATGGACAGGCTGATGCCAAGCATGAAATTGACGGATGACTATACGATGCAGGGCTCTAAGTCACTCCTTCTTTGGCGGAGTGGGGGCCTCAACGTCAGCGGTGCACGAGATGAAATGCTTGGGATGATGAACTTAGAAACTGGCATGGTCGCACTTCATAAGGACTTTGGTCGGCTGCATTTCACGGCTACGGTCATAACCAACAAATACTGGATGCCGATGCAAGGCTCACTAACAACGCAATACGGCGTCAGCGACCACCTTTCGCTCCACGCATTCGGCTACTACTACAGCACCAGTCCCATCGTCGGCCCCGCACCCAGCCCTTACGTCAGCACCACGAATTACGGAGGCTATGCAGATATCCGCTTTAGCGACCGCACGGGCTCTAACATAGGCATACGCCGTTATCTCAACCCCATGTCGGGCCGCTGGACCACCGAGCCCATCGTCACGCCCTATTTCCGCATCGGCAAGAAGATGAGGCTAGAACTGCCCGTCGGCGGGCTGCTCAAAGCCGCTGTCTGGGGTGACCGCGATAATCCCCTTCGATTTCAGCCACGACCAAGTCCCACACCACAAAAGAAGCAATAAAAACGACATGGACTCGGAACATTTGGAGAATCGTATTAACAGTGATGTTCTTTACATTTGCCAGCTCGATTTCCTGTATTGCAGAGTTGATTTTGATTGAAGACGCTCCGCTTGCGACTCTTCAAATCTGAACAAATGTTCAGACTTTTGTCCTCAACATCATTTTTTGGAACCACATCGATGCCTTTTTGAAAGACAATGCGTAAATTTGCATTTAAGATATGAAACAGATAATTGCAATTCTACTTACGCTTCTACCCCTTACGGCTTTTGCACAGGAAGAGCGTATCGACACGGTCATACCAAAGTTTCTCTCAAATGGCTATTTCTTCCGAGAAATGCCTCAGCTGCCCGACGGCGAAAAAACGTTGACGCGCCTGAAGGACAAGGAGGGCAACAGCATCATGGTCATCAACGTCGATGCCAAACTGCCCAAGTCACTCATTAGAAAAGCCATCCCACGCGAGCAGGTTCACAACGCCGACCAGTTCCTGAACGGTCTCAACATCATGGCAACGATGACGGAACTGACACAGGCAGGCATGAAGCCCGACGGAACATTCTACTCTCCCCAGCCTGGCGAATCGTTTCCATTGTTCTCCGAAAAGGATATGGAGGGCAACACTTGGACGAACGACAGCATCCATGGCCGTGTCATGGTGCTCAACCTGTGGTATTCCGGCTGTGGTCCCTGCCGTGCCGAAATGCCCGAACTCTCCACATGGAAGGAGCAACTGCCAAACGTGATGTTCTTCTCTGCCACCTTCCACGATGCAGAAACGGCGAAGCGTATCACCGACAAGCACCACTTCACGTGGACGCACCTCGTCGAGGCAAAGGACATGATGTCGTGGATTGGCACAGAGGGCTTTCCCTTGACTATCGTGGTTGACAAAAAGGGCATCGTGCGCTATGCCGTACACGGCACAAATGAGACAACACGCAAAAAACTATTGACAACCATCAAAGAGGCCGAAGCGGAATGAAAAAGCAGATGTATTATAGACTATCGCTGTGCAATTTGCTATTTACTATGAGATATTGGGGCATTTCATTTTTCTTTCTTTGTATATGTCTGGGAACATACGCACAAAAGAAACCAGTGAGCGTGATTATAACCGCTGGACAGTCGAATACGGACGGACGGGTGAGCAACAATGACCTTCCCGGCTATATCAAGAAGAATGGCTACCGTCACTGCCAGTGGTCGTATGGCAGCGACACCATCTCGGGCGGCGGTCGTTTCGAGCGATTCTGGCCCCGTGTGGCAAGACCCGACAACAAAGAGCGGTGGGGTTATGATGCCGTGGTCTACTATCTTATCGACCAACACGCCAAGCGTGACTTCTATGTTATCAAGGAGTCGCTGGGTGGTACTGCCATCGACACAGCATGTGTGAGCAACAATGGGATGTATTGGAACGCATCTCCCGGATACCTGGCAGCCAATGCTGCCGCCGACAAGGGCGGCAAGTCGCTGCTGAAGGCTTTCACGGAGAATATCGGGGCTTGCATAGACCATGAACTGTACCGACAAAAAGGAGGATTTGAAATAAAAGCTTTCCTTTGGCACCAAGGAGAGAGCGACAAGAAAATGGCCGCCCACTATTACGATAATCTGAAGGCCGTGGTAGCTTATGTCCGCAACTATCTCGTGGAGAAGACGGGTGACAAGCGCTATGCACATCTCCCCTTCATCTGTGGCACGTTCTCCAACCAAAGCCGTGACCGTAGCGAGGAAATCGTCAGTGCTTTGCACCGTCTGGCGGAAGAGGATTCCAATTTCCATGTCGTGGATGCCAGTGACTTAACCATACAGCATGACCGGCTGCATTTCGATGCCCAAGGCGCCGAAATGTTGGGCCGACGGATTTATGAATGCCTCATTCAGGTAGCAAGAAAAATCAGATAATTCTTGTTGACGCGCGATAACGAGATTAGAGCGTTTCACCTCGATGGTTCCATAGCCTATTCCATGGCAACAAAAAGATAAGCAAATTGATTATAATCAGTTGGTTTATTTTGTAAACCGATGTTAAAATTTGGCATTTCCTTAGAGAAAAATTTGGTTTATAAAATAAACCGTGTTAACTTTGCTCATGAAATCATAGGTGCTGAAAGAGTACCGAGATGATTTTAAAAATTGACAGAATGTAAAACCTTCTCCTGTCATCACTTGATAGGAGATTAATGAAAAAAAGAAAATGGAAGACAAGAAAATTTCTGAGAAAGAGAGTTTGGAGATTATCACTCAGATGATACAAAAGACGAGGCGCAATATGGTTGACGGGAACAATTTCATTTATTTAGGTCTATTGCTGATGGCTTTGTCGTTGATTGCAGGGGTGGTTACTTTGCTAACTGAAAATCCTTGGTTAGCCGTTATCAACATGGCTATTCTGATTGTATGGAATATCTGCGCATGGTTTGTTGTGCGAAAGGCAATTCTCAGAAATGATGCTTCGCTGAGTTATACGGACAACATGCTGAAAATCACATGGGACACTGTTTGTGGTATAGGCTTTGCCGTTCCTCTGATGATAATGGTTGGGCTTCTTTTTTCTTTGGGTTCATATTTGACTTTACTGTCACATTACTGGGCAGTTTCGTTGATTCAATCCTTATTGCTCATTATTGGGTGTCTGATAAGCGGCAGATTGCTTGGAATGAAACTTGCACCGATGGCAGGATTACCAGGAGCCAGCATACCTTTGGTGGCGTTTATGGTCAACTTTGAAGTCTCACCCATATTCGAATTTGGCTGTGCCATGGCAGTTCTGGCAATCGTTGCCGCTGTGACCGTAACAGCCTTTGGGTTTTTACTTAAAGCGAACAATTTGCAGCAGTATGAAAGAGCTTGACCCTTTGCTACACAGTCAGTTGCGGTTGGCAGTCATGTCCATCCTGCTGAGTCTTGAGGAAGCCGACTTCGTCTACCTGAAAGAGAAGACAGAATCGACTGCGGGTAATCTTAGTGTGCAATTGGAAAAACTCTCATCAGCTGGCTACATATCAAAAACGACAGATGGTTCTGGTTCAAAACCACGAACTATCTGCAGGATGACAGATACAGGCCGTGAAGCCATGCGAGAGTACGTTGAGACTCTGAAAACCTATTTTAATGGCCTTTGAATTCTATTTCTGTCATAGAACTCAGCTGTAGCTGTGAAGAAGACATCGCTGCTGGAATTGAGTGCCGTTTCTACAGAATCCTGCACCACGCCGATGATGAAACCTATCGCTACTGCCTGCATCGCCACATCGTTGTCTATACCCAAAAATGAGCACGCCATTGGGATGAGCAACAGCGAGCCACCTGCCACTCCCGATGCCCCACAAGCACCCAATGTGGAGATTATGCCAAGGATGAGAGCTGTCACGAAGCCAACGTCAATCCCCATGGTATGTGCTACAGTCAGCGTCATCACGGTGATGGTCACAGCTGCGCCGTTCATGTTGATGGTAGCCCCCAGAGGAATGCTAACAGAATAGAAATCCTCGTTGATACCCAAATCTTTGCACAGGTTCATATTGATGGGAATGTTGGCTGCAGAAGAGCGAGTAAAGAAAGCGTTGATGCCGCTCTCTTTCAGGCAGGTGAACAACAATGGATAAGGGTTACGCCTCAGCAACAGGAAAGAAATCAACGGATTGGATATCAGGGTGTTTACCAGCATGCATCCGACAAGCAATAGGATGAGGTGTCCGTATGTGGTGAAAACCTCAAGTCCGCTTTCCGACACAGATGCGAACACCAAACCCAGAATGCCGAAAGGAGCAAACTGTATGACCCACCTCACTGTCAACGAAATGACTTCTGAGATGTCGTGAATGACATCGATTGTTTTCTTACTCGCTTTCTTCTTGAGTGCCAGTCCGAAGATGATAGCCCAAAACAAGATACCAATATAATTAGCCGTCGATGTGGACATGAGGGGATTGGCCACCATATTGGCAAGCAAATTGGAAAACACATCGGCCAGTGCGCTTGGAGGCTGTCCGGAGGCAACATCTCTCAATTGGATGGTAGCGGGGAACAGAAAACATCCAGTAACCGCCAACAAAGCAGCAATAAAGGTGCTAAGCAGATATAAAGAAACAACGGTACGGAACCTTGGTCCGAGTCCTCCCCCCGCTTTGGCTACCGATGATACGACAAGTACCGCCACCAGTACAGGTGCAATGGCTTTCAGAGCGCTGACGAAGACCATTCCCAAAATACTGATGACCGTCCACTGAGGAGCAGTGATTCCCAATACCGCGCCAATGATAAGTCCAATGAAAATACGCAGCACGAGACTTGTTGCCGTCCATTTTTTGATGATAGCAGAGAGTACTTTTCCCATCACACATGTTGGTTTGCATGCAAAGATAATGCAAAATAACGAAATAATGACGAAAAAACAAATACATTTGATTTTTACTCGTTTAATCAGATTTTTGCAGTATCTTTGCACGTGAATTATATAAAGAGGTATCATGTCTTCAAATGAACCCAAGAATCAGGATTCCGAGAATCAGGTGAATGCCCGGAGTCAGGTAAGTGCCTTTGCCCGTGTTGACGGAGCAAAGTTAGGTGTGTTGTGGATAATCAGCTTTGCTCTGTTTGTCGGCAATTTCTACTATGCTATTTGCGGTGTGCTTTGGACAGCGACGATGGTCTACACCCCATTCTTTGTGGCAATACAGACCAAAAACTACGCTAACCGAGTGTGTGAGGGCAGAATAAGCTATTTTCATGCCTATCTCCACTCCATGCTCACCGTATTCCATGCCTCACTGATTCTCGCCATCGTACAGTGGGCCTATTTCCAGTATCTTGACCATGGTTTCGTCATCGAGCAATACCTGTCGATTCTCAACGACAAGGAATTGGCCGAATCCTATAGTAAGATGGGGTATTCCAAGGACCTCATCACCCAAATGAGTGAGCAAATACGCAAGATGCGCCCGATAGACCTTGCCATACAGTTGCTTTGGACAAACATGGTAGCAGGCTTGATTATGAGTCTGACAACAGCTCTCTATGCAAGTATCAACAGGCGTATGAAATAACAACAGGAAATGAAAAAAATAACAAGCAGTCCGCAATTGGACATATCAGTAATCGTTCCCCTCTACAACGAGGAAGAGTCGCTTCCCGAACTTTATTCATGGATAGAGCGCGTGATGGAAGAGCATGGCTTCAGTTTTGAGGTGCTTTTCATCAATGACGGTTCCACCGACCATTCATGGGAAGTGATAGAAGAACTCTCTGCCCGTTCGGAGCATGTGCGCGGTATCAAGTTCAGACGCAATTATGGCAAGAGTCCAGCCTTGTTCTGTGGTTTCAAGGAAGCCGTTGGAGATGTGGTCATCACTATGGACGCCGACCTTCAGGACTCCCCCGACGAGATACCCGAGCTCTACCGCATGGTCAAGGTCGAGGGATATGACCTTGTCTCAGGCTACAAGCAGAAACGTTATGACCCCCTGTCGAAGACCCTTCCCACGAAGTTGTTCAACGCCACCGTGCGCCGTATCAGCGGCATCAAGAATCTCCACGATTTCAACTGCGGTCTGAAGGCCTACCGCCATGAAGTGGTGAAAAACATTGAGGTATACGGTGAGATGCACCGCTTCATTCCCTATCTGGCAAAGAATGCTGGTTTTGACAAGATTGGTGAGAAGGTGGTTCACCACCAGGCCCGCAAATACGGCAAGTCGAAATTCGGTCTCAACCGATTTGTCAACGGCTACCTTGACTTGCTGACCCTTTGGTTTCTCAGCAGTTTCGGCCGCAAGCCCATGCACGTATTCGGTTTTCTGGGCACCATCATGTTTTTCATCGGCTTTATTGCAGCCATCATCATCGGTTCGCACAAACTGATAGCCCTTGCCCATGGTGTGCCCCAGCGTTTGGTGACCGACTCCCCCTATTTCTATATCTCGCTGACAATGATGATTATCGGCACCCAACTGTTTCTTGCCGGTTTTCTCGGCGACCTCATCAGTCGCTCATCAAGCACACGCAACGACTATCAGATAGAGGAGGCCATCCGATGCGACGAGTAGCGACCATAGTCCTGGTTTTGATGTTGATGGCATGCAGTTCCATTGACTGTCCGCTCAACACTGTTGAAGGATGCAAATATGGATTTGCAGGTGATGTGACCGTACTTTCCGACACCCTCACCATAAATGCCCTCCGTACAGATGGCAATGACATGACCCTACTCAACCGCAAGGTGAATGTAAGCAATTTCGTGCTTCCCTTGAGCAACAACCAACCCTCCGACATCCTCCTCTTCTCATTCACAGACGCATTGAATGTCACCCTCACCGACACCGTGAGAGTTTTCAAGACCGACATGGCCCGCTTTGAGTCAGTTGACTGCTCGCCCGTATTCTTTCACCAAATCAATGATGTCGAGTGGACTCGCAACGTGATAGACAATATCATCATCTCCAAATCAACAGTGAACTATGACACGATTGGCTGCAACCTGCATATATATATCAAGCCTGGCCATTAGTCTGCTGTTTGCTTTGCCTTTGATTGCACAGTCGGACAAGGTGATTGACGCTGGTGTTGAGCCAGACACCACTGCATGGCTGAATGGTTTTGCCGTGGGCTTTGATTTGGCGGGTCTGGGCCAATATGCCATCAGCGACTATGGCCAGATAGAGGCACAGCTAAGGGTGAATCTGCGCGACCGCTATTTTCCTGTATTGGAAGTAGGAATTGGCAAGGCCAGCCACGACGACATCGTCACCCTTATCAGTTATTCCTCGAGCGCACCCTACTTCCGTATAGGAGCCGACTACAACCTGATGAAGAACAAACACGACATCTACAGGCTTTATGGTGGTGTGCGTTATGGATTCACCTATTTCAAATATGACTTCTCGCACCCCGGTGTAGAAGACCGCTATTGGGGCGGCGTAGCAGAATATGGTGACAATGGCGTGAGCTGCCACTACCATTGGGCCGAGTTGTCGGGCGGTGTCGATGCCAAGATATGGGGTCCTATCCATCTGGGATGGACTGTGCGCTATCGGAAGCGCCTTTTCTACAACAACGGTGAGTATGGCAATGTATGGTATGTGCCAGGGTATGGGAAGAGCGGCAATACCCGAATCGGATATTCCTTTATGATATCTTTGGATATCTGATTGAAGATTGAGAATGATGATTGAAAATTGAATAACCATGAAACAAGGCAACAAGAAACTTTTATGGCAGATACCCTTTCTCACGCTGCTCATTGTGGGCACTGTGCTGATTATCATGCAACAGCGCAACATGCCCTATCGTACAGCAGAAGGAGCCATTTTCGGAACGTTCTATCATGTGACCTACCAGTGCGACAAAGATTTGAAAGCAGAGATAGACACAGCCCTTCATCAGGTGGACATGTCGCTGTCGCCCTTCAACCCACAGTCTATCATCACCAAAGTGAACAACAATGAGGATGTGAAGGTAGACAAAATGTTCGCCGATGTTTACCGTGTCGCCCGTCAGGTGTCGGAAGCCACAGATGGAGCCTTTGACATCACCGTTGCCCCCCTTGTCAACCTTTGGGGATTTGGTTTCAAGCAAGGTTCCACTCCCGACCAACCCACCATCGACAGTCTGATGCAGTCTGTGGGTTATGACAAGGTCAGTCTGTCATCAGACGGTCGTGTGAGCAAGAAAGACCCTCGTACGATGCTCGACTGCAGTGCCGTTGCCAAAGGCTATGGCAGTGATGTGGTTGCAGCTGTTCTCCGCCGCCATGATGTGACCAACTACATGGTGGAGATAGGCGGAGAGATAGTTACCAAGGGCGTCAACGAGAAACGGCTGCCATGGCGCATCGGTGTGAACCGCCCAGTAGAAGACCCGACACAAAGTTCCACGGAATTGGAGACCATTCTCAACGTGACCGACAAAGCGATGGCGACGAGCGGCAACTACCGCAATTTCTATTATAAAGATGGCAAGAAATACGCCCACACCATCGACCCCAAGACAGGCCGTCCGGTCCAGCACAGTCTGCTCTCCGCCACAGTGTTGGCCGACCAATGTGCGATAGCCGACGCATATGCCACAGCCTTCATGGTGATGGGCATAGACAAAGCCAAGATGTTGTTGGAAAGCCATCCCGAACTGATGGTGTATTTCATCTACTCAGACGGTTCGAATGGAAAGGACGATTTTCAAGTTTGGTTCTCGCCATCTCTCCGCGACAAAATTGTAGACGACTGATAGCCGCTATATGGAGACACGCGACAAGCTGATTTACGAGCGCCTCCTGCGTCTGCCCTTGTTTCAAGGTATGAGCCAAGAGGGATTGACGGCTCTTGTAGGACATACCAAACTGGAGTTTGTCCGTCACGAAGCCGGAGCCCTCATCTATTCAGAGGGAAGTCCATGTGACGCCATGACCTTTCTGATGGGAGGCAGGATGACCATTCTTTCACATGCAGATGACCACAGCTATCATGTGGAAGAGAGCATGACAGCCCCGGCATTGCTCCCACCGGAATACTTGTTTGGCCTATCCCAGCGCTATCCCCACACCTATCTCGCCGCATCGCCTTGCGACCTATTGGTGCTCAGCAAACCAGAGGCGCTGCGGTTGTTGGAAGGCAACAGCATCTTCCGTACCAACCTTCTCAACATCATCTCGACACGCACACAGCGCCTTGCCCGCCGTCCATGGCATCCTCATCCCCAAACTCTCAGGCATAAGATATGCCGCTTTCTGAGTGACCGATGCCATCATCCCGCAGGAGAAAAGATGTTTCATCTGAAAATGCAGCAGATAGCCACAGCCATTGGTGAAAGCCGTCTGAATGTCTCGCGTGAACTTCATCGAATGGCACAAGAAGGCTTGCTCGTCCTCTACCGAGGGAGCATCCATGTCATGGCGATGGAAAAATTGTTTTGATTATCTTACAGCCAGACTCTTTCTGTAGAGTGATACGAAATAGATGCAAAGAGCCAAGGCAAAGAGCACAGCGATGACAGCCCAGATGAGTGTCGAGGAACCGCCACCACCATTTCCAATCATGTCTATCATCCCATTAGTCGAAGCGCTCACCGTATCAGCGGCATGGGTGCATCCGTGACCATTGGCACAGCACGAGTCGGCCATGTTTTCGCAACAACCTTGATGGTTGGACAGAGTGTCCACCAATTTCTTTGGCTTAATTACTTCTATTTTCGACTGGAGTGTATCCAACTTAACCCTTGGGCGTATTCTCTCTGGGGAAATCACATCCAGCAACTGCATGGTGAATAAACTCATATCCTATTTTTGTTTGATAATTATTGTCTTGTGGTTCTTGTTTGCAAATATATATGAAAAAGAGGTATGTTGTAGCTGTTGGCGAGAAAAAATAACAAATTTTATGCAAATTATCAAGAATACCCCGATTGGCGTATCATACTGGAAGGATGAGCAGAAGTATGTCCGCCAACACCCCAAGAAGAAAACTGATGGCATTGCAGAGCAAGCTGTAGATGGCTGCCTGACGTAGGTCTCTGACAAAAACATAATACCATAGTGTCTCGATGATGACGACGAGCAATTCAGCAAGGAGGATATAGCTCACCCCCGGCTCTATAGCTATCACATAGATGTTGAGCGGCACATTGGAGAGGATGTTGACAACCACAGAGGTGAGTAGCACTTTTTTACGCTTCTCCTTGAGAGCGAGGAGCACCAGGAGTTCGATGATGATGGTGGCGGCAAGAGGGAGGAGAAGGGAATAGTTCATAGTTCATAGTGCATAGTGCATAGTTCATAGTTGGGGTGATGTGGGAAAGTCACAACAATGAGAGGAGAAATCCCGGCATGAGTGCCGCTGCCAGCAGGCCAAAGGCCAGTCCCTCCCTACCCTTCAGGACCACATTCGCCAAATATAAGGTGATAGGCATTGTGCAGTTGATGAAGAACAATCCCGCCAACAATACAGGCAAATGCGAACTGCCCAAGAGGAAGCAAACCAACACAGCCAAAAGCAATACAACCAGTGTGCTGACGATGCCCATGGCGCGCGCTATCCATCCACCCGTCATTTTACCCAGCATCGAAATGGCCCCAATCAGCAAGATGATAAAAGAGTTTTTCTCGACGCCAGAAGAGAACGTCTCGCCTATCAGCGAACGCCCCATGACAAATGCCATGAGTGCAATGATGAAGAGGAATACCTCCATCGCAGAGAAATGCCGCCATTTTGCGTCTCTTATGTTGTTCATACTGTCATGGGCTGCAACATCCATCCGCAGACAACACACAGCCGATAGGCATAATGCCAGAAGGAAAACGAAAAGCAGAGGCCATGAGCAAAACACGCCACCTACCGCCAGACCAAATGCTCCAGATGACACAAAGACCCCTAATGCCCGCATATCATTGGCTGTCATCACAGCAGTCAATTTCCCACCCCACACATGGAAAAGGGAGTTGCCCATACCCAACAGTACAGCCACTCCCCATAAAGTGGCGGGGAGAGTGAGATGCAGGTTGCATACGAGAGCTGCGGCCAATACGGCTAAAGTGAGCAAAAGCGCAGCAGCCAACAACAACCAATGCCTCTCCTTGATACGGTCGGCAATGTATCCTGTCAATGGCTGAGTCAGGAAAGCCAACAAGTTGTAAATGGCAAATACCGCCACCACCTGCGTGCCATCAGTGGGAGCCATCAGCAGGTAGAGGCAACAGATGCATAAGCCATCGACAAGAAAATGCATGAAAGTGCAGATTCCCGTCATTCTGACAATATATGAGTTGACCTTGTTCATGCCGAATCAAACTATTGCTATTTTCCGATGACGAAGGTGTTGAAAGAGTGTGGTGAGGTGATGATGTTCAGGTACTTGTTTTTGACCTTTACACTCAATTTGGTTTCTGTGTCGGTGAAATTGCCTGCCGTGACAATGTAGCGCTGTCCCTGTCGGAAGACCACGACAGGCGTTTTGTTGTATTCACGACCAGCATAGGCAATCATTTCTGTGCCGGGAGTGATGAAATGGCAGAAGTGCTTGTAGGCGTAATATTCGGGTGTGTAGCGCATTTGGCGTGTCTTGCTGTCAACCTGAATTAGCGCATTCTGCGTCCATCCCCAAGTAGACTGCCCTTTGTCGGCAAGGATGAAATTCCAATTGTAGTACTCGTCACACCCATTGCCGAGGTTGTCGGATAGCAAGAAAAAGGTGTGCTCGCCCGCCTTCCAATCCATAGAACCATTGCCGCATTCGCTTTCGCTCATCATCAGTCGCAGCTGCGGATAGCGTTGATGAAGCAGCGGCAGGTTCTCACGGCATTCCCACTGGGTGGCAATGCCCTTCACGTTGGTTTGCAGCGTCTTGTCGTCGATGATTTTCTGCACATAGTCGAGGCGGTTGGTGTTGAAGGTGCCAATCCAGAGTTCCACCTCAGGATGTTTTTTTCTCAACGTCGGTGCCAGGTAGTCATTGTTGAAACGCAGCGTTCCCTCGGCTGTCCATGCGCAGCCCGGATATGGGGTATATGAATATGCCTCATTCTGATACATGACCTTGGTGATGGGAAGTCCCTGTTCGGCATATAAGTCGATGAAGCGGCAAAACATGTCGGCATAACTCTGCAGGTAGCGTGGGTCTTGTATGAAATAGTCCTGTGTTGCCAACCGACGGGGAAACACGCCATTGCGCTCACCTAAGAGTTTCATCTCATCGGGGTCGACGGCTTTCACATCGTCATAGAGCAAGTAGTCCTTCTCTTTCGGCTGGGTGTTGTACGGGCTGCTCAGCACACAGTAGTCCTGATTGATTTTCATCCATGCTGGTGGACTCCACGGACTCATAAACAGTTGCAGTTGTGGGCAATATTTCTGTGCTGCACGTGCCAAAGGGATGATGTTGCGCTTGTCGCGCTCAATGTTGAAGTGGCGCAGACCGAGGTCGCCCACCACATCATCGCAACTGTACCAGCTTCGGGCATAGTCGTTGGCGTTCATCGACACGCGGCCATGTGTGAAACGCAAATCGCCGTCGGGCGCGAAGATGTGGTGCATCACCTCATCCTGCTCGTCTCGACTGAGCAAATTGAATGCATCCCAGTCCAATTCATTGAACGTCGTTCCCCATGCACGGAACACCGTCCCTTTCTCCGAACCGTCAACCGTAGCCACTACCGTTCCCTCAGCCTTACCAGAGAGCGCGGATTTTGATATCACCCATGTGTTTTTCTCCGCTGTAGTGTACTTGGTCACTGATTGAGCACTCGATGCAAGCACATTTGCCAATATGGCGAACATCGCAAAAATGATTTTTTTATTCATAATGATAAAGGATTACGTAACCTGACATCGTATCCATTTTAGAAATCAACAGACCGATGGTGAGAGTGTTCATCGCTGCAAAGATACGGAGAAAAAAAGAATGTTGCAATACCTAAAACAGAAGTAATTTCATTTTCCCCACTTAGCATAAGGAAAAGCCAACAAAGGAAAGGGTGCCGTCACTGCCATCTTGCACCTCATCGTCCAGATTTCAGCACCAAGCAGCTACCGACACCCCAAATAGTGTATGAATCTCTATGGGTTGTAGAGTTAATTCATCAGTTCTATTCTTTGATACGCAAAAGCTCTAAATGTAAACATTTTCATCCAACACTCTTCCTAATCCTTAGTGAGACCTTCTATTTTTGCCGCCAAATGGTGGTATTTCTCCCTGAACTTTTTGCGGCACCTGTATGCTATGCTCTTGGCAGTATCAGCATTGGCGATGCCATATCTCTGTGCGATGCTACTCCAACTATATCCATCGACATATCGTCCGAGCAACAGGTGGCGGCACTGTTCGTTCATCTCCACGATAATGGCGTTGACGAGATTCTGCTTGCGCTCTTCTATCCGGCGTGTCTCGCTTTCGTCCTCATTCAGCATGGCCTGTTCCAGCATGTCGCAGGGAATGGCTCTGCATCCCGCTCCTCCATCACCAATGGCAACGGTCAGCATTCGCTCCCTCTTGTTGAGCAGTTTGAGGCTGAGGTTAATGCAAATCCGGAGGAAATAGGTATAGAGCGAACTGGTAAGATTGGTGAGCTTTCCATTACATATATTAAGGTATAGTGCGAGAGAGGAGTCTTGGTAAACATCCTCTGTGTCATCAAACGAAAGGGCCGGAAAAGCGTTTTTGAGATACTGTAATGTGCGCTGCTTGTTGTCGGTCAAAAACTTGCTGAGTTGAATAGGATTCTTCATAAACACTTTTGATAATCAATGAATTTTATTATTTGTTTTGTTTAGACGATGCAAAGCTAATGGTTAAAATCGCACATTCATCATTTTTTCCAATCTCCTGTATGAACCCCCTTGTTTTCTGTATGAAACGTGTTTCCTTACAGTTCCCTACCCTGAATTTTGGGTAAATTGTTCATGTAAAATGGTTGAGCAACACAATAAAAATCATCTTTGAAATTTTTACTCAACTTTCTCAAGTTGAAAGGAGTGTAGGAGTGTGGGAGTTTAGGAGTGTAGACATTACTCTTGCAAGTCATCAGTCTCTATTGGCGGGGTGCAATCTATTCTATTGTCTAAACTCCAAATCTCCTAAACTCCTAAACTCCAAAAAGTTGAACAAATGCGAAACTTGAAATTTTTTAAATAGCCTGTTTACTTTTGAAGATTTACTGTATAAAAGATTGAGAGAACCAAAAAACAGTATGTTTAATTTTAAAAAATGATTGTTATGAAAAAAATGATGTTTATTGCACTTGCAGCAGCTACTTTCACGTTTGCCTCATGCTGGACAGACAAGAAGACTGATGTTCAGGAACCTGATGAAAAAGAAGTGGTCGACACCACTGTCGCTCCTGAGGGTGAGGACAATGCAGTCACCGACTCTACTGCCGCCAAGGACGAGAATGCGGAGGCACCAGCAGAGGGAACAGAGGCTACGGCAGAGGAGACTCCCGCAGCTGACGCCAAGTAAGAAAAATAAAGAACAAATTTTACTGCCCCTCCAGACGAATATGCTTGGAGGGGCAGTTTTTTATTATTCAATTGTTAAAAAACTATAATACCTTGCATTTTTAGGTACTATGTATTGCAAGGTATTATAGAATTATCTATATTTGCATCGTCAAAAGGTTGGTGGCCACAACCGGATGGCAAAAATGACCCCAAAAATTGAAGATATGAATATAGACAATGCGAAATCACAAATGAGGAAGGGAATGCTTGAATACAGCGTCCTGCTTCTCCTGCGCCGACAGCCTTGCTATGCCAATGACATTATCAAGCAACTGAAGGAGGCAGACCTGATTGTGGTGGAAGGAACTCTCTACCCTCTGCTAACCAGACTAAAGAAAGATGGTCTGCTCAGCTATGAATGGAGAGAGTCTATACAGGGACCGCCACGGAAATACTACGCGCTGACTAACGACGGCACAGTAGCTCTCAATGCAATGGACGACACATGGACATCACTTGTGCGCACAGTGGAAGTGCTTAAATTAGTTCATAGTTCATAGTGCATAATTCATAGTTCACAGTTTGTAGGGATTTACTTCATGTATATCCGCTCATAAGGTGAACATCAGTATTCAATCAAGCAACAATCAAACGTCATGAAAAAGAATATAACAGTCAACATTTTCGGTACCCTCTACCCTATTGACGAGGATGCCTATGAACTCCTCCAGAAATATAATGAGAATATGAGGAGGTATTACAGCCGCATGGAAGACGGTGAGGAAATCGTCGACGATGTGGAGCACCGTGTTGCCGAACTGCTTAGCGAACTGCAATCGCAAGGTGTGATGGCCATCACTATCGACCATGTGAAAGATATCATCACCCGTATCGGTGATCCCCAAGAAATGGATGGCAGCGACATCTCCGGAGACACAGACAGTGCAGGTGCCAACACCGATTATGAAAGCAACAGCAGGACAAGCAGAACAACAACCTCTGCCAACGGAGAAAACGCAGGAGAGCGTGTTCACCAACAGGCAGCAGACATCCCCGATGGTGATATGACCCGCAAACTCTTCCGCGACCCCGAGGACAAAATTCTCGGTGGCGTACTCTCAGGCCTGAGTCACTATTTCGGCATCAAGGAGCCCATCGTGCTGCGACTGTTGATGATTCTGCTGCTCATCATGTCGTTCTCCACCCTGACAATCCTCTACATCATCGCCTGGATACTCATCCCCGAGGCCATCACTCCCGAAGACCGGCTGCGCATGTACGGCAAGCCGGTCTCGGCAAAGGCAATCAACGAGGAATTGATGCGTGGTGTGAATGCCACCAGCGAGTTTGTGCGCAATCCTAATCACCAAGACACAGCACGTGGTTGTCTCTCTGCTGCCATCAAGTTTGTGCTGTTCTGCATCGGTGGTTTCGTCGTCTTCATCTTGGGCACCATCCTGTTTGCCATGCTGATGGCTATCTTCGGCATCTCCATTGCCGGTATTATGGGCGGAGCAGGCATTATCTCCGACATCGACCCTGAGTTCCAAGCCTTCATCATGGACTGTCCCAAATGGCTTTCCATTACCACCGCCGTATGCGCTCTCCTGGTGATTGGTATTCCCCTCTTCGGCCTGATTCGCGCTCTGTTGCGCCGTAGCGGAGAGCCCGGTTCATCAACATGGGTGAAACTTGCTATGATAGCTCTTTGGATGGTGAGTCTTGCCACTCTCATCGGAGTGGGTGTGAAATGGGGACGTACCTACGACATCAAGTTGGAAAAGATTTACAAGAAAAGAAACACGCACAACGGTTTTTATATTCCGGGCGACGGATGGTCTACGCTCAGGCACCAGGGATGGACCGTGGAGAAGCTGGATGGCATCAAGGACTACATCACAGAATATGGCACAATGCCCGACAACGATGAAGATGTGTACATCCAACTGGAAGCAAAAGATGACCCCAGCCGGATGGCATACAACTTCTGCCAGAACCGCCAGTTGCGACCCGGCGAATACCAAATCTCAGGATATGTGCGTGCTGATGGCGAGGGCAACTCGCTATACGTCATCACCAATGATGGTAAGGACACCCTCAGAATAGCCGTTCCTCCATATGTGGAAACCAGCAATGAAATCACTGATGAGGAGGTGGTGAAGGACAGCAACGACAACAGCGGCGAATGGACACATGTCACCTCGACATTCAAAGTCAACAAACTGGAAGATGTCAAGTTTGGCATCACCAATGAGAGCAGACTGAGCGACACTCCTTGGAACAGCCGCAAAATAGAAATCGCCGAAGTTAAAATTAGCAGCAAATAGACCTTCTCCATCATTCAAACAACTGACAGAAACCGATTAACCCACTTCAACAACAAGTTTTTATGATTACTATTATCACTTTCTTCATTACAGTATTTATGTCAATAGTCACCTTCTTTGGTGCATGACAATCTCCTCACCCCAAAAAGCAACACAGCCTCCAAGCGCATAGCATGGAGGCTGTGTTATTAATTTGAGTATTATCAGAAGGTGTGTTTATATCTCACTCTTCATCACATTCGTCCCATTTTTCTCCTTTATTTCTTCCTTGATTCTTGCACAAATTAGTTGTCGTTTGGGAGAATCCGGACAAGCTCTATTCTTCTCTCACTTAATCACGATTTTTCTTCCATTATAGATGTAGATACCTTTGGATATAGGTTTGCCGCTAAGCTTCATGCCGCTGAGCGTATGCCAACCATCGGAATTCTCATGTGAATCGAACTTGTCGGAGAGGTTGGTCAGATAATGAACCCTTTTTTGGTGAAAAAGCCCCTAATTTCGCCTCCATTTTTTGTTTTGGGTAGTATTTTGGATATTTTCTTGTGATTTTTGACTCTACTTTTGGATATTATTTGTACCTTTGGCTTCGCCGAAAGTATTCCGCTTGGAATTGGGAGTGATGCAGACCATGCTCGGTATTCCTGCAGCCGACATATTGATGTCATCAGACGTGGATTTCGTCAACAAGGGTGGTACATCGGAAATGTTTGCCGGACTGGAAATGCAAAAGTATCATGACTGTTTTCAAAAGGCAGAGTTGCACTATTGGCAGAATATGGCCAAGGGTAGCAGTGCCGAGGTTGACTATCTTAGGACCCGGGATGGATTGGTGTTACCTGTTGAAGTGAAAGCCAACACACAAGGCTGTATGCAGAGCCTTTGGATCTTCATGAGAAAACGAAAGTTGCATAAGGCCATCAGAACTTCATTGGAGAACTTCGGCCAGTTTGACCATTATGATTTGGAAGATAACTTTGATCAAAGGCACGTTGACATAGTACCACTTTATGCATTGAGCAATCTCGATATGTAGGATTCAAATACAAAACCGTCGGAATTGCGATTCCTTCTGCGACTCCGACTGTTTTGACTCTACTATGCTGATGACAAAATAATCGATGCTCTATCATTATCAACACACATCGTTCCCGAAAAGGTCAATAATCAGTGCTTAATTCCGAATAAATGAGTTTATTAGCATGAGTAATGTGCAATCGGCATAACAATAAAAACGCTATCAAATTCTACTAAATATGAACACCATCGACTGCATCAAGACACGCCGAAGCGTGCGCAAGTTCAAGAACGAACAAATCAAGGATGAAGAACTCATCCAAGTATTGGAAGCAGGAACATGGTCACCCACGAGTATGGGTGCCCAGCATCCCCATATCATTGCGGTACAGAATCCTGCATTCCTCAACCGATTGAGAAGAATGAACGCCGAAGTGTTGGGAACAACCAGCGACCCCTATTATGGTGCTCCCACCATTATCCTTGTTCTTACTGACAGAGGCTATGGTAATGAGGTCTATGACGGCAGCATCGTCCTCCAAACCATGATGCTGGCGGCACATGAAATCGGGCTTGGCACCTGCTGGATTCACCGGGAACACGAGATGTTTGACACGGAAGAAGGTCAACAACTGCTTCGTGATATGGGTGTCGGTGAAGACTTGATGGGCATCGGTGCCCTGAGCATCGGCTATGAGGCTGAAGGGGGCAGCCACGCGCCGAGACCTCGCAAACCGGATTATTACAAGATAGTCAAATAATGAATTGTAAAGTAAAGTGCCATTCCGATGATAGTAGTAATAGTTTTATTTGTCATTATGTTTGCTCTTGGTATGGTGATCCTGTCGGGAAAGGGGGATAACCTCATTGCCGGTTACAACACCGCCAGCGAAGAAGAACGGAAGGAAGTGAATGTGAAGCGGTTGCGGATAGTGGTCGCTGGAATCTGTATATTAACCCCAATATTGATTGGAATACCTGTCTTCATTGGGAAAGAAGGCGATGCCAGTCTTCATTTGTTCACAGCTTTTTGTGTCATACTGATGACAATCATTGGTTTGGTGCTTGCCAATACATGGTGCAAAAGGAAATAGCAATCAATCCCCCACAGATATGGAGATTATAGATGAGAAGTTAATCGAGAAGGTAACGGAAGAAGCAAAGGTTTCTTTGCATGGTTAAGACAGATAAATCGGGATTATATATGTTTAATGAAACTTTTGAAATATGAAAAGAATAGTATCGGCAATTTTCTTTTCTTGCCTCACACTGTCGTTGATGGCACAGAATGGTATCAAAGTGAGCTTTAAAGGTTCCAAGCCCACCGTCACAGATTTCACTTGGGCCGCATTTCCTTCATTGAACCATGAAGACGAGGATGAGAGTGGTGACCGCCCATGGAAAACCTTGGAAAATGCCATGAAACGTAACAGCAAAGGTCTTCCACAAGAGGAAGGCGAGAAGTTGACCATCGACTCAAAAAACGGATACATCCTTTATGAACATGTAAACGATGAACATGAAGATTATATTTTCAGGTTGGAAGTATGCTACTGGAACGAATCGGACGGGAAACACAAACTAATTGCATTCAACAATTTGGCAAGTTGCGCGGATGGCAAACCAAGTATATCCGAAGTGAGCAACTTCGTTTTCTACCGGTACAACAATGCTACGAAACGTATGGTGAGATGCGACCCACCTGGGTTTGAAATTGAATACAACGGCGTGTATGAACTGCCGCGTATCGGCAAGGACATCATTTTCACTCAATGGAATGACGACGGTACTACTAAGAAGAAGATATTAAAATGGAATGGAAGACGATTCAACCATTAATCCATCGGATTAATTCCAATTTATGTGCGAGCCGAGTGCAGAGGAAAACTTGTTTTCACTATGCCGAGGCGAAGCCAGAAATTGGATAAATCCCAATTTAATTCAATCATGGAATACATTAAAGTAACGAAAGACAATTTGGAGAAAGAGCATATTTGCTGCGCAATCTCCAACAATAAAGATGTTCAGGTTTCTTCCAAGAAAACATGGCTTTCAGAACGGTTTGATGATGGACTTGTGTTTTTGAAGAGTGTTGAACGCGGGAAATGCTTCATCGAGTACATTCCTGCAGAAAATGCGTGGAACCCTATATTAGCTAAAGGTTATATGTATATCGATTGTCTTTGGGTGTCGGGCTCCTTCAAGGGCCACGGTTATTCCAACGACTTGCTCGATGAATGCATCCGTGACAGTAAGGAAAAAGGAAGGATTGGGCTATGCATCCTTTCAACGGCAAAGAAGAAGCCGTTCCTGGCCGACCCGAAATTCCTCAAACACAAAGGATTCTCAGTCTGCGATGAAGCGGACAACGGCATCCAATTATGGTACCTTCCATTTTCGGAAGATGCCAAAATCCCATGTTTCAAGGAATGTGCAAAGCATCCTCATATTGAAGAGAGCGGCTATGTCCTGTACTATACAAGCCAATGTCCTTTCAACGGGAAGTATGTACCTATCCTTGAAACCATCGCAAAAGAAAATAGTATTCCGTTCAAGACCATCCATCTGCAAAGCAAGGCAGAAGCCCAAAACGCTCCGACACCCATCACCACCTACGCTGTTTTCCATGATGGCGAGTATGTCACCAACGAACAAATGAACGACAAAAGATTCTTGAAGATGATAGGCAAATAGGAACAAAATTCGTTGAACCGAATCATTTCCTGTAGATTTTTTATAGTTTTTTGCGAACGAAGTTGTCTAACGGGTGTAGATTCGATTAAAAATGGATAAAAAGGAACAAGTATTCACCCAATTGGTACGGGAGCATAAAAGCACTATTTACTCGGTGTGCTATATGTTCTCCAAGGACAAGGGCGAGATTGACGACCTCTTCCAGGAGATTCTGATCAGACTATGGAAGGGTTACGATTCTTTCCGTGGAAAGTCTGATGTCCGGACCTGGATTTTCCGTGTTTCGCTCAACTGCTGCCTCAATATCGATAAGAAACGGCGACGGGGCGGCGAGAGGGTCGCCCTAAGCGTGGACATCGACCCCTTTAAGGACATGGACGACAGAGCGTTGCAAACCAAACGCCTGTATGCCCGTATCAACCGGCTGGGGCTGGTGGACCGCGGTATCATTCTCCTATGGCTCGAAGGCCTGAGTTATGAGGAGATTGGTGCCATCATGGGCATCTCGGTGAAAAACGTTTCATTCCAGTTGCATCGGATCAAGGAAGAACTCAAAAAGTCTCATCTTTAATTACTCGCATCATGAACAAAGAAGAATTCGATTTCAGGCAGGAACTGGAGCAGATGCGGCAGGACTATGCCGCACTGAAGGAGCGGTTTGACAAACAGCAGATTATCAATGAACAGTTGATGGAAAAAACATTCAAGGCTGATGTTAGCCTGCTCTCATTTGACAAAAACAGCGGCATTATTGCATGTGCATTGGGCATCCCAGTCATCATTATACTCTCCATTATCAAGAAACAGGAATGGTGGTTTCCAACTTTAGCTACATTATATTGTCTTACCTTCCTATGGGCGAATCTTTGGATGCACAAGAATCTATCTAAAGATACACTTTACGCAGAGGATGTCTTGTCGGCCACCAAGAAAGTAAAGCGGTTCAAACAGCAGTATCAGCGATATATATACATTTCATACATTACTGCCGTGATTCTCGTCGGTTTGTATACACCAACAGTGTATCATAGTTGGAACTCTCCAGAACAAGGGGCTGTGATGGTTGTCTTGCTGTGGGTCATTGTAGCCAGTATGTTTATATGGGGCTTTTTCTACTACAAGCGTCTGATGAAGGCGTGTGACAGCATCCTGAATCGGCTTCAGGTGAAAGAAGACGACCTGTCAACAAATAGGAACATGAAAATCACATTAACTTGAAATTGAACGCTGATGCTGATTGCCCGAAATCAGGGTCTTGCCAATATAGTAGGATGATGGAATTTCTCTAAAAGAAAAATTTCGTTGAATTACAACTAACTTCCAATTTATGTCAGTATTGAAGAAAAAAATAGGATTGTTCGTCTTGTTGTTAATGTCCAGTTTTGCCTATGCGCAAAATTGCCGAGACTGCAAGGAGGCGAAGATGGATTCGCTATGTCACGATCGTTCCAAATGCGAAGTTGACATAACCCAAACAGAATCACATCTTTGGTATCAAAGGAAATCCCCAGTCAGCAAAGAACCAACACCTGCAAAAGTAAGTCCAGATTTATTGAAATACCCTAAAATAGACCCATACAAGAAGAAGTTTGCTGACTTGCAAATCATCAACACGATAGGCTCTCATATTAAAAGATAAGTAAATCCCAATTTGTCTGAATAACCATTTTCCCTACACAAAGGGTGGTTTGGGCTGGCCCTCCACAAAGGTCACAACCTCCCCCCCTCTGCCTGTGTGGCATAACCAAGCACTCTTGCCATCTTTGTCTGATTTGCCACAACCCGTCAGTAACGCTACACACAAGATGGCCTTTTTTCAACTTTCCAAGAAAAAACACACATCAAGTGATAGATTCGCCTCCCTGCCCCACTCTATATGGTCAAAGACTGAGGTGAGCTGTTGTCCCTTATGAGGCAGGGCAGCGCCCTTTCTGCAAAAAGACATTTTTATAAACCCGCTTTCACAAGATCCGATTTTCTGGTGACATACATGGATGTTGTGAAACAAAAAAATCCCAACAACAAACAGTACGCACCCATTGTGCCCTGACGTTTCGTCCCATATAGCCATGGATGCTGAGACACTTGCAAGGATGCACCGTGGAATGCCGTGCGCTCGCTCTTTGACATGTCTGCAATAAAAGACCTGCCGACAGGAAGGTAGGTGCCTTCTGAATGCCGAGGCTGGCTTTGCGGCCGGCTGGTTGCATGTTGGTGGAATCCAGTCCGATTTGATACGACACGACCGACATAGACAACCGTGGGGTAGCGTGTTGTCCTGTCCTTCCATCCTTTGTGGTTCGGGGGACCGTCGCGCAACACACGGTTGGTTTGTCTTCTTTAACTGTCATGCGGTGGGTAATGGCTGTGGCTTACCGCGGACAAGACCGACTGACACACATGGCCAGGCAAAAAACAGCGCGTAACTGCTGCGAACGACGGCAATATTTTTCAATTACTTAAATATTAATGTTATGAGTTTGATTGAGAGTTTTAAGGATCAGGGCTGGGATACCATTCGGCAAACACTTGAAGCCTTGGCGGCTGACAGCAAGGTGTTTTCCGCACGCATCCAGTCGGAGCTGTCCTTCATGGGCGGCCATGAGCAATACGTGTACATGCAGGGTGACGAGACGGTCTTCCTGCTGAGGGACGAGCACCGTTCCGGCATCCCCGTCCTGGCTGATGAGGAGCCCTACATGGACAGGCCTCCCCTCTACCGCACGCAAGGTCCATGCTGGACATCACCGGTGTATCTCCTCCAGCTGCTGTGCCATGCCTACAAGGAGGTGATGAGGAAGACCGGCCGTGAGGCGGGAAAGGTGCATGGGGTGTTCCTTACCAACACCTACATCGCCAACAAAGAGGACATGGAGGACATCTGGGAGTGGCTGGGGGTGACGGTCTTCGATGGTGTCGGCATGCACGGCGAGATAGCGACGGCTTTCAACGGCCTTGACAAGGAAAGGGAGCAGCTTGAGCACTTCTTTGCCTACAGCAATCTGGCAACGTTGACGCTCGATCCCGAATACGACCACGTCATGGAGAACTGTCCGCCCTACCTATGCCAGTATGCGGATGCTGAGGATGACTGTTCCCCGGAGGATACGGATGACGACGACATCGACGGCTGCACGCCCGACGGCCGGGATGAGGATGACGAGGATGGGGACTCCCTTCCTGACGATTCCCATGATGACGAGGAGGAAGAGGTGAAGACGGTCAGACAGCATTTGCGTGACGGCAAGACCCATGCTCCCCTTCCCGACGACTTGAAGGAGGCGTTCACATTCACGTCTTTTGAGGAGCCGTGCTGGGAGAATGCGGAAGAGGAAGAGATTCCTGACCACGTTGACGAGGATTGTGAGGAGGAGCGGGGAATGGGAGAGGACGTGGAAAGGCAGGTTCACACCGTCTCTCCTGAGCCTCTCCAGGGCGTGGAAGTCTTCGAGCCAGTCGATAATACAGTGAGGCTGTTCGGCACACTGGTGGGAATGTACGACATCTACAGATACTTCGTCTACTTGCATGTTCATGGCGCAGCCTGCAGAAGACGGAGAGAGGAAGGGGGCAAAACCTATAGGTATCGCCTTCCCAAGCACAGGATCTTCTGTGGCAATCCCGGTACGGGCAAGACCACCGCGGGACGGCTGTATGCCAACAGCCTGCATGACTTGGGCTGCATCTCCAAAGGACATGTCGTGGTGGTCGGCGGAAAGGCGCTCGCCGGCATGATGGCTGAGGAGGAGGCGTACCTGGACAAGGTGCTCGGGATGGCACAGGGCGGTGTGCTGATGATCAAGGAGGCGTACACGCTGTCGGCACCTTGCAAGGATGACCCGGACACGAGCGTGTTGGACCTTCTGATGAGGGCGATGGCTGGGGAGAAGGGCAAGGACCTCGCGGTCGTCCTCACGGGCAGCGAGGACCAGATTGACGAGCTGTACAGACTCAACCCAGGAATGGCTTCCAGGTTCCCCAGGGACTACAACCACCACTTCCGTGACTTCTCGCCTAAGGTGCTGTGCATGATTGCGAGAAAGAAGGCTGAGGAGGACGGATACACGCTGACTCCTGAGGCATGGGCGAAACTGGATGGCATCATCGCAGAGGCGCATGCTAGCCGTAACCCAAGCACGTTCCGCAACGCTTGGTTCGTGGGCGGCCTCCTGGAAGAGGCCTACCGGAGGCATGCCGCCTCGTGCAGGGACAGCCACGGGGACGTACAAGCTGCACCGAGGCTCATCGACGTCAACGACATCCAATAGGTGCCGCCCTCCAAAAAAGAAGGAGGAGGAAGGCTATCAGGCACCTGATGACCAGGACAAACCGGAGAGCCGGGGAGGAGCGGGGATGCCCGCCCTCCCCTTTCTCATTCGAAGTTCTGGCAGATATGCCCTCACCTTTCTGGCAAGGAACGGCTCTGCCATCTCCTGTTACTATTCTCCAGGCAACAATAGAAAAAATTGACAGAAAACATGAGCAATCATTCCAAAAAACCACGCATTCCAAGAATGCAGCATGAATGGATGGTGACATCCTTGCAGGCCAACAACGTGGGGCATTCTAGAAAGATGCCCTCCTTGTCGGTGTGGATGTCGAAGTGGTGGTTCTTCATCAGCACTTGTCCGTTGCAGCTGACCACGTCAAGTCCGTCCTCCTTGAAGTTGAAGCATACGGCATTGAGCACGGGGCGCATCGT
>CACXIP010000037.1 GCA_902767775.1 uncultured Prevotellaceae bacterium | reverse complement strand
TGTTGCTTCGAGATATAAGCCCGACTGATAGTTACGGATTCGATAATATCCATCCCCAGCGTATTCAAACGTCCAACGTTGGTTCTCCATTTTCGTCACAGGATAGACGCTGACAGTACCGCCCACCTTGACCTGGAAACCTCCCGTCTCCATGTTCATGTTCGCATTGCGTAGGCTATGAACATAGAACCCCGTAAGGTCGCCGCCATTATCCGATAGTGGTTCCAGCGTCCACTGCTGGTAGTTATAACCCTTGTTGTCATACAGCACCACGGCTGCCGAGTTGCCCGTTGCTCCGCTCTGAATTGTCAGCAGCTTTTGGCTCTTCTTGTTGACAATGATGTAGTTGCCATTGGTCAGCGGACAGAGAGGCACGTCTGCTCCCTCGCAAACCTGAACACTCCGCTCAGCGCTCTTCTGATACGAATCGCCATACCGATAGCCACCCGGCAACGAAATAGAATAGGAATATGCCGGTCCGTAACCGTCAAAAAAGACAGGTTTGTCCCTACACACATATTCATAACTGCTGATAGAAGCCTGACGCTCGCTTGCTCCGGCAAAAGCCTTGATCCTGCCGTCAGGCAGACGATAAACAGCCGCTCCAGACCAGGCAGCACGATTCTCGCCGTAGCCCAGACGGGCACCACCCTCGCTGGTGGCCAAGCAGAAATCACCTCGGCTCGGACCGACAGTACCCCACCAGATTCCATTCTCCATCCCATAGTTAGCACCGACGATACCCTCCATCACATTGTGCAGTTCATCGTTTGTCGCCACGTTGCCATCGGCCTTTACGTGTGTGTAGAAGTCGGCATAATGATTGAAGTCGCCCGCCAATTGGTGTGTATTTCCTTCGTCCACGTAAGGTTTCATGTAGTCATACCACTCCACCGCCCCGTCATTGTTACAGGTATTGCCGGCGCAGATGCGAATACCCTCAAAGAACGGGTCTTCCTTTATCAGCTTGGCTACGGCTTTGAAGTCGGCCTTTGTACCCTGGTTGCTGGCTGTTACGTCCGGTTCGTTGAAGGGTGCGATAGAGACCACTTTCAGACCATAGTCCTGCACATATTTCAGTGTGGCCTTGATGACCTTGTACCATGCTTCGGGGTGATGTGTATAGACTTCCGTATTGATGTCCACGGGATCAGAATTGAGAAGAATCCCATCAGGATGAGTGAGTGAGATGTGGCGAAGGCGATTCTTCAGATAATTTAGCTGTCGTGTGGACAGGGTGCCATCTTCATTCAAGGCATCCATCACCTGAAACGAGACCCTGCCATACGTCAGACGGTCACGTCCTATGAAGTTGACGCCGCGCAACACGTTACCCTCGTCGTCCCATGCCGTATCCATACCCCAGCGGATAAGGGTGGGCGTACCTGAGTCGGCAATGGCGAAAGGAACTTTCACCGTATGCCTATTCCCTGCTTGAAGATACATGGAGGCATGGGGAACATCTGCATTCTCAGCGGAATTCTGCGCACAAACAAATTGGGAGCTCATGAATGCCCCAATCATCAAAAGGTTAGACAAACCTGATTTCATCAGCAAGGATTTCATAAAACTTTTTATTGTTGTTAGGATAACTTTATGCAAAGTAAGCACATATTACGGAGAGCCGTTGATATACACTCGATGATTAATGTTTTTTAACGCGATATTCCAAATTTGTAACTACTCAGCACCCTCGGCATGAATAGTCAACTTACTGTTGTACGACAGCAAGTATAGCGTTAAATTTGGAGTTTCCGTTCTTCATGGCTGTTTCTGCAATGGAGTGTAGCTTGGCAAAATCGTCGGCACTGCTATCGGTGCGGAAACACCCACTGACTTTCTGTTTTATCTTGATTTTCCTCACGCCCCGTTCACTGGCATTGTTATCATAGGGTACATGTGGGTTTGTGAGGAAGGTGAACAGATAGTCCTTGACCTTGAGGATGCCTTTCTTGAATTTCTCAAATTCTTCGTCAAGATGTGTAAGGCTTTCACCAAACAGGTTCTTCATTTTGGTTTTGAGCACCTTTATCTTCCGTTTCGTGATATTGCCTGCTCGCCTAAGGCTGTAAATAATATCCATATAGTGACATAAAAATGCTGCATGGCCTGCTCCTTTAAGGCGCAGACCATGCATGTTTTTATGTCAGACGTTGAAAGCTCAGCTTTATTGTTGTGTGACACGAACGTCGCTTACTGTCACAGAACCACCATAATTGTTGATGCTCCAGCAATTCTTCTGGATGCCGTAAATGCGCTGGGTGTAAGCACAGACATCGTTGATGTACATCACAAGGACGGAATTGTCGGTGTAAATGTCGATGTGGTATTTGTTGTCTGCCGGACGCTGGAAATTATAGCCGTCGATACCCTCGATGAAACCCTTGCCAGCTGAGCCTTCCTGCTCGAAATTCACCTTGCGGGTGTTTTCATTTTCTGGGTTGACCACCATGGTGTAGTATTTCTCAGAGTCAGTGCCACGGACGAATGAGATGCCGAATTTGTCCCAATTATTGGATGTAGTGACATTGAAAGAGAGGTGATTGGCGGTGCCGAGACGAGAGAAAAGCACGAAGGCATTGTCACCATTGAGGGTGACTGCACCGGTCACACTTCCGCTTGCAGCGCTACTGCCGTTGCTTGCCATGATAGCGACAGACTGCTCCTTATTGTATTTGGCAGCCATGGCAGGCACTTCACCGAGTGTGAGTGTGCCATCAGCGTGCTGGATGAGCTTGTGGCAGACCAAGGCACCCGACCAAGCAGGTTCGCCGTCGGCACCCACATTGATGTTGCGGTCATGGATAGTAGTGCCCACACGGTATGGACACCAGCCCCAGATGTAGCGCTCCTGACCGTTGGAGGCTGTCTTGGCAGCATAGAAGGCACGGCTGTCGAGCACACCCTCATGACCATCTTTGGGCCAGTTGGCTCCCGGGTCACCGAAGCATGCCTTCAATCCTTCAAACGAGTTGGCCATCATGTATTTCACCTTGCGGCTCCATGGGGCGCGGTAGCCCTCGCTGTAAATCATATACCAATAGTCGCCCATCTTGAAGATGTCGGGGCACTCGCACATGCGGTCCCATACCATGTTGAACGAGCCTACGTGCTCCCAAGTCTTGAGGTCGGACGATTTGAAATCGGCAAACCTGAGTTTTGAGGAGATGACCATGTGCCAGAGGCCGTCGTCAGCCTTGAACACTTGCGGGTCGCGGAAGTCTGTGGCGGCATAGTTGTAGTCGACACCCTTCAATACCCAATTGTTGTCCTTGGTCCAAGTCTTGAAGTCGGGCGAGGTGGCACGCATCACGACCTCGCGGTTGGGCAGCAGCACATTGTAGCCCGTGTAATAGATGTAGTAGAGGCCTTCCTGCTCGTTGTATACAGCACATCCCGTACCGAGCGAGGCATCCTGCTGTGCTGTGGAGGTGCCTGTGGGGATGACTTCACCCAGTGATTCGTAGGTGGCACCGTCTTTTGTTGAGATACCCCAGAATGGATGGTAGCACGCACCGTTGTTGTCGTACTCCTGTAAGTAGAGCACCTTGAAGTCGTTGGCCTTCGGGTCGTAGAAGGGCATGGGGTCGCCACAGCGGCCGATAGCAGGTGTGTAATAGGTCTGGAAGCCAGCGTCATCGGTAGAAGCAAAGAAGGTGGTGGTGTTTGCCCAGTCGTGAGGGGCATCGCCATATGTGTCATCACCACAGCTGGTTGTTGCGCTAATTGCGCAACAAATAAAACCAGCATAAAGGATATTTATCATCTTTTTCATAAGGCATTATCGAGTTAAATAGTTGAATGCGTTTTGAGTCATAATAGAGATATTCTTGTGGAAGTTCTCCACGTAGCCTGCCTCGAAGGTATAGGAGTACCAGTCGTAGCAGCCAGAACCGATGCAGATGATTCCGCCACGGCCATCGTGAGGCAGGTATTCCCATGCCACGACAGCACCGTCGCCACCCACACCGAGGATGCGTCCGCCTGTGCGTGCCTCCCAAGCAGCATGGTTGTCATAGCCTCCCCAGTCGGTACCGATGTGGTATTGCGCCGTGGAGTTGGTGATGTGGTAACCAGCATCTGTGCAATATACTTCCTGAGGATTGTCGCCAGCAATGAGATTCGCCCACAGCGGGTGGTCGTTCTGTCCTTCAAAGATGCGGAAGCTCCAAGGTCCACCGCACAGTTCGGCGGCATCCTCGTTCTGTCCCCAGCAGTTGTTGGGTGTGGTCCACTCGTCATCACCCGTCACACCGATGAATGACGGCAGGTTGGTGGCATAGCGTGTGAGGAGCAATGATCCGCCATTCTCGTAGAATTGACGCAACTCATTCTTCGTGTCAAGGGCGTCTGTTGCCTTGGCAGCGAATACATCGTGGCCGTCGACACCACCATCCACATGCCAGTGCCACCAGATGACCTTGCAGTCGGAGAGGTCGAGCGTACCGGAACGGAGGTCGCTAAACGATGCATAGAGCGAGCCGCCCACATTGCCCAACATCCATTGGCAAGCTTCCTTTGCCTCGGGGTCGAGGTCGTTCATGGTGGGAGCCGAACCGATGAATATTGCTTTGGGCTTGTCGATGGCTATCACTGTTACGGTATAGACAGACACTGCCGAGTTGTTCTTCACGGTGTAGGTGACAGGCTCCGAAAAATCCTGTGCTACGCCAGAGGCAGGTGTGATGGTGGCATCCTTGCTATAAGTGATGGTGGGCACAAGGTTGCTGACACCGATGGCAGCGGGCACGTAGACCGTGATGGTCTTGGCTTCCTGGTCGATGGCACCGGTGTAAATGTCGTTGATGACGAACTGCAGGATGCGAGCCTCATCGTGGCGCACATTGACAGTCCAGTCGAGATAGGTATCGCCGTTGGTGACATGGAGGACGCGTGCAGCATCCATGTTGAGTGTCTCTCCCTGGCGCACGTTGCAGGCAGCTCCTTGCGAGATGCTGAGGGCTGTGACAGTCATGGCCTTGGTGTCGTAGACCTCAGGCAGGCGAACTTCGATGGAACGCGAGGCGAGATTGACGGTCCCCTGGAATTGATCCAGTGCGAAGGCTTCGACAAGGCAGTCGCCATCCAGACGAAGGTCGCTGACGTTGTCTTCGCTGCATGCGGTGAAGGCTACGCTGATAGCGCAACTGATGAGACAACCGCAGAGAATATTCAATATCTTTGTTTTCATGTCGTTGTTGTTATTTGTTGTTACTTTTTGTCCCATTACCAGTTGCCTATGTTCTGGGTGTATTTGCCGTTGGACGCGGAAATCTGCTCGAAAGGAATAGGCAGGTATTCGTCCTTGTTGGCTGTGAAATGAGCTGCGGTATAGATGGCGCAGTGGGCAATCTCTTCTGAGTAGTATTTATTGAGCACCGTGGCTGCATCACCCCAGCGAACAAGGTCGAAGAAGCGCTCGCTCTCCATGCCCAACTCCAGGCGGCGCTCCATTTTCACGATGCGGATGGCATCAGCCTTGGAGTAGCTGCCGCGGTAGTTGGTGCAGTAGAACTTCACACCATAGAGACTTGGATAGTTGCCTATCATCTGGGTGCTTTGGGCAGCACGAGTGCGGATTTGGTTCACCAAACTGATGGCTTGGTCGGTTTGGCCAAGTTGTGCGTATGCCTCAGCACGCATCAACAGTACGTCGGCATAGCGGAAAACGATGCGGTTCATTGACGAAGCCCAATAACTGCCTTTGATAAGATATTGGTCAATAAGGGCGGGGTCTACGTTCTGCTTCAGCGATACGTTATAACCGTAGAGACCATTGGAACGGCTCCATATGCTGGTCTCCTCCATCATGTAGTTTTTGTTGAACATATATGGCAAACCCGGGATGCCTACTGTAAGGAACAGGCGCGGGTCGGCATTGTCGGCAGCACGGTTGTAGTCCTTTTCATTGAAGGTATCGAGCAGTGGCAGACCATCGTCTCCTGTGCGGTAGGCATTGACGAGGTTTTGTGAGGGCTTGTAGAAGTCGCAGCCGCCATCGGTAGCACCAGGGATGTTTGGCGGGATGAGACCGTAGCTCCAGTTGAGGTTGCCATAGGTGGAACCATCGTTGCGTGAGTACTGGATTGCCCAAATGCTCTCGCAACCATTCTCGTATTGCTCCTCTGGACGGAAGTTGTTGTGCAAATCGTCCTCCAGTCCATAGTTGGTATAGAGTGCGGGATTGGTGAACTCGATGACTCTCTCCAAGTCTTGCTGGTTGATGCTGGTCACCTGGTTGGAACTGGCATCGTCCTGCCGATATGCCTTGTAGAGATAGACCTTGGCAAGGAAGGCAGCGGCACTCGCCTTTGTGGGACGGCCCTTGTCGGCTTGAGTCTCTGGCAGCGTATTGTAGGCTTCCATAAGGTCGTCGACAATCAGTTGCCAACCTTCGTCGTTGGTGTAGGTAGTGTTGGAAAGGGCATTGTACTCATCGTAGGTAAGGTTCTCGTTCACCACGAACGGTATGTTCTTGTACAATCGCTTCAACAGGAAATGTCCGTAGGCGCGGAGGAATTTCATCTCAGCCAGTCTTTGCTGCTTCATGGGGTAGTCGCTCTCGTTGAGCAGGGCAATGGCAGTGTTCACACGGGAGAGGCTATTGTAAAGGCGTACCCACATGTCGTTGATATTCCAGTTGGTGGTCAGCACGCCCTGCTGCACTTCCAATTGGTGAAAGACATCACCGTCGCTGGTGCCACTGCCACCTTTGTAGGCATCGTCGGAGCGCACGTCGAAATTCCACATGGAGAAGGAAGAGTTGATATCTTCGGCAGTGGTGAAGACGGCATAAGCCGATACCACCATCGCCTCGGCGTTCTTCGGCGTTTTCACTTGCTCATCACTGAGGGTGCCTTGCGGCACATGCTCATCGAGGAAGTCATTGCAAGAAGTGAGGACAGCACAAATGGCTAAACTTGTGAGGCCAACACTGAATAACTGATATATGCTTGTTTTCATGATGATGTCTGTTTTAGAATGAAACATTGAGTCCGAATGTGATGTTCACAGGAATAGGATAGCCGAAGTTGGCGTTCTCAGGGTCTACGCCAGTGAACTTGCTGCTCTTGATGGTGAGCAGGTTCTGGGCGGAGAGATACATGCGCAGGCGGCTCATGTAGAGTTTCTCGGCGATGCTCTTCGGGAAGTTGTAGCCCAACTGGATGGTGCGCAGTTTGGCATAACTGCCGTTCTCGACGAAATAGCTGCTTACGCGCTTTTCATTGTTGTTGTCCATCGTGCTGATGGCGGGAATGTTCGAACTCATGTTCGAAGGACTCCAGGCGTCGAGCAGGCGCTGGCCTTTGTTCAGGTTGGATATGTTCAGACCACTCCAAAGGTCGGTCTCTTTCTTCAAGTCACTGATGACATCGACTCCCTGCACGCCCTGCCAGAACATGGTGAAATCCAAGTTCTTGTATTGCAGATAAATGTTCAAGCCCCATGTGAAGTCGGGTACGGGTGAGTATATCCATTTCTGGTCCTTCTCATTGATGACATTGTCGCCGTTGAGGTCTTTCCAACGGATGCGGCCCAGACCGGCACCGTTCTGTGTGGCGTGGTTGTCGATTTCTTCCTGGCTCTTGAACACGCCGTCGTAGACATATCCCACCTGTGAACCCATGGCATGGCCAACAACGCTCTCCACACCATTGCCACCGAAAGTACCATTGGCAGCGATGGTCTCAGGCAGTTTGGTTACCTCATTCCGATAAGTGCCGATGTTGCCGGCGATGTCGTATTGGAAGTTGCCGATGTTTCCACGGTAGCCCACATTGAACTCCACACCTTTGTTCACCATCTCTCCGGCATTAATCCACTGTGAAGAGCCTTCGCCCATCACACCGATACCGGGCATGTAGACCAGAATGTCGGTGGTCTTCTTGTGATACCATTCAAATGAACCATAAAGTGCGTTATGGAAGAAGCCAAAGTCGAGGCCGAGGTTGGTCTGTGTCGTGGTCTCCCACTTCAGGTCGTCGTTGCCCAATTGGTTGCGCTTGAAACCGCTGGCCAACTGCTGACCACCGTTCGTGCCTTGGATATCATAGCTTGTACCATAGCTCTGTCCACCGAAGCCAGCCTCACCGTAATTGCTCACATAGAGTGTATAGCGGGCAATGTTGTCGATTTCCTGGTTACCTGTCTGACCCCAAGAGGCACGCAGTTTCAGATTGTCAATCCAGTTGATGTTGCTCATGAACTTCTCCTGGTTGATACGCCAACCGGCTGCTACTGATGGGAATGTACCATAACGGTTGTTGCGACCAAAGCGGCTGCTGCCGTCGTAACGCATAGTGAGGCTGAGCAGGTAGCGGTCATCGTAGGAGTAGTTCACCTTACCGAAATAGGAAACGAGAGTGTAGCCGCCACCGGCACCGTAGGCTTCTGACTCGCCCACGCCAGCGTCGGGCCACATATAGTCGGGATTCAGTATGGCGAAGTCATACTGCTTGCCACTGAACCATTTGTCATCCTCGCGGTTAATCTCCGTACCTATCATAGCGTCGCCACGGTGAAGACCTTTCTCAAATTTGTAAGTGGCGATGATGTTCCACATCCATTTGGTCCAATGCTCTTGCTTGCTCTCCACGGCATTGGTCGAGTTGGCCACTGTACCTTCGGTGATGGGATAGGTAAAAATACGCTGTTCCTTCTGTGAATAGTCGATACCGAAAGTGGTCTTGATGTTGAAATCTTTGAAAGGATTGATATTGATAAAGGCGTCGCCAAACGTGCGCCAATAAGTGTAGCGATTGTCACTGTTACGCTCCAAGCGGGCGAGGGGGTTCTCACGGTCGGGATAGCCACCTACAGGACCAGCAAACTCACCATCTCTCGTATAGACGGGGAGGGATGGATTGAATTGCAGCACGTTCTCCAGGAAACCGCCAGGAGCCTGCACCTCACTGGTGCGGTTGATGGTGAAATGCTCACCCACGGTCACGATGTCGCGGTCGTTGATGCGGACCAACTTATAGTCGGAGTTCATACGACCTGAGAAGCGCTCAAAGTCGGAATGCTTGATGATACCTTTATTATTATAGTAGCCCAAGGAGAAAAACGATGTGCCACGCTCAGAACCATTGCTCAGTGAGACGTTGTATTGCTGGGCCAGTCCTGTGCGAGTGGTTTGGTCGAACCAATCGGTGTCGGCAGCGGGGGTCGTACCAGCCAAGTCGAGATACTTGCTCATCGTGATGTTGTTCAGAACGGGCACACCCTGTTGGTCGTAGCTCCAATCATAGTGGTAGCCCAGACCGTTTTGGTTGGGGTCGAGACCGTCGTTGACATAGCCCTGCCACATCACCTGTCCGAATTGCTTGGCGTTCAGCACCTCCATCTTGTGGGCATAGGTTTGCACGGACACGCTTCCGTCGAAGTCAATATGCACCTTGCCTTCCTTACCTTTCTTCGTTGTGATGATAATCACACCGTTGGCAGCACGCGAACCATAGATAGATGCTGAGGCAGCATCCTTCAGCACCTGAATCGACTCGATGTCGTTGCCGTTCAATTCGTGCATGCCGGCCTTAGTGGGCACACCGTCGATGATGTAGAGCGGGTCGTTGTTGTTGAGCGTGCCGATACCACGGATGCGGACGGTAGCAGAACCTGAAGGAGAACCGTCGGCGGCGATGTTCATGCCCGGCACACGTCCTTGCATAGCCTTGATGGGGTTGTTCTCGTTCTGCTTGGCCAGCTCATCGACACTCACCGTCGAAATGGCGCCTGTCAGGTCGGCTTTTCTCTGTGTGGTATAGCCCACGACCACCAATTCGTTGAGCGACTGGGTGTCTTCTTTAAGGACAACCCGCATTCCGTCGGCGGCAGGCAGTTCTAAAGTCATGTAACCAATGTAAGAGACAACCAGGGTCTTGCCTGCCTCTACATTCAGTTTGAAGTTGCCATCCAAGTCGGTCACCGTACCATTCGAGGTGTCCTTTTCCATCACGGTGGCACCAATGACGCCCTCACCGAGGTCATCAACCACCGAGCCCGTGATCTCCGTCTGCGAGTAGATGGCTGTACTCGACAAAAGGAGAACGAAACTTAGCAACGCTTTTCTTAGCTGTTCCATTTTTGCTCTTTTAAAGGATTAGTAATAGTTGGATTATTATAGATTTGCGGCAAATTTATCCATATTTTAATAAACAGGATTTCAAAAATGATACATCGATTATCAAAAATGATACTATGTTACAATCTCTACCATCTTAGTCAAAATCGTTCATCGCTGCCATTTGGCAGAAAGGAAAAATGGGGAAAAGGAATGATTTGTCCACACTTCCTCACCCCCATACTCCTATCAAATACTCATTTCTGTCTTTTTGATATAAAATTGAATCATCTTCTGCAATTATGAATCTTTGATGATGGGATAAAAAAACAAATTATTATCTTTGTTCCTCGAAAAGCCAAACGGCTTTTCCCCTACTGACTGTGATTTGAAAAAAAGAGACAACCAACCTTTTGACTATTATAATGAAAGAGATAAGCAGAAACACCGCCATGATGATAGACAGTCTAAAGCGGATTCCCTTTTCTTGCCTTTTTTTAATGGCGGCATTGATGGTCTTGATGGCATCCTGCTCCAATGGCGAGAAGGTGTATAAAATTGGTGTGTCGCAATGCTCAAAGGGGCGTTGGCGCGACAAAGTCAATAATGAAATGCTGGCAGCGCAACACTTGTACGAACAGAATGTAAAGGTAATCATTGCCAGTTCCGACGACGACACCCAGCAACAAATCAATCAGATAGACAGTTTGGCCAAGTCAGGAATAGACCTCTTGGTGGTTGCGCCCAATGAGGCCGCTCCCATCGCTGAGGCTATTGCCCGAGTGAAGGCAATGGGCATTCCCGTCATTTGTTTTGACCGAAAGACAGAAACCGAAGACTATACTGCCTTTATCGGTGGCAACAATGTGGAGGCTGGGAAGGCAGTCGCTGTAAATGCCATCGAGGTGGCTCATTCTCTGATGGCAGGCGGACACAAGCCTTTTGTGCTGGAGGTGACGGCAGCAATGAGTTCTTCACCGGCGCGCGAACGCCACCAAGGCTTCGAGCAGACGATGAAAGGTCATGACGAACTGGAGTATGTCTGGCGCGAGGGCGACTGGAGTTCGGAGGAGACTTATCGGATTGTGGCAAACCAAATCAAGACGGGTCACTTGCCCGATATCGTGTTCTGCCATAACGACGGCATGGCCACAGGAGCATACAAGGCGGTGGTAGAGACGGGCACAGAAGGCAAGGTCAGGATTATGGGTATTGATGGAATGCCCGGCGAAGGGTTGGACTATGTGCAGTTCGGTCATCAAATAGCCACTTATGTCTATCCCACGGGAGGCGAGGAGATTGTACGGTTGGCGTTAGACATCTTGACGGGAAAACCCTACGAACGGGAGAACACCTTGCAAGGCATCCTGGTCGTGCCGGAAAATGTATGGCCCATCGCCACCACCACCAACGAACTGTTGAAACAAAACGAGGACCTGGTTACCATCCAAAACAAATTGGAGAACTATTTTGGACTGTACAACGTGCAAGGCAAAATTATCCTTGCCTGCCTCTTTGCCATGTTGCTGCTTGCAGCAGGCATATTGCTGATTTGGCGGGCTGTACATCAGACACGCAAAGCCAATAGGCGCATTCAAGCGATGCATGACGAGCAGACGGCTTTCTATACCAATGCACGGCATCAGTTGCGCACTCCGCTGACCTTGGTGGCTGGTCCTGTCAAGCAGATACAGGAGGCACATGTACTGGAAGGTGAGTGGCAGGAAAGTATTGACATCGTGAGCAGAAATGTAGAACAATTGGAGACCGTCGTTTCCAATGTGCTGAATTTTAAAATGGGAGAGACGCAGACAAGGGTGGATGACGAAACGGCAGAGTCGGCCATGAAACAAAAATCTTCTGAAGAGAATTTGAAGGAGATTCGCCTGACTAAGATGAAACAGGACGATGCAGAGGAATTGTCCAACGTGTTGATAGTGGACGACAATGCTGATATGCGGCGCTATCTCCGCACTTTGTTGGCAGACAAATTCTATGTCTTGGAGGCTCCCGATGGTCAGAGTGGTCTGAAACTGGCGCGTGAATGCGTGCCCGACATCGTGGTCAGCGACGTGATGATGCCTGTAATGGACGGTCTGCAGTTCTGCAAGAAACTCAAGGAGGATGGCATCACCAGCCATATCCCCGTCATTCTGCTTACTGCCCGAAGCACAGAATCGCAGCAGATGGAAGGATATGAGCACGGCGCCGATGCCTACCTGACCAAACCTTTCAATGCTCAATTGCTTGTTGCCCGCATCTATAACCTGCTGAAGAACCGCCAGCAGATGCGCCACTTGGCAGATGGGAAATTGGGAGAATCGCAGTCCCAACTGAGCACACAGGACAAACTGTTTGCCGACACCCTGAAAGAGGTGTTCCAGCGCAATATGGCCAATCCTGAACTGAAGATGGACGACCTTGGCGATGAATTGGGTATGAGTCGTGTGCAACTATATCGTAAGGTAAAAGCACTCACAGGCATTTCTCCTGTTGAACTCCTACGTGAGATGCGCCTGCAACGTGCCTACACCTTGATTAACTCAACCACCAAAAGCATTTCCGAGATTGCCTACGAAGTGGGTTTCCATACTCCCAGTTACTTCTCAAATTGTTTCAAAAAGCAATTTGGCCAATATCCAACGGAACTAAGGGACTAACAATCGACCACATAGGAGAGCATCGACCTCGCTCATCATTTCCCCAAAAACTCGCTGGGTGTCAGACCAGTTATCTTCTTGAAAAGGCGGGTAAAATGATGAGGGAAATCGAAACCGAGGAGGCGTGAGGTCTCACTGATGTTGTGACCGTTCATCAGCAGACTCTTGGCCTGGTTGATGACGTAGTTGTGGATGTAGCCGATGGCGGTGCCTCCTGTGGCCTTGTGAACGATGTCGCCGAAATAGCGCGGCGAGTAGGCCAATTCCGAAGCGCAGTAGGCAACGGTGGGCAAACCGTTTGACAGTTGCCGATTCTCGCGGAAATACTTTTGAAGCAAGTCATGAAACCGCTTCAGCAAGTCGTGGCTGCCCATGTCCTCCTCTGAAATTTGGAGCAGGTAGATGCGGTTGCAATATTCCAGTATCAGGCGCAGGTAACCCAGCAGAATGCTCCTCAGCGATGATGAATCATCGTGTTTTGTTTGTTCAGAGCCAGAACAAGTTCTGCTCTGCTCTCGCTGCTTTGTAAGTTCCTGCCGCATTTGGGTAAGCAACTGCGTGATGCAGAGCCATTCATCGGGCTCCATCCGCAGCGAGTCGGTAAAGAAATAAGAGAAAAACTGGTAGCGGTTGATTTGGCGTTCCAAATCAGTGCCATGCAACAGTTCGGGCGACCACAGGAGCACCCATCCGCTCAGCGATATACGTTCGCCGTTGTCCTCCAATCCGCCAATCTGACCTGGTTCTACGGCGATAATCGAGGCATCGCTTACCTGCAGCGTCTTCATGCCATACGAAAGGATTCTGGGAAACTGCCTCTGGATGAAGAGTCCATACACACCATAGTTGTTCAGACTATGGCGAAAGGGTGCCAGTTCGTCGTAGTGGATGATGCTGACCAGAGGATGCAGCACAGGGGCATCCACAAAACGAGCATAGTCGTTGGGACTGTCAACTTTCAGTATCTTCTTCATCTTGGTTGCTATAACGTGGGATTTGTGCAGCAAAGATATGAAAAACATGTTGAAATAAGATAAAAATGGTACTTATTTTGGTTGATATTATATAAAATCTGCGAAATTGGTATATTTTCAGCAAATATGTGTGATACCATTTTTTAATATTGTGCCTATCTTTGCACTGCATTTGAGAAACAAACTCAACTTGTCACTGAAACTGAAAAACAAGATCAATTATGTTAGGCAATTTTACATTCCACAATCCAACGAAACTGCATTTCGGCGAGGATGCATTGAATAAACTGAGTGAAGAACTGACCAACTATGGACAGAAGGTGATGCTCTGCTACGGCGGAGGCAGTATCAAGCGCAACGGCATCTACGACCTCGTGATGGCAGAACTGAAGAAAGCAGGCTGCGAGGTGGTAGAGTTGGCAGGCGTAATGCCCAACCCCACCATTGAGAAGGTGCTGGAGGGTGCCCACATCGCCCGTCGCGAGGAGGTTGACTTCATCCTTGGCGTGGGCGGCGGCTCTACCATCGACTACTGTAAGGCTGTGGCTGGATGCGCATATTATGACGGCGACCCCTGGGAATATTACTTCAAGAACTGGCAGCCGATGACATGCCGATGGATTCCCGTCGGATGTGTGCTCACAATGGCTGGCACAGGTTCAGAGATGGACAGTTGTTCGGTCATCTCCAGTCACACAGAGAACCGCAAGATGTTCTACAACTTCCGCAACCCCGATTTCGCCATCCTCAATCCGCGCTTCACGTTCACCGTGACCAAATATCAGATGGTTGCCGGTATCTACGACATCATGAGCCACATTCTGGAACAGTATCTCTCGGGCACCGACGACAACACCAGCGACTACATCGCCGAAGGACTGATGCGCTCGCTCATCGTCAGTTCACGCAAGGCATTGGTGAATCCAGAGGACTACGAGGCACGCTCCAACATCATGTGGACAGCCACATGGGCGCTCAACACCCTCATCGACCGCGGCAAGGCCACCGACTGGATGGTCCACATGCTGGGACAGGCCGTTGCCGCCTTTACCGATGCCACCCACGGCCACACGCTTGCCGCCGTCAGCGGAGCCTACTACCGTCTGCTCATCAGCAAGTCGGCCGATGCCGTGAAGAAGTTCAAGCGCCTGGCTGTGAGTGTTTGGAACGTCTGTCCTGACGGAAAGACCGACGAGCAAGTGGCCATGGAAGGTCTGGAGACGATGGAGCAATGGATGCGTGAACTGGGTCTGGCGATGAACATCACCGACTGCGGTGCCAAACCGGAACTCATTGAAGGTATGGCAGATGCCTGCCCCATCTGTCAGGGTGGCTACTATATCCTGAACCGCGATGAAATCATACAAGTTTTGAAAGACAGCCTGTAATATGAAACAAGTACTCTTATTTTTATCTGCGATACTGCTCGGTTGCAGTTCATCAGACAACGAAGTAATGGCAGAGGTGCCTGCCAATGTCGGCAAGACGCTTGTGGTGTACTACAGCTACACGGGCAACTGCCGTGAGATTGTGAAAACCCTGACGAGCCAAATTCAGGCCGACGTGCTGGAGATTCAGCCCGCAGAGAAGGGACTGAAATACGAAGCCAACAACTATGCGCTGGGCACACAGTTGCTGAATGCCATCAAGGCCAATCCCAATGACGCCAGCAGCTATCCTGCCATCGACCCTGTGACTACATCGCTCAGCAGCTACAAGAACATCATCATCGTCACACCGCTGTGGTGGAGTCAGATGGCAGCCATCATGCAGACCTACCTGTTTAACTACGGCCCGCAGATGGCAGGCAAGAATGTCGCCATGATTGTATCGAGTGCCAGCAGCGGCATCAGCGGAGTGGTCAGTGATGCCAAGCGGCTCATACCTGATGCGGAGTGGATGGGGGACGCCCTGTGGATCAACAATTCCAATCGCAGAAATACCACCTCACTGGTGCAGAACTGGCTCAAGACGCTGAATTTTGCACAAGAACAAACCACTATAGACAAAATGTATATCACAATCGACGGACAAACGCAAAGCATCACTCTTGTGGAAAACGATGCCACGAAAGCATTGGTGGAAAAGTTGCAGCAATCGCCAGTCACCCTGACACTCAACAGCAGCGGCGGATTCGAGATTTGGGGTGCCTTAGGCTTCTCGTTGCCCACCAGCGACCAACAGATAACGGCACAGCCCGGCGACGTCATTCTCTACAACGGCAGCAACATCTGTCTGTTCTACGGCACCAACTCATGGAGTTACACCCGCCTGGGCAAGATTGACGGACTGTCGGAGAATGAGTTGCGCACGTTTCTGAAAGCGGGCAATAGCAATATCAGCATCACGCTGTCGCTCACTTCGGGCACGACAGCCATCCGACAGATAAGTGGTTCAGATGATGAGGACGTGTATTACTCTCTGAATGGTCAGAGGGTGACGAGTCCATCACATGGCATTTATATCAAAAAGGGGAAAAAGGTCATCCTGTAAATATATCATCACTGTTAGGAATAGGAAATACATTATACGGAATCGAGAAAGATGAAAAAAGTAGTAGTGATATCCACGAGCCTGCGACGTGGCTCAAACAGCGACATGCTCGCTGACCAGTTTGCGGAAGGAGCAAAGGCTGCAGGAAACGAGGTTAAGAAGATTTCTCTCGTTGGCAAAACCATCCTGTTCTGCAAGGGTTGTTTCGGTTGTCAGAAACTGGGCCGTTGCGTCATCAACGACGATGTGAACGACATCATGGCCAAGGTTCTCAATGCCGATGTGGTATGCTGGGCAACCCCCATCTATTATTATGAGATGAGCGGTCAGATGAAAACCCTCATCGACCGCATGAACGCCATGTACGAACAAGATTATCAGTTCCGCGACATTTATCTGCTGACTACCGCTGCCGAGGATGAAGAGGAAACTCCCAAACGCGCAGAGGCAGGACTGACAGGTTGGATAGACTGCTATCCCAAGAGCCGCTTGGCAGGAACACTTTTCTGCGGTGGTGTCAACGATGCCCGTGAGATTGAAGGCAATCCCAAGCTGCAAGAAGCTTTTGACTTAGGTAAAAATCTATAATATGATTAAGAAATTATTATTAGCTGGCGTGATTCCTTACGACAAGATAGAAGCATTCTTCAAGGATGCGATGAAGTAAACACCGACACAACATCCGAAAAAGCGGATTAAGATTTTGCAACAGAATAATATGGGTATGAGAATACGGACAACACTGTTGACGGCAATCATTTCAGCAACCACATTTGCTCAGGGCGTGATAGATGTGCACAGCCACATCATCACTCCTGAGTTTGTGTCTGCCCTCAATCAGGAAAACAGGTTGCTGGACGAGGGATTTCCCCTGCCGAAATACGACGTGGAGAGTCATTTGAAATGGATGGATGAAGCCGGTGTCGAAACTTCCGTGCTGACATTGGCGGCACCCCAGCCGACAGCAGCCGACGTGGTGAGAAAGACCAACGAAGCGGCTGCCCGCATCAAGAAGGAGCATCCCGGCAGATTGATGTTCTGCGCTGCCCTACCCTTGCCTGATGTGGATGCAGCCATCCGCGAGGCAAAATATGCGCTCGACGTATTGGGAGCCGACGGCATTAAGTTGGCTACTAATGTCGGCGGCCAATACCTCGGTGCGCCAGAACTGGACACGCTCTTCGCTGTGCTCAATGAGCGGCAGACAGTCATCATCCTTCATCCCCATCGTCCTGAGCCTGTGAACCGCGAGGTGATGTCACAGACACCGCTCGCCATGCAGGAGTACCTCTCAGAAACCACCCGTGCCGTTGCGAACATGATCAGCCGTAATGTGCTGGCACGCTATCCCAACATCAAGGTGGTGGTGCCCCACTGCGGAGCCTATCTGCCACTTGCCGTGCCCCGCATGAAGTCGCTCACACCTGTGATGCAAGCCAACAAGATGGTGGGCAACATCGACTGGGATGCCAACCTCCGTGCGCTCTACTACGACCTTGCTGGCGCTCACTCGCCTGAGGTCATCCGCATGATGCTCACCATCACCACACCCGACCATCTGCTCTACGGCTCCGACTATCCCTACGTCGCACCGCAGGTGCTCACACAGAGCCTTGCGAGGATGAAGCAGTATCTGACGGCGGAACCAGACCTTGCACCACTGCAAGAAATGATACTGTGGAAGAATGCCAAGTGGCTGTTTGGTCAGACGACAGAAAAGCCATCAGCTGCGATGCCCAAAACTGCTTCGATGATTGTGCGCATAGCAGAAATCGAGGTCTATCCACAATACTTAAAGGAATACTTGGCATATGCCAACGAGGTGGACCGCCTCAGTGTGGAGCGTGAGCCGGGTGTCGTCTGCCTGTTCCCCATGCAGAGTGCTGAGGACTCCACGCAGATTCGCATCCTCGAAATCTATGCATCCGAAGAGGCATATCAAAGTCATCTGAAGACCGACCACTTCCAGAAATACAAGACGGGAACACTGCATATGGTGAAGAGTCTGAAACTGCCCACCATGCAGCCCCTCGACCCAGAGACGATGAAACAGATATTCAAAAAGCAGAGATAACATGAAAAAAATCACAATCATGCTGGCGGCACTCCTCATGATGTCGCTGCAAATAAAAGGACAGAATATGACACTGACAACAAAACAACAGGCACTCGTGGCAATCGCTGCCAACGAGGCAAAGGGAGACATCAACGGGCTGAAAGCAGCACTGAACGAAGGTTTAAATCAAGGACTGACCGTGAGCGAGGCCAAGGAGGCGCTGTCGCAACTCTATGCCTACACGGGATTTCCACGTTCGCTGAATGCCCTCGGCGCACTACAGCAGGTCATCAAGGAGCGCACAGAGGCCGGACTCCGTGTGGAGGAGGGCCGTGAGGCAGACCCATTGCCCAACAACTATGATGCGCTGAAACAGGGAACCAAGGTGCAGACACAACTCGTAGGCGGGCAACCGTTCACCTACACTTTTGCCCCTCAGACCGACTATTATCTGAAAGCACACCTCTTTGGTGACATCTTCGCCCGCAACAATCTGTCGTTTGCCGACCGCGAGGTGGTGACGGTCTCTGCCATTTCGGCATTACCCGGTTGCGAACCCCAACTGAAAGCCCACGTATCAGGAGCGAGGAACATGGGTGTCAGCGACGAGGCGCTCAAGGAAATGCCAGCCCTTCTGGAAGCTAAGATTGGAACAGCGGAAGCCGAGCGGCTCCGTGGTGCGCTGGCAGCCGTTTTCGGTGAGAACTACAGTCCTGTGCAGACCGTTGATTTCACTGTATGGCCAAAAGGCGAGCGCAATCCATACGGTAAGTATTTTACTGGAGAGAGTTACCTTGCTGATGTTGGCGGCGGTGTGATGAACGTCACTTTCGAGCCTCGCTGCCGCAACAACTGGCATATCCACCACAAGCAGGTGCAAGTCCTGATATGTGTCGCAGGTCGTGGATGGTATCAGGAATGGGGCAAGGAAGCCGTCGAAATGACTCCCGGCACCATCATCGCCATTCCCGCCGAAGCCAAACACTGGCACGGAGCTGCCAAAGACTCTTGGTTCCAGCATCTGACCTATCACAAGGATGTACAGGAAGGTGCGTCCAACGAATGGCTGGAGGCGGTGACTGATGAGATTTACGACAAGCTGAGATAGGACTACCTATCACCATATTCATACAGTTGGATGTGCAGCAGTTTCCAATCGCCGACACTGATGCGGGCATGCCTGCCCTGATGGCTCTGGTCGCCATTGTGGCGGCGCAGATAGGACAGTTTGCCTTCAGCTTCCACTTCCACCTCATCGACGGAGAGCAGGCCGAGGCGCTTGCCTGAGAAGCGTCTCCCTGCCTTCGACGATTGACCGGAAGCATTGCCTGCCTCCACAAAACCGTCCTCACCCAACTGTTTCTGCTGCTCCTGCTGCTTCTCCAACTGAGTTTTGAAGTCAACAACGACTCCACTGCCAGCCAACAAATAGTCGAACTTACCCAAACGGATGAGCATGGCCCCGCCCTCAGGCCATGTGCTGCCATCTGTGGCACGTGGGTCCCAGGGCAAGGTAAAGAAATGGCGGCAGGTCATCACCACACCTTCGTCATCCACCACACGCTCTTTGTCTTCCTGGTCGAAGAGCAGTCCCCATGTCTTCAATTTTGAAAATGATTGAAGATTGAACACTTGCCGCAACAAAGCATAGGCTTCCGTTACCGATGCTGTTTCCTGTTGACTCGCCTGGTCGATAGCAAATGGACTGAAACCCAGTGCCCGATGCTCACCAAAGGAGTAGAGGGCACGCACACCACTATTCTCGCAGCAACGGCTCTCCGGTATGAAGAGCCGGTTTTTCACCTTTCCTCCATCTTGCGGACGCTGGGGCATGGCATATTGCGAAGCCCATGACTTGAAGCCAGTATCGTATATGTCAGGGGCGAGCAAATCGATGCTTGGCGCACCCTCATTCCAGAAGTCGATGAGATGGGCCAACGGACCAGCCGACGGATATTCACCGGGACGGCGGCCGCGACTGTTCATTGCGGCATTCACATAGAGCGGCATGTCATGGATTTGTCGTGCGGCTTTTGCCAAATGCTCCACATAACGGGCATAACTCAAAGCCATAAACTTCTCATCAGCATACTCATCTGTTCCGTAGCGCTCAGCCCATTTCTCTTGTTGGTAGGCCTTCTCCGCCAACGGCGAGTGGTCGCGCGCCGACTCCAGCATACCTATCTCATTCTCTATCTGCATCATAATGACCACTTCGCGCTGCGGGTCGCGCTCCTTGATGTGCTGCATCAGTGCCGAGAATGCCTTCAAGTCGGCTTGCAGCACATTATCGCTGAAACACGACGCTATCTCCATTGGTTTGCCCTCTGCAGTCAGTGCCCTTGGAAATCGTTTCGTATCTTTCTTGAACCATGCGGGTGCATAGCACGACATGCTGTTCTTCCATACGCCAAACCAGAGAAAGACGATATGGAGGTGCTCACGGCGCGCCACATCAATGGTGCGGTCGATGAGCGTGAAGTCAAATAGACCTTCCTTCGGCTCCATCAGTTCCCAATAAGCAGGTACAAGCACTGTGTTCAGTCCCAACGCCCGCATCCGTGGCAACACCTCATCAATATCGGCTGCCGATGTAGCGGCAGAGTTGCTCAGTTCGCCACCAAGAATGGGAAAAGTAAGTTGCGACAGTCTTGACACTTGTCCCACCATAGGGAGGACCGCCATGGACAGCATCAATAAAAGTGCAGACAGTTTCTTCATCATATCAAAAGAATCAAATGGCTTAACTACTTAACTTCTTTAACTGCTTTCAAACAGCAAAAGTGGTATTATTTACCTAAGAATTTGGTGTCCAAATAGGCTTGGAAGGCATCCTTGTACATATCGCCTATGGGGAGATAGGTGTCAGCATCCATAATGATGCGGTTCTTGTTCACCTCCTGTATCTTATCGAGGTTGATGATGTAGGAACGATGGATGCGCATGAAGTAGTCGGGCAGCCTTTCCTCCATCTTCTTCATCGACAGCAGGGTGATGATAGGCTTTTGCTGGTTTTCGAGCCATATTTTCAGATACTCGCTCATGGCCTCAACATATCGGATGTCGGGGATGCTGACCTTGACTATGCGGTAGTCGGTCTTGAGGAAGAGGACATCAGGATTGTTGGAAGAGACGGGGCCAACGGGATTGGCAGACGCATCATCAAGACGCTCCCTCAACCTGTTTGCCGCCCTTTGGAAATCCTGCAGACCGAAAGGTTTCAGCAGGTAGTCGACAGCATTGACACGGAAGCCCTCAACAGCATACTCCGAGTAGGCTGTGGTGAAGACGACGAGAGGCGGGGCTGCGAGCGACTTCACGAAGTCCATGCCATTGAGGTCGGGCATGTTGATATCGCAGAAGATGGCATCCACCGTATTGTTTTCAAGATATGCACGGGCTTCCACCGCACTTTGGCACTGTGCAGCGAGTTCAAGAAAGGGCACCTTGCTGATATAAGCAACGAGTTGTTGCAATGCCAATGGCTCATCATCGATGGCGAGACAGCGTATCATCATAATGGGATATTTAATTCAACAGTGTATATTTCGGTTTCATTGAGTATGTGGAGCGTGTAGCTGTCCTTATACAACAGGTCGAGGCGTTTGCGGACATTGGCGAGTCCCACACCGCCTTTGCCTTCATCCACTGTGGGCTTGCCAGCCTTGGAGTTACGACAAGAAAAACTGAGTCCGTCGCCCTCTACCGAGACCTTTATCTCGATGAACGACTCATGCTGGTAACTGACACCATGCTTAAAGGCATTCTCGATGAAGGTGATGAGCACCAGCGGAGGAACCTGGCGTTCGGGAACTTCCCTCGGCAGGTCGACAGTGATGCGCACCTTGTCGGAATAGCGCAACTGCATCAGTGCGACATAGTGCCGAATGAAGTCGAGTTCCCTTGAGAGCGGCACACCCTCCTTGTTGCCCTCATAAAGTACGAATCGCATCATCTTCGACAGTTCCAGTATGGTGTCTTTTGCTTTCTCCGGGTCGATGTCGACGAGGGCATGGATATTGTTGAGCGTGTTCATGAAGAAATGCGGGTTGATCTGGTAGCGCAGGTATTCCAACTGCTGCTCCAAATTCTGGCGCTCCAACTTTGCCAGCCGTCTGCGGTCTTCGCGCCCACGAAAATAACCCTTGATGCCGAGATTGGCTCCAAACATCAAAATGAGCACCACGATGGCAAGGAGTTCATGTTCGGCTACGATAGGAGGAGGCATACGGCGATGCAACATTCGGTGAGGCTTTCCATCTGGTTTCGGAGGCCGTTTGTCGTCGAAACCCATCGGCGGCTCATGTCTCTCGAAATGTTCCATACGGGGCGGTTTGGGACCTCTATGATGCCAATCACCGGGTTTGTTGTTGCACTGGTAAACGATGAATACCGACAGCAATACAGCCATGATGGAGAAATAGGCCACACGCTTACGCTTGTAAACCAGCAGCGGTGCCAAGAAGAAATTGTGCAAGAGGAAAAGCAGCAGATAGACTACAAACTTCCGCCAGACAACAAACACCTCCGCCCAGTCGAATGTGACATTCTCGTCACTGATGGTGCGGACATACAAACTCAGGAGTGGGGCTGCGAAAAGCAGTCCCCACACCACCAAGTAAATGATGTTCTCCTGTCTTGATTGCTTCATCCAGTATCTTAGTTTCATATAAAATAACGTAAGAATTAGGAAGAAATTGCATCAATGCCAGCCGCCGGGTCCCCAGCCACCGCCACCGCCGCCTCCACCTCCGGTGTAAGAAGAGAGGTTAACTGACGAGCCACCGCTGAAAGTGGCATTGGTATAGCCGACACCGTTGAAGATGCTGGTGCCATTGCTGACGGTGACACCCGTTTTCAATGTGGGCTGTGAAGCTCCTGAGACGACGAGTGTTGAACCGCCGCTGGAGGGTGTCTGGAAAGCAAATGTCTCATTGCCTACAGTGAGTGCATACCAGGTGTTCTTGCTCCATGAGTTGGTGGAGTAGCACGACTGCGTGAGGCTGGAACCTCTCTCCAAACCACCAATGGCAACAATGGTGCCACCGGTGACATAGAGTTTTTTCTGTTGCTCGCTGTTGGCATCAACTGCCACCTCAGGCGATGAGGCACCGATGGCATACACCAGTCCGCCCTTGATATAACAGTTGCCGTTGGCATCTATACCGTCGTTGCCGGTAGAGCGTGCATAGACACAGCCACCGTTGATGGTCAGGTTGCCCGAACTGCTGGATGTTTTATATGAGGCATTGATGGCATCGTCGGAGGCGACGACAGCCACCTGTCCGCCATTGATGTCGATTGATGTCTTGCTCTCGATGCCCTCACCGCCAGCTCCTGTGGTGGTGACGCTGATAACGGCATCGCCGCTGATGTTGACCGCACCGTCAATCTTGATACCTTTTGGTGACGACTTGTAGTTGCTGCTATAACGGTCGAGTTGTTGCGAGGAAGTCACCGTCGATATGCTGCCGCTTGATGATGCGACAACGGCATTTCCCGAGGTCTTGACGGTCAGCGTCCCCCCTGTGGCGGTGAAGGTACCATCGCAATTGATGCCCTTGCCACCAGCACCTGTACTGGTCAGATTTAACGCACCACCGCTGATGATGGTGTTGCCGTCAACACTGAGACAAGCCGATGCTGCAGTCTTTTTATTGTCGCTGTCCCAAACTCCTCCACCTGTGGTCTTCACGGTGATGTCACCTCCACTGATTCTCACATCTCCCTCACTCTTGATGCCTTTGGCGGCAGTGGCAGTGATGGTGATATCGATGGTGCCGCCTTCAATGTAGATATTGCCAGTGTCCTCGTCCTCATGGTCGGCAGTCTCGCCTGTCGAGGTATCACCGTCCAGGTCACACTGGATGCCGTCGTCGCCCAAGCCACTGATGCTCAGGTTGCCGCTCTCCATCAGGAAATACCCAGCACAACTGATGCCGTCGCCCACAGCTGAGGTCACGTTGATGGTGGCGTTCTTCAGCGTCATATACTCACCGGTCTTGATGCCGTGCTTCACATTGCCCATGACATTCAACGTACCTTTCTGCGCAAACTCGGCATGGCCCTTCACATAGAAGCAGCCTTTCTGCGAACCTCCGCCGGCATCGGCCAGTGTGTTGGTCGTACCTGAAGCCACTTTTACCTTGATGCGCTTTCCGTTTTGGATATGGATGGCCGCACCGCTATACACGGGGGTAGTGTTGGTCAGCGATAAGCCATTCAGTTCTATAGTCGCCTTGTAGGAGCCTGACATATAGAACTCGCCATCGGTCGATGAGCCACTCAGCGTATAGGTGATTTCATTAGCGAGGTCATCGCTTTGGGCGATGGAAACGTGTGCCCCGCTGATGGTGGGAGTGATGTATTGTGCCACATTTCCCGCCACCGTGACGGCAGCCGAAGTGCCGTTATAAACCACGGCAACAGCATTGTCGGTGACGTTCGTCTCATCCACCATCATCGCATCTATCTCACTGAGTGTAAAAGTCTTGCCCATGATGGTCAGTGTCTGACCGTCGGCATAGGTCATCATGTCCGTCTGTGAGGCAGGGAAGAGATAGGTGATGCCGCCAGTCTTGACGTTGAGCGTCTGACCCGTGACAGCTATCGTCAGCACGAGTGTCGTGAGGAGTGCCAATATCTTTTTCATTTCACCAAGATTTTACGGGTTCTGTTTTTTGTTTTGATGATATACACACCCTTCCGCATCTGCTCTTTCTGGATTTGATGTCCCTGCAGGTCATAGATTTCGGCATTCTCGTCGTCGAGCGTTGCCATTTCCTCGATTCCGGTTGTTGACTCATTGGATGTTGAGAAGTACATCTTCGAAAGGTTGGAGAGGGTGAAAGTCTGCGACCCAACCGTCAGTGTGTTTCCGCTGAAGGTCAGTGTCAGTGAAGACGTAGCGACAGAAACCTTTGTGCCGTCGGTCATCTCAAAGGTCAGGTATGTGTAAACATCCCCATCATTCTCTGTGACGAGCTGAGACTTGGCCTGCACCGACAGTGCTCCAGCCAATGCCATTAATAAAACTGTTTTCTTCATCTTGTAATCTTATAAGCTCTTAGATGCCGACAAAGATAACAAGAAAAGGAGCATCAGACCAATTTTTATCAACCAACACGCCGATTCGTTCAGCCAAACTGGGTACTAATTGTCAGAAGCCACAAATTCGGTCACGTCGTTGAGGCGGAATACCACAGTGTCGGCGCGGGTGATGCCAGCTGCCATAAAATAGCCCTGACACCCCCCAGAGATGTTGCCAATGGGATTGGCTCCCGTACTCTGTCCAGAAAACAGCGTGCGGAAATACTCATAGGTTGGCAAGTCGATGGTCAGCAGTTGGAGCATGATGATATCGCCATCATAGAGTATCTGGTCCCAGTCCTCCTCCTTGTCATCTTTTACCGTTCGCTCCATCACGCAATGGATATCGCGGACAATTCGCCCCGGAGGATTGCCACGGTCGTCGAAAACGTTCCAACGGTAAGCCTTGCTCTGCATCTTTGGAGTGATATGCGGGTTGGATGAATGGCGGTCAATCCGATACATGAAGTAGTTGCGCTCAGCGGGATTGGGGTCAGTGGCCCACATCACATCCACCAACAGCCGTTCTTCCAGCACCTTAAACCAGTAGAAATCTGTGGAGATGATAGACGATGGTGCCGGCATGACAGAGGTCGCCTCATAATGCTTTCTCTCAAAATCCGCCGACATGCGATAAGTGTGGCCGGGGGTGCCTTTCAGCTCCGACCTGTAGCAACCATCTCTCGGGTCATATACCAACCGGTGCTCCTCTCCCCCATCAAAGACCTCATGGAGTCAACTCGTGGATGGGATTCAGATGCCTTCGGCACAATGCAAGGAGCTGAGACTTTTCTCAACGTTTTTGTCTTTTTCCTCATTATTGCAGGCATCATTCTCGACAAGATGGGCGTACGCTTCACCGCCGTGTTGTCAGGACTTGTAATGCTTGCAGGTGCAGTGATAAAATGGTATGCTGTTACTGATAGCTTCATCGGTAGTGGCTTAGAAACATGGTTTACCAACAATCTCAATTACATTCCTGTATTTGATGAATTAGGTGTCTCTCCGTTTTATGAAGGAATGCCCGCATCAGCGAAGTTCGCCGCTATAGGTTTCATGATATTCGGCTGTGGATGTGAAATGGCAGGCATTACTGTAAGCCGTGGTATTGTGAAATGGTTCAAAGGCCGTGACATGGCTTTGGCGATGGGTTCAGAGATGGCTCTTGCACGTCTTGGCGTTGCAACATGTATGATATTCTCGCCGTTCTTTGCCAAACTTGGCGGTAGCG
>CACXIP010000036.1 GCA_902767775.1 uncultured Prevotellaceae bacterium | reverse complement strand
TCATCATGGTGGCAGTCATCTCGCCGCTAATAATAATATCGGCATGAAGGCACTCATCACCCACCATGGCAAAGAGAGCACCTCGCTTATACGTCAGTACACGATAGCGCACCCTGTGCATCGCATCTATAATTTCCTCGTCGGTCAGTCCCTTAAAAAGCGGACAGGCAGACAGTCCTCTTAATGTATCTATATCCATACGTCAATAAATGAAAAAACATCACATTGCAAAGATTGTGAAAGACGAGTACTATGCTTCCTATCTTCGCTTAGCAAAGATAGAAACAAATTGTGAATTTTTCTAAAATTTAACAAAATTTATACACATGGAATAACAATTGTTACCCCTAATTATCCTCATTAATGAGTATTTTTGTAAAAAATATATAATCCTTCAATGAAGATTATTGATCAAATCATCGACCGATTCTCTTACAAGCAAAAAGTAGGACTGCTCATCTTGGGTGGAGTGTTGGTGGGCTTAGGTGGGCTGTTTATGTATTTGCTCTGTGCTCATACCTATATCGCCGACAACCCATCCGCCTGCGTCAACTGTCATATCATGACGCCCTACTATGCCTCGTGGAGCCATTCATCGCATGGCAGAGACGCCACTTGCAACGATTGTCATGTGCCCCACTCCAGTTTGGCGGCCAAATACGGTTTTAAGGCGATGGACGGAATGAAGCATGTGGCTTATTTTGTCACCCACTCTGAGCGGCAAGCCATCATGGCAGAAGATATGAGCGCCCAAGTGATTATGAACAACTGCATCCGTTGCCACACCCAACTCAACCAGGAGTTTGTCAAGACTGGCCGTATCGACTATATGATGGCCAAAAGTGGCGATGGAAAAGCCTGCTGGGATTGTCACCGCAACGTGCCCCATGGCGGTATGAACTCGCTGTCGAGCACACCAGCTGCGGAGGGTGTTACACCATTGCCGCCAAGTCCAGTGCCAGAATGGCTCCAAAAACTGACGGGCAGGTAATGTCAGAACTCCTCATCTGCTGTACTCCTCAACCCTTATCCCAAACCGAAACTTGAAAAATCAAATATTATGGCTAAAAAATTAAAAAAATGGCAAGGCTGGGCACTCTTCGGAGGTTCCATGGTCTTAGTGTTTCTTTTAGGCCTGCTCGTATCATCCCTGATGGAACGGCGTGCGGAGGTGGCCAGTGTGTTCAACAACAAGCGCACTGAGTTTACCGACTCCATCATCGCACAGAACGAAAAGTTCAAGGCTGACTATCCCCGCGAATATGAGACATGGGCGATGACCGAAGACACCACCTTCAAATCGATGTTCAACAGTTCGCAAGAGGTTGACGTACTGGAGGCACGTCCTGAAATGGTGGTCTTGTGGGCAGGCTACGCTTTCTCACGCCATTACAACACACCCCGCGGACACAAGCACGCACTTGAGGACATGCGCAAGATTCTGCGCACTGGCAACCCTGGCATACAGATTGGTGCCGACTCTATCGCAGCAGACATGCAGCCTGCCACCTGTTGGACGTGTAAGGGTCCTGATGTTCCTCGCATGATGCGCGAACTGAGTGATTCGAAGTCGGTCATGGACCCAGCAAACTTCTATGCTAAGAAGTGGAGTGAGTTGGGAGCCGAAGAGGTGAACACCATAGGCTGTTCCGACTGTCACGATGCCCGCACGATGGATTTGCGCCCTGCACGCCCCGCCATCTATGAGGCTTTTGCCCGTGTGGGCAAGGATGTGAGGAAGGCTTCTCATCAGGAGATGCGCTCCTTGGTTTGTGCACAGTGCCATGTGGAGTATTACTTCATCAAACCCGACGACCCGAAGAATCCCGGCAAGGCCAACTATCTGGTCTTCCCACAGCACTATGGTCTGACCTGCGAGGCAGCAGAGAAGTGGTTTGACGAGATAGGATTTTACGACTATATCCATCCGCTGTCCAAAACTAAGATTCTGAAAGCTCAGCATCCAGGCTGGGAGATGTCGCAACAGGGCATCCATGCCCAGCGTGGTGTCAGCTGTGCCGACTGTCACATGCCTTATAAGAGCGAGGGTGGAGTGAAATTCTCCGACCATCAAATTATGTCGCCGCTGGCTAAGATAGACCGAACCTGTCAGACCTGTCATCGCCAGGATGCTGAGGTTCTGCGCCAGAATGTCTATGAGCGTCAGGAGAAATGTAATGAGGTTCGCAATCGTGCTGAGCAGGAGTTGGCACGTGCCCACTTCGAGACGAAGTTTATCATCGACAAGGGTGCCTCTGATGCAGAGCTGGCTCCCATCCAGGCCCTGTTGCGCAAGAGCCAATGGCGCTGGGACTATGCCATCGCATCCCATGGTGCCACCTTCCACGCTCCCCAGGAGGTGACCCGTCTGCTCTCACACTCTGTAGACTATGCTCAACAGGCACGTCTGCTGATAGCCCGTGTGGCTGCCAAGTATGGACACTTCGGCGAGATTCCCGTGCCCGACTATTCCACCAAGGCGAAGGCTCAGGCCGCCATCGGTCTCGACATGAAGACTTTGAACGCCAACAAACAGCGCTTCCTGCAAGAGATTGAGCCTAAATGGATAGAGGAAGCCAAAAAGAACGGCAAACTCGTATCACTCTGATGTGGACCAAGCCATGGACACTCCGTGAAGGCTTCATCATCTGTTGTGGCCTGGTAGTGGCAGGACTGATGCTCGAACTGAGTATCGGTCCTGTCGTTTGGGATTTGTTTTCCTGGCCTGCCAATGTCATTGTGCTCGCAGGCCTTATCGTGCTGTGTGTCGGCATGTACCTCTTTCGTCGATGGGTGTATGCCTTCCGCTTTCTAAGCACCTATCGCGCGGCGGTGCCGGCGCTGCTCTTCGCGGTGGGCCTCACCATCATCATGGGGCTCACCCGTCAGACCGTCGACGGAGCCTGGATTTACAATATGCTCTCTTTCTGGCCTTTTGTGCTGGTGTATGTCTATATCACCGTCATACTCTCCCAGGTCATCATCCACCATATCCTGCATTTCCACTGGCGGCGCGACATCCCGTTCCTGCTCAACCACCTCGGCCTCTTCATTGCTGTCACCACAGCCACCTTGGGCAATGCTGACATGCAACGTATGAAGATGATTACTGCCATCGGAGAACCGGAATGGCGCGCCCTCAGCCAAGACGGCATGGTCAAGGAACTTCCCATCGCCATCGAACTGAAGCGATTCATCATGGAGGAGTATGACGACGGTACCCCCAAACGCTTCGCCTCTGAAGTGCAGATTCTGACCAAAACGGGCAAAAAAATCCAAGCCACTGTCGACGTAAACAAACCTGTCGAGGTGGAGGGATGGAAAATCTATCAATATGGCTATGACACGGCGATGGGCCGTATGAGCAACATCAGCATTCTGGAACTGGTGAGTGACCCTTGGTTGCCAGCGGTCTACACCGGCATCTACATGATGCTGGCCGGCGCAGTATGTATGTTTGTCTTAGGAGTAAGGAGGAGAAAGTCATGAGTTGGGACCAATTCATCTATTTCGCTTTTGCGGCGCTGCTGCTGTGGGCAGCGGGAGCCGTCGGGGCATGGAAAGGAAAGAGCCGCACCGCTTCTCTTTTCACTGCAGCCGGTCTGACCGTGTTTTTCTGCTACATTCTTCTCATGTGGGTCTCCCTGGAACGCCCACCACTCCGCACCATGGGTGAGACCCGGCTGTGGTATTCTTTTTTCCTGCCATTGGCAGGTCTCATGGTCTATAGCCGGTGGAGATACAAATGGATTCTCTCTTTCTCGACCATCCTGGCCACCGTCTTCATCTGCGTCAACCTCTTCAAGCCAGAGATTCATTCCAAGACGTTGATGCCCGCACTGCAAAGCCCATGGTTTGCTCCTCACGTCATCGTCTATATGTTTGCCTATGCCCTCCTCGGTGCCGCCACCGTCATGGCGCTCTATCTGCTGTTTTTCAAGAAAGGGCATCCTACAGACGAGGAGATGGAAATCACAGACAACTTGGTGTATGTGGGACTGGCGTTTATGACCATCGGCATGCTTTTCGGCGCCTTGTGGGCCAAAGAGGCATGGGGGCACTACTGGTCGTGGGACCCTAAGGAGACGTGGGCAGCCATCACCTGGTTTGCCTATTTGGCCTACATCCACTACCGGCTGATGCCCCACCACCGTCAACGTCTGTCGCTCTGGATGCTCATCGTCGCTTTCATCCTGCTCCAAATGTGTTGGTGGGGCATCAATTACCTGCCATCCGCACAGGGCAGCAGCGTACATACGTATGGCGTCTGACGCAAAGGTTCATTTATGTTCAAGGTGCCATCTTTGGAACAATAAAAAAGGAGTCCTTTTCAGGGCTCCTTTTTAAATCGTTTGTTAAGTTCTTTACTTTTTGCCGCAGGGTGTCCAGGGCTTGAGCTGCTTGAAGAAATCATTGCCCTTGTCGTCGACGAGGATGAAGGCGGGGAAGTCCTCCACTTCGATTTTCCAAATTGCCTCCATGCCCAGTTCGGGATACTCCACGCACTCGATGGAGCGGATGCTCGACTGTGAGAGAACTGCAGCCACACCGCCGATGGAACCCAGATAGAATCCACCATGCTTCTGGCAGGCATCGGTGACGACCTGTCCGCGGTTGCCCTTGGCAATCATCACGAGTGATGCACCATGGTCTTGGAACTCATCCACATACGGGTCCATGCGGTTGGCCGTGGTGGGACCCATAGAACCGCAAGGATAGCCCTCCGGGGTCTTTGCCGGACCAGCATAGAGGATGGGATGGTCCTTGAAGTATGCAGGCATCTCCTCGCCGGCGTCAAGGCGTGCCTTGAGTTTGGCGTGTGCGATGTCGCGGGCAACGATGATGGTGCCCTTCAGGTTGACGCGTGTGGAGACGGGATACTTGGTAAGTTCGGCCCTTACGGCGTCGATGCCCTTGTCAAGGTCGATGACGATGCCCTGTCCGCCCTCGCCGGGGTTGCGATACTCCTCGGGGATGAGTTCGGTGGGGTTGTCGTCCATCTTCTCCAACCAGATGCCGTCGGCATTGATTTTCGCCTTGATGTTGCGGTCGGCGGAGCAGGATACACCCATGCCGATGGGGCAGGAGGCACCATGGCGGGGCAGTCGGACGACACGGATGTCGTGTGCCAGGTGCTTGCCGCCAAACTGTGCGCCGAGACCGATTTTCTGTGCCTCGACAAGCAGTTTCTTCTCCAGCTCGACGTCGCGGAAGGCACGTCCCGTCTCATCGCCTGTGGTGGGCAGTCCGTCGTAGTACTTGATGCTGGCGAGCTTCACGGTGAGCAGGTTCTTCTCAGCCGATGTGCCGCCGATGACGAAGGCGATGTGGTAGGGTGGGCATGCCGCTGTGCCCAATGACTTCATCTTCTCTACGAGGAACGGCAGCAGCGTGCCCTCGTTCTGGATGGTTGCCTTGGTCATGGGGTAGAAATAGGTCTTGTTGGCAGAACCGCCACCTTTTGCCACCATGACGAAGCGGTATTCCATGCCCTCGCAAGCCTCGATGTCGATTTGGGCAGGCAGGTTGCAGCGGGTGTTGACCTCATCATACATATTGAGCGGAGCGTTCTGCGAGTAGCGGAGGTTGTCCTCGGTGAACGTGTTGTAGACGCCAAGGCTGAGTGCCTCCTCGTCCTCGAAACCTGTCCATACCTGCTGACCTTTCTCGCCGTGGATGATGGCGGTGCCGGTGTCCTGGCAGAACGGCAGGATGCCCTTGCAAGCCACCTCGGCATTGCGCAGGAACTGCAGAGCCACATATTTGTCGTTGTCACTTGCCTCAGGGTCGTTGAGCACGGCTGCCACTTGCAGGTTGTGCTCACGGCGCAGCATGAACTCCACGTCGTGGAATGCCTGCTGTGCAAGCAGGGTCAGGGCCTCGCGGCTCACCTTGAGGATGGGATGACCCTCAAAGTCGCCCACGCTGACGCCCTCGCGAGTGAGCAGGCGGTACTCGGTCTTGTCCTCGCCCAACTGGAACATGGGCGCATACTTGAATTCTGGTGTTTTTGCCATAATAGTTTTTGGTTTTAAAAAGGTGGAGTATTTTTTCTAGACAGTCTAGATAGTCGAGATTTTATAGAGGTTTTAATATCCAAAGATATCCTCTGTGGTGAGGCGGCGGATGGGGCCGATTTTGCCAAGGGCCTCCATGTCGAGTTCTTTCTCATCGCCGAGGATGACATACTTGTAGGTCTTGCCCACCATGTACTTCTTCTCAAAGTCGACGATGTCTTTCAGCTTCATCGAAGGCAGTGCCTTGTAGATGCGCTCGTTGAGGTCGAAGTCCCAGCCTCTTTTCTTTGCCCAGTAGTAGGAGTTGAGGACACTGAACTTGGTGGTGCGGGCGGTCTGCAGGCTCTTCATGGCGCTCTGCTTGGCAATCTCGAATGCTGTCTCGCTCTGCGGGATGGTGTCGAGGATGCTGTTGAAGACCTTGATGCAGTCCATCATCTTGTCGTTCTGAGACACGATGTAGGTGAGGTAGCTCTCCGGATGGTTGAGGCGCGAGGGAGCGACGTAACTGGCGGAGGCGCTGTAGGCGAGTCCGCGGCTCTCACGCAGTTCCTGGAAGACGATGGTGTTCATGCCGCCTCCGAAATACTCGTTGAACATGCTCCTGATGGGTGCCTCCTCGAGGCTGAAGGGCTTGCCCTCGTTGTGGTACTGTATCATGTAGATGTTCTTTGCCTCATAGGGGGCGATGAGCACCTCGTTTCTCGGTGTGGTCTGCTCCATATACTCCTTGCCGGCAGGGATGGGCAGCAGTTTCTTTGAGGTTTTGTGGGCTTTCGAGATGAGATTGGCGAGGTCTTTCTCGCTTCTCGGTCCGTAGTACATCACGGTGTGCTGATAATTCTTCAGTCCGGCGATGAGGTTGAGGAATTTCTGTGGGTCGGCAGCCCTGAGCTGTGCCTCGTTCAGGATGTTGCGCGATGGGTTGTACTCGCCGTAAGTGGCGTAGTTGCGGAGTGCCCTGAAGTTGGCGCTTTGGTTTTTCTTGTTGTCTTCGCGGCTCTTCGTCAGCAGGTCTACAAACTGTGTCCATGTTTCTTTGTCGGCCTTGGCGTTGAGGAGGAATTCCTCAAGGAGTGCGAGTGCCTGAGGCATGTTCTCGTCAAGTCCTGTCAGGCTGATGGTGGTGTAGTAGGCATTGACATTGACGGAGTAGTTGCAAGCCAGTTTGTAGAACTCCTGCTTGATTTGGCTGACGCTCTTCTTGTCGGTGCCGATATAGTCCATGTAGCCTGGTCCGTAGCTGAGGTTGACATCATTCTCCTCGCCCATGTCATACATGAAAGTGAGGGTGAAGAGACCATCCTCGTCGTTGTGCTTGTAGAGCAGGGGAAGTCCGCCTTTTTTCTTGGTCGTGGTGACGGTGAGGTCATTGTTGAAGTCAAGGAACTTGGGGCTGATGGGCTTGACGTATGAGTTCTTGATTTCGTTGAGGAACTGGCTGCTGAGGTCGCGGTTGGTGGGGATGGCGGTGATGGCAGGTTTCTCAATCTTCTTCTGTGTGGTGTCGGTGCCGGTGCGCTTGAAGACACACACATAGTTGTCCTTGAAATACTTGTTGGCGAAGTCTATCACGTCCTGCTTGGAAATCTTCGAGATGCGGTCGATGTAGTTGGCCACATCCTCCCATTTCTGGTCGTTGATGAAGGCGTTGACCATCCGGCTTGCCCTGCTGTTGTTGTTCTGCAGCGAGCGGTAGTAGCCAAGCTTGGCATTGTTGACCACGGCGGGGATGAGGTCGTCGTCGAACTCACCTCTCTTCAGTTTGTCCATTTCCTCGAGGAGCAGTTTGCGCACCTCATCGAGTGACTGTTCGGCTTTGGGGTATCCAACGAGGACGAAAGGACTGTAGTCCGCCATCTCATCAGAGAACGCTCCTGCGCCCATGAGTTTCATCTTCTGCTCCAGGTCGATATCGAAGAGTCCGCACTTGCCGTTGGAGAGCACCGAACTGATGATGTTGAGGGTGTCGACCTGTCCGCTGTTGGCCTTGGCGAAGCGCCATCCCATCATGAGGTATTCCGACTCCTTGCCCACGACGGTGGTGTCCTGAGGTGAGGTGAGGGGCTTGAGGGGAGCGAACTGCGGAGCTGAGAAATTCTCGCTCTTGCGCCATGAGCCGAAGTATTTGTCGATGATGGCGATGACCTCATCGGGGTCGAAGTCGCCAGCCATACAGATGGCCACGTTGTTGGGCACATAGTAGCGCTTGAAGTAGTTCTTGATGTTGGTGATGGAGGGGTTCTTCAGGTGCTCCTGCGTACCGATGGTGGTCTGAGTACCGTAGGGGTGTGTGGGGAACATCTTGGCGTAGAGGGCCTCCCAGATTTTCCGATTGTCCTGCGCCATGCCGATGTTCTTCTCCTCGTAGACAGCCTCCAATTCGGTATGGAAACCGCGGATGACCATGTTTTGGAAGCGGTCGGACTGCACGCGAGCCCAGTTCTCAATCTCGTTCGACGGGATGTTCTCCACATAGCAGGTCACGTCGTTGCTCGTGTAGGCGTTGGTGCCCTCGCTGCCGATGGCCGACATCAGTTTGTCGTACTCATTGGGGATGAAGTACTTGGCGGCAAGCTGCGACACGCTGTCAATCTCATGATAGGCTTTCTTGCGAGCCTCGGGGTCGGTAAGGGTGCGGTAAACCTCATAGCGTGCCTCGATGTCGTCGAGGTAGGGAGCCTCTGCAGCCGGGTTGGAGACGCCAAACTGCTTGGTGCCCTTGAACATGAGGTGCTCCAGGTAGTGGGCGAGACCTGTTGTCTCAGCCGGGTCATTGCGTGAGCCTGTCCTTACTGCGATGTTGGCCTGCAGACGTGGCCTCTCCTTGTTGACGGAGAGATACACCTTCAGTCCGTTGTCGAGGGTGTAGATGCGTGTCTGGCTGAGGTCGCCGGGAACGGTGACATACTTGTAATCCTTGGCGCTGGCACTGAATGCCATCAGTGCTGCGCAGGTTAACGTGAGGATTTTTTTCATTTTACTCGTATTTGTTTTCGTTTTCAAATGCTATCTCTTGGTCGAGTTGGCTGAGGAAATTGTCGAGCACCTCGCGGTCGACATCGCCGAGGGCATATTCCTTCTCAGCGTCGAGGCGTATCTCTGATATCCACTTGCGGCGTGCGACGATGTAGTCCTCATGGATACGCTCAGCGTCCTCCTCGGTCAGTGTCTCGAGGTTGTAGTAGTCGAGAATCATGCGGTAGGTCCATGTCCAGCGATACTCCGAGTAGTTCTCGTGAATCTCATTGAAGCGGTCGAGGATATCGTAGATGTCGACGATAGCGCCGCTCTTGATGTCGTCGATGAGGCGGTTCTCCTCGGTCTCTGGCAAAAGCAGACCAGACAGGTCGTTCCATTTCCCTGTTCCAATGGGACTCTTTGGCAGTTCCACCTGGTGGCGCTTGAGCACGGCACCCATGTAGATGCGCAGTGCCATGTCATAAAGCTCGATGCCGAGCCTGAGGTGGTTGGCCTTGATGACGTACTCATGGTAGTTGTAGGTCGACACCTTCTCGCCCGATGCCTCGCGGAGTTTCTCGAGCAGTTTCTTGCCCTCAAGGATTTCGCCTGCGGAGAACGGACTGAGCCAGTCGAAGTTGACGATGCTCTTCTGGCCGCTGGTGGGGCGCTTGTCGCGTTTGGGCCACTTGCGGATGTCGCGGTAGAGTCCCACGGTGGTGAGGTTGCGCCCAGGGTTGAGGTACATGGTGTCGCCGTATGCGATGAGGTAGGAGAAAGGCAGGTTGCGTGTGTCGGGATGGTACATTAGTTTGCCGAAACACACGGAGAAAGTGCCTATCTGCGCCGGCATGAGGATGTAGGCGCCACTTGCCGTCTTCACGCCTCTCTCAAGGGTGCCGTAGTGCATGGGCCCCATCTTGTAGGCATGGTTGCTGAAGTTGGTCGATGAACCAGCGTTGTAGAAGGAGTACATGCCTCCGATGAGCAGCGAACTCTTGTGGTGGCTTGCCGAGAATGGGCCGCAGAAGGCCGCGCATGCCTCACCGTTGGACATGAAGCTGTTGGCAAAGAAGATACTGTTCTCCGCAGCGAACCCGTTGGTGATTTTGCATGCCTCGCCGACAAAGCAGTTCTCGAGCTTCACGCTGTTGAGGATGGAACTGCCGTCGTAGATGATGGAGTTCTCGCAGATGACGCCCGACCCGATGTAAACGTTGGCCTCGGGGATGCTTTTGATGGAGCAGTCGCTCAGTCGGCATGCGCCGTTCACCTCGCAGTCGTCATTGATATGTGTGTTGGTCACCTCACCAGTGTTGATGATTTTTACGCGGTCGCCGATGGTGCCTCTGTCTGGCACACTTGCCTCCACCTCTTTGCGGATGAGGGTGAGGATGGTCTTCATAAGCTGTTTGTCGCGGTAGTGATTGACCATGAGGGCTGCCAACTGGCTGGTGAGTCCGTCGAAGAGCATGACGTTGCCGTCGCCCACCTCGTTAAGAACGGAGATGAGGTTGCCTTCTCCGAAGGTTGCACCCTCTGTGGTCTCAATGGTGTTGACGTTGCTGATGTAGCACTCATCACCGATGGTATAGTTGTTGATGAAGTTGCCGATATTTTCGATGAGGCAGTCGTTGCCGAGGGTGACGTTGCGCAGTGTGGTGCTCTTGATGCCGCTGTGCTTGACAAAACCCTTGCTGACTTCTATCTCTTTACGGAAAGCGCCCATGCGCACTTCTCCGTAGAAGGAGGTGTTGCGCACGAATGATGGGTCGAAGTCGGGTGCTACTGAGATGAGGTCCCAGTCCTGTGCCTTGCATCCTCGGGCTTCGAGAATGCCAATTTCTTCTTGGGTGAGTGGCCTGTATTCCATTAAGAATTAAAAATTAGGAATTATGAATTATGAATTAAGAATTATGAATTATGTATTAAGAATTAAGAATTATGATTACTATTTTTTGTTGGCAGGACGCGATTCCCGTGTCCAAAACTATGCCCTATGAACTATGCACTATGCACTATGAACTATGCACTATGCCCTATTCCTCCTCTTCGGTGTTGTAGAGGAAATCGTTGTAGGGGTATTTCTGTACGTGCAGTTCTCTGACGCGGAGGTAGAGGGTGGAGCGCAGTTCATCGATGTTGATTTTCTCCTTGGCGGAGATGAACAGGCAGTTGTCTCCGAGTTTCGCCATCCAGGTGCGGCGCAGTTCATCGAGGGTTACATTCTCCTTGGTTGGAGGCGTGAGGTCATCGGGTTCCTTCTCCACCCAGTGGTAGGCATCAATCTTGTTGAAGATGATCATCGATGGCTTCTCGCTGCAGCCCAGTTCGCCGAGAGTTTTCTCCACCACTTTGATTTGTTCCTCAAAGTCTGGATGCGAGATGTCTACAACATGCAGCAGCAGGTCGGCCTCGCGTGTCTCATCGAGGGTCGACTTGAATGAGTCCACCAGGTCGGTGGGCAACTTGCGGATAAATCCCACGGTGTCGGCGAGGAGGAAGGGGAGGTTTTCCACCACCACTTTTCTGACGGTGGTGTCGAGTGTGGCGAAGAGTTTGTTTTCTGCAAAGACCTCGCTTTTAGAGAGGAGGTTCATCAGCGTCGATTTCCCCACGTTGGTATATCCTACGAGGGCAACACGGATAAGGCGTCCGCGGTTCTTGCGCTGGGTGGTCTTCTGCTTGTCGATTTCCGCGAGCCGCTGCTTGAGCAGAGTCATCCGCTGGAGGATGATACGGCGGTCCATCTCCAACTGTGTCTCACCAGGTCCGCGCAGTCCCACCGAACCTTTTCCTCCGCCGGAGCCAGAGCCACCGCCCTGACGCTCGAGGTGGGTCCACAATCGTTGCAGTCGCGGGAGCATATAGCGATATTGTGCCAGTTCCACCTGTGTCTTGGCATTGGCGGTCTGGGCGCGCATGGCGAATATGTCGAGGATAAGTGAGGTGCGGTCGAGGATTTTCACTTTGAGCACCGCCTCGATGTTTCGGATTTGCTTGGCCGACAGTTCGTCGTCGAAGATGACCATGCCCACCTCGCGCTCCGCATCCTCCTCAGCCTGGATGAAGTCGCGGATTTCCTCCAATTTTCCCTTGCCCACATAGGTGACGGAACTCGGACCGTTGACGCGCTGGGTGAAGCGGCGGATGGTGACAGCACCTGCTGTGTCGGCGAGGAATTCCAGTTCATCGAGATACTCCTTGGTCTTTGCCTCGTCTTGGTCTTTGGTGATGAGGCCAACCAGTACGGCAGTCTCCGCTTTGGCCTCTGATATGATAAATTCTTTCATTCTTTATATATTATCTTGCAAAAGTAATAAATATAAGTGAATATCCTTTTCTTTTTTCTGAAAATTTGTCTGATGTAAGATGGTTTTTTCCTCAAGTTTCATTTAGTGAAACGCAAACGTTTACGTTGTTTTTAGTGCTCAAATGAGGTAGATTTTTGATTTATATCAATTTTTGTGTTACTTTTGCATCGCAAGCACAAACGTTTTTCAAGGAATTATAACTACACTAAAGACAGACTGCTGAAACATTCAAGGAAAAGTCCTGACGCGAAGTCAGGACTTTTTGTATGGTGCCGATAGATGATGAGGCATCAGTTTCTGCCTAAGACATAATCGACAATCAGCATGGCGTCGGTGATGTTGACTATGCCGTTCCCGTCCATGTCGGCATTTTGGAAAATGAATGCGGAGGGTGCCTTGCCGAGTACGTAATCAACTATCACCATGGCATCCGTCACATTGATGGTTCCGTCGCCGTCAACATCGCCCGAAAGTTGGAATCCCGGGTCATGGTCCATGATGGTCACCCCGGCAAGACCATATCCGTTGAGGATGAAATACTCGCCCGGGTCGATGTCGTAGAAAGTGAAGTCGAGTTTGCCTTCCTCACCTGCGGCAAGCTTGAGGGGCAGACAGAGGGTGCGATACTGCCGTGAGGTGGTCACGTCGCCTGGCGTATAGTTCTCAAGTTTGCCGATGCACAGGTGGATGTATTGGTAGCTCCAGGTGGGGAAGTTGTTGGGATTCTTGTAGTATACGGTTCCTGTGAGGGTATTGCCCACCTTGACTTTCTGTTTGGTATAGGTATAGTTGACCTTGACGTCAGTGACATCGGCATCGCTGTGGTAGTAGGGATACGAGGGTGGCTGGCTGATGGTGATATTCTGTTTGTAGAGGAATGTCTTGGTTGAGTATTTGTTGCCTACATAGAAATTGAGCTCGTATTCGCCTGGCTCCCAGAAATAATGGAAGTAGGTGACATCTTCGGTCTGATAGGGTTGGATGGCATGCATCTCCCATCCAATCTGGTTGCCGTTCTTGTCGTAGTAGTCGATGGTGCCGCCGCCCATCTCCTCGTTGTTGGTGATGTTGAGCTTGATGCCGATTTGGTTGCCCACCTCTTTGTCACCGATGAACTGCACGCTGTTGATTTTGTAGTCGAGCGGCATGGTCGACGGGTCGAAGTTGTTGAGTGTGATTTTGTTGCTGGCGATGGTCGCCTTGATGTAGAAGGCATTGCCGGCGGTGGGCGTGAGCCATTTGGAGGAACCCTTCTGTCTGACGACGCTCTTGATGGAGTATTTGCCATCACTCAGTCCGGCTCCGAAATTCACCGTCTTGGTGATTCTCAACTCACCGAAGGAATTCAGCTCTCCTGTGCCGTAATAGAGGATTTTTATCAGTTCGCCTTTTTGATAGATGGCGGCTCCCAGTTCGGCGTTCTTGTAGTCATAGTTGTTGAGGACTCTGAATACCATAGGAAGCTCCACGTTTTTGAAGTCAGCGCTCTTCTTGGTTCGGGTGTAGCTTTTGGTCGTCTGTCCGCCGTTGAAGAAACAGACCATCTCGATGCCGTCAGTGGTCTGGTCGTAGGTGATGCTGCCGTTTTTGTTGGGCTGCAGTCCCACGTTTGCACCCATCCTGTCGCTGTAGAAGAAGTTGGTGTAGTTGTATTCTGTGTTGCGTGCCACCAGGGGGTCGAGCACGGAGAGAAGGAAGAAACCGTTCTGTCCGCCTTCCCATCCCCAGTTGAAGTGGTAGTAGCCGTCCTCATAGCCGTCGCAAACGAACTCGTGTGAGGCGTATGAACCGCCCGACATGATGACGGGTCTCTTGTTCTTCAGCTCGTCGTAGATGATGGTCTCCCAGTCCTTCATGCTGTAGCACTCGCTCTGCAGGTAGTGGGCGTTGTTGTCATAGTCGAAATATTGCTTCATGGCATAGGTCACGTTGTCGCCAGTGCCCGACAGTCCGGGGTGGTAATCCATGCCCATCGCTTGTCCGCAGTATCTCATGAGGACGGCGACAGCCTTTGCGGAGTCGCCTTTTGCGTCTTTCTTGTACTTGAGCTTGATGTTCTTCCAGTCGAAGGTGGTGGCTTTCAGTGCGCTGACCACGGTGCCGTCGGCCTGCTGGTATTTGGGTATGGCTGCTGACTTCTTCGGCCATTGATGGTGTCTCATGACCATCGCCATGGCGGTGGCAACACAGCCTGTGGCGCAGTGTTCATTCTCTTTTATAGGGGTCTCACCGTTGTATGGCTCGTCCTGTCCCCAGTTGCAATAGCCCAGCATAGGTGCCACGGGGGCTGCGATGTCCATGTGGGCGGTGGCGTGGCGTGCAGCCGTTGGCAGCTGCCTCCCCATTCTCTCCAGCAGCCATTTCATGCCGTCGGGCGCATGGTTGACGTCAAACTGTCCCTCATCGACATAACCTAAGATAATGGGGGTGTTCTCGTAGGCGCTGGCCACCACATAACCCTCGTCGGCATGGTTGAACACATAGTAGGCGGCGTCCTTCCCAGTGTAGGCGAGCGTGAGCCGTTCGCCTTGCTGTTGGGCCCGCATTCCCTTTATCGGGCGTTTTGCCAAAGCTGTCTTGGTGTTTTCACGCACCTGTTGTTCTGTCAGATGCTGTCCCCATCCTGTCATGCAAAAACAGATGAGCGTGGTGAGTATAAATAGCCGTTTCATCTTGTATTGTGTTTGGAGATATATTTTTATTTGTCACATATAGGTTGGTGTTTCCTTTTGCAAAGAAAAGAAAAAAAGACGAATGAAGAAATAAAAAACAGGATATTATTTTCTTGTTTTTTTTAAAAACAGTATTTTTGCACGATGAAAATGAAACTGACCGACTTTTTGTCATAAAAGGAACAATCATTAATAACTTAATATTATTAAAGACTAAAGACAATGAGACTGATTATTGAAAGCGACTACAAGAAAATGTCGAAATGGGCGGCAGAGCATGTGATTACCCGTATCAACGCCGCCAATCCCACCCCAGAGAAACCCTTCGTGCTGGGTCTTCCCACGGGTTCATCACCCGAGGGTATGTATGCAGAGTTGGTGAAGGCCAACAAGGAGGGTAGGGTGTCGTTTAAGAATGTCCTGACCTTCAACATGGACGAGTATGTGAACCTACCCGAGGACCATCCCGAGAGCTACCATTCATTTATGGCACGCAACCTCTTCGACCATATTGACTGCCCGAAGGAGAACATCCATATCCTCAACGGCAATGCCAAGGACCTTGCAGCCGAGTGTGCCCACTATGAGGAGATGATTGCTGAGGCTGGCGGCATCGACCTGTTTATCGGAGGCATCGGTCCCGACGGACACATCGCATTCAACGAACCAGGTTCCTCACTGTCTTCCAAGACCCGCGTGAAGACCCTCACCACCGATACCATCATTGCCAACTCACGATTCTTCGACAACGATATCAACAAGGTGCCCAAACTGGCACTCACCGTAGGTGTGGGAACCGTGATGGCCGCCCGCGAGGTAATGATTCTGGTCAACGGCCACCACAAGGCACGCGCCCTGCAGGCTGCCGTCGAGGGAAGCGTCAACCATATGTGGACCATCAGTGCCCTGCAGATGCACCAGCATGGCATCATCGTCTGCGACGAGCCCGCCACAGATGAGTTGAAGGTCGGCACCTATCGCTACTTCAAGGATATCGAGAAGGATAACCTGATTTAAGGCATTTCAGTGGTTGGAACCAGCCACTAATCTGCTCAAATGCAACCATAAATAATGACCGATTTGGACACCCAAATCGGTCTTTTCATTTGAATGGACCTTACAGCTTGCTCGCCAAGGAGATGACCTTTTGCTGGGTCTCCTCAGTCTTCTGTTCGTCGACCTTGGCGGTGACCACACCCATGTTTTCTACATTCCAGTAGTTGCAGATGTCGCGGAACTCTGCAGTAGCTCCGTCATAGACACCGGGAGAGTAAGACGACATCAGGAGAGCCATCTTTTTCACTTTGGCGGGACTGTTTACACAATACATACGCTGGATGGGCGCCTGAATCTGGGCACAGAGGGTGAAATAGTAGATGGGGGCAGCCAGCACCAGTGCCTCGGCTTCGGCCATCAGCGGGTAGATTTCCTGCATGTCATCCTTCTGGATGCAGGCACCGTTGCCCTTGTTGTGACAGTACTCGCAAGCCAAGCAACCTGCAATCTTTTTCTTTGACACGTTCACCAGTGTCACCTCATGGCCTGCTGCCTCGGCAGCCTTCTTGTACTCTTCCGCCATCCAAGCGGTGTTGCCATTCGCACGTGGCGAGGCTTGTAGAATCAGAACCTTCATAATCGTATACTTCTTGGTTTCGTTTGTTATTTGCGTTTTTCTATATCTGTCAAACGGACATTGCCATTACAGTTTCATCACCCGTTTCATCTCCAGGTTCTCGTAGCCCTCTGGGCAGTGTGTAGAGAGATATACTGTGGGATTGTCGTTGATGAACTCGCGCACGCGGTCGAGTGTTTGGCGGGCAGCGTCCTTGTCCTCGAAGACGATGCTCAGTTTGTTGGCTTTCAAGGCAGCATCGCAATAGGTGACATCGCCGTGGAACATATAGTACAGACCGTCGTTCTCAGCAATAATAATGCTGTTGCCATAGGTGTGGCCCTTGGCTTCGATGAACCAGATGCCATCAGCCACCTGTTGGGCGTTGGGGAAGTTCTTGTATGGTTCTCCATATTTTGCGCGGACGATGTTGTCGCCTTCCAGTTTCATCGCGTCGGCATCCTCTGGAGAGATATACACCTTGGCATTGGGAAAATACTGCAGGGCAGCCGTGTGGTCGGGGTGTTTGTGGGTGATGAGGATTTTTGTCACCTGCTCCGGTTGGTAGCCTGCTGCAGCTAACGCCTCCATGTAGTCGGCCACCTTCTCGCCCATATAGAGGGGTGCGCCAAGTTTCTTGGCAGGTGCCGCCATACCTGTGTTGAAGCCAGTGTCAACGAGGATAACCTCGCTGCCAGTGTCGATGAGGAAATTTTGCAGACTGCTGCGGTAGATGATTTGCTCGTCATATTTGTCTTTGCCCTCTTCACCGCCGAAGGCAAACGGCTGGTTCATGAAACCGCCGTCGAACATGCGGATAGCTTTTATTTCCATGCTGTTTTAAGTAGTTAGATTGCTGTGTTATAAATAGGTTGGGTTGTTGTTTTTTTCATAGACGATAAAGTAGAGGTAGAAGTATGTTGGAATGCTTCTACCCCTAATTTCGACTATTTAGCGGCTGGCTCCCACTTGCAACGGACTGGCGACACGATGGCACCCTCCTTTTTCAGTTCGGCAAAAGCCTTGTCCACTTCTTTGCGGTCGGCACCCAGTGCCTTGGTCACGTCGCCAGCGGAGACGGGCTTGCCTGCCTCGCGCATGGCCTTTAATACTTGCTCTTTCATAATTGTACTATAGTTAAACATGTGTAAACAGCCAGTTCTGCTGGCCAATCTTGTCAATCGTCTCCAATGCAATGGTATTGTTTCGGTTGATTAGGACACCACAAAGTTACGAAATTATATTGATTCTTGCTTTGCTTTTCCACTTTTTTTATTCAATATTTCCTGCCTGTAACTATTTAGTGAATATTGTTTTTAACTCGAATTTCCACGAATTGAACAAAACTTTTTGCCAAAACGGGTGTGATTCATAAAAGTCGCCAAGTTTTGTATGTCCCAATAAGACATCGGTCACTTGTGTCATCTGTTGTTGAATTCACCATTTCTTTATTTATGAAGATTTTGTCGATGTTTAGTGACGCTTTTCTCAATAATAATATGTATTTTTGCAAAAACAAACACCTAATCATCATGAAGAAAATATTGTTTTTGACCACAGTAATGTCGCTGGCAGCAATATGCAGCGCAGTAGCCCAAGATGCCAATCAGAGGACAGATGCGAGAGTGAAATCTCCCGACGGACGAGTGGAGGTGGTTGTTGCTGCCGAACCCGGCAAGACCACACCTTGCTATACCGTGACCTACGACGGGAAACCCTTCATCCTGGAGTCCTCGTTGGGATTGGTGGCCAACATAGGCGATTTCAGCACCATGATGCGTGTGGTCGGTACCGACAGCAAGGATGTGGAGAAAGACTACACCATGCCGCAGGTCAAGGCGTCACATATCCATTACAAGGCAAGACAGATGGATGTGAAGATGAGGAACCGCGAGGACCGCGAGATGGTCGTCACTTTCCTCGTGTCCGACAATGACGTGGCATTCCGATACACTATCCCACGTCCGAAAGAGGACAACCCCAAGTGTGCCGTCATCCAACGAGAGACCACCTCGTTCCGTTTCCCCGACGGCACCACCACCTTCCTCTGTCCGCAGATAGGTCCGATGACGGGGTGGGAGCGCACCAAACCCTCCTATGAGGAGGACTACCGTGCCGATGTCCCGATGACGGAGAAGTCGCGTTTCTCCCTGGGCTACACCTTCCCGTGCCTTTTCCGTCTTGGCAACGAGGGGTGGGCGCTCGTGAGTGAGACAGGCGTGTCAAGTGCCTATTGCGGTTCGCGACTGAGTGACTATGACCCGCAGAAAGGTTATACCATCGCCTTTCCCGAACAGGGAGAGTTCAACGGTATCGGCAGTGCCACACCGGGAATTTCACTGCCGGGCAGCACGCCATGGCGCACCATCACCATCGGCAAGACACTTCAGCCCATCGTGGAGACCACCATCCCTTATGATGTGGTAGAACCCCTTTATGAGCCTACCCAACCTTTCAACCCTGGGCGCTACACTTGGAGTTGGCTCATCTGGCAGGACAACTCCATCAATTACGACGATCAGGTGCAGTTCATCGACCTCGCCTCAGAGATGGGTTTCGAGTTCTGTTTGGTGGACAACTGGTGGGATAAGAACATCGGGCGTGAGCGCATCGCCGAACTGTCGCGCTATGCCCAGTCGAAGGGCGTAAGGCTCATGCTGTGGTACAACTCCAACGGATATTGGAATGATGCCCCGCAGACTCCACGCGACTGCATGTCGACTTCGTATGCCCGCGAGCGTGAGATGCGTTGGCTCAAGAGCATTGGTGCGGCAGGTATCAAGGTGGATTTCTTCGGCAGCGACAAACAGGAGACGATGCGCCTCTATGAGGACATCCTCGCCGATGCCAACCGCTATGGCCTGCAGGTGGTCTTCCACGGCTGCACCATTCCGAGGGGGTGGGAGCGCATGTATCCCAACTATGTGGCGAGCGAGGCAGCATTGGCATCCGAGAACGTGTATTTCTCGCAGAGCCATTGCGACAGCGAGGGATTTGAACTCACCATGCATCCCTTCTCACGCAATGCCGTGGGCACACTCGACTGGGGCGGCATCATCATGAACCGCCGCATGAGCCGTGACAACAAGAGCCGCAACTACCGCCGCACGTCCGACACGTTTGAGATGGCATCGGGCATCGTCATCCAGACGGCGGTCAACTGCGTGGCGATGCAGCCCAACAACCTCAGCGAACTGCCACAGTTTGAACTGGATTTCCTGCGTGCGCTGCCCACCACATGGGATGAGACACGCTTCATCGACGGCTATCCCACACGCTATGCCATCATCGCCCGCCGCCATGGCGACACATGGTATGTGGGAGGACTTAACGGCACCAAGGAAACAATGACGCTCACCCTTGACCTGCCTATGTTTGCAGGACAGACAGTGACCTATTACACCGACCGCCCGGCTGCCAAGACCGACAATGCCATCCCCGAGGCAGAGGTCCGTACGCTGAAAGTGGATAAGAAGGGCCGTGCCAAGGTCACCCTCCAGCCCATGGGGGGAGTGATATTGAGAAATTAAAGATTAAAGATGAAAAATTAAAAATTAAGATTAAAAATGGGGATATGTTATCCGGAGATTCTGGAGGCTCCGGAGATTCCGGAAAACCCGGAAAATCCGGTTAATCTGGCTAATCCGGAAAACCCGGAAAAATCCGGAGGGGATGATGAGCGATGAATAAAATCTGGGATAGCCTGCTTCATTTTCTCAAGGAGTGGACGCTGCCGGTGGCAATGGTTTTTGGTACGGTGGTGTATTTCATCTTTGCCCTCACACCTTCACTGGATGGGGTGGCGACGGTGATGGGGCCTATCATCGACGATATTTTCCCGCTGTTTATGTTCCTCATCCTTTTTGTCACGTTCTGCAAGGTCGACTTCCATAGAATGCGCCCAGTGGGGTGGCATTTCTGGGTGGGACTGTTCCAGGTGCTCTTCGTCGCCATCCTCATGGGGGTGATTATCGGATTGCATGTGGGTGGCGACCAACTCATCGTGCTCGAGGCGGTGCTCACGTGCATCATCGGACCGACTGCTGCCGCGGCGGCCGTGGTGACAAGCAAACTTGGCGGCAGCTTGGAGGAGATGACTACCTATACCTTCCTCTCCAACTTCCTAACGGCAGCAATGGTGCCAGTGTGCTTCCCGCTTATCAATCCGTCGTCGGGCATGGACTTCTGGCAGGCGTTCATGCTCATCCTTTATAAGGTTTTTCTCGTGCTTGTCGCACCCATGTTGCTGGCTTATATCGTGAAGCATTTCATGCACCGCCTGCACCGCCTCATCGTCAGTGTGAAGGACCTCTCCTTCTACCTGTGGGGACTCTCGCTGGCGATTGTCACGGGCACCACAGTGAAGAATATCGTGCATGCCGATACGACGGTGGGGCTGCTGCTTGCCATTGCCGGGCTGAGTCTTCTGCTTTGTCTTATCCAGTTTTCCGTGGGGCGTTACTTGGGGCATTTCCACCGGCGTGCTCAAGAGGCGGGTCAGGCTCTGGGACAGAAGAACACGAATTTCGCCATCTGGATCGCCTACACCTATCTCAATCCCGTCTCTTCGGTGGGTCCCGGCTGCTACATCCTCTGGCAAAACATCATCAACTCCGTGGAGATATACATGAAAGAGCACGAAAAAAATAAGAACTCCTGAATTGTCGAATTAAGTGACGATTAAAATAGTTGGGATGAATAATAAAGAACACGAATTATCGTGAATTAACAAAAAATTCTGACGCACAGCAATTTATGATTAATTATATGGGACTCGCTACGCGCTTGGCTCGTCCAAGAATTATATGTTAAAAATAGACCAAATTTTATTTTTTCTAAAGAATAGAAACACCATAACAATTCTCAAATTCTCCAATTCGATATAAGGAAAACCAAAAGAGTATTTTCATCCTAAAAAAAAGAAATGAGGCCAGAGCCTCATTTCTTTTTTCCTTTATAACTCGTGCGGTGCGTCTCATAATTCTTGAATGGGACGCTCGCGTGGGGCGCATCCATCTTGATGGGGAAGTCGGTCTCCGGACTGCTCATCCAGCGGGCGATGCCGTCCACCCACAAGGCTGCTGCCTGAAAGGTGGGATGGATGCCGTCGGGACCGCGTGAGATGCGCAGGTCGTAGCTGTCATAGAACCGTGATGTGCCTACGTTCTGACGTATCATGTCGACGATGCCCGGGTCGCGGCTGATGTTGCGCAATGTCACCGGACCAATCCATACGAAGGGCACATTGCCTATCTCGTGCAATATTTCCTTTACGGCCTCCGAGCGCGCTGTGATGTCGTGATAGCCAAGGTCGTTGGTGCCCAAGCAGACGATGACAAAAGTGGGGTCCACCTTCTTCATCAGCCGAGGGAGTTCGGTGGTGTATGCCCAACTCTTGGTGGTGGAGCCATACCAGATGGATGTGAACAGGGTGTGTCCGTTGGCGGCGGCATAGTCGTTGAAACGTCTGCCGACACCGTCGAGCATGGAGTCGCCGATGAGCAGGATACGGTGCTGCTCAGGATTGTTGTCCTCCTTCACCGTCACCTGTTCCACACTGTCTCCCTGTAAAATCTTGTCATAGACGACTTCCAGACTGTCGAGAATACCCTGGGCCATGACATATGGTGCTATGAGTGTCAGGGCCAGGACCGACAAAAGTATTTTTCTCATGATGTATTGCTTTTTTTTGATGGTTTTTATTCCAGATTTTCCGGAGATTCCGGATTATCCGGGTTATCCGGAGATTCCGGGCTTTCCGGTTTTTTGAGGTGATTATTTTTTAGTTGCTCTGATGAAGAAGGCGATGAGGATGATGTATGCCAGCAGGGAGCACCATTCTGATGCGTGGTTGGCAAGCCAGCCCTCATTGATGAAGTTGTAGCCGGCGAAGCGGAGGAGAGCGCTTACCACGCCCATGAGGGCACCGCCTGCGATGAAGCCGCTGGCGATAAGCGTACCTTTCTCACCCCTTGCGTCGTTTACAGCCTTGTCCTTGCTGCGGGTGGTCACCCACCAATTGACACCGCCGCCCACCAGCAGCGGGATGTTGAGTTCGAGCGGGATGAACATACCGAGAGCGAAGGGTAGGGCAGGCACCTTGCAGAAGGTCAGGATGATGGCGACGGCAGCACCGATGGCATAGAGCAGCCACGGAGCGCCCACGCCGTTCATCAGCGGGTCGATGACGGCAGCCATGGCGTTGGCCTGAGGAGCAGCCAGTTGTCCGCTGGCGAATCCGTAGGTCTCGTTGAGCAGTATCATCACACCGCCAACGGTGGCTGCTGACACCAATGTGCCGAGGAATTTCCATGACTCCTGCTTGCGCGGCGTGGTGCCCAACCAATAGCCGATTTTGAGGTCGGTGATGAAGGCGCCAGCCATGGAGAGGGCTGTGCACACCACACCACCCATGATGAGGGCTGCCACCATTCCGGCAGTGCCCTTCAGACCCACAGCCACCATCACCACAGAGGCGAGGATGAGTGTCATCAGCGTCATGCCCGAGACAGGGTTGCTGCCCACGATGGCGATGGCGTTGGCTGCCACGGTGGTGAAGAGGAAGGCGATGACGGTGACGAGCAGGATGCCCATGATGGCAAAGAGGAGGTTGCCGTCCATCACACCCATCCAGAAGAAGATGAAGGTGGCGATGATGGTGACGATGCTGCCGATGGCAATGACGCGGAAAGGAATGTCGCGGTTGGTGCGCTCCACTGCCTCCGTCTCGCCGCCTTTGCCTTTCATCTCCTTGGCGGCAAGCGACACAGCGCTCTTGATGATGCCCCATGAGCGGATGATGCCGATAATGCCCGCCATGGCGATGCCGCCGATGCCGATGCTCTTGCCGTAACTCTTAAAAATGGTCTCGGGTGACATCTCACCCACCGGAGTGGTGATGGAGGGGTCCCATGTGTTGAGCACTTGGTCGCCGAAGAGCAGTGCCATGCCAGGAACGACGAGCCACCAAACGGCCAACGAACCCATGCAGATGATGAAGGCATATTTCAGACCGATGATGTAGCCCAGTCCAAGTACGGCGGCGCCAGTGTTCACCTTGAACACCAGTTTCGCCTTGTCGGCGAGTTGTTCACCTATGGCGATGGCGCGTGTGGTGACGCACTCGTTCCACCACCCGAAGGTGGCGACGATGAAATCATAGAGTCCGCCTACCAGTCCGGCAATAAGCAAAGGCCGGGCCTGGTTGCCGCCCTGTGCCCCGCTGACGAGCACCTGTGTGGTGGCGGTAGCTTCAGGGAATGGGTATTTGCCATGCATCTCCTTGACGAAGTATTTGCGGAAGGGGATGAGGAAGAGGATGCCGATGATGCCGCCGAGGAGTGATGACATGAACACCTTGACGAACGAGGCGGTCATCTCAGGGTCGTCGGGGTATTTCGCCTGTAGGATGTAGATGGCGGGCAGGGTAAAGATGGCACCTGCCACCACGGCACCCGAGCAGGCACCGATGCTCTGGATGATGACGTTCTCGCCGAGCGGGTTCTTGCGCTTGCCCAGCGAGGAAGCACCCACTGCGATGATGGCGATGGGGATGGCTGCCTCGAACACCTGTCCCACCTTGAGTCCGAGGTAGGCTGCCGCAGCAGAGAACAGCATCGCCATGATGATGCCCCAGGTCACCGACCATGCGTTCACCTCGGCATACTCGCGTCCCGGTCGCATAATAGGTTCATAACTTTCTCCCTCGTGCAGTTCCCGAAACGCATTGTCGGGCAACTGCATCATTTCATTCTCTTGTTCTTTCATCTTTATGCTTGTTTTTTTATTCTATCTATATTTTTAATCATTGTATGGTTTCTTTATAGCAACTTTTTCTTTATAGCTACTTTGTGCCAGCAGCTCCCCTCAGGCCTATCATTTTCTGAGGTTCTTCCACCACGAATACCATTTCCTGCGGGTGAGGTAGGTGAGGTCGCGCTCATAGCGGTATGCCTCGCGTTCGAACGAGATACGGTAGTAGGCATTGCCTCTTTGGGTAAGCCTAAACAGCCACTCGATGACATACCACAGGTAGAAGAAGATGATGCCCATCTCCAGCATCTGCGCCGTATGGATGCGCTCATGGTTGAGCAGCCTCGGCGTGACCCGTGTGTTGGGGCGCACGAAGAGGATGCCCAGGATGTTGATGGCGGAGAATCCCCTGAAGGGGATAAATTTATTGCGGATGATGAGCATTTTCAATCTTCTATAGTCCTCTTGCCTTGAGCAGTGAGGAGGGGTCGGGCTGTTTCATGCCGGTGAAGTCGGTGAACATCTCCATGAGGTCCTTGGTGTTGCCGCGGCTCAGGATTTTGTCGCGCATAGCCTGTCCCACCTCTGGTTTCAGCGGTCCGCGTGTCTTGAAGCAGTCAGCGATGTTGTCGGCCAGTACCTCAGTCCAGAGATAGCTGTAGTAGCCTGCAGCATAGCCGCCGCCCCACACATGGTTGAAATATGAAGTGGAGTAGCGTGGCGGTATCTGTCTGTCGAACAGGCCGATTTCTCTCAACGCCTTGTTCTCGAAGGCAGGAGCATCGGCAGCAGAGGGAATCTCCTCAGCTCCCAGCATGTGCCATGCCATGTCGAGGCATGTGGCAGCGAGGTTCTCACCCAGGGCGTAGGCAGATTGGAAGTTGATGGAGTTGAGCATCTTCTCCTTTAAAGCAGCCGGCATGGGCTTGCCGGTGACGGTATGTTTGGCGTAGTGGTCGAAAATCTCCGGCACAGAGGCGAAGAACTCATTGAACTGCGACGGCATCTCCACGAAGTCGCGTGCCACGGCAGTTCCGCTCAGAGAGTTGTACTGGCAGTTGGACAAGATGCCGTGGAGGGCGTGTCCGAACTCATGGAAGAGGGTGGTTGTCTCGTCCCAGGTGAGGAGTGAGGGCTGTCCCTCAGGTGCCTTGGCGTTGTTGCAAACGTTGTAAATCAGTGGAATCTGCTCGCGTAGGCGGCTCTGCTTGGCAAATGAACTCATCCAAGCACCTCCCCGTTTGGTGGGACGGCGGAAATAGTCGTTGTAGAATATGGCAAGCGTTTTGCCGTCGCGGTCGGTCACCTCATACACCTTCATGTCGGGGTGGTAGGTCGGGATGTCCTTCCTCTCCTTGAAGTTCAGTCCATAAGCACGGTTGGCGGCATAGAACACCCCGTTGACCAATACGCTGTCGATGTTGAAATAGGGCTTCACCTCATCGTCGGAGATGTTGAACGCCTCCTTCTTCATCTTGGCAGAGTAGTAGAAGCGGTCGTAGGGCTGCAATTGGAAGTCCGGCCCCTCTTTCTGTCGTGCGTATGCCTCGATGGCTTTTGTCTCAGCATCAGCCTTGGGCTTGTATTCCTGAATCAGTTGCTTGAGGAAGGCATATACCTGTTCCGGGGTCTTTGCCATGGTTTTCTCCAGTGACAGCGAGGCATAGTTGTTATAGCCCATCAGTTGTGCCTTCTCCGTCCTGAGCTTGGCTATTTCCACCACGATGGGGAAGGTGTTAAACGAGCGTGTGCCGTCGGCGCGGTGGATGGAAGCCTCATACACGCGCTTGCGCAGTTGGCGGTTGTCGAGACTTGCGAGGATGGGCTGCTGTGTGGTGTTGATGATGACGATGCAGTAGGGAGTCTTTCCACCTCTGTTCTCTGCATCCTTCTTGCACTGTTCGATATCTGCCTGTGAGAGTCCTGCGAGTTCCTCCTCGCTGTTCACCCACACCACCGAGTTGTTGGTGGCGGAAGGGAGCAGGTCGCCCCACTGTTGCTGCAGGTCGGCGATGCGCAGGTTGATTTCCTTCATCCGCTCCATCTTGTCGTCGGGCAGCAGGGCACCTGAGCGGACGAAAGCTTTGTAGGTTTCCTCGGTGAGTTTTTTGTCCTCTCCCTTCAGTGACTTCAGTTGTTTGTCGTAGACATATTTGATGCGCTGGAAGAGGTCTTTGTTGAACGTGATTTCATTCTCCAGTTCGGTGAGCAGGGGCATCACTTTCTTTTCGGTCTCAGCGATTTCCGGTGTTTTGTCGGCGCTGACGAGTCCAAAGAAGATGCTGGTCACGCGGTCGAGAAGCACGCCGCTCTTTTCGTAGGCGAGGATGGTATTCTCAAATGTGGGCTTTTTCTTGTTGCTCACGATGGCTTTGATTTCCTCGCGTTGCTGGCGTATGCCCTCCTCGATGGCGGGCAGGTAGTCGCTGTTTTTTATTTTGCTGAAGTCGGGCGCGCCATAGGGGAGAGTGCTCGCCTGCAGCAGCGGGTTGTTGTCGTTGTTGCTCATGGTGGTTGTAGCTTTGGCTGGCAGGAGCATGGTCAGTGCCAGTCCGATGGTCAGTAATGTTCTCATGATGTGTATGGTTTTCTTGATGTTTCAATATGGATGAGTGCAACGGGAAGAGTTTATATTCCCCACACCATCCAAATGATGTTGCAAAAATATAAAAAATATGGTATTCAACCAAAAAATAAAATAACTTCCGCAAAGTTGGAAGTAGTCCTTATGCTGACCATGTATGCCATAACTACTTTCAACTTGAGAAAGTTGTATGAATAATTTGTGGCAATTATTTGTTGAAAGAAAAACATGAATTACTACAAATTGGTCTGAATTTGTCATTAATTATATATCTCCGCCAGAGGCGAAGATTTGTTTGATTTGAATAGATTTGTAAGATTTCCAGCCGAAGGCTGCTGTTTATAGCATTTATGATTCATTATATGGTAATTATATGTTTTCTTTTCACACTCTAATAGCCATCAATCGCTCATGAATTTTATCATCAATTTTTTCTGTCTTTTTGTGAGTGCCTTGGCACTTTTTCTTGCT
>CACXIP010000035.1 GCA_902767775.1 uncultured Prevotellaceae bacterium | reverse complement strand
TACACAATTTTTACGACATAACAAAGGCCGAGCTTGGGAAAGTTCGGCCTTTGAGCTTTTTTTACAAAAAAGAGAGTGCGCCTATTTTGACACACCCTCATTTTTTTGATTGGGTTTTCCGGAAAGCCCGGAATCTCCGGAAAATCCGGAATCTCCGGATAATCCGGATTGTCTGGATAATCTTATCTCACGATAAACTTCTTGCCCTGCTTGATGTAAACACCACGCTGGAGGCTCTTCGGGTTGACCTGGATGCCGTTGAGGTTGTAAATCGGGGCATTGTGGTCAGAAACGATGGCGCCAGTGTTGATCTCCTCGATACCCTCGTTGTTGCCCTTCAGGATGCGGACATAGTTGAGAGCGGTGTCAACACGGTAGAGCTGGAAGGTCTGCAGACCGGTGTAGATCTCCAGGAGGTCGCCGAGGTGCATGGCCTTGTACTGAGCCTTAGCCTCCTCAGGATCGGTACCTGCAGGGAACTGCGGGTGCTTGGAGGTTGTGCCGTAGTCGTTAATCTTATAGATCATGATGAAGTCCTCGTCGGTCAGACCGTCAACACCGAGTGTGGCGTTGTTGACACGGATGTTGCCATAGCCAGCACCAGCGGGGTCGTAAGTCTCAGTGTCGCCCTGGATACCAGAGTGTACCAAACCGATGCCGAGTTTGACCTGGATGTTGGTGGTACCACCCTCGTTGCCGTTTGCATCCACAGCAGGACCAGTGCCCTCCTCGTTGAGTGAGGTGGGAGTCACACCGTCGTTGAACCACCAGGTGTAGAGCGGGGCGAAGAGGCTGCGTGCAGCAGTCTCGTCGAGTTTCGACTGGAGGAAGCGGTAGCGCTGGATAGGCTCAAAGCCCTGTGTGGAAGGACCATAGACCACATAGGTGGTGTAGGTGGGGTTGCCCTCTTCGTCCACTTCGCCGGTGGCAATCTGATAGTTGAGGCGCTTACGGCCAGTCCAGTTGGACTCACCAGAGGTGCTCTCGCTGTCCAGCGGATCCAATGCCTCGAAGCCCTTGGCGATGAGTTCCTCAGCTGTCATGTGCTGGAAGTCAATCTCCTGGGTGGTGGTAAATGCCTTGTCGTTGGCAACCTCGACAGTGGTGGAAGTGAAGCCGGGAGCCACAGTAGTGACAGTCAGCACACCCTTCTCCTTCACGTCGACTTTCTCGCCAGAGAACTTGTCCTCAGCAGCAACCTCAATCTCACCCTTCTCGTTCTTGTACTGATACATGAGGTAGATGGTCGGCTGGGTGGGAACTTCAGCATTGCTAACAATCAGCTGGTAGGTCTTGGCATAGCCGTCCTCCACAGCAACGATGTTGGCGGTGGCGGCAGGAAGGGCAATCATCACGCACTCCACTTCGACGGTCACGACATCAGAAGTGGCTGTGCCGGAGGTGGTCCATGCCTTCAGGATGCCTGAAGTAGTGGTGGTGTACTTGTAGCTGCCGTCGCAGTCCATGTAGAAGATTTCCTCTGTCTTGCCGTCGGTGCCCTCGATGTTCAGTTCCTCTTCCTCACCGAAGGTGATGGTGTAGGTGCGCTCGGTGCCATTGACGCCGGTCAAAGCCACTGTCGGCGGGTTGGCGATGTCCTCTGCCGAGTAGACGGAGACATTGATGTTGTCCATCTGAACGATACTGTTGCGGCGTGCCATGTGCTGGTTGATACCGGTGACATACATACTTTGGTCCTCGGGAACGATACGCTGTCCCTTCACATACTCGGTGTTGCCAAAAATGTCAGAGATGGTGTAGTCCACGGTGCGGGCGTTGATGTTCACGTCGAGCGACACTTTCATCCACTCGCCGATGTTCACCATAAAAGTGTTCTCGGTATCATCACAGACATAGAATGCGCGGGTGGCGTCCACCTCAGTAATGGCAAAGATCCAGTTGAGCTGACTGAGGTCATTGGAGTTGGCTGTTACGCCATTTTTGGTAGGAGCCTCGTCGGTGTTGAGGAAGCGGAGCTGTGTGCCATACTGGTTGTCGCTGCCTTGCTTGTAGCACCATTCCATCTCTACGTGGTAAGTTCCTTCGGGCACTTGGTCAGTGTACAGGTCAGAACCCCAGAGCCAGTAGCAACTACGTCCGTTGTTGTTGCCGAGGCTGTACTGGAAGTAGTTACCCTCCTCATCACCTGCGATGGACATGCCTGCAGCGTAGTTGGGAGAAGCCCATCCGATGGCGGCGGGATCTTTGACGGACTCGAAGTCCTGCTTTACCAGGTACCTTGTACCAGCTGCGGCTGTGGAAGCGTAGAGGAATGCGCCTACGACAGCCATCATCGTGTAAAGTTTTCTCATTGTAATAAATGTTTAAGTGAATATTAGGTTGATAAACGCTTTGTTTGGTCGTTTGGTCGTTTGGTCGTTTGGGGGTGGAGTGGGGAGGGGAGGAGTTTAGACAATAGCTCCGTTAGTTGTTGACACTCAGTTGATGGACTCCGAGTGCTTGCATGAGTAATGTCTACACTCCTACACTCCTTTACTCCTTATTCCCTGACTCCAAGTTATCTTACCACCCTGGGTTCTGTGTGAGACTTCCGGCTTTCTGAATCTCGCTCTGCGGGATGGGGAAGAAGTACATCTTGTCGTCCCACTGGCGCTGCTCGAGCTTGCCTGGGGTGTAGGTGAATGTACTGTCGGCATTGAGCCGGATGTCCATCTTGCGGATGTTGGTGAGATACTGCGGAGCCTCTTTCCAGCGGCGTACGTCGTAGAAGCGGTGACCCTCGAAGGCGAGTTCCACGAAGCGCTCGTTCTCCACCTTCTGCTTGAAGGCGGCAGCGCTCAGACCCTCCTCGATGTTGGGCTGTCCTGCACGGGTGCGCACCACGTTGAGGGCTGCTGCTGCCGACATGGGCAGACCATCTGATGTGGCGTATCCAGAGCCGGTGTAGTTGAGCATGGCCTCTGCCAGGTTGAGGTACATCTCAGCGAGGCGGAAGACCACCCAGTTGTGGTAGAACGCGTTGGCACCGGTGGCACCGATTACCGTACTGGGGTTGCAGTATTTCTTCAGGTAGTAGCCCGTAGTGCTGGCATAGGTGATGGGAGCCGCGTTGGCACCGCCGTAGTAGAGCTCCAGCGGCTTGGGGTTGGCGTTGGGCCATTGCTCGCCGTTGACGGCAACAATCCACGAGAGGCGCTTGTCGCGGTTGGCATATGGATTCTGCGGGTCATATCCGCTGTCGGCGTCGGTGATTGCCTTGCCGTTGGTCATCTCGAAGGCATCGACGAGGTTCTGCGTGGGGCAGTTGCCGCCACCTGCATTCTCCATGCCGATGGGGAAGTTGTACTTCTCAAAGTTATTGTTTGTCGACGTGCCGTTCTGACGGCGAGCGAAGATGATTTCCTTCGTGTCCTTGTAGTTGTCGGACTGGAACAGCGACATGTAGTCGGAGACGAGGTTCATGCTGCGTGCCTTGCAGGCGTTGATGCACTCCATGGCACGGAGGGCAGCCTGATGCCACAGTTCCTTGTCGTTGGTCGGGTTGAACAGCGGACTGGCGTGGTAGAGGGCAGCACGTGCACGGAGAGCCAGCACTGCGAGGTTGTTGGCGCGTCCGCTCTCGGTCATCGACATCGCCATGTTACCTAAATTGTTGTAGTCCTTGATGATGGTGTCCTTGATGGCCTCGCACTCGCTGTCGATGAACTTGAAGATTTCCTCTGCCGATGTGCGTGGCAGGGCGTTGGCCTCGGCGGCATCCATGTTGTGGACCTTCAGAGGCACGTCACCATACTGGCGCACGAGGAGGAAGTAGAAATAGGCACGTGCCCAGCGGGCCTCCCACTGGTAGTTGTTGTACTGGTACATCTCCTTGAGGTAGTCGACGTCGAGACGGTAGTCGGGGAAGGTAAGTCCCACGAACTCATCGAGGAAGAGGTTGCAGTAGCTGATGCCCTGGTAGCATGAGGTCCAGAGCGAGCCCTTGGCGTTGGTGGGTCCCCATGCTCCGTTGTAGAAGTCCTCTACCTGGTTGCCTGGGTGAGAGTATGCCGACTCGTCGGTTGCAGAACTGAGCATGGCGCCCGAGTAGTTGCCGAAATCGGAGTCGAGGTTCTGGTAGATGGTGGTGATGAGTCCGCCAGTGCGGCTGAACATCTCCTTGATGTAGTCGGCACCATCGACCTTGTACTCATGATAGTCCATCTTGTCGGAGCAGGATGCCAGCGACAGGGCTGCGAAAACACCGATGATATAATGGTTGAGTTTCATATTCTTCTGTTTTCTGTTATGTTGGGTTTAGAAGGTGGCTGACAATCCGAGCACGATGCTTCGGGTGAGCGGACTGGTGGCGCCGTAGGAGGCAGCATCCACCTCATCGAGATGGTCGAAGGTGAAGAGGTCGACACCGCGGAGATAAATCTTGGCGGCATTGAGAATCTTGGTCTTGGCGAGCAAGCCCTTGTCGAAGTTGTAATACACCTCTACGTTGCGGAGCTTCAGGTAGGAGCGGTCGCGCAGCCAGTAGGTACTGGTCTGGTAGTTGTTGGCGTTGCTGCTTGAGCTCAGGCGCGGGAACATGGCGTTGGCGTCGTTGTTGGCAGGCGACCAGCGGTTGTCGTAGACATACTGCGACAGGGTGGTGTTGTTGATGAGTCCCCAGTACATGCTCTTCGTGTTGAGGATGGCGGAGTAGCGACCCACGCCTTGGAACATCACGTCGAAGCCGAAGCCTTTGTAGTCGGCACCGAGGTGGAAGCCGTAGAACAGTTCGGGGCATGCGGTGGAGTAACCAATCTTGCACACGTCGTTGGCATCAATCTTGTTGTCGCCGTTGACGTCACGGTATTTGATGTCGCCCACGCGCACGGCAGAGAACGTCTGTGTCGGACTGCTGGCAATCTCCTGCTCGCTGGTGAAGAGTCCCTCGGCGATGAGTCCGTAGATGGAATTCAGCGGGTTGCCGGTCTGCACGAGGTTGTCGTAAGCGCGCGGTTCCTCAGCCATGTTGTCAATCTTGCTCTTGTAGAACATCACGTTGCCGCCGAGGTTGACGGTGAGGTCGCCGAAGCGTTTCGAGTAGTCGGCCTTTGCCTCAAATCCATGCTGGCTCACCTTGCCCTCGTTGGCGTAGGGGGCAGAGAATCCGATGAGCGCTGAGTAATAACCGTCGCCCGACACCCAGATGTCCTTGCGCTTCTGGATGAAGTAGTCGAGTTCGAGGTTGAGTCCGTTGAACAGCACGGCGTCGACACCTACATTGACCTTGAGCGCTTTCTCATGAGTCGGGTTGACAGCTGCCATCTGACCGATGGACACCGGACCATAGCTGGCTGCATCGTAGCCAGAGCCGAATGGATAGCCGCCACCAGCCTGTGAGTAGGCCTGGGTGTAGTAGGTCCATACGTTGTCGCCTGGCAGGTAATCGGCATTGGTCAAACCAGCGCTGGCACGCAGTTTGAGGAAGTTGAATATGTTGCTGTCCTTGAGGAAGTTCTCCTCGGAAAGCACCCATCCGGCTGAGAATGTGGGTGAGAACGCCCACTTGGTGCCGGGAGCGAGACGGCTGCTGCCCGAATAGACCAGTGCGAGGTCGGCCAGGTAGCGCTTGTTGTAGGCATAGTGTGCCCACAGCGAGATGTTCTGTCGGTAGATGCTCTGGTTGGCTCCGGTGGAGTTGGTGTAGTCGTAGTCGTAGCGCACCTGTGCATACAGATAGTTGGCATCATTGAGCTGGCGGTCGAAATTGAGGCCGGCATTGAAGGTCAGACGGCGCTGGTAGTTGTTGGTATTGGCATTCTTGCCCATGGTGCCGTCGGCTCCGCCCGACCAGTAGGTGCCCGTTATGGGTTGTCCGTTGGCCCATCCGCTGACGGGATAGTTGCCATAGACGAAGGTCTTGCTGTGGTCCTCGTAGAGGGTGGAGTAGGTGTCGTATCCCAGGCGCGCAGTGAGACTGAGTCCCTCAATCCAGTATTTCAGGTCCTGCTGCAGGGTCATGTCGGCGAAGAGGGCACGCTCATGAATCTTGTAGTAGGCAGCATCCGAGGATATGGCTACGGGGTTGGAGGTGCCGGCATAGGTTGATGTACCTCCCCAGTGGCCCAGTTCGCTTCGGATGGGGAAGGCGTTGGAGGGGAGGCTGTAGACCATGTCCCACAGGTCGGCCTCTGAACCCGGGCGAGACATCTCGCTCAGCACACCCAGCAGGTTGACCTTCAGGTCGGTGGTGGGGGTGAGGTCGATGTCGAGGTTGGTGCGCAGGTTGCCACGCACATACTTGTCCTGAGTGGAGTATCCCTCGTAGCGGTTGGTGTTGTTGATGAATCCCTTGTCGGAGAGCAGGTTGAGCAGTGCGAAGTAGCGGAATCGCTCGCCGCCGCCTTTGAACTCCACGGCATATTTGTTGGTCACGCCTTTTTTGCGGAAGGTCTCATCCACCCAGTTGACGTTGGGATACTGGAAGGGATAGGTACCGTTTTGGTATGCGCTGAGCTCTTCGGCGGTGTAGCGTGGGGCGAGGCCCTCATTGGCGCGAGCCTCGTTCATGGCGCTGGCATAGGTGTAGGCATCGACGAACTTCGGCCTGTCTATCTGATGGTTGAAGAGGTGGTCGTAGTTGACGCGGATGCTGTTGCTGTTGTACTTGCCGCGCTTCGTCACGATTTGGATGGCGCCGTTGGCACCCTTGTATCCATAGAGTGCGATGGCGGCAGCGTCCTTGAGTATGCTCACATGGTCTACCTCATCGGGGCTCACCAAAGTGATGTCGCGCTCGATGCCGTCGACCAGCACCAGTGGTGCGCTGGTGCTCAGGCTCTGCAGTCCTCGCACATACATGGTGGGGTTGGCGGCATAGTAGATGCCGGCTCCGTCGAGTGAGATGAGTCCGTTGCCCTGTCCGAGGATGGAGTTGGCGATGTTCTTCGACGACCGTTTGTCGACGGTCTCGTTGGTGATGACGGATACGGCGGCTGTAGACTGCGCGCGAGTCTGGTTTTTGTTGGTGCCGATCTCAATCACCTGGTCGATGAAGGCATTGCCGGTGAGGGCTGTGCTGTCAGTCTGTGCCGCTGCCGGCAGGCAGAGTGCTGCCAGCAGGGTCATGGTGATGATATGTTGTCTTTTCTTATTCATAATCTTACATTCTTGACATGGTGTACTTCATCTTTGGGATTACCATCCGGGGTTTTGGATGATGCCGTAGCCCTTGTTGATTTCGCCGATGGGGAAGGGGAAGAGGAGCCACTTTTTCACTTCTGGTGAGTTGGGGTCCTGGTCCCACTGCACGCGGCGGCGGTTGAACAGTTCGAAGCGCCAGTAGTCGAAGCGTGAAGGCTCGATGATGCCGTTGTCCTTGTGTGTGCCCTTCCAAGGCTCATAGTTGCGCACCCATTGCCCCTTGCTGTCCTTAATCATGCGGAAGGTGACCAGGCCGTGGAGCGGTTTGGTGATCCAGTCGGTGCGCTTGTAGCGAATCATGTCGTAGTAGCGGTTGTTGCTCATGCCGAGTTCGCATGCGCGCTCACGCAGGATTTCCTCGATGAGGTTGTCCTTGTTCTCGTTGAGTTTGAGGGCGGAGTTGCGCACGCTCAGGCCACCCAGGCCCACGCGGCTGCGCACGACATCCACCTGCTTGATGGCCTCGGTGAGGTTGCCTGTCTGTGCGAGAGCCTCAGCATACATGAGGTACATCTCGTCGAGGCTCAGGTATACCCAGTGCATGTACTTGCGGTGGTATTCCTCGCCGAGGTAGTATTTGATGACGCCGAAACCGGTGGAGAATTTCTGTGTCAGCTGCTCCTGGAGTGCGAGGTCGTAGTTGCCAGTCTCCTTGTTGAGTGTGGCGCTCATCACCTGCATGCCCTCGTCGAAGCCGTTCACCCACAGCTCATAGGCATCGCCAGTCGGTGAGCCGGCAGTCCAATCAAACTGGTAGGTGGTGCCGTTGACGAGGATGTTCTCGTAGAGGCGCGGGTCGCGTGAGGGAGTTTTGGAGATGCTTCCGCGATACTCCTTGTATTGGTAGAAGAGGCGTCCGTTGTCGCCGGTGATGCGTCCGCGGAGAGAGTCGTTCTCCCAGTTGAACGGTGTGCCGTCGCTCCAGGGGAACATGCTCATGTATTCCAGTGTGGGCAGGTAGGAGTTGCGCCCAATGCCCACCCAGTTCCACCATGAGTAGGTGCCTTGTGAGCCATAGACCGTAGCCACGCGGGTGGAGTGGAGCACTTCCTTGCTGCCTTGGTAGATATAGCCCATGCGGTAGGCCTGGCGGTAGGCGTTGGCGTTGCGTGCCGTCGGCTGAGTGAGTTCGTAGTAGCCCTCAGAAGCAAGTCGGGCGAAGAATTCCTGACAAGCCTGCAGTGCGCGTTGCCAGCGTGCTGCGTCGTATCCGCCGTGCCACACGAGATGCTGCTGCTCAGCCTCTGTTGTGCCGCCGAAGTAGCCCTGTTCGGCATTGTAGAGCGGCGAGGCGTTGAAGAGGAGCACCTTAGCCTTGAGCGCCATGGCTCCGGCAGCCGTCCAGCGTCCGGTGTTGTTGGTGGCATCGGTGTCGGTCGTTGTGCCGTTGTATGCCCAGCGCAGGTCGGGGATGGCCTCGTCGAGCAGTTTGACGATGAAATTGGCCGTCTCCTCGGCAGTGGCACGTGGCAGTTCGTAGCTGCCCTCGCTTCCGGTGAAGGCATTGTCGACGATGGGTATGCCACCATATACGGAGTAGAGGTCGAAGTAGCGTGCTGCGATGAGGCACTTGGCCTGTGCGATGATGTTCTTCTTCTCGCTGTCGCTCATGTCAGCCACCTTGTCGACATTGGCAATCAGCAGCCATGCCTGACGTACAGCCTGCCATACCAAGTCGCCGGTATAGCTGATCAGCGGGGCCTGGTTGGCAGAGAGCGTGCCAGAATAGAAGTTGTTGAAGATAGAAGTGCCGTTCCAGTGAATCTGGTAGCAGTCGGTCAGTGCGTCGAGTTTGCCAGTGTAGCAGTTTTGGCTGTGTGCGGTGTTGGAGCCGAAGGGCAGGCCATAGTATTGCAAAGCGTAGATACCTGTGAGGAACTGTCTTGTGTATTCGGCGTTGGAGAATACGGTGTCGATGGTTACGGTTCCACCGGGCTGTTTCTCGATGAAGGAATCACCGAACTTGATTGGGTCGGTGCATGAGGTCATGGTCATCGTGGCGATGAGCAGGGCAGCGGCTCCTTTGGATATGGTATGATATAGTTTCATGATCGTATACCTTATTATTAATTAGAATCCCACCTTCAGGCTTGCGGTGTAGGTGCGTTGCAACGGGTAGGAGGGCGAGTTGCTGGCGCGTGTCTCGGGGTCGCCCCAGAGGTATGGCGTGAAGGTCAGCAGGTTGTAGCCGCTCAGGGAGAGCTGCAGCTGTGTCAGGCCGAGTTTCTTCATCAGCGGGAACTGGAAGTCGTAGGCCAGCTGTACGGTTTTCAGGCGCAGGTATTTGGCGTCTTTCTCATAGAGGTCGCTGTTGGCATAGTTTTGGTCAGCGTTCAGGACGGTAGCTCTTGGGTACTCGGCATTGGGGTCTTGGTTGTCGGGTGTCCAGGTGTTGTCGATATGGTATTTGAGCAGACCGCCTTGGTTGGTGCCACTTGAGTTGGCAAACGGGCGGCGGAACACGTCGCTGATGAGGCGGCTCACTTTCCATGCGCCCGTCAGTTGGGCGTTGAAGGTGAGGCGTTTCCAGGTGAATCCGAGGGTCAGACCGGCGATATACTGCGGGTCGTCGGTAAAGCCAGTGCCCACCACGACGTCGTTGCCGTCGATGATGCCGTCCTTGTCCATGTCGACGTAGACAGCGTCACCGGGTTTGAGCACGCCCACGAACTGCTTGGGGAATTTGGAGCCGAACTCCTGCTCATAGTCAGCCTCGCAGCCCTCGTAGTAGAGTTTCCAGAAGCGGTAGAGTGAGCGTGAGCCGATGCGGTGGCCCTTGGTGTACATATACTCATTGCGCTGAGGAGTCTGTCGGTTCTCGATAATCTCGTTCTGGTTGTGCGAGATGTTGAGCTTGCCCCAGTAGCGGAAGTTGTCGCCGATGTGGTCCTGCCAGTTGACGGAGAGTTCCCATCCCCAGCTGTCCACCTCGCCGAAGTTGGTATAGGGCACGGTGAATCCGAGCATGCCGGGCACTGTGGCATCCTGCCAGAGGATGTCCTTGCGGTGCTCCTTGTAGTAGTCAAAGGTGGTGCGCAGGCGGTCGTTGAGGAAATACATGTCGAAACCGTAGTCCTGCTTGAAGGCTTTCTCCCATGATACGTCGGGGTAGTTCTTCGACGACTCCACGGCGCCCATCGAGGTGGTGCCGTTCTCCACACCGAAGTTGTATCCGAATGCGCCGGTGTCCTTACCGGTACGCTCCAGAAGTGCGTTCTGGTTGACGTTGTAGGGGTCGGCGATATACATGAATCGCTTGGCGCTCACCTTGTCGTTACCCACGAGGCCCCATGAGGCACGGAGTTTGAGGAAGCTGACCACCGGCTTGAGCGGTTTGAAGAAGTTCTCGTCGCTGATGAGCCATCCCACCGAACCAGCGGGGAATGAACCGAAGCGCTTGCCGGGGGCGAAGTTCTCTGAACCGTTGTAACCGAAGTTGACCTCCGCCATGTAGCGGTTTTTCCAGTCGTAGGTCACACGTCCCACGAAGCCAACGTATGTTCTTGGGATGTCCTTGTAGGCATCCTCTTCGCCGAAGTAGTATTGCTTGCTCTGGTTGTAGAGTGCTAGGGCAGTGATGGTGTGGTCGCCGAATGAGCGGTTGTAGTTGAGCGAACCCTCAGCATACCAGTCGCGCCCCTTGCCGTAGCTATAGCCGTAGGTCGGCTCTACGTCGGAGCCCGACTTGCGGTACATCAGGTAGCCGTCGGTCTTGCTGTCGTCGTTCCATGTCCACACCGGGGTGTAGGTGGAGACGGAGGCGGTGAGGGTCTTTTGCACCATAAAGCTGCTGTTGTATGAGCCTTTGAGCTTGACAGACAGGCCCTTGGTTATCATGTCGAGTTTTTGGTCGAGCACGAGGTCCATCGACAGTTTGTTGTTGTTGGTGTGGAAGGCACCGGGCTGGTAGGCGTAATAGGTCATGGGCGACTCTCCCACGAACGGGAGCACCAGTCCGTCGGCATTGTCGGCAGCCTGGTTGGTGTTGATGATGTAGCGTCCGTCGACGATGCCGGGGCTGCAGAACGGTGTGGCGCCGTAGATGGCCTTGATCATACCTCCTGCTCCCTGTCCTGTGCGGGGCTTGGCGGCATCGTCCACCTTACCGGCGATGTTGAAGCTCAGCAGGGTGGTCTTCGTCACGTTGATGTCGAGGTTGGAGCGGTAGTTGAAGCGTTGGTACTGGTAGCCGTAGTCCCACGACTTGCCAAACTCCTTGAACATGCCGTCCTGTGTGAACATACCTGCGCTGATGAAGTATTTCACGTTTTTGTTGCCACCGGTGATGTTGATGTTGTGCTGCTGCTGCAGAGTCACGTCCTTCATGATATACTCATCCCACTTCATGCTCGGGAAGCGGATGGGGTCGCTGCCGTCTTGGAATTTCTGCAGTACGACGTCGGAGAATGCAGGGTTGTTGCCGTCGTTGGCCTGCATCTGGTTGTAGAAGGTGGCATACTCATAAGAAGAGGTTTGCTCCACCATCTTGGTGGGTGTGAGTGCGGAGAAGGAAACGTTGGCAGAAATCTTAGCCTTTCCCTCAGCACCGCGCTTGGTGGTGATGAGCACCACACCGTTGGCACCGCGCACACCGAACACGGCGGTGGCGGAGGCGTCCTTCAGCACGGTGATGCTCTCAATCTCGTTGGGGTCTATGTCCCACATCTCACGCTCGACACCGTCGACCTGGATGAGTGGTGATGAGTCGACCCATGTGGCCTGGCCACGGACGAAGATGGAGGCGGCATCGCTGCCCGGTTCGCCGGAGTACTGTACGGTGGTCACACCGGAAAGCTGACCAGCCAGCACATTGTTGACAGACGACACAGGGGTGCGCACCAGGTCCTCGCTCTTGACAGAGGAGAGGGCGCCGGTGACGGTCACCTTTTTCTGGACACCGTAGGCGACGACCTCCACGCCCTGGAGCGAGATGGCGTCGGTTTTGAGTTGTACGCGCATGCCGTTCTTGGCAGGCACGGTAATCGTCTCATAGCCCACATAGGAAATCACCAATTGGGTTCCAGGCTTGCATTGGATGGAGAAATTACCGTCAAAGTCGGTAATCGTACCTTTGGACGCATCGCCACCCTTGATGGTGATGGTAGCTCCGATGACCGTCTCTCCGGTCTCGTCAATCACTGTTCCGGTAATCACGTCAGATTGCTGCTGCTCTGTCGGAGCTGCATAGACAGTAGACGTGCCAAAAAGGCCCGGAATAGTGAAAGCTGAGAACAAGGCTGCGATAATCAGGGCACGCCCAGTGACATACTTTCTTTTCTTCATGTTTTGGTTACTTTGTATTTTGTTAGGTTATTCGATTCGGTTGGATTGCCGTATCGTCTTCGGCTTGCATATTTGTATTGTGCAAAAATACTAATTAAAATGCCAACGTCCAAATTTTAATTCCCGCAAAATCACTTTTTACGTCCATAATTATCAAAAATTAGAGGAAAGAGGGGAGGGGTGAGGAGCGAGGGAGTTGGCGTTGTTTTTTTGTCTGGATGATAGGGGAGCATCATGTATTATAAAATGGATGTCACTAAATGAAGAATTCAAGAATCAACGGTCGACGGGCGTCTTCAATGGACAATTCTACTATTCTTTAATTCGGGAGATTGACTTCCTGACTTAAGAATGCGAGATGGATGAAGAGATAATAAAAAAACGCTCCGCTTGGGAAAAAGAATAAAAAGGCTTGAAAAATTCTTGCTCTAAGGGGAAACGAGAAAAAGTGCCAAGGCACTCAAAAAAAGACAGAAAAATTTTTGAAAATTCGTGAATGATTCATGGTAATTTATGTGAATATAAAACATATAATTATCATATAATGAATCATAAATGCATTCGTGAATTTTCGTGACATTTCTATATGCAATCTCACGAATTAGCGAATTATCGAATTGTCCAATGAAAATTAATGGCTTCTACTCACAAAAAGACAGAAAAATTTTTGAAAATTCGTGAATGATTTATGGTAATTTATGTGAATATAAAACATATAATTATCATATAATGAATCATAAATTCATTCGTGAATTTTCGTGGTTTGAATTAGGTCAACGCCCCCTTACCCCCTCTAATCAGACTCCTCCGGCCTCCGGCCACCTCCCCTCGATAAGGGGAGGAGCGGGGAGTTCGTTACTCCGATTGTGAAAGGGAAGGATTGGGGAGGTGATTACAACGTATGTTGTCCTTGGACAATTCGCTAATTCTCTAATTCGTGAATTTTCGTGATATTTCGTGGTTGGGATTAGGTGTTACTTCGAAAGATGTACTAAAATGCCAGTTTCTTCCATTTGAGCTTGGGCTCCAGCGGCTCACCCAGTGACTTGATGATTTTCTCAGCCTTCTCTTTGGTAATCGGTTCGCCGTCGAGGGTGTAGTAGCTGTCGCCATATTCCTCTTTCTCGTTGTCATACTCCTGGAGGTCGTTCAGTGTCGATTGGCGGCAGCTGTTTTTCAGCAAGACATAGACATCGGACATGCATAAAGCGCCGCAGGTGCCCGAGTGGCAGACGGCTCCGTTGTAGAAACGCAAAAAGCGGCGGTCGCTCTGAGCAGCCAGCAGACTCACCGTGAGGTAGATGGAATAGACAGCCTTGTATTCCCCGTCGTCGGTCTGCAACAGCAGCTCAGGATGCCCGTCATGGTCGATGTCCATCAGGGCATACTGGGTGAAGATGTTCTCGACAACGACGGGATAGTCTTGGTTAAACTCCCCCTGGCATAGGTCCAGTTGCTCGATGGCAGTTTGCGGACGGGCAGGTTTCATACCGTCCCAGGAGTAGGTGTGCTTGATGGTGAGGGCACCGTAATACTCGTTAATCTCGAGGCTCTTCCCATTTTGCGGCAGGAAGTATCTGTGGCGGTAGTTGGGGAAGGCAGGGGTGAATAGATTGGCCAGGCTCTTCTCCGGAACGAGGGTCAGTGTCTTGGGGTCGTAGTCGTAGAAGCAGATAAAGACCAGTTCGGAGGGTGTCATCCTACTGAACGTGATGGCAAACAGTTTATGGCCGTTTTGCCGGTTCCACACGCAGGCAGACATGATTTCGTCGGACTCAGCGTCGGGGCTGTCTTCTGAATAGAGAACATAGCCGTTTTTGATGTCCACGATTTTATCGGCGTTGTCGTACGGGACCTTCGACTTAGAGAACTTGAGCAGTTCGCGCCCCGAATAGGTCGGCCATGTCTGTTGGAATGCGCTGACCAACTGCAGGATGTTGGCAACACCGCTCACTTTGATATTCTTTGTCGTCCACTGTTTCTGGATGGGGTCGAGTGACATGGGCTTCTGTGCCTGCACGTTGATGCAGACCAGTGCCAACAGGATGAATATGGCCTTTTTCATGATGATTCTTTTAAGTTGGTGTTTTTACAATTTCGATGCAAATATATGTAATTTGTTATACTTTTGCAAATAGAAAAGGACATTCTTTTGCAAATATCAAAAATTAGCCATATATTTGCAAAGCATATACACTGATTAAGATAATACTATTTTTTATGAAAAAACATCTTTTTACTGTGACGGTTCTCATGGCATTTGCCATGATGTTTGCCCAGTGCGGCTCCAAACCCTCCTCCTCTGAGCATGCCGATGGAGAGGAGAACACCCCAGAAGAGAAACTGACCTTCACCGTGAACGGCGTCACATTCAATATGATTTTTGTCAAAGGAGGCACCTTCACCATGGGTGCCACTGAAGAGCAGGGAGAAGACGCTGAGGAAGACGAGAAACCCGCTCATGAAGTCACGGTCTCCGATTACTACATTGGCGAGACCGAGGTAACCCAGGCCTTATATGAGGCGGTGATGGGAGAAAACCCCTCGGATAAGGTGGGGGCTGACCTGCCTGTTGAATCGGTAGATGGAGGTGACTGCGATTACTTTACCGAAAAACTCAGCAATCTCACAGGCCGCAATTTCCGCCTGCCAACAGAGGCCGAGTGGGAATATGCTGCGCGGGGAGGCAACAAGAGCAAGGGCTACAAATATTCTGGGTCAGACCATGTTGCCGATGTGGCGTGGTTCAATGACATGAAAACCGGCACGCACCCTGTGAAGGGTAAGGCGCCCAACGAACTGGGCATCTATGATATGAACGGCAACGTGGATGAATATTGCAGTGATGATTATGCTCCCTACAGCAAAGAAAGTCAAACCAACCCGAATGTGGAATATGAAGAAAGCGAAGGTCAAATAGTCCGCGGAGGTAACTTCTGCGAAGATGCAGAGACATGCTTCCGTGTTTCTGCCCGCGGTTATACCCGTGGTTATGTCTTCGGCAGTTTGGGTTTCCGCATTGTCATGTCGTTTTAAACTGCACTCAGGGGTAATGGCTTCACTTCAGAGCGAAGCGATAGCTTCTTTAACTATTTGACCACTTGAAAGTTGAACATATTTATACTCAACCAAAAAAACCAACGATGAAAAAAGAATTGACACAATTTGCATTCCTTGCCATGGTGACATTGGGAATGGCATTCGTTTCCTGTACAGACAAAGGCCAAAAAGGGCAGCAAGGTGGCGAACCCGCCGCAACCGGAACAGACACCCAGCTCGAGGTGGCTGCCGACAACCACCTCAAGACACACCGTGAGGACATCCTTGCCTTGTGGGAATCGCTTATCGGTGAGGACAAGGCAGTCGCCAAATACGCGCTTGCCAAGGATTATGTGTTTCTGACCACCGAAAATGGTAAGGAGGGACTGCTCCTCTCGTTCTACAAGGACATGAAGGACATCGACAACTTCGATGGCCTGGCCGTATGCGAAGGTCAGCAACTCGCCTTCCAGGGTGATGCCTTGGTGGTGAAAGAGAAGAGCGACGAGGGCGACAAGGCCACCTACTATGAGAAGACGGAAAGGGAGGGCTTCAATCAGTTGTTCACCGTGACCGAGAAAGACGGCAAGAAGACCTTCACCGATGAATTCGGCGAACCATACGATGAGAAAGAGGCACAGGCTTTCATCGACAAAATCAGTCAGGAGAAGGAGCAGCCTCTCATGGACTCCCTAAGCAGTTGGAACAATATTTAGGAACATGAAAAGACTACTTTTTTTGTTGGCTTGTGTCATCGTCGGACTGTCGGCTCAGGCACAAAAAGTCAGTGAGCAGGAGGCCTTGGTCAAGGCTCAGCAGTTCCTGAAGAACAGACATTTCAAGCAAAGCGGTATGCGGCGTGCGCCACAGAAAGATGCTGCCAGTTCTTCTTTTTATATTTTCAATGCAGAGGACAATGGCGGCTTCGTCATCGTGGCGGGCGACAACCGCATGAGGGAGATTCTCGGATATGCAGAAAAGGGCAACCTCGACACCGATGTCCTTCCTGACAATGTGAAATGGCTGCTCGACTACTATGCCCAAGTGGCTGACAGCCTTTCCGACGGGAAGACAGGGAAGTTGAATGTGGCTGCCGCCACGAGGGCGGAACTGCAGCCGCTTCTCACCACCACATGGGACCAATGGGCGCCATACAACGCGCATTGTCCGCAGGTACAAGGACAGGCACCACCGACGGGATGCGTGGCAACTGCCATGGCACAGGTCATCAACTACTTCCAATGGCCCATCAGCGAGGTAAGGTCGGTGGCGGCATATACCACAACTGATGCGCGCGTCGATTTGCCCGGTCTTCCTGCCAGGAAGTTCGAGTGGTTTGGCATGTCCGACGATGAGGTGGCATGGCTCATGCGATACTGCGGACAATCCGTGCAGATGAACTATATGCCCAATGAGTCGGGAGCGATGTCCATCAATATTCCCGACGCCCTGGTGTCGGTCTTCAACTACAGCAGGACGGCGAAGCTCGTTGAGCGCAGCTCATACACCGACGCGGAATGGGAGGAACTGATGTATGGTGAACTGAGTGTGGGCCGCCCCGTCATCTATGGCGGCAATCAGGGAGAGATAATGGGCCACTCCTTCGTCGTGCACGGCTACCGAAACGGCATGTTCTATGTCAACTGGGGATGGAGCGGCAATTTCGACGGCTATTTCGCCCTCACCGACCTCAGTCCCAACAGTCAGCAGCATTTCAACGACCATCAGACTGCGGTGATAGCCATCCAACCTGCAACACTCAATGATGATTCGGATGATATTCCCAGAGAGGAACTCACCATACGGCTCACAAAAGCGGGTACCCTGCCAAACTACATCACTGAAAAAGACAAATACACCCTAAGGAAACTCACCATCATAGGAGAGGTCAACGGCACCGATTTCAAACTGATTCGGGCACTGGGAGGATACAGCGAGGACAACACCGGCGAACGGGGACAGTTGGAAAAACTCGACTTGTCGGAAGCCAAGATTGTAGCAGGGGGCGACGCTTATTATGACTCGTTTACCACTGAGGACAATACCTTGGGTGCTTTCATGTTTGAGAGATGCAATGCCATTCAGGAGATTGTCCTGCCCAGCAGTTTGACGGTCCTTGCAAGCGCTCCTTTCTTAGATACCGGACTGAGGGCCATCGTCATACCCAAAGGTGTTACCTACATAAGTAATGGTGTCTTTGCTGGATGCCGCAATCTGATGTCGGTGGAAGTGGAGACGGGCAACAAGGATTATTACTCCAAGAGCAATGCCGTCTATGAGCGCTCGAGCGGAAAGCTCCTCGCCGCTTGTCCTGCCACAGTCATCCCAGAGGGAGTGACTACGATAGGCAGAAATGCATTCTCGTCCATCATCAACCTGAAGTCCATCAAGTTCCCGGAAAGTCTGACGACGATAGAGGCGGGTGCCTTCAATGGCTGTCCTCTGGTCAGTGTACATATCCCCAAGAACGTCAAGAGCATCGGCGAGGATGCCTTCTTGCCCTCCGAAATGTCAAAAATCACGGTTGACAGCAACAACACCGTATATGACTCCAGGGACAACAGCAACTGTATCATCGAAACAGCTACCAATACCATTATTCTTGGTTGTAACTCATCAATGATTCCAGAGGGAATCGTTGCTATCGGCAACCGGGCTTTCTATATCAGCAGGACATTGTCCACCATCACCCTCCCGCAAACGCTGAAGCGAATTGGCATAGGTGCTTTCCAAAATAGCGGACTTAGAACGTTGGAAATCCCTGCCAGCGTGACTGAGATAGGCATTGATGCATTCTCGAACAATATGTATTTGTCGGCGGTGAAAGTCAAGTCATCGACACCCGTTGCCCTGACCGCTCAGGTGTTCAACGTCATTGCCCCAAATGCCAAATTGGTCGTGCCTTCTGGAACAAAGGCGAAATATCAGTCGGCCAATATCTGGAGTCAGTTCTCCACCATTTTGGAGAATACGGAATACAACCCATCTCGCACGCTGAATGTCAAGCCTGCCGGAAGCCTGTCGAAGCTGATCTCGGAGAGTGAATACTATACCATTGAGGAACTGACACTTACCGGTGAGCTCAACAATGACGATTTCCAGTTCATCCGTGAGAAGATGGGGGAAGCTGTCTTGCGTGTCTTAGACCTGACCAATGCGAGGGCAATCGATGGCTCTGAATATGATGTCATTTGTGAGAATGCCCTGGCGGGTGTTTCCTCCTTGGAAGAGGTCAGACTGCCAAAGACCTTGAAGACCATCAAAAGTTTCGCCTTCTTTACTTCCGGTGTCAAGTCGCTTGTCATTCCCAAGACGGTCACCTCATTGGGCAGGGACATGTTGTATAATTGCTCTCGCCTGTCTGCTCTCAGTGTAGAGACGGGCAACACCGTTTTCGACTCACGCAACAATTGCAATGCCATCATTGATAAAAAAAGCAATGTGCTGCTCGTCGGTTGCCGCACTACAGTGATTCCCTCGAGTGTCGTCGAGATAGGGCAGACGGCGTTCAGTGGAGTACCAGGCCTGTCGGAGGTTGTACTTCCCAATGGCGTGAAGAAAATCGGAATCAATGCTTTCTGGGCAGACACGGGCCTGAGTTCTGTGAGGATTTCCAAGAGCGTGACCGAGATAGGCGAGGGGATTTTTGTTGGTTGCTCCAGCATCACATCACTTGTCGTTGATGCCGACAACCCAGTCTATGACTCCCGTGACAATTGCAACGCCATCATCGAGACGGCGAGCAACTCGCTGATACAGGGCATCAGCACAACAAAGATTCCTGAGTCGGTGGTGAAGATTGCCCCAGCAGCCTTTGAGTATCAATTGATGTCCTTTATTGAGATTCCTGCCAGCGTGACGGAAATCGGCCAAGGCGCATTCATGCTCTGCAACAACCTGATCAACGTGGTCAGCCACATCCGCAAGCCGTTCCCCATCAACTCCAATGTGTTTGCCGGCGACAATATGGAGTCGGCTGTGCTCCATGTTCCTTATGGCACCAAAAACGCCTACAGCATGACATCAGGATGGAGCGTTTTCCCAAAGATTGTCGAGATGGAGCCCGGTGATGAGGATTATGCCCATCATGCAGCCAGTGTGTCAGAGCCAGACTTCGGCAAGCATTATGCCGGTCTCAACTCACTGGTGGTGGTGCCCATCAGCCTCGTGGGTGAGAGTGTCGAACCCATCACCAATATCGACTATACCATCACTACGGGCAGCAATGTGTACAAGGGCCACATGGATGTATCTCCCATCACCTATATGATGACTGCCGAGGTGCTGATTCCGTTCCCGGCCGACGCCGCTGTCGGCACTAAGACGAAGACGCTGACCATCACCAAGGTGAACGGACTGACCAACGAGACGGCAGAGAACAAAGCCACCGGCACATTGGTCACTGTGAAGCGCAAGCCTAAGAAGGTGCCTTTGGTTGAGGAGGCTACTGGTACGTGGTGTGGATGGTGTCCGCGTGGAGCCGTGGGCATGAGGATGCTCAACAATGCATTCCGCGATGATGTGGTTACCATTGCCGTTCACCACAACGACCCCTTGCAACTGTCGGACTATTACCTGGACGCCAACAGCTTCCCTGGTTGTCAGATCAACCGTGGCGGTTTTGTCGACCCCTATTATGGTTCTGATGACCAACCGTTTGGCATCAGGAAAGACGTTGAGGCAGCCTTGCGGGATTACACCATCGGCGAGATAGCTGTGAATGCAGAGTGGACAGACAAGAATCAGACAGCCATCAAGGTCACCACCACCACCACATTTGTCGAGAACGTGTCGTCATCGCCCTATCAGATAGGTTATCTGCTGCTGGAGGACGGACAGACAGGCTTCGCTCAGAAGAACTATTTCTCGGGCAAGAACATCACTGATACCAACCTGAAGCCAATGGTTGACCAGCCTGCGGTAATCAGCGATTTCAAGCACGACCATGTGCCCGTGGCGGTTTGGCAGCCTAAGACGGGCGTTGCAGGCACGCTGCCCGCCACCATCAAGAGCGAGGTGCCCATGACGTATACCTATACCCTCAGCATAGCGGGCAACACACGTATCCAGAACAAGGAGAACCTGTCTGTTGTGGCGTTGTTGTTGAACAAGAACACCCATGAGGTGCTGAATGCAGCCAAGTTTAAGTTCAATCCTGATGTGTGGGAAATCAAGGGCGATGCTGACGGCGATGGAAGTATCAATGTGACGGATGTCATGTGCATCGTCGATTACATCCTTGGAAAACCCCTGAAGAATTTCATCTACAGCAATGCCAACTGGAATGAGGATGGCGAAGTCAACGTGACAGACGCCATGCAAATCGTCGACTACATTCTGGGCAAGAATTGAAGCATCTATTCACACCTTCACAGAATCAAATTCTGTGATGACAAAGCAAGGGGCACAGACATTGAAGTCCGTGCCCCTTTTACATGAAACCTATCCGATTCTTCACGAATCCTTTTTGTTAAAAAACCAAACTTTTTGAAGGTGCATTTTTCCGTTGGTGAATTGATCACCCCTTTTTGAAAAATCGTGGCCTAAGGTTCATTGTTGCTTGACCACATCAACTAAACTATATGATGAAATTCTTGGAAATCTATATATATGTTGTTCTTGGAAATCTTTTACAGCTGCAAATTTAGGTACAATTGACTGTGCAGCCAAGCCACGGCGTATTTCATATGTCCAGTTTTGTATTCTTGATACATTAGGGACGGAAATGGATACATATTGGATGGTAAAAGTTAAAAATACCGTCAAGCACACAAATAATTGTCCCCGAGGAACGAAAAAGTTGGCTTTTTTCATTACTTTTGTTAGGTCAACCATACAAAAAACAATGAAGCTTCGCTTTCTAACCTTCTGGTGTTTCCTGGCACCATTGCTCACATGCACGGCCTCCAATTATTTCTTCAGAACCGTCGATGTGAAGAATGGCCTGGCCGACAATTTCATAAGGAATGTCGTCCGCGACAGCCACGGATATATCTGGCTCTCCACCATCAATGGTGTCAGCCGCTACGATGGCTACCGATTCCGCAACTACATGCCGATGGATTTCGGTGGGCACTCCAACGATGTCTTCTCCATCAGCGAGACAGCCGATTCTACGTTGTGGATGCCCTGCACGGGTGATTTGTTTACCTATGAGCGTCAGTCAGGCACATGGAAGAAAGACGGACAGCAACGGTTGGCGCGGCTCGGAGTGAAAGGCGCGGCGCAGGTGTTGTATGTGGATGACAGGCACAACTTGTGGGTGACCACCGAATTTGGGCTTTACCATTATGACTACTCCTTACGCAAATTATTGCATATCGACAACTACAGCAAGTCGCCCATCTTGCATATCGTTGCGAGGAACGGCACTGCAGCCGTCATTACCTCCGATTATAAAATATACGAGGTGGCACTGAAGGAGCACCGTCTCGTTCCGCTCACACAGGCACCTGAGACCATTCACGAAAGGGACAGCCGTGTGTATCTTGACAACAGTATGAACCTCTGGGTTTACATGGCGCACTCACTTCCTGGCACACAATGGCTCTTCTCGCTCAAGACACGCCAGTGGCGGCAACCGTCAGAATTGAAGCAGATGGGCAATACCCTGTTGAATGTCGTTTGTGAGGACAACGACGGCAACCTGTGGGTGGGTACAGGCACCGCAGGCATCTTCGTCTTCTCTCTTCAGGACGGGGTATGGAGCAAGATGGTGAACGTGAATGCATTCTTACCCAGGAGCAGCCACATCACCTGTCTGTATCCCGATGTCAACAACACCATGTGGGTGGGTTCGGCAAAACTGGGTGTTGCCATGACCGATATGGGCAGCCCCACCTTCAATGTTGTGTCCACCGGAGAATATGAGGATGTGAGTTCGCTGGTGGAGGACCACGCGGGCAACCTCTGGATAGGATTTGATGGCGCGGGCGTTTTGATGAAGACGAGGTCGGGGACGGAAAGGCATTTCACGGCTTTGCAGAATCAGTTGCCCTCCGATATCATCACCTCATTGGTTGTGCTCGACGACGGCACGCTTTTGGTGGGCACATATGGCAACGGCATCGCCAAGTATGATGGCTCAAGATTCACTCCCATTTATAACGAGTGTTCCCATCTCGACTACGTCAAGGCAATGACCACCGACACAAGGGGCAACCTGTGGGTGGCAACGGTAGACAAAGGCGTGGTCAAGTTGACCCCTGATGGGAAAAAAGTCAAATATATGTCGGAGAACTCGCCGCTCTTGTCCAACGGCACCTTGTGCCTCACCTGCGACTCTTTGCGCGAAATCATCTATATCGGCACATCGTTGGGACTCTCTGCCTATGACTGCGCCAAGGGACAGTTCATACAGAACAAGCAAATCGACCAGCTCAAAGATGCCTATGTCTCCTCTCTGATGATGTGTGAGCACGACCGGTTGTGGGTGGGCAGCAGAAACGGACTGTGGATTCTCCATCCCAAGGAGGACGCCGTCACCCATCTCACCACAGAACAGGGACTGTCGCACAATGTCATCAGGGCGCTGGCGAAGAGCGGCAGATACGTTTGGGCAAGCACAGACAACGGTCTGACCTGCATTTCCACACAGGTGTCCGACAGGCAGCCGTTCACCTGCAAGTGCTACCCTTATCTCGATGCCGACGGACTCCACAATGTCATCTTTTCCAACAACGCAGCACTGACCACCACCGACGGCATGGCGCTGTTGGGCAGCTTCTCTGGCTATGTGCGTATCATGCCCGAGAATACCGCCGCCTATTATCCCAAACTGCAAGTGCTCTTTACCAACTATTGGGTCAACGCAGAACCCAACCCATTCTCCGACTTCACCATCCAGCACGATGACCGGTTCTGGGTGGCAGTCTCTGCCATGGTGCCTGCCCTCAGCCACAAAATCAAATACTTCTACCGCTTCAAGGGTGATGAGGAGTGGATGGCTGCACCCGGCAGCATGCTCTATTTTGCGTCGCTCAGCTCCGGCAAGCATGTGCTGCAGGTGAAAGCCGCGATACCAGGACTGATGGAGAGCGAGATAGCGGAACTGCCCATCAATGTAAAACCGCCAATCCTGCTGTCCCGGCCAGCCTTGCTCATCTATCTGCTGTTGTTAGTCGCACTCCTCTATTATATCAACCGTGCGATGCGCAGAAGACAGAAACGTGAACTTGCCATGAAACAGATGGAGGTCAACCTGAAGAAATATGAGATGGAGGAGGACAAAATCCGCTTCTTCACCAATGTCGGCCATGACCTTAAGACGCCTCTTACCCTGGTGATGGCACCCCTTGAGAAGATACGCAAACTCAGTCTGCCGGCTCCTATCCGCACGGAGGTGGACGTGGCGTGGCGCAATGCCCGCCAACTCTACGACCTCGTCCTGCAGGTGCTCGACTTCCGTCGCTTGGATGTGGGCAGAGAGAAACTCAACCTCAAGCATGGCGACATCGTGAGTTTCGTGAGGCAGACCGTTGAAAGTTTCGACTATTATGCCATGGGCAAACAGATACAGATGCACCTGAACCTGCCACCCTCATCCATAGAAATTGACTTCGATGAGGACAAGATGCGCCGCATCATCACCAACCTGCTGTCCAACGCCTTCAAATACAATACCGACAAAGGCAGCGTGACGGTGTCGCTCGATGTCACTCAGGATGAGCAGCGTACAGCGGTCATTAGCGTGGCGGACACCGGCATCGGCATCAAGGACAAAAAGCATGTCTTCGACCGCTTCGTGCAGGAGTCGCACGGACAGGAGCAAGAGGGCAGCGGACTGGGCCTGCATATCGTCAGACAATATGTCAGTATGATGGGCGGAAGCATCGATGTCGCCGACAACAAGCCCAAAGGGACCATCTTCACGGTGTCGCTGCCGGTGATGGAGGCTGCCGAGGTGGCAGCGGAAGAGCAGGAGGCAGCAGACAACATCGCTGTCGCAGAAGAGGCAGTGGCTGATGGCAGCGGCGGGCGTCCCACACTCTTGGTGGTGGAGGACAACTCAGATGCACGGCTCTTCCTCCAGCGCAGCCTCGACGACGAATACCAGGTGCTTGTGGCGGCCAACGGGAAAGAGGCACTCCAAGTATTGTCGAAGAACGACAATGTGAGCATCGTGGTGAGCGACGTGATGATGCCTGTGATGGACGGCATGGCGCTTTTCCGTCAGCTCAAGAGCGACATCAGGTATTCGCATATCCCGGTTGTCCTCCTCACGGCAAAGAGCGCGGAGGAGAACATTGTGGAAGGACTGAAGGAGGGCGCGGCAGACTACATCACCAAACCTTTCAGTCTGGAGGTGCTCAGGCTGCGCATCCGCAAGATACTGGAGTGGTCGCAGCAGACGCACACCAAGGTGGCTGCGGGAGTGGAAATCAAACCCAGCGAAATCACGGTGAGTTCCCTCGACGAGGAACTCATCAGCCATGTTATCGCCTATATCGAGGAGAATATCGGCGACATCAACTACTCGGTTGTCCAACTCAGCAGTGCGGTGGGGATGACCCGCGGCCATCTCTACAAGAAGCTCATGGCCATCACGGGCAAGTCGCCGCTGGAGTTTATGCGCATTATCAAACTGAAACGGGGAAAGAGCCTGCTCGACCAGGGAAGGACCAACATCTCAGAGGTCGCCGACATGGTGGGACTCTCTTCCAAGCAGTTTGCCCACTATTTCAAAAAGATGTATGACGACACCCCATCGGAATACCTGAGGAAAATAAAGAAACTTTAAAAGTGTCTAAACTCCTAAAAAATCCCCAAACGCCCAATCTCCCAATCTCCCAAACGCCCAAACTCCCAAACGCCCAATCTCCCAAACGCCCAATCTCCCAAACGACCAAACGACCAATCTCCCAAACGACCAACTAATGTCTAAACTCCTATACTCCTAAACTCCTTAATCTTCAAAATATGAAACGAACAATCATGATGATGGCTCTGGCGCTGATGGCAGCGACATCCATCCAAGCCGGGAAGTTCAACAACTTCAAAGTATCCACCTATATCCGCGCACAGGACGTGGCAAGGATGGAGGATGAGAAATTCCTGAAATCCACATGGGAGACGGTAAGCAGTCAGGTGGACCTCGACAAAATCTATCTGGAGACACACCGTGACGCCTTCATTGTGCCAGAGAAGACACTTGTCAAGGTGAAGAAATTCTTCCTGTCCAAAGGATTGGAGGTAGGCGGAGGAATCACATTCACACGCTCCGAACCCACCGATTTCGAGACCTACAGCTATGCCCGCGAGGACGAGAGGCAGATGGTGAAGCACATCTCGGAATTCACCGCCAAGTTCTTCGATGACTTCATCCTCGACGACTTTTTCTTCATCGACCTAAAAAACGATGATGAGATAGCCGCAAAGGGCAGCAAGAGTTGGACTGAGTATCGTCTCCGGCTCATGGCAGACGCAGGGCGCGAACTGGTGGTGAATCCTGCCAAGGCAGTCAACCCCAAGGTGAAGGTCATCATCAAATACCCCAACTGGTATGACCACTTCCACGGACTGGGTTTCAACCTCGAGGAGGAACCGACCTATTTCGACGGACTGTGGACCGGTACGGAGACACGCGACCCCGCCTCGGCGCAGCACCTGCAGAATTATCTGAGCTACAACATCATGCAGTATTTTGAGAATATCGCTCCCGGTCGCAATTTAGGAGGATGGGTGGATGCCGGCGGCATACAGATGAGCATGGACCGCTATGCCGAGCAGCTGCATCTCACCATGCTGTCGAAAACACCCGAGATTATCCTGTGGAACTACATGCAGTTGGCTGAGGTGAAAATCACGCCTTCCCAGCGGGCACCATGGCAGTCGGTGGGCGGCAACAGTTTTCGTTACGACGAGATGGTGGCACCGTATACCAAGGACGGCAAGACCATCACGCCAACCACCATGGCGCGCTATGCCAATGTGACGCTCCACCAGACCGACCAGCTGATGGGGAAGTTGGGCAAACCCATAGGTCTTGTGTCCTACAAGCCCTACCATTCCTCCGGTGAGGACTTCTTGCAGAACTACCTGGGCATGATAGGTCTGCCCATGGACATGCACCCGCAATGGCTCGACGACAGACAGCAAATCCTGCTCACCGAGCAAGCTGCCAAAGACCCACAGATAGTGGAGAAAATCAAGCGGCAACTGCGTAAGGGCGGCGATGTCATCATCACGACGGGACTCCTCAAAGTCATCAAAGACCAACTGGCCGATGTGGTGGAACTGTACTGCGGCGACCTGAAGGCCATCGTCAACGACTTCGGCATGGCTGGCAAGTCGGAGCGTGAGTTCATCATCCCGCAGGTGAAGTATTTCACCAACGACGCGTGGGAGGTGGTCAGTGCCGGTCGTCCGCTCACGGGCGGTGTGTCGGGATATCCCATCCTGCTGCGCGATACCTATTCCAAGGGCATCCTTTTCGTGCTCACCATCCCTGATGATTTTGGCAACCTCTATGACTTCCCCGCTCCTGCACTCAACATCATCCGCGGTGCCATGAGCAAGGATGTGGGCGCATATATCGAGGGACCATCGAAGGTGGCGCTGTTCCCCTACGACAACAAGACGATGGTGGTGGAGAACTTCAACGACCAGGCCGTGAACCTCCGCGTGGTGGTCAACGACAAGGTGAAATCATTGCGCGACCTTCTCACCGGCAAGCAGTTGCTGCCCGCCCAGGTAATGTACACCAGATGGCGCTTCGTGGGCTATAAGGACAATCAGACAGTCTTCGACGTGCAGTTGCCTGCCCACAGCTATGTGGGATTGAAGATAGAGAGGTAAGAGGTGAGAGGTAAGAGGTGAGAGGTGGGAGGTAAGAGGTGAGAGGTAAGAGGTGAGAGGTGAGAGGTGAGTGGTGAGAGGTAAGTGGTGAGAGGTAAGAGGTGAGAGGTGAGAGGTAAGAGGTGAGAGGTGAGAGGTGAGAGGTAAGAGGTGAGAGGTGAGAGGTGAGAGATTTGATCTGTGATAAGCACTTGTATTGTCTAAACTCCTAGACTCCTAAACTCCTTAAAAACCCAAACGACCAAACGCCCAATCTCCCAAACGCCCAATCTCCCAAACGCCCAAACGACCAACTAGTCTCCAAAAGCTCAATAATTGGCAAGAAAGTAATCATCATTGGGAAAAAATGCTTATTTTTGTCTCCCAGAAACCAAAAATGCTGTCCACATCCGATGGACACCAAGCAAATATAACTGATTATGAACTTCCTAGAGGAAAGAATAGCAAGTGACGGAATTATCAAACCAGGAGACATCCTGAAGATTGACAACTTCCTGAATCACCAGATAGACATCGGTATCATACGCCAGATAGCTGTCGAACTGAAACAGCGCTTTAGTGGCGTGGAGGTGAACAAGGTGCTTACCATCGAGGCAAGCGGTATTGCTATAGCCACTATGCTGGGCAATCTGTATGACGTGCCCGTGGTGTTTGCCAAGAAGAGCGAGACCGCCAACAGCACTGACAGCAAGTATGTGTCGCAGGCCTTCTCGTTCACCCATAAGAAGATGAACCATGTGTTTGTGTCCAAACCTTATCTGCACCCCACCGACCGTGTGCTGATAGTTGATGACTTCCTGGCCGACGGACAAGCGGTGCGTGCCCTCATCGACCTGGTGCATCAGGCTGGCGGCAAGGTGGCTGGCATCGGCATCGCCGTAGAGAAAGGTCAGCAGAAGGGCGGCCGCCAACTGCGCGAAGAGGGATACCATTTGGAGTCAATCGCCATTATCGATGAAATGGACTGGGAGACACAGACCATCCGCTTCCGTGAGCAGAAAGCAAGAGAAGATTAAAAAACAATCATCAAATAGAGTAGGATGGAAAAGAATGAAAATGAGGTAGAGTTCATACGCAGTGAGTTCGTCACCCAACTGGCGTTGAGCTACGCCCCGGGCATCAAGGCGGGCTTCCCCTCGCCGGCTGAGGCCTACGAGGTGGAGGTGCTCGACTTCAATAAAGATATGATACGCCATCCCGACACCACGTTCTACGGACGGGTGAGGGGTGACTCGATGATGGAAGCCGGCATCTGCGACGGCGACATCCTCGTCATCGACCGCTCGCTCACACCCCGCAACGGCGATGTCGTGGTGGCATACTACGACAACCGCTTCACCGTGAAGTTCTTCGACAACACGCACTACGATGAGGGATATATCAACCTGGTTCCCGCCAACGACAAGTTCCCTGTCATCAAAATCACCGCTGATGATGAACTCACCATCTGGGGCGTGGTGCAATATACCATCAAAAATTGGCACAAAAAATAGGAAAAATAATTAAAGATTAAAGATGAAAAATTAAAGATTAAGATTTAAGGATTTAAGAATTTAAAATTCAAATGGTGGAAAGTAGTTAAGCCGTTTAGGAGTTTAGGAGTTTAGACATTAGCTGGTTGTTTGGGAGATTGGTCGTTTGGTCGTTTGGAGATTATTTTAAGGAGTTTAGACATATGAATGCTTGTGATAGGATTGCAAATCCTTATATTTGGGGCATCGGGATTACAAATCCCGATGAACGTGGTGAACGTGGCAAAAGGGCAGTGCAACGTCGTAGAGACGTGATACATCACGTCTTCCACCATGAATGCTACAAAAACCCGTATGTCACTGAGACGCAATATATTGCGTCTCTATAGACTGAGCACAAACGTTCTTGTATCATGGTGGAGAAATCTCAAATCTCAATTGTCGTGCCAACCGAGTGCAGACGAAAGCTTGCTTTCAGTATGCCGAGGTGCAGCCGACAATCAAGCGAAGCTTAAATCTCAAATCTCAATTGTCGTGCCAACCGAGTAGCCGAATGATGCTCGCATCAATTAGGCCGAGTCGTGACAGAATTCGACAAAGGCAAAGCTTGCTTTCAGTATGCCGAGGTGCAGCCGACAATCAAGCGAAGCTTAAATCTCAAATCTCAAATCTCAAATCTCAAACCTCAAACCTCAAAATCTTCCCCCATGTACGCCCTCGTTGATGTAGATAACTGCTTCGTCAGTTGTGAGCGGGCTTTCCGCCCCGACTTGGTAGGAAAACCCGTGGTGGTGCTGTCGAACAACGACGGCTGTGTCGTCGCGCGCAGCAACGAGGCGAAACTGATGGGCATCAAGGAGGGCACACCGTTCTTCCAACTCGCCGACCTCTTTCCGGGGCAACACATCTACGCCTTCTCCTCCAACTACGAACTGTATGCCGACATGACACGCCGGTTGATGAACATCGTGCGCCGTGCCTCGCACGAGTTCCACCGCTACAGCATCGACGAGGGGTTCTGTCTGCTGCCCGACATGGAGGGCGATGCCCTGAAGGAGTGGGGCGAGGGCCTTTATGAACAGATTCGCCGCGGACTGGGCATGCCGGTGAGCATCGGCATCGCACCCACCAAGACGTTGGCGAAGGTGGCGAGCAAGTTCGCCAAGAAATACCCGGGCTACCATCACTGCTGTCTTATCGACAACGACGACAAACGGGAGACGGCGCTTCGTCTCTTCCCCGTAGGCGACGTGTGGGGCATCGGCCGGCGGTGGGAGCGCAAACTGGCTGCCCTCAATGTGCGCACCGCCTATGATTTTGCCGCCCATGTCGAGTCGTGGGTGAGGTCGTATTTCAACATCGTGGGCATGCGCACCTGGCGTGAACTCAACGGCATCGACTGCATCCCCTTCGACGATATGGAGATGGTGACGAAAAAGAGCGTCTGCACCTCGAGGTCGTTCCCTCACAATCTCACCAGCATAGAGGACATCCGCACCCATGTGGCCAACTATGCGGCGCGCTGCGCAGAGAAACTGCGGCGGCAGCACTCCGTCGCCTCTGTCATCCAGGTGTTCATCGACACCAACCATTTCCGCGACGACCTGCCGCAGTATGGCATGTCGTATGTCCTCACCCTGCCCACACCCACCAATGCCACGGTGAGCATTGTATCCTGCGCACTGGCGTGCCTCGAGCGGATGTTCCGTCAGGGCTATGGCTACAAGCGGGCGGGCGTCATCGTGATGGACATCACCCCCGACAGTGCGGTGCAGACGAGTTTCCTCGATTACGACTCAGAGCGCTACAAACGCCTGCGCCGTCTCGACGAGGCTGTCGACCGCATCAACAAAATCAACGGCCGCGAGACCATCGTCCTTGGTTCGCAGCAATACACCGCGAAGGACGGCAAGGGCAAGGCGTCGGATTTTGCCTCCGCCATCCGCCGCGACCGCAAAAGTCCCAACTACACCACCCGCTGGTCGGACATCATCGACGTGGAATGAAACAACAATCAACATGAACAGGCTGAAACTATTCCTCTGCATCTTCTTATGTGCCATGGCGAATCACGCTATGGCCATCACCCGTTCGCTGACCTACAATGGGTCGACGCTGTCGACGGCGGTGAACACCACACAGACGGTGGCGCAGCACACCGCCGACATGACGCTCTCCTCCGCCATCGACTATACCATCACGGCAGGAGAGGGACAGACGGCGATGACGGCGCGCGTCAATATTACCAACGACAGGGCGACTGTGGTCTTTGCCAACATACGTCCGTCGGAGGTGACCGCTTCGTGGCTGAAATTCATCTCCGTCAATGGCGCACAGGCCGTTGACGGCACCAACTGCCGCGTGGAGACCTACCGCCATGGCACCATCGTGCTGCCCTACAGCCTGACGTGCCATCCGCTGACGGTGTATAAGGAGACAGCACAGCAAGGGGAGTCCAACAGCGAGTATGAGGTGAATGCCTATTACGACAGGTTGGGCGACTTCGACAACGCCATCAACAGTTTCACGCTCAAGAGAGGGTATATGGTGACCATGGCCAACCATGCCGATGGCACGGGATACAGCCACTGCTTCATCGCCAACGACGGCGACATCACCGTCACCCTCCCCAAGGATATGCGGGGCAGCGTCAGTTTCCTGCGTATCCTGCGGTGGCGATGGCCCAGCAAGAAGGGATATGCGGGACGCACCCCCACACCCATGGGACTGATGCGTGTGACGTGGTTCTACCAATGGAATGCGGAGAACTACGTGGAGTCCAACTACGACTATGTGCCGCAGCGGCACCATGAGACAGGCTCTACCTATACCGGGAACGCCACATGGGCATGGCCCTCATGGGACGCGCTCAACAACCAGACCTCGGCGCATGTGTTGGGCGTGAATGAGCCCGACAACACCAGCGGCAGCGAGATGTACATGACCGTCGACAACCTCATCCGACTCCACGCCGACTATCTCCGCAGCGGTATGCGTATCGGTACCTTTGCCTGCTGCAACCCCAACACGGCATGGGTGAAGGCATACGTGGACTCGTGCGAGGCGCACAACTACCGAGTGGACTTCGTGGCGACGCATTATTATATCGGAGGTCAGACGCCCGAGGCGTGCATCAACTCGCTCAAATCACTCTACAACGCCACCGGACTCCCCGTGTGGTGTACCGAGTGGAACAATGGGGCAAACTGGACCTCGGAGAGCCAGTTCTACACCGACACCAAAAAGGCATGGTATCAGTGGGGCAGCGGCAACGACCAGGAGATGAACGGCATCTGGCTCACCGATGTGCTGCGCAGGGCAGACTACAGCGAGAACACGGAATGGCTCGAGCGGTTTGCCGTCTACAACAACGTGGAGCAGAAACGGTTCGTTCACTGGGAAAGCGATGATTTCTGGACCACCGCCGGCGGTGATATCTATGGCGCATACAACAGCGACTTCGCCTATAAAAAGACCTCCGATGTGTGGATGGACTGGCGCGACCAGGGCAACCCCCGCCATCTCGCCGGCGGGTATGCCGCCGACGGCGAGCATATCAACCTGATGTGGAGCGACCCCAACACCGACTGGACCAAGACGGTGTATGTGCAGCAGCAGACAAGCGGTTCGGTATGGACCGCCCGCGCCACCCTCGGCGTTTCCGACGACATGGGACGGAGCGCGTCACTCGCCGTCGCCGACTGTCCGGGAAAGAAGGTGTTCCGTATCGCCTGCGTCGATGCCAAAGGTCAATATCACTACAGCAACACCATCGACCTGACGGCAACGGATGTGCCCAACGGATATGCGAAAATCACCTCGCTGCCCGACAACTGCGAGGACTTCTACTATGTCGTGTCGAGCAAGGCCAACACCGCCCTCTGCTGGACGCTCGACAACGCCAGTCCCACCGACGACTACACGTCGCTCGTCGGCACCTCAAAGGAGGCGTGGAGCGGGGCAAGCGGTACGGTGACGGGCAACGGCATCGGCCTTGTCGAACTCTACAACTCCGCATCGGCAGGCATCAAGATGCAACAGACGGTGGCGGTGCCCAACGGCATCTACAAGGTGGTGCTCTATGCCACCTCGCACAATGCCAGGGGGGAGAACGGCGCGACGCTCAACGGCACGCGCGACGATGTGGCCTATGTGTTCGCCACCACCTCGGGCAATACCAAGAAAACCTATTTCACGGCATCGGGCGTGACACCCGGATTCCTCTCCAACGAACCCCTTGAGTGCGTCGTCAGCGACATCAGGGTGACCGACGGCACACTCACCCTGGGACTGGGACTCGACCTTGCCAACATCACGGGATGGCACTGCATACAAATCAAATCGCTCACCAGGACGGGCGACATCGAAGGGGTGTCGGCAGGCGTTTCGTCATTCAAGTCGGTGCATTATGCCGCTCCCTCTGAGGCAGGTTCCAACCTGGCGCAGGTGTGGCAGATAGAACCCAATGCTACTGGCGGTTATGCCATCCGCTGTCCGGCACAATACGATGACGTACTGTGCGGAACACTATTCCAAACCGACGGAAAGACGCATGTCGGTACGGCCGCAAGTGCTTTCATTCCAGTCTATGATGCCTCTGCCGACAGCTGGAGAATCAAACATGTGGCATCCGACACTTACTGCGGCGTGGGCGGCACACCATCCGCAGGCGATGAGGTGGCAGGCAACAAGAGTCAGGGACAGGCCGACCAACTCGTCATCTATGCCGTGAGGAAAGCCGACTTCAACCAATGGTATATCGCCGACCGCCACCACACGGAGGCCACCTACACCATCGCCAATCCCAACCTGTCGTGGGGAACGGCCATCGGGTCACCCTCAGGCGGCGGCAGGGTGGAGTATCCTGTCCGCTGGAACTTCCAACATCGTTTTGAGGGATGGAACGACGCTTTCATGGGAACGGCAGCGCTGAGCGACGGACACACCGGCACGTTCTTCAACGCCTGGGCGGGAACACTCAACTACGCCGAACTGTCGCAGGAGGTGAGGCATCTGCCCAACGGTGTCTATCGCCTGACGGCAGACTTCGCCACCACCAATGGTTATTCGCGCACCACCTCGCGCACCGCCCTCTATGCCAATGCGGGTGAGGGGAATATCTCTCGGTCGTACAACATCACGGGAACGGGCGACAACGCTTTCAACCCCTACGAGTGCTATGTCCTTGTGAAGGACAACAAGATGACGGTGGGCGCGAGGAGCGACGGCACATGGTTCAAGGTGGCAGACTTCCGATTGGAGTATGTGTGTGCGGAAGGTGAGGCGACGGACGACATCCGAGGATGGCTCGACAACGGAAGGGCGCTGCAGCACCAGTGCTGGCGCATGGGTGATGCCTGGCTCGACCTGTCGGGATTCCCCGAGTGCCGCAACCTGCAGGTGGACCAGATTCCCGACAATGCGCTCATCAAGATAGCGCCAGGAGCCACGGTGGATGCCGCATACCATACGAAAAACATCATCCAGGATGGGAAATGCGCCCTTTGGGTCATCACCGACGAGGCATCGCTGGAGGTGCTCGAATCCTTTGAGGCTGCGGAGGTGAGATATGAGCGCCATGACGGAGCAGGAGAGTGGCACGAACTCTTCCTGCCCTTCGCCCTTACGTCATCACAGGGCGTGAAGGTGGCGCAGGTCGTCGGCGTCGACGGCACAAAACTGCGGTGTCTGGTATCGTCAGCCAGCCAACCCAATGTGCCTGCCCTCGTGCGGTTTGACGATGCCACTTTGGTGCTCAAGAATATATCTGCGCAGCCCACCGCCGAATATGGTGATGAGGAGACGCGACTCCAGGGCACCTATCGTGACGGTGGGACGGTCCGTCCGCTGCGGTGGAATGCCGAGGCAGCCGAATCCTTCTCCGACCTCACCCTCATCTTCATCGGTGATGTCAACCGCGACGGCAACATCAACATCGCCGATGTGATGGGAGCCGTGGTCATCGCCATTGGAAATGACGATGCGGCACCTCACCTTTTTGACCACGATGCAGCAGATTTCAACAACGACACCACCGTCAACATCACCGACGTCATGGCCATCGTCAGCTATGTCCTCAATGGTCGGTAGGGACGGAACAAATACGTAATTTGAATAGATAAGAGAACATTTTTGAACAATGAATGAACATGATGTATTGCTTGCTGTAAAAGCAGGGACGATGTCTGTGGAAGAAGCAGAGGCATTCTTCCGACGCAAGCCTTTCGAGGATTTGGGATTCGGCAAAGTCGACGTTCACCGCAAGTTGCGCACAGGCTCCGCCGAGGTGGTGTTCTGTGGCGGCAAGGCAGACGAGCATCTGCTGAGCTTGTATGAGCACATCTATGCCGAGGAAGGTGAGGTGCTTGGCACGCGAGCCACCCAGCATCAGGCGGATATCATCCAGACCCGCTTCCATGAAGCCGTCTACGACCCCGTATCCCGGATTCTGAAAGTAGAGAAGGAGGACAAGCCGCACAGCGGACTGGTGTGCGTGTGCAGTGCCGGTTCTGCCGACATGCCTGTTGCTGAGGAGGCGGCACAGACGGCCGAGTTCATGGGCAGCAAGGTGCTGCGCGTCTATGATGTGGGCGTGAGCGGACTGCACCGTCTGTTGGCAAGTCTGGAGGATATACAACACGCCAACTGTGTGGTGGCGGTTGCCGGTATGGAAGGCGCGTTGGCGAGCGTGATAGGAGGACTGGTCAGCAAACCCGTGCTGGCAGTGCCCACCTCAGTGGGTTACGGAGCCAGTTTTCACGGACTGTCCGCCTTGCTCACGATGCTCAACTCATGTGCCAACGGTGTGGCAACTTTGAATATCGACAACGGATTCGGAGCCGGTTTTATGGCTTCACAAATCAATTTGGCCATTTGCAAAGGAGGCAACCATGAGTAAGAAACTGTATCTGGAATGCTATTCAGGCATCAGCGGCGACATGACCGTGGCTGCACTGCTTGATTTGGGAGCGGATGCCGACGTGCTCGACAAAGCTTTGAAAAGCCTTCCGCTCACTGGTTTTGAGACGCGCGTCACCCGTGTCTTCAAGTCAGGGATTGAGGCGTGCGACTTCAATGTCATCCTGGAGCACGACAACCACGACCATGACATGGAATACCTCTACGGCGATGGACACCACCATCACCACTGGTTGCCCTTCCTCAATTGGTTTCATCGTCACCACGACCACGAGCATACCCATCCGCACACCCATCGTCACAGCCATTCACATTCGCACAGCCACAGCCATTCCCATAGCCATAGTCATGAGCACAGGGGATTGGCCGACATTGTGGAGATATTGAATGGAAGCGCACTGACCGACAGGGCAAAGAGAGTGGCGGTCAGGATATTCCAAATCATCGCAGAGGCAGAGAGCAAGGCTCACGGCCTGCCCGTAGAGGAGGTGCATTTCCATGAAGTGGGAGCGGTGGACTCCATCGTCGATATTGCTGCCGTTGCCGTATGTCTCGACAACCTCGGCATCACCGATGTGGTGGTGCCGATGCTCTATGAGGGCACAGGCACCGTGCGCTGTCAGCATGGGGTGCTGCCTGTTCCCGTTCCTGCCGTGGTCAACATAGCCGAAGCCCACGGGCTGAACCTGACCATCACATCCTCCAAGGGAGAATATGTCACGCCAACGGGTGCCGCCATCGTGGCAGCCATCCGCACGTCCGACAAACTCCCAGACAGTTTCAGAATCGTGAAGACAGGTCTTGGTGCAGGAAAACGCGAATACAGTCAGCCCAGTTTTCTCAGGGCCATGTTGATAGAGGATACAGCTGGGCAGTCGGAGCAGTCGGAGCAGTCAGACCAGTCGGACTTGTCGGACCAGTCGGACTTGTCAGACTATAAAGAGAAAATGCTTGCCCTGAAGGGTCGCCTGCTTGAATTGGCAGCAAACGACATCATGGTGGCATTCTCCGGAGGCGTGGACAGCAGTCTGCTTCTTGCCCTGAGCTGTGAGGCAGCCAAGGAGAAAGGCACCAAGGTGACCGCCGTCACCATGCACACCCGCATGCATCCCAATGGCGACGTGGACATCGCTCGCAGGGTGGCGGAGGAAGCCGGAGCGCAGCATCTGGTTATCCACATCGACGAATTGGAGGATGCCGGCATCCGCATGAACCCCGTCGACCGCTGCTATCGCTGCAAGCGCCACCTCTTTGGCAAGTTGCAGGAGAAGGCAGCAGAACTGGGCGCCTCCTGTGTGATAGAGGGAACCAATGAGGATGACCTGCACGCATACCGTCCGGGCATCAGGGCTTTGAGAGAACTGGGCATTCTGAGTCCTTTGGCGGAGTTGGGCATCACCAAGGGAGAGGTTCGCCGGATGGCACAGGAGATGGGCATCTCGGTGGCAGAGAGACCATCCACACCCTGTATGGCAACCCGTTTCCCTTACAACACCCCCTTGGACTACGACATGATGAGCCGTGTGGACGAGGCAGAGACATGGTTGCGTGAACAGGGCTTCCGCAATGTGCGACTGCGCATCCATGGCGATGTGGCGCGCTTGGAGACAGACGGCGGCGATATGGGAAAACTGCTCCTGATACGCGAAGAGGTGGTGGAGAGGCTCAAGGCGATGGGCTTCGCCTATATCACCCTCGACCTGGAGGGTTTCCGCAGTGGAAGTATGGACATTCATATCAAAGAAAGGAAATAGCCTATGCACATGGCGGACGCTTTGGTTTCCACCGCAGTGGCAGGAACCATGTACGCCTGTTCGGCAGTAGCCGCAGGTTATTCGCTCAAAAAAGTCAGGGCAGCCGACCTCAACCACAAGGTGCCGCTCATGGGTGTGATGGGGGCTTTTGTCTTTGCCGCCCAGATGATTAATTTCTCCATCCCGGGAACGGGTTCGTCGGGGCATCTCACGGGAGGCATGATGCTGAGCGCACTGCTCGGACCAGAGGCGGGTTTCCTCACCATGACAGCCGTGCTTGTCATCCAATGCCTGCTGTTTGCCGACGGCGGACTGATGGCGTTGGGGTGCAACATGTGGAACATGGGCTTCTATGGGTGCTTCGTGGGGTATCTCATCTGGAGCGCTTTCATGCGTGGAGGGATGACCCGGAAACGCATAGTCGCAGCCTCGCTGACAGGCTGTGTGCTGGCACTGCAGTTGGGTGCTTTCTCCGTCACGCTGGAGACACTGGCATCCGGCATCACCGAACTCCCCTTTGCGGTGTTCCTTGGTTTTATGCAACCCATTCATCTGGTCATCGGACTGGTAGAGGGACTGATTACGTCGGCTGTGCTGCTGTTTGTATTCCAGTCACGTCCGCAGTTGCTCCATGGCTATGGGCAGCAAGAGGGCGGGCGGATGAAGACCTCGGCAGTGGTGGCTGTCATTGCGGCGACGGCGGCAGTGACGGGCGGCTTCCTCTCGTTGTTTGCCTCCTCCCATCCCGACGGATTAGAGTGGTCGATAGCGAAGGTGACGGGAAGCACTGAATTGGAGTCTGCCTCATCCTTGCATCTCTGGGCGGCACAGATACAGGAGCGGCTGGCTCTGCTTCCCGACTATGATTTCCTGGGTGGAGAAGGGAGCATGGGCACCTCATTCTCAGGCATCGTGGGCGCATTGTTGGTGCTGGTGGTCTGCGTGGCAGTCTGCGTGGTCATTAAGAAAATGAAAAAGGCAGCGAGATGAACAGGATAGACCGTGCGATGATGCAACTACATGCCATCGACCGTGAAGCAGCGGCCGGCGGGTGGCTGCAGGCCATTCATCCGGTGAGCAAGTTGCTTGTCACACTGGGCTATCTCGTGGTGCTGCTCTCCTTCAACAAATATGACCTGCCGGGAGTGCTGGTGATGGGTGTTTACCTGATTGTGCTCTTCCTAATGGGCGATGTGTCCTTGCGTCTGATGGGCCGTAGGATTTGGCTGTTGCTCTTGCTCGTCGGCCTGCTCGGTTTGGCCAATCCGCTCTTCGACCGCCATCCCATGTTCTCCATCAGCGGAATTACTGTCACGGGAGGCATGGTCTCCATGCTCACGCTGATGCTCAAGGGCGTGTTTTCCATGTCTGCCGCCTACCTGTTGGTTGTCACCACCACCATGGACGACATCTGCCATGCGCTCAGGTGTCTGCGTGTGCCGGCAGTGCTGGTCACCATACTGATGCTGGCCTATCGCTATCTGATGTTGCTGCTCAAGGAGACGGGTCGGCTGCGCGCCGCCTATTCCATGAGGGCGCCGGGACAGCGGGGAGTCACTTTCCGGGTATGGGGCAGTATGGTGGGACAGCTCCTCCTGCGCAGTGTCGACAGGGCGGAGATGGTCTATGGGAGTATGCAGCTCCGTGGTTTTCAGGGTGAGTTCATGCCCCGCAACAAGAAACCTGCGAGAATGTTCGATTATCTGTATGCCTTTATTTGGATGATGTTGTTTGTCGTTATCAGATGCCTATGAATGCACTTGAGATCAAGAATCTTTCCTTTGCCTATGAGAACGAGAGGGGCAAACCAGCCTTTCAGGTGCTGAGCAACATCAGCATCCACGTCGCTGAGGGCGAGAACGTGGGATTGGTGGGAGCCAATGGAGTAGGGAAGAGCACGCTGATGAAAATCATCGGCGGTCTGCTGCCGTTGCAGGAAGGCAATGTCAATGTTGCCGGTCAGCCGCTGAACAAAAACAACCTGAGGAGAATCCGTCAGCAGATGGGTTATGTGTTTCAGGATTCGGAGAGCCAACTCTTCATGACCACCATCTACGAGGATGTGGCATTTGCTCCGCGCAATTATGGCTATAGCCGTGAGGAGACGGAGAGGATGGTGATGGATGCCCTGTGGCAGGTGGGGCTGGAGGACAGCCGTGACAAACAGGTCTACAAACTGTCGGGCGGGGAGAAAAAACTCGCCAGCATCGCCACCGTCCTTGCCATGGGAAGTCAGCTGATGCTCCTCGACGAACCCACGGTGGGTTTGGATCCGCGCAACCGCCGTCGGCTCATTCAGGTGCTGAGCAGTCTGCCTTGTGCCAAACTCATCGCCAGCCACGACCTTGATTTCATCTATGACACTTGTTCCCGTGTCGTCCTTCTCGCCGACAAGGGCGTCGTCGCCGTCGGCACCACCGAGGAGGTATTGCGCAACCAGTCCTTGCTGGAGCACAACGGTCTGGAACTACCGCTCTCCTTTTCCCGCCGTTAATCAACCACGAAAATCACGAAAGATTTTAACCACGAAATGTCACGAAAATACACGAAAGATTACAACCACGAATTCTCACGAATCTTCTCGAATGTTAAGTATGACCGTGCTAACCAACTCCCCCTCTAAGATTAGAGGGGGTAAGGGGGCGTTGACCTAATTCAAATCACGAAATGTCACGAAAAAACACGAAGGATTTTAACCACGAAAACCACGAAAATTCACGAAAGAAACTCACGAATTAGAGAATTAGCGAATTGTACAAAAACAACAATCGGAGTAACTGGTTCCCCCTCTAAGATTAGAGGGGGTAAGGGGGCGTTGACCTAATACAAACCACGAAATGTCACGAAAATGTAATTGATGAATAATTAATGGTAATTACATGTTGAAGATATAACACGAATAACCATAAATCATTCACGAATTTTTCATCAATTTTTCTGCCTTTTTGTGAGTAGAAGCCAATGATTATCATTGGAAAATTCGATAATTCGCAAATTCGTGAGAATGTATGTAGAAATGTCACGAAAATTCACGAAAGATTTTAACCACGAAAAACACGAAAGCATTCATGATTCATTATATGATAATTATATGTTTCATATTCACACGAATAACCATAAATCATTCACGAATTTTTCATCAATTTTTCTTCCTTTTTGTGAGTGCCTTGGCACTTTTTCTCGTTTACCCATACGCCAAGTTTTTTTCAAGCCTTTTTATTCTTTTTCTTGAGCGGAGCGTTTTTTTATTTTCTCTTCAATCAATCACGACAGGACAGCCATTTGGGCTATGGAGACGCCATATATGGACGTCTCTACTACGCTGCACCCCCATTCTTGTAGGAGTATCGTCTACACTCCTAAACTCCTACACTCCTAAACTCCTAAAAAATATGCTTTTATCTCTTCATCTTTTTAGCTACCCAGAGCACCCAAGGGTCGATGTTGTCCGTCAGTTGTTTGGGGTAAGGCAAGGGAATGATGACATCAGGCTTGTGGCCCGGACTCCTATCCTTGCACGCCTTCTCAAATTCCGCATCCACTGTCATGGGGTAGGTGATGGTCATATTGCTGTTGGGCAAGAGGATGGTGTTGCAGTTTCCAGACAACTCACAACCCATTGAGCGTTCACGGCCATAGACCTTGGCATGGCTCTTGGAGTGGTTGCGCACAAGACGTACAGGCGTCTCACCAGCACTTGCACTGCAATTGTCGATGATGATGGCACCTTTGCGCACCAAAGGGGTGTATGCATCTGTTCCTTTGAGACTCGTGTTCCAATTGATGAGACTTCCCTCCTCAGCCGTTGCCGTTTCCGCCTGAACCCGGTCCATGAATGTCCCCGGGAAGGTCTCGCAGTATTTTTTCAACGTTTTGTTGTTTGCCGTGCTGTTCATATAGAAACTCCGTTCATCCTCCAGCGCACTGCAGTCGCACATCATCTTGGCAAATAGTTCGCTGAAGGCATCACTGCCGCCGTGGTTTCCTCGAAGGTCCAGAATCAGGTATTTGCAGCCCGACTGCTTGAACTCCTCCTCTTTTTTCAGCATCCATTCCCATGTAGGCACGTCGCCCACGCAGGAGGGCAGACGCAGGAGATAGGTGTCGTTGTCCACCTTGCATCCTACCGGTTCCGGAGCATATTCCGGAATGAGTTTGCTGTAGTCGACAAGGGCATCTGGCTGCAACTGATGGAAGAATTGCGAGGAGCAGCTTGTGTGGCGGTCGAAATTTTTGTAAAACCAGAACATGTAGCGTCCCACGGCCTCATCCACATTGATTTCACCCCTCATCAGACGTGACAGGAGCGAGTCTTTCATGCTTTTGTATTCGCCTTCAAAACCATTTCGCATCAAGACAGGGAAGATGGCGTTGTTGTGTTCGTTGGCATTCACAGCAAAATCGTAGGTCTCGTATGCGAGGCGGATGGAATCCGGCAGGTTTCCGTATTTCTTCATGAACTCATTTGTGAAGAAACGTGAGATGTCCTTCTTCATACGGGGTGTGTGCGTACCGAATGTGTCTTGGATGTTCTGAGGCAGTCCGCAACGGTCCCAGACTGTTACGAAAGGATGTCCTGCATCGTTGATGCCCGTCACGGAAATGGTCTCACCATCAAACCAGTTGACGATGTATGGCCGCCCGTTGAAATCGAAGGCATTCTCACTCAGATAGGTGCAAGGCGTATATTGGCACTGCAAGTTTGCTCTTGGGAAATCAGCATTTGTCATGATGGTCACTGCTTCATGGCTGCCAAGAATCTGATATGTTTCCGGTCCTCTTGGGATAATCCAATATTGTGAGGTGGCGTTGCTCGACTGTTGTATGCCCCGTAATTTCCATGCTCCCTGCAGGCGATGGTGTCCGTCGCCCAACTTCATCTGCAGCAGGTTCAATGACCGCTGAATGGCGTCTGCGGAATCTTTCACCAACTCGTATTTCTCGTCGATGTTCGTCTGATGGGGAAACAGGTGCTCATCCAAACCCTTTCGGTCGTTATACCAACGCAAGGTAAAGGTGCTGTCTGATGTGCCAATCACCTGGATGCCCTTGTTCTCGGTCTTGGAAAGTTCGCCCGTGAGATGCAAGGGCTTTCCGTCTGGGTTGGATATCAAGAAGTTAAACGGTTGGTTTTTTAAATGGCTTGGATTATAGGCCAGTGTGAGTGTGAGATTGTCCAGACAATATTTGTACTGTTGATAACCTGCCTCCAGATGTTTGCCGTCTTGATGGACGATTTCCTTCAGTCTGTATAGTCCTTTTGGGTTGGAAGTCTGAGCCACCAATGATGGAACAGCAACCATTGTCAAGGTGATGATGAGGAACTGTTTTCTCAAGTGCCGGATAGATGTGAAATATCTCATGTCTTAACGTTTTGTTCGCTTTTGCCACGCAAAGGTAATCATAAGTTGGCGCATAAAATGGCATTAACGGAAGAAAAATGCAGCAGCCATATCTTTTTGCGGATAATTTCCGATAGCACATGGCATTATAAAATTTTTTCTTTAACTTTGCTCCCAAGTCTATTAGCTACACCATGCTCAACTACAAACCGCAGGATGATAAAGAAGGCAGAAAAAACTGCACGATAAACTGCACGATACATTCCCGGAGTTTTCAGACAAAACTTTTGAGATTATGGAAAAACTGAAGGCCAAAATAAGTAAATCAAGATAATTATTTTGTTATGACCATAGACGATAAACAACAGCAGACTGCCATCAACGTGCAGGAGAAGGCGAACCTAATATGGGCGATTGCCGACAAATTGGTGGGGGTGTATAAGCCCCATGAGTATGGCAACGTCATCCTGCCGATGTGCGTCATCAAGCGGTTTGAGGATACGCTGGCACCGACTCGCGAGAAAGTAATCGAGACCAACCGCGAGTTGGAGGAGAAGAAAATCGAGATGAAGCGTGGCTTCCTCGAAAGGGCTGCCGGGCAGAAATTCTATAACCTGAGCCGCTTTACCTTTGAAACGCTGTTGGCAGATGCCGACAACATCAAGGACAACTTTGAGTCGTACCTCAACCATTTCTCGGAGAACGTCATCGACATCATCCACCGCATGGAGTTCCAGAAGGAGATTGACAAGATGGCCGACAACGGTCTGCTCTACCTCGTCATCAAGGAGTTCTGCACCACGAAAGCCTATCTTGGCGCCGACAAAATTTCGAGTGTTGACATGGGCTACATCTTTGAGGAACTGGTGAGGAAATTCTCTGAGAGTTACGACGAACAGGCAGGAGCGCACTTCACCGCCCGCGACATCATCAACCTGATGGCGGAGTTGCTGATTGGCGACGATGAGGAGCGGTTGGAAGAGGAAGGCATCATCGCCACCGACTATGACATGACGATGGGCACGAGTCAGATGCTCTCGTGTCTGCACGACCGTTTCAAACAGATTGACCCCGATGCCGAAATCACGAGTTATGGTCAGGAACTGAACAACCAGACCTTCGCCATTGCCAAGGCTGATACCCTCATCCGTGGCGGCAATGCCGACAACATGCGGCAGGGCGACACATTGGGCGACGACAAGTTTGCTGGCTATAAGTTCGACTATATCATCTCCAATCCTCCCTTCGGCATCGAGTGGAAACCCTCACGCCAAAAGGTAGAGGAAGAACACCGTCTGGGTGGTGCCGGTCGTTTCGAACCAGGTCTGCCCGCTATCGGAGACGGCCAGATGCTGTTTTTGTTGAACGGTGTGGCGAAGTTGAAGGACGAGGGGCGTATGGCCATCATCCAGAACGGTTCTTCGCTCTTCAAAGGCGATGCCGGCAGTGGCGAGAGCAATATCCGCGGTTATTTGCTCGACCACGACTGGTTGGAGACCATCGTACAGTTGCCCACCGACCTGTTCTACAACACGGGCATTGCCACCTACGTCTGGGTGGTCACCAAGAACAAGAGTGCGGAGCGGCAAGGCAAGGTGCAGTTGATTGATGCCAGCCAGTGCTTCGAGAAGCGCCGCAAGCCCCTCGGCAACAAGCGTGTGGAGATTACCGACTTCTGCCGTGACCTCATCATACAGGCTTACCACGGCTTCAACAACTTCGTTTATAAGGCCACCACTCCCGACGGTGCGGAAGTCCAGGTGGAGAGCCGGGTGAAGGACAACGACGACTTCAAATACCGCAAAATCTTCATCGACCGTCCGCTGCGCCTGGTGTTTGTGAATCCGCAGATGCCAGACGAGAGCATAAAACTGTCGGAGGCAGACCACATGGCGCTAAAGTTGTTTGTCGATGGTTACCGTGTCTATTACAATGGCCAGCGGATGCTCGACTGTGACTTCTTCCAAAAAATCAAGTTCAAGGCAGGACTGAAAGTGACGAAGGCACAGGTGAAGAAAATCCGTCAGTATCTCGGCACGAAAGACGAGACGGTGGAACCGGTGTATGAGGACCCGTTCAACCTGTCTCAGCGCACCTACGTCTGGGACCCCGACCTTGCAGATACTGAAATCATCCCTTGGAAAGAAGACCAAGCAATGTATCTGACCAAGAACGTCGCTCCCTACGCTCCCGACTACCATGTGGATGAGAGTAAGACCCGAATCGGCTACGAGATACCTTTCACCCGTGAGTTCTATCGCTACACACCGTTGAAGCCCAGCTGCGAGATTTTCCAAACACTGAAAGATTTGGAGCAGAAAGAGAGTGAACTGATGGAAAGGCTTTTGCACTAACTGAATTAAGGTATGGAAAGAGAATTCAAGGATAGTGGCATAGAGTGGATTGGCAGGATTCCGAAGGAGTGGAAGACTTGCAAACTAAATTATGTATATAGATTTCAAACAGGTGCAACTCCACCGACAAATAACGAAAGTTTCTTTGATGGAGATTATAAATGGGCAAGCATAGCTGATTTAAAATCCAAAACAATCTATGACACAACGAAAAGGCTGAGTAAAGCAGGTGTAGAAAAATGCAGTATGATTATTTCTCCTAAAGGTAGTTTGATGTATTCTTTCAAATTATCTGTTGGGACAGTGTCTTTTTGTGGAGATGACATGTACACAAATGAAGCTATTGCCACATTTTTAGAAGGATATGGCTTTCTACCTTTTTTATATTATATGGCTCCATTTGCAATCATTCATAATGCTAACTATAATATCTATGGGGCTCCAATACTAAATCAAGAACTCATAAAGGGAGCTACAATCATAGTTCCACGCATAGCCGATTATCTGGACAAGAAGTGTGGGGAGATAGACGAACTGATAGCCTTGCAGGAGCAAATGATTGCGCAGTTAACGGACTATAAGCAGTCGGTCATCACTGAGGCTGTCACCAAAGGACTCAATCCTGATGCAGAACTCGTTCCTTCTGGCATTGATTGGATTGGGGATGTGCCAAAAGAGTGGAAAATAGTACCATTACGTTATATAGGAAGAACTCAAAATGGAATAAGCCAAAGTGGCGATTATTTTGGAGAAGGTTTTCCTTTTGTTAGTTACTCTGACGTATATAAGAACTATTCTTTACCTTCTATATTCAACGGATTAGCAAAGTCTTCCAAACAAGACCAAAAGTTATTTTCTGTTTTAGAAGGAGATGTGTTTTTTACACGTACATCGGAAACAATTGACGAAATAGGTTTTAGTAGTGTATGTCTTCAAACAGTAGAAAAGGCCGTTTTTGCTGGATTCTTGATAAGGTTTAGACCCTATAAAAACAAAATTGATAAGAATTTCTCTAAGTATTATTTTAGAAGCAACATTCACAGAGCATATTTTGTAAAAGAAATGAACCTTGTAACTCGAGCTTCTTTAAGTCAAGAGTTATTAAAATCACTCCCTGTATTACTTCCTCCTCTTTCCGAGCAACAATCCATCGCCACCAACCTCGACACCAAATGTTCTGAGATAGACTCCCTTATCGCCATCAAGCAGCAGAAAATCGAGACGTTGAAGGACTACAAGAAGAGCGTGATTTACGAAGCCGTGACGGGCAAAATGTCGATTGGGGAAACGCCCTGAAAGGGTAATGAGCTATCAGCCCAAGGTAACACCTTGGGTTTGGAGATGCGAAAAGAAAACAAATCGCCCTGAAAGGGCAAAAGATTTACAATATGGCACAATCATTATGTAAAATCTATCTACATATCATTTTTCACATCAAGACAAATAGTCCTGAGGTGAACATCGACCACATTCCCCGATTACATCAATATATCGGGCAATTGGTCAATACAACCGGTTGCCATGTAGTTTGCGTGGGTGGTACCGAAAACCATGTTCACGCATTGGTGTTGCTCAATAGTACAGAGTGTGTTTCTCACCTTGTAGAGGAAATGAAACGAAACAGCAGCCGATGGATAAAAACGTTGGGGCGGTATTACGAGAAGTTTGCATGGCAGGGCGGATATGCGGCATTTTCAGTCAGCCAATCCATTGTTGAAAAGACGAAGAATTATATTGCCAATCAAGCAGAACATCATAAAAAGAAGTCGTTCAAGGACGAATATTTGGAATTTTTACAATTGTATAATGTCGATTATGATGAACGGTATGTTTTGTCCGATTGAAGGATATAGGGCTTTTGCCCTTTCAGGGCGAATCCCTGATCACCTTGTCATATACCCAGGGCGATGCCCTGGGCTGGTCGCTCGTTGGCCTTTCAGGCCGTACCCGACAAGTTACCCGACAAGCTACCCGACAAGCTACCCGACAAGTTACCCGACAAGCTACCCGAACAAGTACCGAACAAGTACCGAACAAGCATCCGACAAGTTACCCGACAAGCCACGGCACCTCCGGCAGAAATACCTGCTCAAGGTGAAAGGCACATTATTGTTTAACGCATTAACGAATTAATTGCAGAATGAGAGACTAAGAAAAGAGCCATCAACTTCATCATACTAACAGACATGGAAAACGAAAGTCAAGGCAAAATTTTAAAAAAGGGCGTCGTTTGGGAAGAACTATACTTCTATCAAAAAAGCGACACTTTATATCAATTGACGGTGGAGTTCTGTCGTCGGTATCTTTCCGCTCATAGAGACCGCACGGTGGACCAGATGGTTCAAGCCGCCCGCAGTGGAAAACAAAATATTGTGGAGGGCAGCGAAGACGGACAGACCAGTTCGGAAATGGAAATCAAACTAATCAACATCGCCAGAGGCAGTCTGAAAGAACTGCTTTCCGACTATTATGACTATCTGAACACCCATCACTTTACGCCTTGGGCAACAAATAACCCACGTTTGCAGCGCCTCAGGAAGTTCTGTAGTTCACACAACAATTATAGTGCTTATGCACCACTGATAGGCAAGATGAACGATGAAGAGATGGCCAATATGGCTATCACACTCTGTCACCAAACCGACAAGATGATGTGTGCCTATATCAAGCGGTTGGAGCGCATCTTCATCGAAGAAGGTGGCATCAAAGAACGCATGTACGCTGCCCGCACTGGCTATCGCAAGGCACAGGATGAACGTCTCCATGCCCTTGAAAAAGAGAATCTTCAGCTAAAAACAGAAATATCTACTCTCAAAAAGAGAATCATAGAGCTGGAAGATGAACTAAAAAGAATAGGAAATGATAGGAAAAACTAGGAAAATCTAGGAAAATCTAGGAAAATCTAGGAGAACCTAGGAAATCCTATATAACCCTATAGCCTCATAGAAAAAACGATAAAACCCTCAAAAAAGATGAATAATAACGATGACCTGAAGGAAAGAAACTTTGAAGCCGACATCGAGCAATGGCTCTTGAATGAAGGCGGCTATACCAAAGGCGACCAGCGCACCTATGACAAGGAGCGGGCCATCGATATGGCGACGCTCACGGCATTCTTGGCGCTGACGCAGCCGAAGCCGTGGGAGCGCTATGTGCGCAAATACGGCGACAAGGCTGAGGCACGGCTCTACCAAGTGTTTCAGGAGAACGTGGTGCGCTACGGTCTGATATGGGTGCTGCGCAACGGCATCGACGACTTAGGCATCAAACTCAGGATGTGCTATTTCCGTCCGGCATCGGAACTGAACGAGGAACTGATGCTGAAATACCAGCAGAACATCCTTCAGGTGACAAGGCAGTTCGCTTACAGTACCCAGAATCGCAACACCATCGACATGGTGCTCTCGCTGAACGGCATCCCCGTGGTGGCACTGGAACTGAAAAACCAACTCACCGGACAGAACGTGGAGGACTCACGC
>CACXIP010000034.1 GCA_902767775.1 uncultured Prevotellaceae bacterium | reverse complement strand
TATAGATTGTCTTACGGTACTCTCGGACCAATTTCGTGAATTCTAATTCAATCTCATTCATCTTTTTCTGGAGTTAGTTCAAACAGTTAGTACCCCAAACCGAAAATTCCTTTCGAGAAAAATGATTTTTTTTCAGAAAAAATGTCACTCCATTAAAAATTCTTCCATTTTTAGCACTAATCCGTCACCACCTCTTTGAAATGCTCACTGCCCCACTCTACCAGTGCCATGATGGCAGGCATGAGTGACTTGCCCGTTTCCGTCAGCGAGTACTCCACACGGGGCGGAACCTCAGGGAACACCTCACGATGGACGAGGTGGCTCTGCTCCAAACGTTTCAACGTCTGCGAGAGCATCTTTTGGGAACAGTCCGTCATCAGACGACGAATCTCATTGAATCGCAATACACCCGTCTCGCTCCTATGGAGCATAAAGAGCACCAACATCGACCACTTGTCGCCAAAGCGGCTCACCACTTGCCTGATGGGACAGGCCAAGTACTCCTCTTTAATATCTGCCATAATTTTTAATTCAAGTTTCGCATTTGCTCAACTTTTTGGAGTTTAGGAGTTTAGGAGATTGGGAGTTTAGACAATAGAATAGATTGCACCCCGCCAATAGAGTCTGATGACTTGCATGAGTAATGTCTACACTCCTAAACTCCCACACTCCTACACTCCTTTCAACTTGAGAAAGTTGAGTTTTTTTTCTACAACATTAGTTACGGTAATAGTACAACGTTCTCCGCACATGAGTATAAATGAAATATTTCTTTTCAACGATTTCTTTCTTTTCCAACAAGAACAAAGACAAATTAAGAATTTTGAGCGTACATGACCATAATAAATTGCATTCATCACTTTTATCGTTTTCTTTTAAGTCAGAAAGGATGAATTCTTTTCCAAGGCATTTTTTTATTTTCAAATGCTTGATACGTACCTTTATTTTCATAACTTATCATTTAATGCGTTTGGCATGTTCTCGCAATGTTTTCACCGCAAAGGTAACTAATAGTTACCAAGTAACGGTTTTACACTATGTTAATCTTCGTTAAAGTTATTTCCAGTCATGTCCGCTCCCTTCACAATTCCTACTTTTTGGTAACCATCCTACCAAAAAGTGCCTTCTTGCATATTTGATGATATCACATTACCTTTGCATCGTAAAAATCAAACAAACAACATTTAAAACCATAGAATCATGAGACAGATTGAGACAATTGCAACAGGCAAGAATTTTAGCGCAGTGAGCGTGGGTAAGATGAACGAGATTATCGAGCATGTGCTTCCGATGGGACCCGAAGTGACTATACAGGGCAAGGTTTTCGCAGGACAAGCCGTGGGTGCCACGGGCAGCGAACTGTCGTTCCAAACATTGGTTCCCGGACAAGACAGCGGTTTCCTGCACACGCACAAGACACATGAGGAACTGTATATCATCCTCAAAGGTGAGGGACAGTATCAGGTAGATGGAGAAATTTTCCCTGTCAGCGAGGGCACCATCATCCGCGTGGCTCCCGACGGCAAGCGTGCGCTGAAGAACACCGGCACCGAGAACATGACGATGCTCTGCATCCAATACAAGGCCAACGCCTTCACCGAGGCAGACAGCCCCATGACCGACGGCGTGATTCTCCGGGAAGAACTGAAATGGTAAGGAATCACTTGAAAATCTTAAAGTAATCATTTTGCATAAGATGGCTGACATGTAAATCAGCCATCTTTTTTTTGGACATTTGAAGAATAATAGGGCGACACACAGGAAATTATACCGTGCTCATTTGTCTATTTCGGAAATAATGATTAATTTTACGGCGTTTATAATAAGACAAATAACTAAGAGCCAATAATCTATTATTTTATATGAGACGATTAATTTACGCATTGTCATTCTTCTGGCTGATGGCCATAAGTGCTGTAGCCCAGGACTTCAAGCTCTATTATGCTAAGGATGTGACCAATGTGACCGATTTCAGCAGCACGCGCAAGATTGCCCAGCAACTCACATGGAAAGAGGTCAAGAACGGTGCCATCGACGGCAACGCCGCTGATGTGAAGGCGGTTACCGACATGTTGAAGGATCCGCGCATGAAAGGGTTGGACGACCAGCGGCTGTTCTGGCGTATGCGTGACGAGACACTGCTTGCCTTCCGCATCAACGACGGAAGCGGGAAAACAGGCATCTATGAAGTGGAAGTGGACTATGGTGTCAAAACCGACGAGGGCAACCCCTACAAGCTGACGCTTAATACCAGCAGCTATTTCTTTGCCAACATGCCGCTCTTTTCTTCAGAGAGCAACATCACCGTCACCGTCAAGAAAAAGGGCAGCAAGGACAAACCCTTCGTATTCCGTTACTGGGTTTATGACTGGGACAATGAAAACGTCTACATATTCCAACTCGACCAGAAGCGGCAGTCTTCGGGAAATACCTACGGCATGGAGTACGTCACCACCTATACCGATGCCAACGACCAGCTGCAGGTAGAGCGCAACACACTGCAGCTGCGTTCCACCTGTTTTCAGAGTTTTTACGTACCCAAAGACCACACACTGACCGACATCTATTTCGTCACCGGCAACGAAAACGAAGGCTACGACAAGATGCGCATGAACATGGAATTCATACATTCGGGCATAGACATAGACAGCAAGATGGAGATTCCCCGGTTGGAGACCATGTTCAATCTCACCAAGCACGAAAACCGCGAGTTGATGAACTTCAACTGGTTGGGCACCGGCCTGTTTGAGAAATACGACACGCTGTTCCTGCAGTTGTTTACCGAGGACGGCACTCGCATCACCAACGCCACCATCAACGTCCACCGCGTCGACAGCAAGGGGCACTACATCGACGATGCCTCGCTGTCATATCTGGGTTACGATGCCGCAAGCCAATCACACCTTATTCACACTTATGCTCATCATGCCTACATTGAGATTCTCGTGCCCGGCTGTCTGCCCATGCTCTACCGCTACAAGGGTGCTGCCATGGCAGAATCGCGCATACTCGACGAGGAGCTGTGTACGGCGAAACTCACGCTGAAGGCTGGACAGCCCGATGCCAGCGGCATTGCCATCAGCGACCAATACCTGCGCCACATGGAAGACCTGCATGTGGCCGTCACACATGACGACATCGACTATGCCGTCTGCAAAGAAGAAGACTTCAACCTCTCCGGGCGTTCGCCTGTTGAGACCATCTCGTTCATGGACAACGGCGGAACTGAGTATCCCAAACTATTAAACAATGAGCCCACGGAGAAGTTCGCACAGATGGAGGTGACTTTCTCCAGCCTTAAAGGAAGCAATGCGCCCACCTGCTCGATGACCGCCAAGGAGTTGGAGAGCGGTGCCCAACATACCCTCAGAAATATCAATACCGAGGTTGTGAGTTCCAAAGTGTTCACGCACTTCACCCGCGACTATTATTTTACCCGCTTCGACCTGACAGAAGACTTGCCCTACAACACTGACGTAGAACTGACACTCCATACGCCATTGGCTACCTACACTGGATTTCCTCGTCTCCGGAATGTGTATTTCAACCAGGAGGAAATGGAAAAAGAAGTGGAAGATGATACCCAAAAGAGTTCCACCCCCCCCGATGATTCCGACAAGGCATCCCGTTCGTTTGAAGATGGTGGTTTCTCTTTTGGCACAGCACCTGAGTTCAATTTCAAGATCAATGATAAATTCACCATCAAGACTGGCGGTACCGCCGACATCACAAGGCAGTTGTTCCAGTGGTTCATCCAACTCATCTACAATGGTGTGGATCCCAAACAGGACCAAGGCAAGAAGAAAACCGCCCGAGACGCCGCCAAGAACTACTCCAACTGGAGCAAAAGGGTCAACAAATACGATGAAGCAGAAAATCAGCCGTTTGAGAGTACAGCCATGACGCTGGCAGGTGGCAGTGAGAAACTGACCGACTGGGCTGCAAAGGAGGGAAACCGTATTTTTCAGGTCAATGCCAACCACATCGGTTGGTACTTTGGCGGTGGTGCCAAGTTTGCTGTGCAGGCCAAACTATGGAACTTCCGTGACTTCCAAATCAGCGAATTCTCAGGCTACCTTGAGGGCGGTTTTGGCTGGTTCTGGGGGCCACCAAAGGATGGTCATATCGGCACGGTGACGAAAGTCACTAAATTGGTGCCCATCGAACTCGACTTCGGTGCCGTCTTCGATGCCAATGTCCGTCTTGACGCAGCACTCATGTCGTTTAACGACAAAGCCATGAGTTTTGACAACTTCGGCTTCTTCGCCGGTTTGGGTGCAACGGCAAGGGCTGGAGGATGGTTTGGCATCAAGTGCAAGCGCAACTGGGCTATAGACGTCGGAATGAATATGCGTGCAGGCGCCAAACTGTCAGCCGAGGCAGGCTATGCCAGTCCTTTCATGTCAAAGGAATGTGGTGCAGGAACCCGCCTCACTTTGCTTGCTCTGATAGAAGCTCATCTCTACATGCGCAGTTTCTTCGGTCACTTATCCTGGCAGGAAGGATGGAAATGGGGCAAGCAATTCTTCTACCCCAACAATGGCCACAATCCCTACCATAAGGATTTCCCCTATTGGATTCCTAAGAAAAATGCCCGTCAGACGACCGTGGCCAATGCCTACCGCCCTTTGAGGGTTCCCAAAGCATCCGACATGGGCCGTGCACTGGTGACCGACGTGGCTATCAATGCCAATCCCCACTTCATAGACGAGAAACACGTGGTCTACAATGCCATTGGCAATCCCAACGACTACAACGACGACCATGTGGCCATCAGTTGCCTTGAGGAAGATGACAGGCATCATTTCAATGTTTCATCGCCTGGTCTGGCCGCCGGCCAGCACATGCGCTCCAAGTGCGGCGAACCAGAAGTGGTGGTCTATCAGCAATTATGCTCAGCAGTAAACAGCAACGAGATTACCGACGACAATGTCATGCAGCACACCCTTGAGCAGAATCGTCACACGCAAATCAAGGCTGCCATACGCCAAGGTTCCGACAGTTGGCACGAAACCGTTGTCACCCCCGACGATGGCTACTTGGACAAGCGCCCCGTGGTGACCATGCAGGAAGACGGCAAAGCCGCCTTGGTCTATGAACATGGGCAGATGGAACTCATCAACGACACACTCCCACCCGACTCCTTGTACAGTTACGCCCTCAACGGAGAGTTGATGCTGCGCACCTACGAGCCTGATAAGGGATGGAGCGAGCCTACCCACCTCTTCGACATCACCCCTCAACAAGCCGTTAACTACTACGACCTCATCATGCGTGGCGATACCGTACTCGTAGGTGCCAGCATCTACGATGCCCTTACCGACAGTATCCGCATGACCTATGCCTCGAAGCCTTTGAGGAGCGACAAGGTGACGTTTGTCGATGAGCAGATTTCCCCCTATAGTTTCTTCATGAACCGCGTAGGCCGCCATGCCGTCATTGCCATGGCCTACGAACGTAGTGACAGTGTGCGTGAGGTTTATGTGAAGACCCTTGCCATGAGCGGGCATGGTGACGGCCACGCCGGATGCGATCTTGGTGTAGATCATTGCACCCCCGACCGCGTAAAAATCATCTGCGACCGTAGCAATAAAGATGCCCAGGACTTTGCCGTGCTCTGGACTGAGGCCAACAACGTTGTCCGCGACCCAGCCGAGGGCAGTTACAGCACCGACAACATGGGCACTATTCTCAATGCCTCGCGCGTCCATTTGTCGGACACGCCCGCCGTCACATATCCCCTCACTGTCGCTGCTGCCACTGACTCGCTGCAACTCATCGACTTCGATGGTTTCCTCAACGATGACTATGTGGCCGTGGTTTACACGCTATCCGATCCCCATAGCGGCGGTGCCGTTATCATGAAGAACGAGAAGGTGTTCACCAACGGTTTCGAGGCCGACGTCACCTACTCCCGCGAAGCCCTGTTGAGCAGTTCCACACTTCCCGTCAACATCACTATCCGCAACACCGGCACCTCGTCGATCAACGCCGCCGACGTGATCATCAATGGCACCACCATCGCCATCGACAATGCTTTTGTGGCTCCACTGACGGAAAAATCATTCACTGTCAACTATCCCCTGACGGCCGATTTCGATGGTTATATGGAAAGCGAGGTACAAGTAGTCTACGACAACGTCTTCAAGAAGTCCGTTCAGACCACCCGCCGTGGAGTGCGTCGCAACCTACGTCGTGGCGTAAAGTCGATTAAGCGTCAGTTGGTGGCCTACAACGACATTGACTGCCGCATCGTGAACCGCCACATCGATGCTGAGAATGGTGTCAACACGTTCCTTGTCGAACTGACCGACCGCTCCACCTACGGTCTGCTGCCCGGCACAGGACTGAAGATAGGTGTTCATCCGCGCCTGGGCATCACACAGACCATCACTGATCAGGCACAGGCGCTGGTCACCGATGCCGACTTCCACCAGGTTGGCAATAGTCGCAAGGCCTATGCCACTGTCTATGTCAGTGGCATCACAGAAATAATCGATGGCTACATCTATCCTACCATCGTCAATCTAAATCACACCGACGACAACAGTACCTATGTCGAGAACGCCACTGCCGGGCGCAATGCCTCAGCCGTGACACTATTCCCCTCTGACGACCCAACCTATATCGATGCCCTGCGGTATGGACGTGCAAAAGCCACGCACCATACACTGGTGGATCGCTACGATGGTGGCATACGCCTGTCCGGCATTCAGGAAGGCAGCAATGTCCGTGTTTTTGGACTCAACGGCTATCTTATATACAATGAACCGAAGTCGGCCAGCACCACGCTCAATGTTCCACTTTCTACAAGAGGAGTCTACATTATCAGCACTGGAAACGAAATCTTCAAGTATAGTTATGAATAATAAATGGATTTTCAGCCTTGCGCTGTTGTTGCTGTCATCTATAACCGGACGTGCCGTCGAAGGATTCGACGGTCCTACGTGGTACGACTATCGCGACACCTCGCTCGACGTTGAAAGACGTGGTACATTCGACAACCCCATCGTCATCAGCACGCCTGAGCAACTGGCACAATTGTCATACATTGTCAATGAGGGATCAGCATGGATGCTCAGAGACAAAGTGGTTGTGCTGGGAGCCGACATCAACCTCAACAAGACTGTCAACGGCCAACGTGTACAGTGGATTCCCATCGGTTACAAGGGAAGTTGGGTGGGTGAAGAGTTCTTCGGTATATTCCTTGGCGCTGACATATCGAAAATCAACGAAACCAAGGAATGGCGACCGGAATACAACCACACCATCTCTGGCATGTACATAGACTATAAGAGTACGTCAGACAACATAAGAAGAGATTTAGGCCTTTTTGGTTCTATTTGTAGTTACGTAGGCAACCTCACTATAAAGGATGCCGAAATATCTTGCCAAATTCAGGGCAGTAGGACGACGGTGTGCAACATTGGCCTGCTGAGCGGAGAGACGGATTTCAATTATTATCTCATGCCTATTGAAGGTGGTTCGAGAGTCCAAGTACACAACCAAATCTGCAACATTGCCGTTGAGGGTTCCATCACAGCCAACAGGGATAAAAGAAGCGGAATACAACTTTCCATCGGTGGCATTGTAGGCCTGGTATATGGTGAATTTGCAGATGCTTTCTCCCATTGCACTGCCAAGGTTTCCATCAGCGGCCTTGAAGCCATCAACGCGGGTGGCATCTGCGGACAATTGGACAGTAATGCAGATATCTATGATTGCGCAGCCTATGCTGACATCAACATTGCCAAAGAGAGTCAAGCCGATGTGGGTGGAATCGTGGGATGTGCTTATGGCGGCAACAAGATTGAGGGCTGCACCTCGTCGGGTACTATCCATGGATACAATACGGGTGGCATCTGCGGGCACAAAATGGATTATGGCAATTATGCAAGCGAGTTTACCGCCTGCTCCAGTACATCAAGGTTGAGTGCCACGAACTACGTCGGCGGCATTGTGGGATTGATGGAAGTGGCTTACAATGACAAGAAGGATGTGAAATACTGTGCTTTCGGAGGACATATCGACGGCACGTCGGCCTTGGCGGCCGGCGGCATTTGCGGATACTTCACTTCCGGCAAAGACTTACATGTATCGCACTCACTCATGGTGGGGACACTCACACCATCAGCCACAGGGTTGACTGGAGCCATCGTCGGCAAATGCAGCAAGGCCATCGAGACCATTGCCAACTGTTATTACGACCAGTTGATGTTCAATGGCGGCGTAACAGGCAGCGATGATACGCACATCACCGTGGAACCGCTCAGCACCCCCGACTTGACGAGCGGTGACATCAGCAATTTCCCATTGCTTGAAATTGACGAGAACGCCACCGTGGGCTTCCAGGTGCAGGAAGGCCTCTATCCCATGGTGTTCACCAAGACAGAATGGGCGGGCCGAAGTTTTACTACCATTGATGATGGAAAGATGAACACCGCCACCAAACTGTTTTTCGACCTAAAGACTGTGGACAAGACGAATACCCTCTACCAGCCGGGGGCATGGCTCTGCGCCCTGCCTGCTGGCATACGCCGGGGCGACAGTGCCTATGACTTCGTTTCCACCATCTCGCTCAACGGCAAAGAACTGAGTTATGAGGAGCCCACCACCAAGCGCTCCATCGAGGTGAGGACCGACCACACCATACCCACCTCCGACTTCCTGAAGATCAAGGACAAGACGGCCACTGCCGTGGGCAACGGCACCACGCTGCTCACCATCGCCTCAACGGTCTCCACGCCCGATGTCAACCTCTACCACCCGAAACCCATCGGCGGCAGTAAGCAGTTGCAACTCAACATCACTGTCGACCAACCGTGGGACGGTTCCGTCGCCACTGCCTGCGCATATGGTAAGGGAACGGCACAAGACCCGTATATCATCAAGAACGGGGCACAGTTGGCCTACGTCGTGCTCAACAACAAGGCTGGCGAGCACTATGAGCAAATCTGTGACATCACGCTCAATCCTCAGGTGTACGCAGGAACGCTGTTCGTGAAAGATGACTGTCTCCCATGGGTCAACGGCAACCTCAATGCCTACTACGACGGAACCGGACACTACATCATCGGTCCTTACATGGCATCCCAGCACATGGGGCTCTTCGGACACGTAGGAAGCAAAGCCGAGATTAGGAACTTGGGCGTCGTCGATGCCAACTTCCAGCGGCACTCAGGCGTCTTTGCAAGCACAATGGATGGGCATATCACCAACTGCATTGCCCAAGGCTTTTCATTCGATCCCTATACCGACCCTGACTACGGCGATGACAGCGACAAGTCTTACTCAGGCGGATTCTGCTCCACTATAGGCACCGGCAATCCCGAAGCCACCATCGAGGACTGCATCTCGGGCGTATTCCACACCAGTATCCTCAGCGATTTCTCTCCCTTCGTATGCCTTACCGACGAGAACAAGGGCAAGGTCATCAACTGCCTGAGCGTGGTATCGGTCATCTCCGACGATTTGGATTTCACAGGGCAACTCATCAGCATGTCGGGCCGCGACTACATCAAGGACTGTTACTGGCTGAAAGGCTACGAGCAGGCCAACACCGGCTACACGCTCGAAAAAATCTGCTCCACACTGGGCAAGCGCAAACTGTGGACTTACAACCCCAACTACTTCCCCACCCTCCGCACATTTGCCGAGACCGACATGGCCAAACTGATGTCAGTGCCCTTCCGTACCGATATCGACTATACCTACAACTCCTACCGCAAGACGTCCGACAACTTCCTCATGGGCTTCAGCCGTCAGATTCCATTCGAGCCGGCATCGGTCGACTGGAAGACCAACGATACTACGGAGTCCACCATCGAGTGGGACAGCGAAATGGGCATTGTGGTTCCCGTCGCCAACAACTATATTCCAGGGAAACTCCACAACATGTCCAACTATCGGCAACTCACCTGGCTCGAAGTCTTTGAGGGCAAACTGGGTAAGTTCACCCATCGCATCATGACGCGCACCAACGAGGCTGCCGTCAATCCGGGCATCACTTTCGTCGACGTGAACGCACGGATGGCCTGTATTGAATCCTTCGACACCAATGACGACGGCAACCTCTCGTTGGCCGAACTGAAGGCTGTGACTAATGAACAGACACTGACCGCCTTCCAGACTGCGACGGCACACAAGATTGTCAGTTTCCCCGAATTCCGCTACTTCAAGAATGTCAGCACCCTTACGTCACAACTGAACGGACTTGAGAGACTCAAGGACATTCGACTGCCTTACGACCTCAGAACCTTAGGTGCGGAAGCCTTCAAGGACTGCAGCAGCCTAAAGAAGGTGACCATCCCATCAAAAATGACAACCGTCGAACCACGCGCCTTCTACCGCTCGTCGGTCGACAGCATCTTAGTCGACCCCTTCAACGCCAACTTCGAGTCGCGCGACGGCGTGCTCTTTGCCAAGGATGCGAACGCCATAGCCGACGAGAAGAACGTGCTCGCCGCCTTTCCCAACGGGCGCAGCGAGATAGTCATCCCAGGCACGGTGTCACGCATTGCCAACGGTGCCGTCTACAAAGTGCCAGGCGCCAGCGACCTCTATTTTGACACGACCGACTTCAGCACTGTCCCTCAACTTGAGAACGGCGGCATCGAAACCGCAGACGGGCAGATGATGAATGTCTACGTCTGCGACGCCACCAACGACTCGGTGCTGCTGCGCGCCTATCGTCGCGAGGCCACATGGGCACCCTATGTCAGCGCAGGCCGGCTGAGCCGCTACTACCCACTGAAGATTGACAACAGCGTCACCACCATCGGCCCCGATGGCCAGCGTTGCTACGTCGGCACTTTCTACATCGGCTTCGATGCTGAACTGCCCGCCACCATGACGCCCTTCATCGTCAGCAAGGCCGATCAGGATGGTTACAAAGCCTATCTGTTGGAGCTTGAGCGTCAAGTGCCCCGCCTAACACCCGTCGTCGTACTGGCCAAGGAAACAGGCCTATACCGCCTGCACCCACTCAGTTGGCAGATGGCCGAGTTGCCCATGTGGACCAATCAACTTATCGGCACCGACCGCCACGGAAGGCCCGTCTATCAGCAGCACTCCGCCCAAGGCAGCATCCTAACTCCGCAGAACAGCGGCAACCGCTTCGGGTTCTACTACGACAAGCAATCCGAACTACCACCCTACCATGCTTACATTACCTATAATACAGTGGGCAAGGACGAAGCCACCGCACGTAATTCGCACTACGATGTCGTTTATGACCTTGAGATAGCCGCTAATGCCTTTACCGATGGCGACTTCACCTACCGCATCATCCACCAGCAATCGAAGGGCGCCTATATGGCCACGCTCACCAATTACACCGGACAGGGCGGCAGTGTCGTCGTGACTCCTACAATCGACTGGGAACAGCAGTCGCAAGTGCCCGTCAAGAAGTTAGGCGCAGGGGTCTTCAGCCATAGCAAAAACACCATCTACAGCATCGACATGAGTGAACTTGATGATATGGATGCCATCAGCACCGACCGCTCTGCCGCTGAGGCCCCCTTCTATGGCGTTGATCCCCGCACGATTATCTACCTGCCTGAAGGAAAGGCAACAGAGGCCGACAACGTAGTTGTAGGTTACCTCTGCAAGAAACTCTCACTCACCGACAACTGGGACTTTGTTCCTCCCCACGAATTCTATGCAGAGGAGGCCACTTACAACCGCAAGTTATCGGCTGTCCACAATGCCGACGGCACATGGTCATCTAAAGCCTTTACCTTATGCCTGCCCTATGACTTCGACCTCACATCCCTACACGAATCAGGTCAGGTGAGAGTCTGCCAACTCTACTATGTCAAGGACAACAAAGAGTTCATCTTCTCCCATACCGAACCCTATCTCTCGGCAGGTCATGCCTATCTCATCGTTGTCAACGAGGGAGAACTTTCATTCGATGCTGAAGACGCGTTGCTTGTCGGCGAGCTCGATGAATCACAGGAGATTTTCGAATGGGACGTTTATGCCAACCAACGCATAGGCGTATGGAAGGGCACGTTCAGAAGTTTGAACAATGATGAATGTAATGCCCAGCCGACATACGGAATGGACAGGGGAATGTTCCGACTCTACCGCAACGACACGGAGGCATATCGCAAGGCATGGCTGTCTTCGTTCCGTTCGGCCTTCTTCGCAGAAAAGCCACTTGGGCGCAACGCTTACGACATCACCTTTAAACAGTACGTTGCTGGCGATGATGAAGACCCTATTATCGACTTCCCCACCGACAGCTATGAACCCGACTCCGATTTCTCTGGTTACGACGACGTGCCCGAAGGCATCATCCACGTCATAGGCGACAATAGCTCACACCAATACTTCGACCTGCAGGGCCGGCCGCTCAACAGCCTCCCCCAAAAAGGAGTTTATATCAGTCATGGTAAAAAGGTAATAAAATAGCATACAGCAATGGGAATCAACAACAACCCCACGTTCTTGCCGTTTGGTGACCGCAAGCATTATCAGAAACCCGCCATATGGGTAGACAACCTACCACCAATCAGTATCTTTTGTGATGATGGCTTGAGTGGGAACACACATCAAGGTGGTGGCGACTCCAACGAAGACCATAGCTTTTGGGACGAGAACGAAGACATCAGTATTTGGGATGAAGACCCCAGTTTTTGGAACGAAGATGAGGAGGAGTAAAAACGACAACTATGGAATAGTTTTAAATCAGACGTTTTTACACACAGAGTTATTACCTAAAATGACATAAAAAAGAATGGTTGGAGAGTCGCAATGCTTTCCAACCATTTTTTAGTGGCTATCACAAGCCTACATATTATCACAATCCCATTCAAAGAGTTGGTCATCCGTCTCTTTGGGATATCCGTAATTGGCTTTCAGGTCATCCTCGGAGAAAGACTGTTTGAACTTGTCGCCGAGCAGCAGGACGATGATGTCGTCTATCATCTCGTTGTTGCGTTGCAGAGGTTCGATGCACGACCTTTTGACAGCCAAGACAGCAAGATAAGCACCTACCGTACCTTCCATCAAACCATCAAAATGCGAGATGAGCTGTTGTGCTTTCTCTCTATATTCCATCAACACAAGCAGCATGAAACTCCTCTCACGGTTTTTCCGCCTTTCTGCGCAGGATGGGTCCTCACGACGGAAATCGTTACGAATAAGGGAGTCATATTTACGTTCGTCATTCATCGCTTCCTTCACCAACGCCATCGCTTTTGCACGGTCTTCCTCCTGAAGCGGGGAGCCTTCTAACAAGCGGGCAAATTGCCATCTGTCGAATACCGACTTTATCAGTTCCACCGGTTCTTCTTTCATCTCCTTCAATCCAATGAAAGCACAGAGTGCAGACGCTATTCGCTTAACGCGAATCTGATTAGACCAGGCCATCTCGCCGAATGGTTTTCCTTGATAGTAATTAATCAAATTGGCCATTTTCAGATATTCCTGAATCAATCGTTTTGCATTCCAAGTGTGTTCAGGCCACTTTTGAAGTTCAATAGTGTTCTTTTCCATTTTTCTTGATTTTTTTGACTTATATGTTGTTTTAGGACATTTATAATCACTTGTAGAAGTTGGGGCGTAAGGCTACGATTCCCAACACAAATGCAAAGCTAAGATGAATCTGTCCCAAATCATGGGACATGTACAAGAAATTTCAATTTGAATGGCATACATATCAGAAATTTTAAGTATATTTGTACCAACTAAATTGTGGGACCATCCTATATAGAAAAAATAATAAAGAAGATATGTTAGGAGCAATTATTGGTGACATAGCAGGTAGTTGTTGGGAGTTTGCCCCCACGATTAACTACAACTTTGAAATGTTCTCAGTTAGGAACAGTTTCACAGATGATACCATCTGTACAGTGGCAGTAGCAGACGCACTTCTGAAAGGGCGCGATTATGGAGAAAGCATCCATGATTGGTGTCGCCGATATCCCCACCCCATGGGAGGGTATGGAGGACGGTTTGCCCAATGGGTGCATTCGGAGCACCCCGAGCCTTATCATTCTTTTGGCAACGGAGCTGCCATGAGGGTTAGTCCCGTGGCGATGTGGTTTGACTCCATTGATGAGGTCAGAGAACAGGCGATGCTTACTGCAGCATGTTCACACGACCATCCTGAAGGATTGAAAGGTGCAGCAGCCGTAGCCGAAGCCATCAGCATGGCCATCCACACTTGTTATGGCAAGACGCCAGCTGAGCAGACTGCGCTTGCCGTGCAGATAGGGAGGGACACTGCCTACAACAACAAGTACAACCATGACATAGTCATCGAAGCAGTCAGGAACAGGTTTGATGAGACATGTCAAGGCACCGTTCCTGTAGCACTTTGGATAATCAGCGAAAGCAGCAGCTTTGAGGATGCCATCCGCAAGGCAGTGAGCCTTGGTGCTGACGCCGACACACTTGGTGCCATCGTTGGCAGCATAGCAGAGCATATCTGGGGCATTCCAGAATGGATGAAAGAGGAAGTTCGCGCCTATCTCCCCGAGGAAATGCTTGACGTGCTTGACGAGTTCTACGACAAGGTGGGGAATCGGCACGAATGATTATTTTTTTCAGCTTTCGCAAGTAGAAGGTGGTTATAGAAGTTAAGCATATGTGAAACTTGAATTAATGAATAATTTGTGGTAATTATATGTTGATTTTTTTCACATGAATTGCCACAAATTGCCTATGAATTGTTCAAAAATTTTTCCTTACCTCAACACCATTCGCAATTCGATAATTCGAGTGAGTTGTTTTCACTGTCACGAATTGGAGAATTCAAGAATTTTTCCTTCTTTTTGCGAGTGCCTTGGCACTTTTCAGGCTTCCCTATACACCAAGAATGTGTTTTTATTTCTTTTTCCTAAGCGTAGCGGTTTTTTATTTTCATCTCATTTTGCTGATATCTCGGATTGCAAATCCTGATATTCAATGCTGCCGGATTTCAAATATTTCAAATCCGTCAGAACTGCAAGAAGCGATAACTTCATTAACTACTTAACTACTTATATTTAGCCTTAACTATCTCGTATGAGTTTTTTGTGAGCTCTTGAAGGAGGTCATCAGGAGCCGCATTAGGATTGATGCCAATCCAATGCTTGGGCGACATGTTATATGGTGCGACGATGCAATCGTGATTGGCACGCAGTTCCTCTATTCGCTCTGGCTGGCACTTTAGCGTGACTACGGTGTAATTATCGCAATTGAAGAATGAGAACATGTGGCCATGAACATAGAATACCAACACTCCACTAGCACCATGGAATGCTATGAAAGGCAATTTCTCCTCCACATCGTCGCCCAACGACAGGCAATATTCGCGATAATCCTCTATGTTCATCTTATCTTGTTTTATAATCAATCCCTGCACGATGTGCCTGAGCCATCTGCAGCTTTCGTGGAATAGTATACAATCTGCCATCCTTTCGGAAATGTGCGCCTGTTTGTTTGAAGTGGAACGGCACTTCGGCTTTTACGCACTGCTCCCGGATGTTGAGTACCCAATCGTAATCACAGACTCGGGCATCACGGCCCGACTCACCGCCAACCGTTACCTGCTCACACCAAGAACCTAATCCGCAGTGGAAGTCTATGGCTTCCAGCAATGGTTCACAGATAACCGCCTTGTGACGGATGGGCAGTTCTCTGAAAAGCAGCAGACGCTCATCTGTGCGTCGCTGGTTCTCCATCGTGCAGCAGATGGTGACGTTTTCGTAGCCATCGCCCCAGTCCTCTGGCAGATGCTGAAGGATTCTTTCCGGTCTTTTCGTAATTATGAAAAAACGGAGGTCGCTCCGCTGGCGCATCATCAGCCATGCCTCCTCCCTCCACCTGTCGGCTTCCTCGATGAAGAAATCAGACGTGAAGCATGTCCACATCAGCGTTCCCGATGGCACTTTCCACTCACCCTGACGATTACGACGCATGGGCAGGTTGAAGCTGGCTGTCTTCGACACGATGTCAGAGTCTTTCCCGAACTCCGAATCGCGCCGATACACATAACAGTGCTGGCAGCCTTCGCTCTTTTTGTGGCAGCCGTGCCACAAGTTCCACATCTCACCCATGAGTCTTATATTATGGTCCTGATATAGTCAGAACGGGATGACATTGTTTATAGTTTTATTGCAGACACCAACATATTATGGTTGTCATGACTTGAATGTTTAATGGCACAAAAATAACTAAAATAATAAAGATTCAGACAAGTTCGATATATTTTTTGCATTCTTCCCAAAAGAGGTTTGGCCATTCAATGAATACCCTATCGCATATTGTGCGACTTTGACCACGGAAAGCACGTCTATTTAATTCAAACTATGGAGGAAAGCACTATTTTCAGCAGGAACAAAAGAAAAATACCTTTTCCCGCAGATAATAACATATTTATTATTAAATTAGCGGCGGAATTATATCAATGCCAATCATCCAAGCGAAAAGGACTTTGCTGACTGGTACACATTTTTAGGAAATAAAGAAAACAGCGATGAGAAGAACGATTATCATTTCATTTCTGGCTGTATTTATGGCCATGACCGTGAATGCACAGACGGCTTTAAAGAAAGTCTATGACGAGAACATCAATCCCATTGAGCAGATTGACCAAGCATTGGCAAAAGCCAAGTCTGAAGGCAAGTTCGTTGTCTGTCAGGTGGGAGGCAACTGGTGTTCATGGTGCCTGCGGTTTGCTGACTTCATCACCAACGACAGTGCCATCAGCAATATCATCAGCCAAAACTTTGTCTATATCCACGTGAATTATAACCCCCGCAAATCCGATGGGGAGGAAAAGAAGATGATAACAAAGAAGATGTTGGAACGCCTGAACAACCCGGCACGTTTTGGTTTCCCCGTTTTCGTGGTGCTTGACGAAGATGGCAAGGTTATCCATACTCAGGATTCGAGTTTCTTGGAAGAAGGCCAGGGCTACAACAAAGAGAAGGTGCTGCGCTTCTTCAAGAACTGGACTCCCAAAGCAGTGAAGCAGTGATTTCAAGAGAAGTTAAGTAGTTGACAATGTTGTAAGGGTTTGAAAATTTAAAAATATAAAAACTTGAAAAAATAACATTATGGGAATGAAGAGATTTCTAATGGCAGCGATGTTGGTCGCTACAAGCGTAGGGCTGGTGAATGCCCAGACAACTCAAAGGCAAATAGTGGAAGAAGGAGGCACTGGGCCATTCAAATCTGAGGTGGTGGGTGATGCCTCTTGCCCAAGATTCACAGTATATCGCCCGCAGAACCTGAAGGAAGTGGTGGCCAAGCAAGGCGCCCTGCCCGTGATTGTTTATGCCAACGGTGCCTGTTTCAACAACAACGTAGAGATGCGCCTGCTGTTGAGTGAAGTAGCATCCTATGGTTATGTAGCCGCTGCCATTGGTCCATACGACGAGGCTGATGTGATGGCACAGTGGAGAGGAGTGCTGAAGTCGGCCTATCCCGAAACCAAAGGAGATGTAATCATGGCCAATGGCGAGAAGATTCTGCCTTTGACTGCAGAGGAGATAAAAGCTCGTCAAGAGGAGCAGGCCAAGCAGAGAGAGCAGGCCGCCAAAAAAGCCAAGAAATCAAAGAAGCAGCAACCAGCCGCACCACAATTCAGCACCTACCCCAAGATGCTGCTTGAGGTGCTCGACTGGCTGACAGACCAGAATGCCGCCTCAGGTTCGGAATACTACCATTGTCTTGACCTCGACCATGTGGCAGCGATGGGCCAGTCGTGCGGTGGTGCGCAGGTACTTGGTGTTGCCCACGACCCCCGCATCAAAACCTGCGTCATGCTCAATTCCGGTATCGGCGATATGGAAATGATGGGTTCGACGAAGGAGTCGCTCAAAAACCTTCACACGCCGATGTTCTATATGATTGGCGGTCCCGGCGACATCGCATTTGCCAATGCACAAAAAGATTATGAGCGCATAGCCGACAACATTCCTGTAGTGATGCTGAACTCAAAGGATGGTCACAGCGGCACCTACTACGAGAAACACGGCGGCAACTACGCCAAGGCCGTGGTGAAGTGGCTCGACTGGCAATTGAAAGGCCAGGTGGGACAATCCGCCCTTTTCCTCGATGATGAATATCTGAAAATGAAATTCCCCGACTGGCAAGGCGTAAGAAAGAATTTCTGAGAATCAGTCACCCCACTACCCCATCACGACATCGAGAACCATCATCAAGACGAAACCGATGGCAAAGCCGATGGTGCTGAGATTGGAGTGCTTGCCATTGGATGCCTCCGGTATCAGTTCCTCGACCACCACATAGAACATGGCTCCTGCCGCAAAGGCAAGCATATAAGGGAGAACAGGCAACAGCATCGATGCTAGCAACAAGACGGCAACCGCACCGATGGGTTCAACGGCGCCACTCAAAGCCCCCAAGATAAAAGACTTCCATCGGCTGTTGCCTGCGGCTCGCATCGGCATCGATATGATGGCACCCTCAGGGATGTTCTGGATGGCAATACCCAAAGAAACGGCTACAGCACCAGCCAAAGACATATGGGCAGCACCATTCTCAGCTCCTGCAAACACCACGCCGACCGCCATACCCTCAGGCATGTTGTGGATAGTGACAGCAAGAGCGAGCATGGCTGTCTTCGACAAGTGTGAGCGCATGCCCTCAGGTTTGTCCGTTCCGAGATGCATGTGAGGTGTCAGTTCGTCGATGAGCAGCAGGAAGCCCATTCCCAACAAGAAACCGACAGCGGCAGGCATCACCGCCCATGCTCCCTTGCCTTCCTCCATCTCCATTGCAGGAATGAGCAGCGACCATACGGATGCCGCCACCATGACACCCGAGGCAAAGCCAAGCAGTGTCTTTTGCAGTCGCACCGACATCTCGTCCTTCATCATAAAGACAAAGGCCGAACCGAGCATCGTGCCCAGCAGCGGTATCAGCAGTCCTATCACTAAAGTTGTTATCATCGTCTGTTACTTGAGTTGAGAAAATACGGCAAAAGGCGCTGCAAAAGTACGGAAAAAACTAAAAGTGCGCAATACCTAATACTAATGGTTTTGGAGATTACTCATATTCGGCAAGGTGCCACTATGGTTTAGCTCTGCAAGAACTCCAGCACAACCTTGTTGAACGCTTGCGGGCATTTGTTCGCAACGAAGTGGTCACCCTCGATGATGACGAGTTGGGCATTGGGAATGCTATCAGCAATCAGCCTCGTGTGCTCTTCCTTTATCATATCCTTTGTTCCAGCCATTACCAGGGTCTTCGCCTGTATCCCTGCAAGTTCTTCCGGCAGCACATTCGGGTCATTGACCATCAACCCCAACATCTCGGCATTCCTCCTGGCAGATTTGCTTTTCCCTGCAAATATTCTCGCGATTCTGTAACCTATCTCAATAGGGATTTGCACTGTTCGCTTCACGCCCTTTGCATCCAGGTTGGCACCATCGAGAATCAGGCGGGCAACACGGTCAGGATATCTCATGGCAAAAATCATGGCAATATTGCCACCGTCGGAGAACCCCAGCAGATGTGCTTTCCCTATTTGCCGCGCGTCCATAAAGCCCAGCAAGTCGTCGGCAAACTGCCGGATGGTGAAGGGAGCATTGCCCCGAGGTGTCTTCCCGTGCCCTCTGGTATCGATGGCAAAGACATGGTAATATCGGGCAAACTCATTGATTTGCCCTTGGAAATAATCGCTGTTCTCTCCATTTCCATGAAGAAGAATCAAGACCTCCCCCTGACCTTTTTCTATGAAGAAATGCTCGATGTCCATCACATCCAATATTTGATTCACTGCAAAAATACTCATTTTTCAGTTGTTAATATGTTTTTTCTTCGTATATTTGCAAAATCACTGCGGTGAAAACGTAAAAGAGCGAATCATTAAGGCAAATCACAACAAATAGCACTGGAATTATGAAATTCAAAAAGTTTATTCTCATGGCTTGCTGTACTGTTCTGGCAGCATCAGGCCATGCACAAGTGACCATCGACATCGACGCCCAGCAACGAGGGCCCAAAGTGAGTCCTATGCTCTATGGCATCTTCTATGAAGACATCAACCATGCCGCCGACGGCGGTCTTTACGCTGAGCTGATTCGCAACCGCTCATTTGAGGACGGGCCACGCTACGGCGCACCTGCCGACATGCAGGGCTGGTCGACGTATGCCGCCACCCCATCGCAGCTCACGGCAAGGCTCATACAGTCCTCGAAAAAGACACCGTTGCTCAATGCCGTGCAGCACAATGCCCTGGAACTCGACATCAAGGCATCGCCCACCATACCCGTCTGCCTGGTAAACGAGGGTTATTGGGGCATCAACACCGTGCAAGGGCGTAGTTACCGGCTATCTTTCTGGGCAAAGACCCCCAAGTATAAGGGCAGTGTGAAGGCCACGCTCTGCTCCAAGGACGGTTCACAATTATATGCCGAGTGTGAGGTCAGCGGATTCCCAAACAACAAGGCCAAAGGCTGGACAAAATATGAAGCGACGCTTACCGCCAACGACAACGACCCGCAGGCACAGTTTGCCCTGGTCTTCGACGGTGTGGGGCAGGTGCAGCTCGACATGGTGAGTCTCTTCCCACCCACATTCAAGAACCGGGAGAATGGCATGCGTCTCGACCTGGCCAATATGCTGTGGCAGATGCACCCGAAGTTCATGCGCTTCCCCGGCGGTTGCTTTGTGGAAGGTCAGGAGAGTCCCGACAACGCCTTCCGTTGGGAGCGCACCATCGGCCCAATCGAGGAGCGCGAGGGCCACTGGAACGTGAACTGGGGCTACCGCACCACCGACGGACTGGGTTATCACGAATACCTGCAGTTGGCCGAGGACCTGGGCGCCAAACCGCTCTTCGTGGTGAATGTGGGACTGTGGCACGGCGGCATGACTCCCTACGACAGCATCCAGCCCTGGATTGACGAGTGCTTGAACGCCATTGAGTATGCCAACGGCCCCGTCACATCAAAATACGGTGCCATGCGTGCCAAGAACGGCCACCCAGAGCCTTTCGGACTGGAATATCTGGAGGTGGGCAATGAGAACAACCAGCCTGACCCGCGCCAGCAGAGCGACCACTATTACGAGCGTTATGAGCAGTTCTACAAAGCCATCCGCGCCAAGTATCCTGAGATGAAAATCATCGGCAACGTGGTGGCATGGGGCGACGACAATCCCAAGTGGAACTCCACGCTGCCCGTGGACCTGCTCGACGAGCATTACTACCGCTCACCCGACTGGTTTGCCGGAGCTTTCCACAAATACGACAGTTACGACCGCCGCGGTCCGAAAATCTATGTGGGTGAATATGCCGTGACCAATGGCTTCGGCAATCTGGGCAACATGAACGCCGCCTTGGGCGAGGCCGTCTACATGATGGGCATGGAGAACAACTCCGACGTGGTGCAGTTGGCTTCGTATGCGCCCATCTTCGTCAACGAGAACGACGCCCGTTGGCGCCCCGACATGATACGCTTCAGCAGCAGCCGCGTGATGGGAACACCATCCTATTATGTGCAGCAAATCATGCCTCAGCACATCGGCACCCAGGTGGTGAAAGTCAGCCAAACCAACCCCTACGAGGGAATGGCCCGCAAACAACTTACTCCCAAGCAGAGCCGCGTGGGATTTGGAACATGGGGCACGCGAGCCTCATTCGAGACAAGCAAGGATGTTGAATACATCTATGGCGATTGGAAGAAAGAAGGCAACACCGTGCGACAGACAGGCAGAAGGGAAGCCACCATCTGTTTGGAGAAGGACATCAACAACAGCGACCACTACACCCGCAAGTTCCGCGCCCGCAAAGACGAAGGAGCCGAGGGTTTCCTCATCATCTTCAACTATGTCGACGACAAGAACTACTGCTGGCTGAACTTCGGCGGATGGGGCAACACCCTGCACGCCATCGAGCAAATCAGCAATGGCGGCAAGTTGCAGACCGTTGAAAGGCGTGGACGTGTGGAGCAGGGCCGCTGGTATGACATCACCTTGCAGGTAGCAGGCGACAGCGTCAAGGCGTGGTTGGACGACCAGCTCGTCTTCGACACCGTGCTCAAACACGACGATACGAAAGGCGTCTTCTCCTCTGCCACCATCGACGAGGTTAGCGGTGAACTCATTGTAAAGGTAGCGAATACGAGCGACATGGCGACCACCGCCAGTCTGAATCTGAAGAATTTCACACCAGGAAGTGCCCGGGTGGTGCGATTGGCAGCCAATGATGGTATGGAAGAGAACACACTCGACATGCCCACCAACATTCATCCTGTGGAGCAACTGCTCTCACCCGAGGGAAATCGCGTGTTGATGGACTTGCCCCCATACTCGCTTAACATCGTCAGAATCAAGTAACAATACTTAAAAGGTCGAAGTGGCTAAGTCCAAGGGAGGCAATTAACAAAAGGATATCCTATATCATTACCTGTTGACAAATCCCTTGGACTTCAGCCACTGAACCATTTGATTGCTCCAGGTCTCAGTCGTCGTCTCACCCGTCTGAGGCATCAGTTCGTATGGGCCTTTGCCATCACCATAAATATGTAGTTCAGCATTAGCCCCAGCCTTCTTCCACTCCATGAAGAGGGCAACAAGTCCTGCTGCCACATTGGGATGTTCTGCACGGGTCATAATCAGCAAGGGAGGGGCATCCTCTGGAACAGCAACGGGCATCAGCGAGGGGCCGAAGTTGGTGCATAGGAAATTGGGACGCTCCGTAGCGTCGGCAGACATGGTGGCAGCGATGGCCACACCGCCACCAGCCGAGAAACCGAGATAACCGATTTTATCCTTGCTGATATGCCATTCGTCGGCATGCTCCCTCACCATGCGGATGGCAGCCTTGGCATCCATTGCAGCAAGTCGGATGATGGAGTCGCCACTTGCATTGTGCATCGGATTGGCATCAGCCTGTGGAAAAGCTTCTGGATGTGTCACATCCACCATCGGCGGCATCTTCATCCCCTGTGGCATGGGCTCTTTGTTCAAATGGTAGCGCAAACCAATGGCAGCAATGCCATGTTCATTCAGAAATGCAGCCATCCTCACCACGTCACTCTCCCACGACAACCATCTCATGGCTCCGCCCGGACAAAGCACAACGGCACATCTTCCAGTCACTTCATCTTTTGGCAGATAGACCTCAATCATCGGTCTGTCTTTCTCGTCTGTCACAGATTCAGCGGTGGGCAGATAATATTGCTTTTGTGCCAATGCGGCCAATGGCAGGAACAACATACATAATAAGGCGACTTTTCTCATATCCATAGGTTTTAACGATTGTCTTTTGGGGCATTCACATCATCTATTCATGTACTTACGGCCTTTGTAGATGACGAGTCCTTTATGCGACTTATCGACGCGCTGCCCCATCATGTTTTAGACTGGCGCATCGACGCTGTACATCGTGGCGGGTGAAGCCTCGCGGTGCCCATCAGCGCCAACGGTCTCGATGCCGGTGCTGATGCCGAGGATTTGCTTCAGACCTGCCAGGCAGTCAATCTTGCCATAGCCAGCCTGCACCTTGTTGTGCGAGGGTATCTTGTCTATATCGGTCGTCCACTCATCGTTGATGCAGGTGGTCTTCATGATTTCCCTGATTTCCCTGACGGTCAGTTGGGGATTGGCCTGCAGCCATAAGGCAACGATGCGTTTGTTCCAAATACCAACTTTGACAGCGGCATGACGATAAGGGGCTATAGAGTCGACTTATTGAACAGAAAAATCAATCTAAGAACTCAATGATAGCACTCACATCTTTGTTATCTGACAAAGAGACGATGAAGCCATGGTCTATCTGGTACATGGTCGGGAGAAGGACGTCGCCCAACTTCGCAGCCACACGATATTCCACCCTAAGTCCTTTTACCTCAAATCCCTCGGGAAGCAGTTCCATAGCCACACGAACATAATTGGCATTATTCATGTGCTTGTTGTAATCGATGTCGGCACGAAGCACTTTGACTGGAGCCAAACTCTCACCACCTTCTTTGGGCAGGATGATTCGGCGGTCTCTGTAATTCATGTCCAACTGAGATTCCAACGTCATGGAAGCGATGGTTGCATCATCCACACGTTTCAGTTTGCCAGCGGTCTTATCCACAAAAGCCCCCATGCTCCATGTCTTATAGCAAGGTTTCCCCTCTGCATCATAAATGAATGTATTGCGAAAACCAAACATGGGCTTCATGCCATAGACGGAGGTGGTCACCGTCAGTTCCTCTTTGTATTCAGGAACCCTAATCACTTCCACTTGTCGGGTTGCCAACAGCTGAACCATATTTTGCTCCGCAAAATACTGCTTTACGCCTGGTTCGCTGTCAATCCACATTTCTTAGCAATCCTGCATCATCTGAAGGGCTGAATACAATTTCAACCGTCCCTCACTATCACAGGTGCTTGTTGTAACTTGATATTTTAAACTGAACATATTTCTTCGAGATTCATCCCTACCCTACTTTCATGATTCCTTGTCAGGCTTCTGGCCATCGTGAGCCTTCCACATGCATTCGGTAATCTTCATGTCTGAGAAAACTGCCGTGAATGAAGATTCTTCAGGCGAGCAGGCATAGATACCAAAACTGATTTCCTCAGCACCTGCATACATATGACAAATGCGCATCTGACTGAAATCCACACCATTGGTGGAGCATTCGATGCAATAGTCATCCTCGCGGCGAGAGAATCTATACCACATCGTCTTGACATCTGCGGGTATAGCCGTTGTAGCCCAGTCTGAATAGCCATTGTTGGTGGCGACACTGCCCAAATGCTGAAATTCGTCGTTCTCATATTCCACAGACCCTTTCAACCAGTTCTCACTGTCGAGATACATGACGATGCCACACTGGTCGAAGCGTTGATGGCTCTGCGTGAAGTCGGTCTTCACCACAAAACTGAAGAATTTCTCACGAGTCTTCATCTGCAGCACAGGTGCGTTGTCGTTCTGGAAATGATAGTATGTGCGCTGCCACAAATCGGTGTGCGGTGCTGTAGTTACCGTGATGGTATCGCCCTTCACTTCATAACCAGCTGGTTCCCTTGTCCACTGAAGTTTGGTCAGGTCGATGCGTCCGCTGTCAGCGAGAGCCACCTTTACGTCGTCCACGAAATCCGTTTTCTGGGGCTCTTCTCCTTTGTTGCTGCATCCCATCAGAGATGTTGTTGCTACTGCTGCCATTAGCATGATGTTCTTCATATTCATAATTCGTTATTTGTATTGGTCTTTTTACTCACTGTAATTATGGTCCACCACGACGACCACCTGCATTTCAGGCACCAAGGGCTGAATCTCGCTGCACAGTTGGCTGACAAGGGCGGCGTCATCATGCACAGAAATGTCGGGAACGACATCGACGGAAAGCATATTGTCTTTCTCTGAATAGAGGAAACCATGCACTTGTACAATCTCCTTGTGGGCTGAAAGTGTCTGCATGACCTGCGACTGTAGTTCGGCGCGGCGGTTTTCACCCGTGGCAACGGCATAAACACCAACGGTCATAACAATACCATGTTTATCAAACATGTAGGTTGAGATTTTGCGGGTCAAGCGGTGAATATCGTGGGCAGACATCGTATCGTAGACATTGATGTGGAGCGAACCAATCTTCACATCAGGACCGTAGTTGTGAAGAATCAGGTCGAACACGCCATGCACGCCCTCGAAGTCGGAAACCTCCTTTTTGATTTCTTTGGTCAGTTCAGCCGGAATGCTGGTGCCCAACAGTTCGTTGACAGGCGAAGCCAGCATCTCGACACCCGCCTTGATGATGACGATGGAAATCAAGGCGCCGAGAATACCGTCGAGCGATATACCCCATAACAGCATCACGCCAGCCGACAGAAGCGTTGCCAAGGTGATGATGGCGTCAAACAAGGCATCTGAGCCTGAGGCTATCAGGGCATCGCTCTTCAACTTCTCTCCCTTCCGTTTGACATACTGCCCCAATACCAGTTTCACCACGATGGCCACCACAATGACAATAAGTGTTGTGGATGTGTAGGAAGGTTCGGTAGGGTCGAATATCTTCTTGACCGACTCAATGAGTGAGGTGATGCCTGCCGACAGCACGATGACGGCAATGATGATGGCGCTGAAATACTCGATACGTCCAAAGCCAAAGGGATGCTTACGGTCGGCAGGACGCGCGGAAAGTTTTGTGCCTACGATGGTGATGACGCTCGACAGCGCATCACTGAGGTTGTTGACGGCATCCATCACAATTGCCACACTACTGGCCACGATGCCCACTGCGGCCTTGAAGCCAGCCAACAACACATTGGCAATGATGCCTATCCAACTGGTGCGAATGATTTCTTGACTTCGGTCCATATTATTGCTTTACTTATTCATTTTTAGCATTACTCCACTATCTGTTTATCCCCACACGAAGTTTTCTTTTCCGGCTCCAATCTCAAAATGATATTTGGCAATACCCAAATCCATCTTCGTATATCCAATCATTGAGAATCCTCTCTTGGCAATCACCTTATGGCGGTTGTTTTCCATTCCGGAATACTCAAAATAGAACTTCTGTTGGTTGACGGCAGTAGGAGCAAGCAGGGCGGCCTCTACACCTTTCCGAAACCACGACGGAGTGCTGTCACTGACATTGCTTACTTGCTCTACGGACTTAATCTTGTGCCCAGTTCCTTGTGTCTCACCATAGCCGATGGCGATATAGCAGGCTATCTTCTCGCCTTCTTCAAGCACATACGTTCCCGGCACCTTTGAGTAGCTGAGACCTACCCAACAAGTATTCAAACCCAGCGTCTGAGCCAACAAAACCAGATGCTCGCCATAATAACCAACACGTTCATCAAGGTCATCAGTTTTCTTTCCTGCCATGACAATGTAGTTGTTGGCATTGCGAAACTTGCCATACTTGGCCATCGTCCCTTGAAAAGCCTTTGGCTCATTAAGAATCAGTTGCATGTGGAGATGTCCTTCATGGTCTTTGCCTTCCTCCGTTGCGACTCGACCATTTCCGAGCGAGCTCGAATGGTACTCGCTGCTCCATCGGTTCAACCTCACTATCTCTTCTTCAAGCGCCCTGACCACATCTTCTGCCAGAGGCTGTTCCTTATATGCCCTTACACTGTGCCGGGCTTCTATTGCTTCTTGTATTGTCATTGAAAATATCTGTTTATAATAAAGGATTAGCGGCTTATCAGGCAAAAATACAACTATTTCTGAAAACAAAAGTGCAATTACAAGAAAAAATACCAAACGTTGACCAACAACTCACCTCATCAGTTTCTTTATCCATTGCCAGCATTTCTCCCAACTGGCAGGGAAGCGCCAGTGTCCACTCGACGGGGTGATATCATTGGCTTTGGGTGAGGTAATCTCGTTCCACGCTGCCCAAACGGATGTGGGAGAGCAAGTGTCATCGCTATAACCCCATGACATGAAGGTAGGGATGGTCAACTGGCGGGCGAAATTGACCACGTCGAAGTATTGCAACGTGGCCTCTGCCTGCTCCTGGGATATGTCGGTTTGCCCGTCTTTATAAAAACCGCTGAAGAACTTGGGCCAGCCTCCTGCACGATGGTGCAGAAACCCCATCAGGTCGCACAAAGCCGGATAGAACGGTGCGCAGACTGTAGCCTTCTCGTTGAGAGCAGCTGTGATGATGGTCAGTGCGCCCCCCTGCGAACCTCCGGTGACGATGGCGTTCCTGCCGTCCCACTCAGGCAGTGAACAAAGGAAATCCAATGCACGGGCACAGCCTACATACACGTCTTTATAATAATACGTGTCGCGTGATGCCATGCCACGGCGCATATAACCGTCGCACTTCTTCTGCCGCATCTCATTATAGGCATCGTCGGCCATCAGTTGGTCGTTGTCGTGTATCTCTATCTTCATATAGACACACCCCAACTTGGGGAAATAGTCCGAAGGGTAGATTTTCTGACTGCCAGCTCCCGGAGGACAAAGCACCACTGGGAAAGGACCGCCACTGCGAGGAATGGTCAGATAGCCCTGCATCCACTTCTCCTTGCCGACACGCAGACGCACGAGGCGTGTGACGAATTCATCATTAGTGGCATCGGGTATGTCGCGGTACTCTGGTTCAAACGGTATCTTGCGGGCATCTTTCAACGCTTTTTGCCAGAACTGCGTGAAGTCCTGCGGCAGCGGAGTGCATGTCTTGATTTGTTCGGGGTCGAAAGCCAGTTTCACCAGGTCTTTCGTTGTCTTGCCGTCGGAGGTGCTGAACTCATACTGGCAGGCAAGGAATCCCGGTTCGGTCATAGTTCCCATATGTACCAAAGCCTCGCCTCCTACGAAACGCGTGGAGTCCCACTGTTCAGGCAGCCACATCTCCGGCCCCACCTTATAACGCAGGATGGTTCCTTCCAAGGGCACCCCACCCTCACGGGCAATAATGCGCAGTGTGGCAGACTGGCCCCTATGGTAATAACTGTCAGAGTGGTTGGGTGTGGCAATGGTCTCCACAAATGCCTTTCGTGGATTGCCGAACTCCTGCTGGAACTTCTGCGCATGCAAAGTCAAGGATGCTGTCAGCAGCAGTATAGTAAATATGTTCTTCATCATTTTTAAGTAGTTTCAAAAATCTTGATGCAAAGATAGCAAAATAATCTGAAAGATAGTTTGGTGAACTGCATATTCAGTCATTCTCTGTGGTTATTGCTATTTTGCCTGCAGGCTCTGGCCTGGGGACCGCTTGGCGGACAGGGCGTGGATGGCATCGTAAAAAGCCAAGCGCTTTCAGCCATCGGCGCAAAATATGGTAAAAGTGCCGCCCAGGTAGCACTCCGCTGGCTCACCCAGCGCGGTATCGTTGCCATTCCCAAGTCGAGCCACAAGGAACGCATGGCACAAAACTTCGACGTATTCGACTTCACTTTGACCGATGAAGACATGGCACAGATAGCCTCGATGAACCAGCACGACACCGGCACTATCAACTTCAGTGACCCGCAATTTGTGAAATACTTAATCGAAACTTACGGATGAGGCATTACTAATCAACGGTAGCTTGAAAATCTCCTTGCCGCGATATATCAGCGACATGGCGTGTTTCTGGAATCGTGACGCTCGTCTTGACATGATGATTTACTTTTTCCTGACCCTGAAATAAAGCATGGCTCCCTCCACATGGAAGTCAATGATGTCATAATATGGCTCCAGCCGCCGACGCACATCATCGGCCGTGTCGAAAGGTGGCGTAAACCAGCCCATTCGTGTCATCACGGTCCTGGCGAGCCAGTCGGCGGTTTTCTGCTCTCCGGCCACATAGAAACTGGCGAGCAATTCACCTCCTTGCTTCAATGTGCGCAGTATCTCTGAGTATGCTTTACCCTTATCTGGGAACACATGGAGGCCGTTCATGCAGAGCACGGTGTCGAACGTACCATCCTCGAAAGGCAACGCTCCCACGTCGCCCTGTATGGTCTTGATATTGGGAATACCCGCCTCATGAAACCTGTATTCCGCTTGCTCCAACATGTCACGGCTATAGTCCAGGCAGGTGATGTCGGCTTGCTTCATCCTTCCATATTTCTTGGAGGTGAATACTGCCGTTCCCACTGGCACATCGAGCATTCTGCCCGAAAAGTCATCGGGAATCCACCCCAGCACCCTGCGGGCAATCTCGTTGTCATCGACACCGCCCCATAGCAACTTGAAATACAACTTGCTCCACCACTTGCCCTGCGTGATGGCATCGTCGTAGAAACTCTTGCTGAACCTGTACGAATTCTTTATCTTGTCTGCCATAATCATTTTTTCTATTCGGGTGCAAAGGTACGGCAACTTTATTGCAACCCAGTTGCAAAGTTATGAACCGTTGTCAGAACCCCGTCTTAGGCTTCTGGATTCGGAAGTTGACCGTATAGTCTCCTTTCGTGGCAGTCTGAAGATTTTCAAAGCCTGCATCTGTCAAAATCTTGGTAATCTCATCTATTGGCAGGATATTCATCGCTTCTATCTGTTCTGCCCAGTAGCGCATGGTCGCACTGGAGTCGTGGGCATAGGAGAACATGAACATACCTCCGGGCTTCAACACACGATATACCTCTGAGAAAGACTTGTTCAGGTCCGGCCAGAAGTAAACCGTCTCGAAGGCTGTCACAAGGTCGAACTTGCTATCCTCGTAAGGCAACCGCATCACATTGCCCTGCTCGATGAAGCAGCGGGAGCCAAGCTGTCGTTTGTTCTTCTTTTGCGACATGGCAACACTCTCCTCGGAATAGTCTATGCCATAGACCTGCCCCTTCGGACAGCGCTTCAGCATACGGGCTATGTTCTTGCCACCACCGCAGCCCACATCGAGTATCGTCCAGTCAGGCTGGAAGTCGATAAACGAGAGATTCCATCGTGCCATCGGAGTATGCGTCAGGTTCGTCATCCGCAGTGCGAAACGTCCCAGCCATCCCTCCGGACGGGCATTGGTGTTCCAGAACTTGCTGAAAAACCTCATAACTCAGCCCTCCTTCACATATTTAATACCATACCATGCGAGAATGACACCGATGACAATCATCATAGGCATGACAATGTACTGTCCGGCATTGTCCGACGGCAATTCCATGAAAGCGTGGGCGATGTTGAACAAGGCGATGAGCACGGCCAGCACGGCATTGACGACCTTCGTCACCTTTCCCTTCACCAACATACAAAGCACGCCACAAGCGGGGATGAGGAACGAGAGCGTCATCATGAACACGATCATGCCTTGGTCTACATTGCCATCGGTGGCAACAACGGCCATGTTCTTGCCCCAAAACATGGGCAGCACGTCACAAATGGAATGGGCTGCAAAGCCGGATATGGTCAGCAGCCACAGGATTGAAATCTTGATGCTCTTTGTCATAGTCGTATCTTGAATTGGTTTATTGTCCTTCCGAAAAGGTGGCAGATCATCACTGACCAGCCACCCACAAAAAAATATATGAATAATGTACCTATAATTCCTGTTTAAGCAACTGCAAAGTTATGGCAGATAATTGGAATACACAATACCTAAAAAAGAGTGTTTTTGGAC
>CACXIP010000033.1 GCA_902767775.1 uncultured Prevotellaceae bacterium | reverse complement strand
GCAGGTGGCAGGCAATCATGGGGGTGACGTCTCCTTGAGCGACATTCAGGTGGTGGACGCTCAAACCAATACGTTCCTGCTCTCCGATGTCAGCGGCATCGCCACGGGCATCGAGAGTATCTCCACCGATACCACCAACGACGGCGACTGGTACACCACGCAGGGCCAGCGTGTCTCCACCCCGACCCGCGGCATCTACATCCGCAACGGCCGCAAGGTGGTGGTGACAAAAAAGTAACTTATGGTTATTGACCGCTCCCGGTCATGGGTATAAATGTCTAGGGAATAGAGGAACAATGGAAATATAGCCGCTGGCGGTGATGAATTCCTAAAATCCTTGATTCCCTAGACATTCGTCTACACTCCTATACTCTCACACTCCTACATTCCTTTCAACTTGAGAAGGTTGAGTTAAATAATCTCAGTGTCTCAGTACCTCTAAGTTAAAAAAAGAAACAGAGATACAAAGAAAAAAGATTCTCTGTACCTCTGCATCTTTGTGTCGAAATACTTTGAAAAAATCAATAGTTCTCGGCTACCAACTCAAAGTAACTTTGCGGATGGTCGCAGACAGGACAAACTTCGGGCGCAGCCTTGCCGATGACGATGTGTCCGCAGTTGCGGCATTGCCAGATACAGTCTCCGTCGCGTGAGAACACTATACCGTCCTCGATGTTTTTCAGCAGGCGGCGATAGCGCTCTTCGTGGTGCTTCTCAATGGCAGCTACTGCGCGGAATTTGGCGGCAATCTCGTCAAATCCTTCTTCCTCTGCCTCTTGTGCCATGCGCTCATACATGCCTGTCCACTCAAAGTTCTCACCCTCTGCTGCAGCAAGGAGGTTGTCGGTCGTTGAACGGATGCTGCCTCCCTCGAGCAGTTTGAACCACATCTTGGCGTGTTCCTTCTCGTTGTTGGCGGTTTCCTCGAAGATGGCTGCTATTTGCTGATAGCCGTCTTTCTTGGCTTTTGATGCCCAATAGGTGTACTTGTTGCGTGCTTGGCTCTCACCGGCAAAGGCCTCCTGCAAATTGCGCTCGGTCTTGGTTCCTTTCAGTTCTTTCATAGGTTCTTGCTTTTAAAATGAATAAATGTATGTTTGTTTTATAATTCTGCAGTCATAAAATCTCAAAACTCAAAACTCAATTGTCGTGCCAACCGAGTGCAGTCGAAAGCTTGCTTTCAGAATGCCGAGGTGCAGCCGACAATCAAGCGAAGCTTAAATCTCAAAACTTAAATCTTAAATCTCAAATCTCAAATCTCAAATTCAAACACTTATTTCCCCGCATAGCGATTGGTTCATGTATTTCCTGATGAGTTCGGGGTCGCTGTAGCGGGCCTGCAGATGCATCAGTTTGGTCACCGCACTCTCCACCGTACCATCGTATCCGCTCACCACTCCGGCATCCTGCAACTGAAGACCGGTGTTGTAGCGCACCATCTCCACTGCTCCCGACACGCACTGGCTGATGTTGACTACCGTGACACCACGGAGACTTGCCTCTTTCAGCAACTGCATCAGTCCTGGACTGTGGGGGGCGTTGCCGCTGCCGAAGGTGCGCATCACGATGGCGCGTAATTCTGGCGCCTCAAGGACATGGCGCAGGAAATACTCTTGGATGCCGGGGAACAGCGACAGCACGATGACGTTGGTGTCCATCGCGGTGTGGGGTGTCATGCCTCGGCTGTAGTCGGGTTTGAGGATGTGGTGGTGGTGGTAGACGAAGTTGACTCCTGCATGGCACAGGACGGGATAGTTGAAGGTGGCGAAGGCATCAAAGCCATCTGCCGACTGTTTGGTCGACCTATTGCCGCGTAGCAGGCGGCCGCCGAAATAGATGCATACCTCGGGTACGATGGCACGCCCGTCGGGATGACAGGCGGAGGCAAGTTCGATACTGGTTACCAAGTTCTCCTTGCCATCGGTGCGCAACTGACCGATGGGCAACTGACTGCCAGTAAGAATGACTGGCTTAGTAAGGTTCTCCAACATGAACGACAGGGCTGAGGCAGTATATGCCATCGTGTCGGTGCCGTGGAGAATCACAAAACCATCGTAATCGTCATAGCGGTCAGAAATGAGCTTCACCAGTTCGGCCCACAGCTGCGGACTCATGTCGCTGGAGTCGACGGGTGGGGTGAAGCAATAGGTGTCGATTCCTGTTTCCAGATATTTGAACTCTGGGAGATTGTCTACCAAATGATTGAAATCCAATGGTTCCAAGGCATGGGTGCGGGGATTGCAACCCATGCCTATGGTGCCGCCCGTGTAGATAAGCAGCACCTTGCCTCTTGGTGATGCAAGACCAGTGGATGGGGTGGGGGATGAGTCGTACGACATCGTTTGCGTAATTTTTACTGCAAATATAAGGAATTGTTTCCGCTTTTCAAAACTTTTTTCGTAAATTTGCAAAACTTAAAACAGCCTTAAAAACATAACATCAACTATAAACAGTTTTATCTTACTTACTTATGAAAAAGTTCATGGACGAGAATTTCCTGCTTGAAACCAAAACAGCGCAGGAACTTTACCACAATCATGCTTCACGCATGCCCATCATCGATTACCACTGCCACCTCATCCCCGAGATGGTGGCTACCGACCACAAGTTTAAGTCAATTACTGAGGTTTGGCTCGGTGGTGACCACTACAAGTGGCGCGCAATGCGCACCAATGGCGTGGATGAGCGCTTCTGCACCGGTTCCGACACCTCCGATTGGGAGAAGTTTGAGAAATGGGCAGAGACCGTGCCTTATACTTTCCGCAACCCGTTGTATCACTGGACGCACCTTGAGCTGAAGACGGCTTTCGGCATAGACAAACTGCTAAGCCCCAAAACTGCCCGAGAGATTTTTGATGAGTGCAACGAGAAACTCCAACTGCCTGAGTACACCGCACGTGGTTTCATGCGCCGCTATAATGTGGAGTGCGTGTGCACCACCGACGACCCGGTTGACGACCTGCGCTTCCATAAGCAGACACGTGAGAGTGGTTTTGAAATCAAGATGATTCCGGCATGGCGTCCCGACAAGGCGATGAACATCGAGAAACCGGAGTTCGCTGCATACGTGAAAAAGTTGGCTGAGGTTGCCGACATGGAAATTAAGACCTTCAAAGACATGGTCGATGCTTTGCAGAAACGCCATGACTTCTTCCATGAGAACGGATGCCGTCTGAGCGACCATGGCATAGAGGAGTTCTATGATGAGCCCTACACCGACAGCCAGATTGAGGTCATCTTCTCAAAGGCAATGCGCGGACAGTCGTTGCTCGCTGATGAGGCCCGCCAGTACAAGCATTGCTTCCTCACTGTCATGGCTGAGATGGACCATGCCAGCGATTGGACTCAGCAGTTCCACTATGGCGCCATCCGCGACAACAACAGTCTTATGTATGACCGTCTCGGTCCGGATACAGGCTTTGACTCCATCGGTGAGTTCAACACAGCTCGTGCCATGAGCCATTTCCTCAACCATCTCAATGCTGAGGGCAAGCTTACACGCACCATTATTTATACACTCAACCCGTGCGCCAACGAGGTGATTGCCACTATGCTCGGCAACTTCCAGGATGGTTCTTGCCCAGGAAAGATACAGTTTGGCTCTGGTTGGTGGTTCAACGACCAACTTGATGGTATGACCAGGCAGATGAATGCACTCTCTGTGCTCGGACTCCTTAGCCGTTTCGTGGGTATGCTGACCGACTCTAGGTCGTTCCTGTCCTATCCGCGCCATGAGTACTTCCGCCGCCTGCTTTGCAACCTGTTGGGCAATGATGTGGAGAAAGGTCTCCTGCCCTACGATATGGAGTCGCTTTCCCGCATGGTCGAGGACATCAGTTACAACAACGCACGCCGCTACTTCAATTTCTATTGATAGTTACGCACACTACAACGCAAATGGCCTCATGAGTTCTTGATGAATCATGAGGCCATTAATTTTCATTTTTTAATCTTTTCCTCTATCGTCTGGAAGACCACAAAGAGCGTGGGAACGATAAAGAGCAGTGAGATGGTGCCGATGAGCATGCCGCCGATGGCGCCCACACCAAGCGATTGATTGCCATTGGCGCCCACTCCTGTGGCAAGGGCAAGCGGAAGAAGGCCAAACACCATCGTCATCGAGGTCATCAGGATGGGACGAAGGCGCACCCCGGCGGCGTCGAGTGCAGCTTCTGTGATGCCCATTCCCTGCCGGCGGCGCTCGGAGGCATATTCCGTCAGCAAGATGGCCGTCTTGGAAAGCAGTCCGATAAGCATGATGAGTCCGGTCTGCATGTAGATGTTGTTCTCCAATCCCCATATCTGCGCGAAGATGAATGAGCCTGCCAGTCCAAAGGGTACACTGAGAATCACTGCAAGGGGTATCAGCAGACTTTCGTAGAGGGCGCAAAGGATAAGATAGATGAAGATGATGCAGATGATGAATACCAAGGTGGTGGTGTTCTCCGCTGCTGCCTCCTCACGGGTCATGCCGCCGAACTCATATCCATAACCTTCTGGCAGCACCTCTGCTGTCACTTCCCTGATGGCGGCGATGGCCTGTCCGGTGCTGTAACCCTCCTCAGGCATACCGTTCAACACAATGGAGGGGAATAGGTTGAAGCGCGACAGGGTCTCAGAGCCAAACACACGGGTGAGGGTGAGATATTGTCCGATGGGAGCCATATCCCCACTGCTGGTCTTGACGAAGATGTTGTTGAGCGACTCTTCGTCCAATCGATATTCTGGCGAGGCTTGCACCATCACGCGGTATAGTTTGGTGAACCTCACGAAATTGGAGGCATACAGACCGCCTATATATCCCTGAAGGGCTGACAGCACGTCGTTGGGAGATACCCCATGCCGCTTGCACAACGCAGCGTCTACTTCGACACGGTATTGGGGGTAATTGAGTGAGAAGTTGGTGAAGGCGCGGCTGATTTCTGGACGTTCATTGAGGGCACCAATGAGATGGTTGGTTTCGGCCATCAGCTCCTCGATGGTGCCTCCCTTCTTGTCCTGTAGGTGTACTTCAAACCCATTCGTTCTTCCGAAACCTGGAAGCATGGCCTGAGTGCTGACCTGAATTTTCGCATTGGAGATGTCGGATGTGCGCTTGTAGATTTCCTCGGTGATGGCATCCACATCGTTGCCTTTTCCTTTGCGCTCGTTCCAGTTCTTTAACTTAAGGGTGAAGTTGCCGCTGGAGGAAGACTGGTCGAAACCGACACTGTTGCCGGCGACGAGTGAGTACATGCGTATCTGCGGCAAGTCCTTGATGCGTTTCTCCACTTCCTTCATGATGCCGTAGGTTTGTCTCAGTGTCGAACCGGGTGACGATTGCACGTTGACATATATAGTCCCCATGTCTTCCTTTGGCACAAGTCCGGTCTTTGTGGTCTTCATCAGCATGGCAAGGCCTGCTGCAGCCACGACCACCAAAAGGGCAGGCAACCATTTGTGACGGAACAGCCAACCGACCATCCTCTTGTATTTGAGCACAATGCGGTGGAATGCGGAGTCGAAAGCGATGTGGAAACGGGACGAGAAACTCAGTTTTTCTCCTTGCTCCTCATCGGCATGGGGTGTCATAATCAGTGCGCAGAGGGCGGGCGACAGGGTAAGGGCGTTGAAGAGGGAGATGGCGACGGCAATGGCCATGGTGAGTCCAAACTGGGTATAGAAGGTGCCGGTCACACCATTGATAAAGCAGACAGGCACGAAGACTGCCATAAATACTAAGGTGGTGGTGACGAGTGCCGAGGTGATGCCGCCCATGGCTTTCGTCGTGGCATCGTAGGCTGAACGTTCTCCCTCGTCAAATTTCGCCTGCACGGCCTCGACTACAACTATGGCATCGTCGACCACGGTACCGATGACGAGCACCAAGGCAAACAATGTGAGCATGTTGAGTGAGAAACCGATGGCATAGAGGACGGCAAGCGTGCCGATGAGCGAAACACCGATGGCAATGGCGGGTATCACTGTGGAGCGGAAACTCTGCAAGAAAATATACACCACGAGGATGACGAGCAGCAGGGCCTCAAAAAGTGTCTTGAGCACGCTCTTGATGGAGGCATCGAGGAAATCTTTCTTCGACTCAAGGTCGTCGATGGCGATTCCCGGTGGCAGTCCGGCGCGTATGTCTTCCACCTCACGGTCTATCTGTTCGATAATCTCATTGGCGTTGGAACCGGAGACTTGATTGATGGAGACGTTGACACTGGGATGCCCGTTTGTCTCGCCGATGTAGTTGTAGTTTTGTGAGCCTAACTCTACCTTTGCGATGTCACCTATGCGGAGTACGTCGCCATTGGGCAGGGAGCGGACGACCATTTGCTCATAGCCTTGCTCTTCCTCGTATGTTCCGCGGTATTTGAGGATATACTGAAAAGTGTTGGGAGAGTCTGCACCAAGTGTACCGGTAGCCACCTCTACGTTCTGCTCGCTGAGCACCTTGCTGACATCAGCGGGAGTAATGCCATAACGTGCCATCTTCAGCGGGTCGAGCCAGATGCGCATGGAGTAATCGGCACCAATGACGTTCACCTCGCCGACGCCTGCGATGCGGCTCAGACGGGGCTCAATGTTGATTTTCGTATAGTTGGCGAGAAAGGTGCGGTCGAAAGTGTCATCGGGACTGTACACAGTAATCTGCTTGATGTTGCTCGACTGACGTTTTCTGACGGTCAGACCGCCTTTCACCACATCGCTGGGCAATCTTCCCTGGACAGTGGCGGCCCTGTTCTGCACGTTGACCATCGCCATGTCGGGGTCTGTTCCCTGCCTGAAAAAGACGGAGATATTGGCGTTTCCCGTGTTGGAGGCTCTCGACGACATATACATCATGCCTTCCACACCATTGATGGCCTCCTCCAATGGTACGACGACGCTTTTCATCACGGTCTCGGCATTGGCTCCTGTGTAGTTGGCATTGATGCGCACGGTGGGCGGAGCAATTTCGGGAAACTGCTCCAAAGGGAGTTGGATGAGTGCAATAACACCCACCAGCACTATCAGTACAGATATGACGCCCGATAGTATAGGACGGTCGATAAAAGTCCTTACATTCATATTTTTACCCCTTCTTTCAGCAGTCCGGCTCCCTCGGCGATGATGGTGTCACCCACATTGAGTCCGTTGTCGATGATGTATTCGCGCCCGTTGTTCTGTCGGTGCACCTCCACAGGTGTGGCCTTGGTCACCCCGTTGACCACCCTATAGACAAAGATTTTGTTCTGTAGTTCGTAGGTAGCTTCTTGGGGTATAACGATGCAGTTGGTGAGGCGTGTTGGCAGGATGATGGAGGCACTTCCTCCGTTGTGGAGCAACCTGTTGGGGTTGGGGAAGGTGGCTCGCATGTTGACTGAACCTGTTGAACTGTCAACCGAACCGCTGATGGCATCAATGTGTCCGGCGAGGGCATAGTCGTTGCCGTTGCTCAGCCTGAGTTTCACATCTGGTGCCTTTTGAATGAATTGGTTGATGGAACCATATTGTTTGATAAGGTCGAACGTGTGGTTCTCAGTGATGGAGAAATAGGCGTATACCTCATGGTCGTCGGCAACGGTCACAAGGGGTTCGTTGATGTTGCTGCTCACCAAAGCCCCTACATGCCAGGGTATCATAGATGCAACGCCGGTGAGCGGACTTCTCACAATGGTATAGGAGAGACTGTTGCGGGCATTGTTTTCCTGTGCTTTGGCTTGTGCTAAGGCGGCTTCGGCCTCAAGTAGTGCGTTGCGCATGGTCTCTACAGAGAAATCAGACACCACATTGTTCTCTTTCAGTCCAGCCTCGCTCTTGTAGTTCATCCGTGCCGTGGCCAACTTGGCTTCCGCACTCTTTCTCGTGGCAACAGCCATTTCAAGTGCGGCCTTAAAGGGCACTTGGTCAATCACGAACAATGTCTGGCCTTTTCTTACTTGGTCGCCTTCCTTGATGCAGATTTGAGTGATGTTGCCCGACACTTGAGGGCGCACTTCTACTATCTGCCTGCCAGAGAGGCGGGCGGTATAGGCTTGCTCAAGGGTTACGTCATGAGCAGACACAACCATAGTTTTGTAATGTACTGGTCCTTGGGGCTTGTCCTTTTTCTCTTCATTTTTGCATGCACTCATGAGGACACCCATCACCATGACTGCCAAAAGCTTATAATCAATACGTATTATCATAATATAGTAGACTACTATTTGATTAGACAATAAGAATGATAGTATGTTTAACGTATTGAACCAACAATTAAAATAAATTAACAATTGGATGAATCAAAAAAGACCTCATGGTTCGTTGAACGCATGAGGCCTGGGTATTTATCATGATGTCGGTGACGCTGTCATGGCTGTAGATAACGGCTTTGGCTGTTGTCTGCAACCAGCGGTCACTCGTTATGTCTGTCTTAGCCGTGGAGGATGAAGGAACAGTGGTAGCTGTTGCCGTCTTCGGTGTTGATGGTGGTTGAGAGCACCATGTGGTTGCGTGAGAAACCATCTTGTATGGTGTATTGTCTGTTTTGAGCGTCACCATTGGGGTAGTATAGGGTCACTGTTTGCTCCCGGAGTGTCCAATGTCCGTTCTTACCGGTGCAGTCGGTAAAGGTGCCGTCGGCATTGAAGGTGATGCACCCATCGAAATCGAGGTCAAGGTCGGATTCGGGTGTCGGCGAGAATTTCGTATCGCCGCTTTTCCATGTTCCTATGATGTTGGCGGTGTTGATGATGTCTTCCATCTCCTCTTGCTCGCATGAGGTGAGTGTGGTGGCAGTGCCGCAGATAAGGATGGCGGCGAGCATCCATTTGACCAGCTTTTTCATAATTGTTGTTTTTTGTATGAACATGAATGGAATTGCTTTTGTTTATCTTTCGTTGCAAATGTAATCCCGTTTCCTGCATCTTGGAATACAAACCGCCACTTTTCTTTCCTATTCGTTGCGACATATACACAACAATGCGACAAATGAGACTTGGAGCCTTTGCATCTGTCGCATTTGGTTCGGTTATTGTGTAAAAAGAGTGAGTGATAGCATGAAGACAATTCGCAGATTCCCTAATTTAGGAATCATGGCATTTTGCAGCATACAGAGTATACGTATCCACGGGTCGTGTTCACCACTGTGGTGAACTGCTCCTTACCGGTGAGAACGTCCTTCATGTCTTTCCTGATGCCACTGCCCGACAACTTGAGCAATGCTTCCTTCATTGTCCACAAACGTATGAAGGCGACATCGGGGCGAGATGAAGCCTCTATCTGCCGTAGTTCCTCGTCATTCATGGTGTAGCGAACTACCGATTCGTTGTATGGTCTGATGCGCTCGATGTCTATGCCGACGGGGTGGGGTGCGACGGCACAGATGGCGGCAACAGGACAGTGGCTCACATTGAAATGGATATTCGGATAATCGGCAAGGAATGGTTTGCCGTCTTCCTCATAAGCCAGTATGGGAGGTAGGGTGATGCCATACTCTTCACGCAATCCGTCGCAGAGCAGCAGAAAAGCAGCTGCACAGAGTTTCTGCCCCAATTCATTGCGGAACCGGAGCACTTGTTCGCGTCGCTGTGCCGTCAGCCGTGGCATTGCCGCACTGAGGTCAAATTGTGTGATGTCGTCGTTGAGGTAAATCATGATATAGAAAAAGCCAAGCATCTTTGCCTGGCTCTTTTCGTAGGAACAATCGGACTCGAACCGATGACCTCTTCAATGTGACTGAAGCGCTCTAAACCAACTGAGCTATGCTCCTGTGCGTTTCTGCGGTGCAAAGGTACTACATTTTCCCGAACCACCAAATTTTTTTCTCACTTTTTTTCTTACACCGTGATTAAACGAGGTTCAAAGCAAAAACTTTAATCTTTAATCTTTAATCTTTAATCTTTTTTAGTTACCTTTGTTCCCATCTAACAAACTACAACAAAATATTCTCATGATGAAGAAGACAATTACATCCTTGTTGCTCCTGATGTCAGCCATTACAGCAAGTGCTCAGTTGGCATGGCCCACACCCTCGCCGGAAAGCAAGGCGGGACTGCGCTGGTGGTGGCCAGGCTCAGCTGTCGATGATGCCAATATCGAATGGACGATGCAGCAATACGCCTCGGTCGGGGCGGGTTCGGTGGAGATAACACCCATCTATGGAGTACAGGGCAATGAGGCACGCGCCATCCCGTTCCTTTCGCCACAGTGGATGTCTGCCCTGCAAAAGGTGGAGACAGAAGGGAAAAAAGATGGCATCCTTGTCGATATGAACACTGGTACAGGATGGCCGTTTGGTGGTCCAGAGGTGCCCATCGAGGAGGCAGCGTGCAAGGTGGTCTTCATCGTCGACACCGTTGTTGTCGAACGTCCCACCGACAAGGCGGTGACGGTTGACATCAGCATTGGCGATGAGAAGGAGCGGCGCTTTGCCCAACTCAAAAGCGTACAGGCTTTCCCCATCGATGTAAAGGGCTACAAAGGGCGTTGCGTCGATATGATGGGCGCAGTGGAGAACGGACAGGTGGAGATGCTCCGCCTGCCAGGGAAATGGCTCCTCATCGCACAGTATGAGAGTCGCACTCGCCAACAGGTGAAGAGGGCGGCACCCGGTGGTGCAGGGTATGTCATCGACCATTTTGACAGAGAAGCCGTTCGCCACTATCTCGACCGTTTCGACCGCGCGTTTTCAGAAAGTGCGACACCATGGCCGCACAACTTCTTCAATGACTCTTATGAGGTATATAATGCCAATTGGACACCCTCGCTCCTCAAGGAATTCAAGGCGCGGCGCGGTTATGACTTGGAAAAGCATTATCCCGAACTGTTGGGAATCGACATCCCAAGCAATGACAGGGAAAAGGACGTGCTGTCGGACTACCGCGAGACATTGAGCGACTTGCTCTTGGAGAATTTCTCACAGCAGTGGACCGAATGGGCGCACAGCCATGGGGCGCTGACGCGCAACCAGGCACATGGGTCGCCGGCGAGCCTCATCGATGTATATGCTTCGGTAGATGTGCCTGAGATAGAAGGCTTCGGACTATCAGAGTTCAATATCCGTGGCTTGCGAAAGGATTCTGGCTTTACCCGCCCCAATTACAGTGATGTGTCGATGCTCAAATACGCATCATCAGCTGCTCATATCACCGGAAAACCGTTGGTAAGCAGCGAGACTTTCACCTGGCTCACTGAGCATTTCCGCACTTCCTTGTCTCAGATGAAACCCGACCTCGACCTGATGTTCACCTGCGGTGTCAACCATATGTTCTTCCATGGCACATGCTATAGTCCGAAAGAGGCAGCTTGGCCGGGATGGCGCTTCTACGCCAGCATTGACATGAGTCCGAATAACAGTATCTGGCGCGATGCACCCGAACTGATGAGGTATATCGAGCGCAGCCAGAGCTTTTTGCAGATGGGGAAACCCGACAACGACTTCCTCGTCTTGGTGCCGCTGCGCGACATGTGGGCGAAGCGTCATGCCAAGGGGGCTGCTGGACTCCTCATGGCGTTTGATATCCACAAGATGGCGGAAAAGGCACCGGAGTTTATTCGGAGCATCCTCGAAATTGATAGCTTGGGGTATGATTGTGATTATATCAGTGAGCGCATCCTGATGGGGACGACGTGCAAAGACGGCAAACTGGTGACGGCGGCTGGCACCCGATACAGTGGACTGCTCATCCCTGGAACGGGAAAGATGCCGGAAGCTCTGAAAGCACATCTCGACAATCTGAAGGCACAGGGTGCACATATCATCTATGGCATCGACGAGGCGGCGATGAATCGTGCCGCTGTTCCTGAGGCAATGCGTGCCCGTCATGGACTGCGTGCCATCAGACGGTCGAACGATACAGGATATCATTATTTCATCGCCAACCTGACACCCGACGACAAGGCGGCCTGGATGCCGCTGACGGTGCCCTTCCGCGACGCTGTGTGGTTCGACCCGCTCACGGGCGACATCAGTGCTGCTATGGTCAGGGGTAACCAGGTCTATGTGAGTCTGCTTTCGGGGCAGTCGCGCATTCTTCAGACTTTCGATGCTCCGCTTACGGTGAAGCCTGAGAAAACCCTTGGTGACCCCCTCATGGTGCCTGACTCCACCGATGTCATCGACCTCACTGCCATGCCATGGCAACTCTCCTTTATCGAAGAGGCGCCCAAGGTGGGTGAAACATTCCAGCTCGACAGCCTGCGCACCTGGGAAGGACTGAGTAAAAACGCTGCTGTGACCATGGGGACTGGTGTATATACAACTACGCTGAAACTCGACAAAAAACAAGCTCTCAAACATTGGATGATTGATTTGGGTGATGTTCGCGAGAGCGCCCGTGTATATGTCAACGACGATTATGTGGGTTGTGTGTGGTGCGTGCCCTATCTGCTTGACCTTGGAAACCGCCTGCATAAGGGTATCAACGAAATCCGTATTGAAGTGACCAACCTGCCTGCCAACCGCATAGCCGACTTGGACCGCAGGGGGGTGAAATGGCGCATCATGGAGGAAATCAATGTGGTGGACCTCAACTACAACAAGACCACCTATGAGCATTGGGCACCTGTCCCAAGCGGTCTCAACTCTTCTGTCCGCCTCCATGCATGCCCTTCTTCATCTACTATTAGGTAATCAGTGGCAATGCCGCGACCTCACTAATTAATCTGTATAACCAACAATATGAACCACCTACTCCTTTCTCTCAGAGCACCAATGCGATTTACCGCATTTTTGCTCGTGCTCCTGTGCTTTGCATTAGGGGCCTCTGCTGCTGATGCTCCCCGTCAAGTCATCAACCTCAATTTTGGGTGGAAGTTCCATCTCGGTGACATCAATGATGTGCCAACTCCGCAGAATGTAGACGCACTTACCGCTGGATGGCGTACTGTCGATCTGCCCCATGACTTCCAGATTGAGCAGCCATGGGTGGCACCTGGTACTGACGAGCAGGGCGACAACAGCGACCAGGCAAGCAACTTCAAAAGCCGCTTGAGTGCCCGTGCCTTCAAGGAGATGGGAGTGGGCTGGTATGCCCTCTCCATCACGCCCGATGAGGCATGGAAGGGTAGGAGAATCGTTCTCGACTTTCAAGGCATCATGTATGTGGGTGATGTGTGGCTTAACGGACAGTTGGTCGGAGGCACTGACTATGGATATGTTGGTTTTGAAATCGACATCAGCAAACGGCTGCGGTTTGGAGAGACCAATGTCATCGCCGTAAAGTCGAATACACAGGAACCACTTAACTCACGGTGGTATACTGGGGGCGGACTCTTCCGCGACGTCACACTCATCGTCACCGACCCGCAACTCTACTTGCCTCGTCATTCACTGTATGTCACGACACCAGTTGTTTCAGAACGGGAGGCGACAGTGGCTATACAGGCTGATATTGCCTGTTCGCTTCGCACGGAGCATCTCAAAGTGCGTGCTGTAGTGACGGATAAGGAGGGAAATGCCGTGGCTGACCATACCACGGATATCGCATGGAACAGGAAGATGAAGGTATATGAGTATCCGCTCGACAGCATCCGTCTCGCTGCCCCACATCTGTGGAGCTGCGAGTCGCCCTATCTTTATCGTCTCACTGTTGAACTGCAGGACGAGAACGGCCGCGTTGCGGATAGGATGGAAACCCGTTTTGGTGTGCGTACCATCGAGTTCTCACCTGAGTTTGGCTTCAAACTCAATGGCAAAAAGGTGATTTGGAAGGGTATTGCCAATCACCACACATTGGGCGCATTGGGTGCGGCAGCCTACCCGAGGGCGATTGAGAAACGCCTGAAACTCCTGAAAGAGTGGGGATTCAATCATGTGCGCACCTCGCACAACCCTTACAGTGAGGATTTCCTTAACCTTTGCGATGAGTATGGCTTCCTCGTTGTGGATGAACTGTATGATAAATGGCTCACCCAGTTCACTGGTGGCAGAAAAGAGTGGACAGACCTGTGGCAGCACGATGTGCCTGAGTTTATCAAGCGCGACCGCAACCACCCGTCTGTGGTGCTGTGGAGCCTTGGCAACGAACTGCAGACCTACGCCAACCTGCCTTACAATGACTGGGGAGTGACTCCCTATAGGATGCAGCGTGAACTGCTTCACCGCTATGATACCACAAGGCTTGTCACAGTGGCTATGCACCCTCGCGGGCGCAATATGGCGACCGACTCGCTGCCAGCACCATTGGCATTGGAGACCGATGTGGCGGCTTACAACTACCGTTATATGTATTTCCCGGGCGACGGACGCCGCTTCCCTTGGATGATGTTCTATCAAAGTGAGGCAAACCTCACCATGATGGGTCCCAATTTCTTTGAGATGGACCTTGACAAGGTCATTGGACTGGCATACTGGGGTATGATTGACTACCTTGGGGAATCACAGGGATGGCCGGCAAAAGGCTGGACAAACGGTGTTTTCGACATCTCACTGGAACCCAAACCGATGGCGTATTTTCTTCGCAGTATATTCAAGGAGGAAGAACCGATGGTACACCTGAGCATTGTCGATGAGGTGGCTGACAACATAGAATGGAACGGGATTAAATTCGGTGGAGAGCGCTACAGCGACCATTGGAACCGCCGTCCGGGTTCGCTGCTCACCATTTATGCTTACAGCAATGCCGATGAGGTGGAACTGTTTGTCAATGGAAAGAGTCAAGGCAGACGTGCAAATACGTCTGATGCGAAGACACGAAACAAGATGAGGTGGGACAAGGTGGCGTATGCCGATGGCTATGCCGAGGCTGTGGCATACCGCGCAGGACGTATGGTGGCCCGACACCGCATAGAGACATCCGGTGATGCCCGCCGCTTGCAACTGACACCCGACCAGCAAGTGTGGCGTGCCGATGGCACCGACCTGATGCATGTCCGTGTCCATGCTGTGGATGGCAAGGGACGTAGGGCTTATGGCGCTCAGGACCTCTTGTCGTTTGAGGTGGAGGGCGATGCCCGCATCGTGGCGGTGACCAATGGCGATATGATTTCTGATGAACTTAATGCTGTGACGGAGCGCAGCCTCTACAATGGTTCGGCGATGGTTATCCTTCGTGCAGGCAATACTGGTGGTGTGGTCAAGCTCAAGGTTACGCCTCAGTCGAAATCGCTAAAACCGGCTATAGTTGAATTAAGAATTAAGGATTAGGAATTAGAATTATGATTACCACTGCGAGAAAGGCGCGGCAACTTCGACTAATCATATTCGATTTTGACGGGACGCTTGGTGACACCCGGCGCAATATTGTGACCACGATGCAGGACGTGATGCGCGAACTTCATCTGACTGTGCGTGACGATGCAGCATGTGCCTCCACCATAGGGCTTCCTTTGAAAGGCTGTTATGCCCAGATGTTTCCAGCATTGTCTGACAGCGAATTGGACCTCTGTGCAGATACTCACCATCGCCTTTTCGCAAAAAACCTCAAAAATATCATTCCACAGACCTTCCCATTTGTTGGTGAGACCCTGAAAAGCCTGAAGGATATGGGCATCACCCTCACTATTGCCTCATCCCGTTCAAGCCAGTCTCTGAAGGAATTGCTGGGGCAACTGGGGCTTCTGGACCTGTTTTCTCTGATTGTCGGGGCACAGGAGGTGGTGGAAGCCAAACCCCATCCAGAACCAGTTTTGAAAACTCTGAACACCCTTAGGTTCAAGGCACAGGAAACACTGGTAGTTGGTGACATGGGCGTTGATATCCTTATGGGAGTTCGCGCAGGTGCCAAGACCTGTGGTGTCACATGGGGCAATGGGTCGCGTGAGGAACTTGAACAGGCAGGTGCTGACTTTATTATCAATGACATGAGGGAATTGCTTGCTTTCTTTGATGAATGAACATCAGACTCAAAAAAACAAGCAATAATTTGCAAATCTCATACTTTTTGTTGTAAATTTGCAATAAAGAAAATTGGGGCATAGTGTCAACCTAACTATTTGGGTATCCTAATCCCTTGATAAATAATGAAAATATGAAAAAATTACTGTTTATATTGCTCTTGACCATAACCTTCCAAGTGGTGAAGGCTGGTGATGTCATTATCACTGCAAGCGACTTGAAATGGGGTGGCGATAATGAGTTGGTGGTCAGCATGGCCAATGAGGATGATGTCAATGGCTTCCAATTTGACTTGTTTTTGCCCGACGGATGTTACGTCATCGACAAGGAGAATAAAGATGTGCAGCCTATTATTTCAAGTAGATTGAAGGGCATGAACGTCATGTGCCGGGCTCTGTCTGATGGGAGATACCGCATCGTGGTGTTCTCCATGACAGGTGTCAAGGTCAATGGCGAAGAGGGTGAAATCATACGCTTCCCATTGAAGACAACAGAGAAAATGTCTAAGGGAAACTATGAGGTGCGCATTACCAACATCTCTGCCTCAGTAGTGGTCGACAACAAGATGAAAAGTACCAAAATCCCCAGTTCAACAGCCAAAATCGTTGTAGGACAATAACAAAACTCAATTCTTCCTATCTTCTTTGCGGGTGTGAAAAAAATGTTGTAACTTTGCACTCTCAATAGGATAGTGACATGAAAGAGGTGATTGTAAAGGAAACGCAGTTGGTCGAGGCTGCGGGGAAAGACTTCGATGAATTCATCGATGTGGTCGTCAAGGCCATTTATGCATCCATTGGCGGTGAACTCAATGCCGAGACTATGGCTGAGCTCAGTGCCGACCAGGTAACCTTGCTCGCATACATCATCCTCCGTGATGAGGTGATGGAGGGTGGTTTCATCCAACTTATCCATGATGGTTATGGTGCCTTTATCTTCAAAAACCCATTCTCGCGCATGATGCGCAATTGGGGTATCTCTTCCCTGGCAAGTTTGCTCAATAAGGCACACAAATCCTATACCCACCACCATGAGGCGATAGAGGGCGATTTCACCGACGATGAGTTCATGGCTCTTTATGAGCAATTCCCTGAGTTCGACGACTTCGACGATGACTTCGTGGAGAACGAAGAGGAATGGACCAATGCCGTGGCTTACTACCTCGATGAGCACCTCGACCAGTTTGTCACCATCGTGAAAGAATAGCAGATGAACAAAGAACAGCAACTTCTAAGGAAAAAGAGTCCTGTACAGATAAAGAACAAGAAGGCTTCGTTTGAGTATTTCCTCGTCGAGACCTATATGGCGGGTATTGTGCTTACAGGCACAGAAATTAAATCTATCCGCATGGGTAAGGCATCCCTCGTAGATGCCTACTGTACCATCATCAACGGCGAGATGTGGGTCAAAGGCATGAGCATCTCTCCCTATTTCTATGGTTCCTACAGCAATCATGAGATGCGCCGCGACCGCAAACTATTGCTCACGAAGCGTGAGATTCACCGTTTGTCTGAGGCTTCCAAACAACCCGGTTTTACCATCATCCCTATCCTGATATTCATCGATGAGCATGGAAGGGCGAAGATGGACATCGCGCTGGCAAGGGGAAAGAAACTGTATGACAAGCGGCAGACGCTGAAGGAAAAGGAGGATCGGCGAGAAATGGACAGGGCTAAGAAAAACTTCTGACAAGAGCTGACGTGGGAAAAATGACACTACAGGAGACTCTTCGGCAGCGCATCGTCGTCCTCGACGGAGCGATGGGCACGCGTGTTCAGCGGTATTCTCTCACAGAGGATGACTACCATGGTTACATGTTCCGCGACAACCACTCGCTTATCAAAGGCAACCATGATGTGCTCAACCTCACGCGCCCAGATGTGGTGGGCGAGATTCACCGCAAGTACCTCGAGGCGGGTGCCGATATCATCACCACCAATACATTCAGTTCGCAGCGCATCTCACAGACTGACTATCATTTGGAGGATTTCAGCCGGTTGATGGCACTCGAGGGCGCAAGGCTGGCTCGCCAGGCGGCAGATGAGTTTGATACACCCGACCGCCCAAGGTGGGTGGCGGGTTCCATCGGACCTACCAATAAAACTTGCTCGATGAGTCCGGATGTGTCCGACCCTGCGGCACGTGCCATCGACTACGACACACTGCATGAGGCGTATGTCGAACAGGCATTGGCGCTTATCGAGGGTGGGATAGATGTCTTCCTCATAGAAACGATTTTCGATACCCTCAACGCCAAGGCTGCTGTCGATGCCGTTGTTCAGGCGATGGCGGACAGCGGTAGGCAGTTGCCCATCATGATGTCGGTCACCATCAGCGACCTGGCGGGAAGAACGTTGAGTGGACAGACCCTCGACGCCTTCCTCGCAAGCATCAGTTGTTACGATATTCTTTCCGTGGGACTCAACTGCTCGTTTGGCGTCAAGCAGATGAAACCTTTCCTGCGCGACCTTGCTGCCAAGGCTCCTTATTACGTCTCAGCTCATCCCAATGCCGGGTTGCCCAACTCTATGGGCCTATATGATGAGACGGCAGAAACGATGGCACCGCTGATGGAGGAACTGATGGACGAGCAGTTGGTCAATATCATCGGAGGATGTTGTGGTACGGATGAGGACTTCATCCGTCTTTTCGCACAGCGGGCAGAGGGGAAGACACCACGCGTGCCTCAGGCACCATCCGATATCCTGATGCTGAGTGGGCTCGATATGTTGGCGGTGACCCCAGAGGTTGGCTTCGTCAACGTGGGCGAGCGCTGCAACGTGGCAGGTTCTCGCAAGTTCCTCAGACTCATCAACGAGAAAAAATACAACGAGGCTTTGGGCATCGCTCGCAAACAGGTGGCAGATGGGGCTCTGGTCATTGATATCAATATGGATGATGGATTGCTCGACGCTAAGGCGGAGATGACTCATTTTCTCAATATCATCGCAGCTGAACCCGACATAGCCCGTGTACCGGTGATGATTGACTCGTCCGACTGGAGCGTCATTGAGGCGGCACTCAAGTGTGTACAGGGAAAATGCATTGTCAACTCCATCTCACTGAAGGAGGGAGAGGATGTCTTCCTCAGCCACGCACGATTCATCAGGAGGATGGGAGCTGCCGTGGTCGTGATGTGTTTCGACGAACAAGGACAGGCGACCTCTTTTGAAAGGAGGACACAAATAGCGGAAAGGGCTACACGTCTCCTCACCGAAAAAGCGGGTCTGCGTCCCACCGACATCATCATCGACCCCAATGTGCTCGCCATCGCCACGGGCATCGAGGAGCATGACGCTTATGCGGCCGACTTCATCCGTACCTGTGCATGGATAAAGAAACACCTGCCAGGGGTGCATGTCAGCGGTGGGGTGAGCAACCTGTCGTTCGCCTTCCGGGGCAACAACTATATCCGTGAGGCGATGCATGCTGTCTTCCTCTATCATGCCATCAGTCAGGGGATGGACTTCGGTATTGTCAACCCCGCTGCGAAAGTGACATATGATGACATCCCGAAGGCACAATTGCAGGCGATTGAGGATGCTGTCCTGTGCAGGTGCGACAACCCATCGGCGGCGCTTATTTCGCTTGCAGCAGAACTTCGGCAGCAGATGGAGGCAGAGAAGGCTGGCGGTTCAGTATCCGCTACATCAAAGCCTGCTGAGGAGGATGAGTGGCGCAGGACGGATGTGGAGCACAGACTCATACAGTCGCTGCGAAGGGGCATCGGCGACTATTTGCCTGCCGACCTCGACGAGGCGCTCAGAAAATATCCCAAGGCGGTAGACATCATCGAGGGACCTCTCATGGAAGGTATGAACCTTGTGGGTGAACTCTTTGGCGCAGGAAAGATGTTCCTGCCCCAGGTGGTCAAAACGGCTCGCACCATGAAGCAGGCGGTGTCCTATCTCCAACCGGTCATCGAAAGGCAGCGTGAGGGAAGCACCACCAAATCGGGAAAAATTCTCCTCGCCACCGTGAAAGGCGATGTGCACGATATAGGAAAAAATATCGTGGCGGTGGTCATGGCATGCAACAACTACGAGGTCATTGACATGGGGGTTATGGTGCCGGCGGAGCAGATTGTCAGGAAGGCTGTGGAGGAACAAGTCGACCTCATCGGTCTGAGCGGACTCATCACACCCAGTCTGGAAGAGATGGTCAACGTGGCTACAGAATTACGACGCGCTCATCTCGACATCCCCATCATGATAGGTGGTGCCACCACCAGCGAACTCCATGTGGCACTTAAAATCGCACCTGTCTATGGCGGACCGGTGGTATGGATGAAGGATGCCTCGCAAAATGCCCGTGCGGCGGCTATGCTGCTTGATGCACAGGGACGGAAATCACTGGAGCAACAGCTCAATGACGACTATGAGCGGCTCCGCGACGGCTATCAGGCCTCAAAACAGCAAATCCTTTCTATCGAGGAGGCGCGCCAAAACAAACTCAATGTTTTTCAGGATAATAACGAATAAAAAAAGAAGATGATTAAAAACATAATTTTCGACCTTGGCGGGGTGATTATCACCCTCGACCATCAGTATGCTGTAAAATGTTTCGAACGACTGGGATTGGCGAATGCTGCCCAACAACTCGACCCCTATACTCAAGGGGGGATGTTCGGAGACCTTGAGGAAGGAAAAATCAACGCCAGTGAGTTCATCGACAAACTCAGCAATGAGTGTGGAAGACAACTCTCTTACGAGGAGTGCCTCCATGCATGGCTGGCATACAGGAAAGAACTGCCACAGCGCAATCTGAAGGCTCTGAGGCAACTGCGAAAGGAGGGCTATAGGCTCATACTGCTCTCTAACACCAATCCGTTTATGATGCACTGGGCAAACGGTGAGAACTTCGATGGCAACGGACATGCCATCAGCGACTATTTCGACGCACTCTACATGAGTTACAAAGTGGGCATGATGAAACCCGACCCCATGTTTTTCAGAAAAGTGCTCATGGATGAGAAAATCCTTGCCGAGGAGACGCTCTTTGTGGATGACGGACCGCGCAACGTGGCGGCTGCCAGTCAGTTGGGCATCTACACCTATTGCCCGGAGAATGGTGCAGACTGGACACAGGAAATCCATGCCTATCTGCAGAAGGAAGGAGTGCTCGTATAGCTTTCAAAGCATATGTAAAACTCCTCAACTCCTTAGAGGAGTCATATGTCTAAACTCCCAAACTCCCAAACTCCTAGACTCCTAGACTCCTAAACTCCATAAAGGAATCATATGTCTAAACTCCCAAACTCCTAGACTCCTAAACTCCTTAAAGGAATAATATGTCTAAACTCCCAAACTCCTAGACTCCTAAACTCCTTAAAGGAATAATATGTCTAAACTCCAAAAATAAATAGATATGGCCAACAAAAGGAAAAAATGGCATCTGCTGCCCGGACAACCCATCACCGACCTCGACAGAAAGGTGATGTACTGGGAGAGTAAAGGCAAGGAGGTGCCCACACGCGAACTCATTCGGACACCTGAGGAGATTGAGGGTATCCGGCGGAGTGGTGTGGTCAACACCGGGGTGCTCGATGAGGTGGCAAAGAATATTCATGCCGGAATGAGCACACTCGAAATCGACAAGATTTGCTATGACTACTGCACAGGACATGGCGGCATACCGGCATGCCTCAATTATGAGGGCTTCCCCAAGTGCGTGTGTACCAGCATCAATGAGGTGGTGTGCCACGGCATACCCAAGGAGGAGGATGTTCTGGAGGAGGGCGACATCATCAACGTCGATTTCACTACCATCCTTGACGGATACTATTCCGATGCGTCGAGGATGTTCATCATAGGAAAGACAACACCCGAGAAAGAACAACTCGTCAGGGTAACCCGTGAATGTCTTGAAATAGGCATGGAGGCTGCCAAACCCTATTGCTTTGTGGGTGACATTGGGCATGCCATAGAAAAACATGCCAAGAAATACCATTATGGTGTGGTGCGCGACCTGTGCGGTCATGGGGTGGGACTGAAGTTCCACGAACAGCCCGACATCCCGCATTTTGGGCGCAAAGGACAGGGAATGCTTCTCGTGCCTGGCATGGTGTTCACCATCGAACCGATGATTAACATAGGTTCATGGAAAGTGTTTGTCGACGAGGAGGATCCCTATGGTTGGGAGGTTATCTCATGGGATGAGCAACCAAGTGCACAGTGGGAACATACACTCCTCATGACTGAGCACGGAGTGGAAATCTTAACTTATTGACAATGAAGGATGTCTATATATTAGGTATAGAGAGTAGCTGCGACGACACTTCGGCCGCCGTACTGCGCAATGGGGTGCTTCTCAGCAATGTCACGGCATCACAGGATGTGCACCGCGACTATGGTGGGGTGGTGCCGGAATTGGCTTCAAGGGCACACCAGCAAAATGTGGTGCCGGTGGTCGATCAGGCTATCGCAAGAGCGGGCATCACCAAGGAAATGCTTTCCGCGGTGGCATTTACTCGCGGTCCCGGTCTGATGGGCTCGCTCCTCGTGGGGGTAAGTTTCGCAAAGGGGTTCGCACGCTCATTAGGTATTCCCCTCATCGATGTCAATCACTTGCAGGGACATGTCATGGCGCATTTCATCAAGGAAAGTGACGACGACACCTCAGCTCCCCCGTTGCCATTCCTTTGCCTCTTGGTGAGCGGTGGCAACTCACAGATAGTGAGAGTAGATGCCTATAACAAGATGCAGGTCCTTGGACAGACCATCGATGATGCCGCAGGAGAGGCAATCGACAAATGCTCAAAGGTCATGGGACTGGGCTATCCCGGTGGTCCCATCATCGACCGCCTGGCACGTCAGGGCAACCCGCATGCCTACCAGTTTGCCGAGCCCCATATTCCAGGTCTCGACTACAGCTTCAGCGGACTGAAGACCTCGTTTCTCTACAACCTCCGCGACTGGGTGAAGGAAGACCCTGACTTCATTGAGCATCACAAGGAAGACCTTGCTGCAAGTTTGGAGTATACCATTGTTGATATCCTTATGCGGAAACTGCGCCTGGCAGTCAAACAGACACGCATCAAGCATGTGGCGTTGGCTGGTGGCGTCTCCGCCAACAACGGATTGAGAAATGCCTTCCGGGAGCATGCCGAGCGTTATGGATGGACCATCTATATCCCTAAATTCAGCTATACCACCGACAATGCCGCCATGATTGCGGCCACGGGCTATTACAAATACCTCGATGGCGAGTTCTGCAACATCGATGCACCCGCCTTCTCAAAAGTTACTTTCCAATAATTTTATTATTAAACACCTAATCCACAAACTGTTATGGAACTTGAAAAAAAAGTGTTGAGCCGCGAGATACAAACCCTTTTCTACGAATCTGGTAAGACCCTCGGTACTGCAGAGAGCTGCACTGGCGGACGCATCGCTGAGGCAATTATTGCGACACCTGGAGCGTCAGGATATTTCAAAGGTGCCATCGTCTCCTACACCAACGAGGTGAAAGAGCGCTTGCTCCATGTTGACCACCAACTCCTTGAGGAAAAAACGGCTGTGTGTGAGGAAGTGGCCATCGCCATGGTCAAAGGTGCATGCGAGACCCTCAATGTCGACTATGCCATCGCTGCCACCGGCATTGCTGGACCTGGCGGCGGCACCAAGGAAATACCGGTAGGCACCATTTGGTTGGCCTATGGTTCTAAGGATGATGTGCGCACTCTCAAACTGGAGGAGGATGAGGGCCGTGACGTCAATCTCTCTACCGCCACATACCGTGCCCTTCAAGGATTCCATGCCTATATTTCTGAGGTGCTCCCCAAAAAGGTTGAGGAGGAGTAGTCTAAACTCCCAAACTCCTAAACTCCTTTTTAATATTTTAATATTATTTAGTCTGCTTTTTTCGCCCATTCATGTTTTATGTTGTAATTTTGCGTTGATTTTCCGCCAATAGGTGGGTTCAAAGCAGAATAACTCATAATTCATATAAAAATGGCAGACACATTCGACATCCGCGAACTCAATCTGCGGATTGAACAGCAAAGCGCATTCGTCTCCAGCCTCACTATGGGCATGGACCGCGTGATTGTAGGACAAAAACACCTTGTCGACTCATTGCTCATTGGCTTGCTCAGCGACGGACATATCCTGCTTGAGGGTGTGCCCGGACTGGCCAAGACATTGGCAATCAAGACACTTGCACAACTTATCGACGCGCGTTACAGCCGCATACAGTTTACTCCCGACCTCCTGCCTGCTGATGTGGTGGGAACGATGATTTACTCACAGAAAGAGGAGAAATTCCAAGTAAAGAAGGGTCCCGTCTTTGCCAATTTCGTTCTGGCTGACGAAATCAACCGCGCTCCCGCCAAGGTGCAGAGCGCACTCCTTGAGGCAATGCAGGAGCATCAGGTCACCATCGGTGACAACACTTTCGCGCTTCCTGATCCCTTCCTCGTCATGGCGACACAAAATCCCATTGAGCAGGAGGGCACCTATCAGTTGCCGGAGGCACAGGTCGACCGTTTCATGCTCAAGGCTGTCATCGACTATCCCACATTGGAGGAGGAGAAACTCATTATCCGGGAGAATCTGCACAAGAGCCTTCCTGAGGTGACTCCCGTCACCACGGCAAAGGAAATCATTGAGGCGCGCGATGTGGTTCGTCAGGTGTATATCGACGAGAAGATTGAGCAATATATCGCTGATATCGTCTTTGCCACACGTTATCCTGAGAGATACGGACTCAACGAACTCCATGACCTCATCAGCTTCGGCGGTTCTCCGCGTGCAAGTATCAGCCTTGCCAGGGCGGCAAGGGCATATGCTTTCATCAAACGCCGTGGATTCGTGGTGCCCGAGGATGTGAAGGCTGTCGCTCATGATGTGCTGCGCCATCGCATCGGGCTGACCTATCAGGCTGAGGCAACCAACGTGCGCAGTGAGGAAATCGTCAGCCGCATCATCAACAAAGTGGAGGTGCCTTGATGGATACCGCTGAGTTGCTGAAAAAAGTGCGCCAAATCGAGATACGCACGCGTCGGCTGAGCCAGAACATCTTCGCCGGACAATACCACTCTGCCTTCAAGGGCAGGGGTATGGCATTCTCTGAGGTGAGGGAATATCAGTATGGCGACGATGTGCGTGATATCGATTGGAACGTGACGGCACGCTTCCACAAACCTTTTGTCAAGGTTTTTGAGGAGGAGCGTGAACTCACTGTTATGCTCATGGTCGATGTCAGCGGCTCGCTCGATTTCGGAACGGTCAGGCAGACCAAACGCGACATGGTGGCGGAGATTGCTGCCACCCTGGCTTTCAGCGCCATTCAGAACAATGACAAAATCGGTGTCATCTTCTTCTCCGACCAGATAGAGAAATACATCCCGCCAAAGAAAGGACGCAAACACATCCTCTACATCATTCGCGAGATGCTCGACTTCAAACCGCAGAGCCTGCGCACCGATGTGGGGATGGCGGTGGAGTTTCTCACCAAAGTGATGAAACGCAGTTGCACGGCATTTCTGCTAAGCGACTTCTTTGTGAGGAGTGATTTCGACAACCAACTCATTATCGCTAACCAAAAACATGATGTCGTCGCCATACAGGTGTATGACCAACGGGCAAAAGAACTGCCCGACGTGGGACTCATGCGAATACGCGATGCCGAGACGGGCCATGAGATGGTGGTCGATACCAGCAGCAAGCGCCTGCGTCATGCACACACTGCCTACTGGTGGAGAAGACAGGCTCAGCTGAAGGATACATTCACCAGAAGCAATGTCGACCATGTGTCGATATCCACTTCAGATGACTATGTGAAATCATTGAGGATGCTCTTCGATATGAGAACGTAACATGCCATGAAGATGAAACGGTTGAATATCATAATCATACTCTTAAGCGCCTTCGTGGCTGGCATGGCACAGGTGAAGGTGGAGATGTCGCTCGAACCGATGGAACTCCTTGTGGGCGAGCAGTCGGCCATCACGCTGAGCGTCACCATGAAGGAGGGACAGCAGGCGCAGTTCCCTGACTATAAGTACGCTGCTCCGCTGATACCTGGAGTCGAGGTACTCGAGATGAAGGACCTCGACACCCTGCATCTCGACGACCAACGGGTGAAACTGACAAGGGTTTATACCATCACATCGTTCGACGACTCGCTCTATTACCTCAAGCCCATGGAGGTGAAGGTAGATGGAAAAACCTATCAGGCTAAGGGACGCTTCGGACTCAAGGTGCTCACCGTCGAGGTCGACACCCTACACCCCAATCAGTTCTTCCCGCCTAAGGGCGTGCAGGACAACCCATTCCTTTGGAGTGAGTGGTCTCCGTTGTTCTGGCTGTCGCTGCTGACACTGCTCCTCATCGCTGCTGTGGCATACCTGTATGTGAGACTGCGCGACAACAAGCCCATCATCTCACGTATCCGTTTCGTGCGCCATGTGCCGCCTCACCAGAAGGCGATGTTGCAAATCAACAAAATCAAGGGCGAGCACATTGATACCGGTGGCGACCAGAAGGAGTACTATACCCGCCTGACCGATACACTGCGCACCTATCTTGAGGAGCGCTTCGGCATCAAGGCGATGGAGATGACCACAGGTGAAATCATGGAGCGGTTGCGTCTGGAGGAGGACCAGTCGAAAATCGACGAGCTGCGCGACCTGCTCGAGACTGCCGACCTGGTGAAGTTTGCCAAGCATACGGCTCTGCTCAATGAGCGCGACCGCAACATGGCAAGCGTCATCGAGTTCATTGAGGCAACCAAGAGCGACGAGACAGCCACAGTGGAGCGAGTGGAGACATCGCTGACCGACAGCGAGAAGCGGTCGCAGCGCTCACGCCACATCATCGTCACGCTGATTGCCGTACTGTCGCTGCTGGCGGCTGCCCTCTTGTGCTACGTCGTATGGCATACCTTCTCATTGATTGCCGTCTGAACTTGAATAAAGTTTTATAAAATGCAGTTCATCAACAAAGAATATTTCCTGCTCCTGCTGCTGCTCATACCCTATGTGCTGTGGTATTTCCTATATAGGAAGAAAACGGAGCCGGCCATGAGGATGAGTGATACCTTCCCCTATCAGTTTGCTCCCAAGAGCTGGAGGGTGAGGTTGCTCCATCTGCCCATGCTTCTCAGGCTCTTCTCGTTTGTAATGATTGTGTGCATGCTGGCAAGGCCGCAAACACACAACTCATGGGGCAAAAAGACCGTTGAGGGCATCGACATCATGCTCGCCATGGATGTCTCGACAAGTATGCTTGCCGAGGACCTCAGGCCCAACCGCCTCGAGGCTGCGAAAGAGGTGGCTACCGACTTCATCTCTGGTCGCCCCGACGACAATATCGGACTCACTATTTTTGCTGGTGAATCGTTCACCCAATGCCCGATGACCGTCGACCATCAGTCGCTCATCAACCTGCTGCTCAATGTGCGAACCGACATCGCGGCAAGCAATCTCATTGAGAATGGCACCGCTATCGGAATGGGACTGGCCAACGCCGTGGGAAGACTCAAGGACAGCAAGGCGAAGAGCAAGGTGGTCATCCTGCTTACCGACGGCAGCAACAACAGGGGAGACATATCGCCCATGACTGCAGCAGAGATAGCCAAGAAATTCGGCATTAGGGTCTACACTATCGCTGTGGGAACCAATAAGTTGGCACGCTATCCCCAGATTGTCAATGGAACAGTGCAGTATATCACCATGGAGGCGGAAATCGACACGAAGACACTGCGTGACATCGCAGCCACCACCGATGGCAATTTCTACCGCGCCACCAACAAGGCGGAACTAAGGAAAATCTATCAGGACATCGATAAGTTGGAGAAGACAAAGTTCAACGTCAAGAAGTTCAGCAAACACTATGAGGCGTTCCAACCCTTTGCCATTGCTGCCATCATCGCACTGCTCCTGGAGATATTGCTGCGCATCTCGGTGTTCAGACGCATACCATAACAAGAAGGTCATTATGTTCAGATTTGAAAGTCCTATATTCCTCTATCTGCTGCTGGCAATCCCTTTGCTGGTGGCGATAAGACTGCTGTTTGACAGAAGACGGAGAAAACGGATAAAGCGTTTCGGCGACGAGGCGTTGCTGGCCGACATGATGGAGGATGTGTCCGCCATTCGGCCAAAAGTGAAGTTTTGGTTGCTCACCGCTGCCCTGGCACTGCTCATCGTCGCTCTTGCAAGGCCGCAGATGGGCATCCATATCAGCAGGGAGAAACGACAGGGCATCGAAACCATCATCTGTATGGATATATCCAACTCGATGCTGGCTACTGATGTGGTGCCTTCACGTCTCGCCAAGAGCAAACTCCTTGTGGAGAATATGGTCGACAAGTTCGTCAACGACAAGGTGGGACTCATCGTGTTTGCCGGCGATGCTTTCGTACAGCTGCCCATTACCAGTGACTATGTGTCGGCGAAAATGTTCATGCATGGCATATCACCATCGCTGATTGCCTCACAGGGTACTGACATCGCGGCGGCCATCAACCTCGCACTTCACAGTTTCACTCCCGACGAGAAAACCGGGAAGGCCATCATTGTCATCACCGACGGTGAGGACCATGAGGGAAAAGCGCTGGAGATGGCCCGTGAGGCGAAAGAACAGGGAGTTAGGGTGTTTATCCTCGGAGTGGGTACAAAAAATGGTTCTGCCATACGTACGTCCGACGGACATTACCTGACTGACAACACCGGGCAGACTGTCATAACACGGCTCAATGAGGAGATGTGCAAGGAAATAGCCGAGGCTGGCAGTGGCACCTATATTCATGTCGACAACAACAGCGAGGCGCAGCAGAGGCTCGACAACGAGATAGCCAAGATGCAGAAAGGTGAGGTGGAGGCAGTCGTCTACAGCGACTACGCGGAGCAGTTCCAGGCGGTGGGTATCATCGCATTGCTGCTCATCATCATAGAAACTATTGTGTTGGAGCGGAAAAACCGACTGTTCAGCAGAATGAGCATCTTCTCCAGGCACAACAAACAAAACGAGAATCCGTAATGGGAAAAATAAGACTGATAACTATATTGATGGCATGGATGGCGCTCGCTGTCTCTGTGCAGGCGCAGACCGACCGGCAGCACGTCAGAAGGGGTAACCAGCTCTTCCGAAAGGGGGATTATGCCAAAGCTGCCCTGGAATATCAAAAGGCTCTTTCGGTCAATGAGGGAAACACTCAGGCTATCTACAACTTAGGGGTGACGGCACTCCAACAGGGCAACGACTCATTGGCGGTGAAACAGTTTGAGACGGCGGGGAAGATGGAGCCCAATAAGTTCAGAAAGGCTCAGGCATACCACAACATCGGGGTGGTGATGCAGGCTCACCGACAGTATGGTGAGGCGATAGAGGCCTATAAGGAGGCACTCCGCAACAATCCTGCCGACGATGAGACGCGTTATAACCTCGTGCTGTGCAAACGGCAGCAGAAACAGGACCAGCAGGACCAACAAAACCAGCAGAATCAGCAGAATCAGGACAAAGACAAAAATAAGGACCAGAATAAAGACCAGAATAAAAATAAAGATAAACAAGACCAGGACAAGCAGGAGAAAGACCCGCAACCTCAACAGCAGCAGATGAGCCAGGAGAATGCCGAACGACTGCTCGATGCTGCCATACAGGAGGAGAAGCGCACACAGGACAAACTGCAGAAAGCCATGCAGCTGCCCCAAAGGAAATCGCTGCAGAAAAACTGGTAGGCAATATGACAATCGGCTCACATGGGTGAGTTCCAATAATAGATGGCAAAAATGAGAAAATATGTCTGTATATGTCTTATGATATGGGTGGCTCTCGTCACCCAGGCTCAGACCCTTACTGTCAGCGTACCTTCAAAGGTGGCTCCAGGAGAGACGTTCAGGCTGCAATACACGGTCAATACCAAGGATGTGGACGGAAAACTCCAACTGGGTCAGCTGCCCGAGGAGTTGGAGGTGGTCTACGGCCCCAGTATGTCGCAGCAGGAAAGTTACAATGTCATCAACGGACATGCAAGCGGGTCGTCATCGGTGACCTACACCTATATGATTATGTGCGAGAAAAACGGCACATATACCATTCCGCCTGCACACATCAAGGTGGGTGGAAAGACATTGGCTTCAGGAACCGCTAAGGTGGTGGTGGCAGGACAAGCCTCGTCGGGTTCGTCGGGCGGAGGAGGTGCCAAAATGCATCAGGACAAGGTCGATGATTCGGGAATCAGCAAGGCGGGGACTCCTATCTCTGCCAACGACCTCTTCATACGGGTTTCGGCAAGCAAGACAAGGGTGCATGAACAAGAACCCATCCTGCTGTCGTATAAAGTATATACTCGCGTAAAACTGACGCAGCTCAACGGAAAAATGCCTGACCTCAAGGGCTTCCACACGCAGGAGGTGGAACTGCCACAGCAGAAGAGTTTCCACGACGAGACAGTCAACGGTCACCGTTACCAATGTGTCACGTGGAGCCAGTATGTGATGTATCCGCAGATGACGGGCAAACTGGAGATTCCCAGCATCACCTTCAAGGGCACCGTCATGCAGGAGAACAGAAATATCGACCCGCTGGAGGCGTTTTTCAACGGAGGTGCGGCATATATCGAAGTGGAGCGTGAAATCGAGGCTCCGGGCGTCACTATACAGGTGGATTCGCTGCCGGCAAGGCCTGCCAACTTCTCTGGTGGTGTCGGACGTTTCAATATTTCCGCCCAAATAGAGAATCAGGAGGTGAAGACGGGCGACCCGGTAAAACTTAGGGTGGTTGTTGGGGGTACAGGAAACCTGAAACTGCTCAAGCAGCCCATCGTGCAGTTCCCAAAGGACTTCGACACTTATGACCCTGAGGTTACCGACAAGACCAAACTCACGTCTAATGGCGTGGAGGGAAATATGGTGTATGACTTTATCGCTGTTCCAAGAAATCAGGGCGAATACACCATACCCGCCGTAGAATTGATTTATTACGACACCAGTTCCAACTCGTATAAGACGGCTCGCTCACAACCTTTCAAACTGACAGTCACTCAAGGAGAGGGGAGCGCCACGGTGAGCGACTTCACCGACATGCGCGACAAAGACATCCGTCCCATCAAGAAGGGTAGGGCTGACCTACACAAGGCGGGGCAGTTCTTCTATGAGTCGACGCCATATTGGATATGCATAGCTGTGCCTCTTCTCCTCTTTGTGGTATTGTTGGTGCTCTTCCGTCACAGGGCAATCGAAAACGCCGACATCATCAAGATGAAGGCAAAGAATGCCAACAAGGTGGCTACCAAGAAATTGCGCACAGCTAACCGAATGATGCTGCGCGGCGAAAACAACCTCTTCTACGATGAGGTGCTCAAGGCTCTGTGGGGGTATGTGGGCGACAAACTCAACATGCCGCAGACCGAACTGACTCGCGACAATGTGAGTGACAAACTTGCAGCTGCTGGGGTGGAACAGGAGACTGTGGATAAATTTGTCGGTGCGCTCGATGAGTGTGAGTACGAACGATTTGCCCCGGGCGATGCCAAGGGCAATATGAACAAGACATTTGAGTCGGCGATGACGGCTATCATGGAAATTGAGAAAGCGATGAAGAAGAGAAAGCAGGGCAGGGTGTCGATGGTGCTGGTGATTTTTGCACTGATGATGCCTGTCGCCTCACAGGCTGTCACCAAGGAGAATGCAGATGCAGAATATACCAAGGGCAACTACCAACAGGCTATCAAGGATTATGAGGAACTGCTTCAGAAGGGTGTGAGCGCAGAGATTTACTACAATTTGGGCAATGCCTATTTCCGAACGGACAACATCACAAAGGCCATCCTCAACTATGAGCGGGCGCGCATGCTCGCACCAGGAGATGAGGATATCCTGTTCAACCTTCAGTTTGCACAGTCGAAGACCATCGACCGCATCACGCCCAACGATGAGATGTTCTTCGTCAATTGGTATCATTCACTGGTATCATTCACTACTGTCGACAGATGGGCATTCACGGCAGTGCTCAGCATCATTGCCGTTCTCGTTTTGTTGCTCATCTACCTCTTTGCCGAGGGTATCACGCTGCGCAAGGTGGGGTTCTATGGGGCACTGACATTCCTCGTGCTCTTCATCCTTGCCAATGTGTTCGCTTATCAGCAAAAACGCATGCTGGAGAACAGAAAAGGGGCTGTGGTCACGGCTTCATCGGTCAATGTGCTGAAATCACCTGCCGATAAGGCTGATACGGCATTCGTCCTGCATGAGGGTACTCGGGTTGACATCACCGACAAGAGTATCAAGGGATGGTGCGGTGTGCGCATCGCTGATGGGCGCGAGGGATGGATGCAGACCGACAAGATGGAGGAAATCTGATACCTGGCATCTATGGACCTGCAGACCATCATCGATATCGACCGTCAGTTGCTCGGCATCATCAACGGAAACCATAACATGTTTCTCGACAAACTGATGCTGACCCTCACGTCGGGGGTAACGTGGATTCCGCTGTATGTCGCTCTGCTCTACATGGTGGTGAAGAACAAGGAGACAATGGGGCAGATAGCCCTTATCATGGCGTGCAGCGCTTTGTGTTTCTTCCTCACAGAGTTTGTCACCGAGGGACTGGTGAAGCCTGCCGTGGCGCGACCAAGACCGGGCAACGACCCGGAGTGGATGTATATGGTGCATGTGGTCAGCGAGAAACGGGGACTCGACTATAGCTTCTTCTCCGCACATGCCGCCAATACTTTCGGCATTGCAGTGTTCTTTTGTCTGCTGGTGAGAAATAGTGTATTCTCATGGATGATGGTCACGTGGTCGCTTATCAACTGCTACACCAGACTCTATCTGGCAATGCACTATCCTTCTGACATCTTTGTTGGTCTGGCTTTTGGTGCTGTTGTGGGCATGTTGGTTTACCTTATCTATCAAGGCATCAACCGACTGTCCTCTCCCAAACAACACTTTGTTTCTTCACAGTATACGTCGACGGGCTATAGCCTGGCGGATGTCGATGTGGTGGTGTGTGTGCTCGTCTTCACCTATCTGGCCGCCATCATCATATCACTAACTATGCAATATCACTGATTAATGAATACAAAAGATATAAGAATCTGCGATTACAACTACCCCCTGCCTGAAGAGCGCATCGCGAAATATCCTTTGCAGCAGCGCGACAGTTCAAAACTGCTCATATACAGACATGGTGAGATATCCGAGGATGTGTTCCGTTCATTGCCGGAGTATCTGCCTGAAGGAGCAGTGATGGTGTTCAACAATACCAAAGTCATTATGGCGCGGATGCATTTCCGCAAAGCGACTGGGGCACTCATCGAAGTTTTCCTACTCGAACCGGTAGCCCCTGCCGACTATCAGGTGATGTTCCTCACCAACAGCAGGTGTGAGTGGTGCTGCCTCGTGGGTAACCTCAAGAAATGGAAAGATGAGCCGCTGGAGCGTGAACTGACCATAGGTGGGCACCGTCTGACACTGCGTGCCACAAGAGTGGGGGAGATGCGCACAGGACAAAGGGTGGTCTTTGAATGGAACTGCCCTGATGTGTCGTTTGCTGAGATTTTGGACGCAGTGGGCGAACTGCCCATACCGCCTTACCTCAACCGCAAGTCGGAGGAGAGCGACAAGACCACTTATCAGACTGTCTATTCCAAAATCAAGGGAAGCGTGGCTGCTCCTACGGCTGGACTGCATTTCACCCCGGAGGTGTTGCAGCGACTCGATGAGCATGGTATCGTGCGTGAGGAGGTGACGCTCCATGTGGGGGCGGGCACTTTTCGGCCAGTGAAAAGCGAGCGTATTGAGGGGCATGAGATGCACGCGGAGCATTTCTGTGTGAAACGCTCCACTATCGAGAGACTTCTCGCTTCACCTGAGAAGGTGGTCGCGGTGGGTACGACGAGCGTTCGTACGCTGGAGAGCCTCTATTATATTGGCATGCAGATGCTCGGCAGACATTTTGGTGAGGATGAACCAATCATGGTATCGCAATGGGAACCTTATGAGGGTGCCACCCCCGATGTCCCCGTGAAGGAGGCGCTGCAGGCGATTGTCGACCATCTCGACAGTCATGGGCTGACGGCTCTTCATGCCGCTACCCAGATTATAATTGCACCTGGATATGATTATAAGGTGGTGGGACGGCTGGTGACCAATTTTCACCAGCCACAGAGCACACTTCTCCTTCTGGTGAGTGCTTTTGTCCATGGCGATTGGCGCCCAATCTATGATTATGCCCTCTCTCACGACTTCCGCTTCCTCAGCTATGGCGACAGTTCTCTGCTCATCCCATAATATTTATTCCCCAATCCCATGACAGGCAGGAACAATCTGCACCCAATTTCTTGCTTCTGGAGTAGGAGTAATCAGCTCCCCCTCTGAGATCAGAGGGGGCAGGGGGCGTTGATAACCAATAAAATGCGTTGATAATAATCAGGGAACGTTGACAATAAACCAGGTGCGTTGACAAATAATTTCAAAGTTCAAATTTTCAATCTAAATTTTCAAATATGGCTAAAAGACCCCAAATAGGAGACCGCGTAAGATTCCTCAGTGAAAAAGGTGGAGGACGTGTAACCGGTTTCAGAGGAAAGGACATCGTACTCGTCGAGGACGAGGATGGATTTGAGATACCCACTATTATCAGCGAGGTGGTTGTAGTCGAGACCGATGACTACAACATTGCTAAAGTTCATACCTCGGCAGTGCCGGGAATGGCTCCCCAAAAGCATGGTGTCCAAGGCAGTGCTCCCCAAAAGGCGGAAAGCGTTGATGATGAACCTGCTGACAGACCTATTACTTTCCGTGCTCCAGCATATGAAAGGAAGGGAGGCGATGCACTCTCGGCATTTCTGGCGTTCGTGCCTATCGACATCAAGAGCATGACGACCACCAACTTCGAGACCTATTTTGTCAACGACAGCAATTATTATATGCGATTTACTTACCTCATCGCAGAGGGTAACAGTTGGAGGCTTCGCTTCACCGCTGAGGTGGAGCCGAACACCAAATTGTTTGTAGAGGAATTCTCAAAGGCTGACCTTAATGATATGGAAAGGGCATGTGTGCAGATTGTCGCCTACAAACGTGACAAGGGGTTCATCCTCAAACCTACTGTCGACCATCAGTTCCGCATCGACCCAGTGAAGTTCTATAAACTGCATACCTTCCAAGAGAATGATTTCTTCGAGACACCTGCACTTATCATCACACTCGTTGAGAATGACGTGACGCCACGGCCACTCGTTATTGATGCTCAGCAACTCAAACAGCAGATGTATGGACAAAATGGCGGCTCGCAGCAGGAAACTGACGAGCGGGGTGGGGGATATGTGCGCCGTTACGACAACCAGCACAGTCGCGGAAAGGCTCCGCTTCGGCGCCAGAATGGTGACATCCTTGTCGTCGACCTTCATGCCTCAGAGGTGCTTGAAACCACGGCTGGCATGTCGTCCGGCGACATCCTCAACTACCAACTCGATGTCTTCCGCCGCACCCTTGAGGAGAACAAACAGAAAAAAGGCCAACGTATCGTCTTTATCCACGGCAAGGGTGAAGGCGTTCTCCGTCAGGCCATCCTGCAGGAACTTCGTTACAAATACAAACGTTACACCTTTCAGGACGCTTCGTTTCAGGAGTATGGCTATGGAGCTACGCAGGTTACCATCAGGTAGTTCTGCATCCTTATGAAGCATCATTGGCAAGGTTTTTCCTGTCTTCCAATACTTTTGGGGTATAGCAACAAAAATGTGCTGTAAAGGTGTATCAAATTGTGTATCAGAGATATGTGTGGACAATACGTTGTTTTTCTGAGCTTAATCATGAAAATTCTTCTCAAAAAACACTCAAAAAGTTTGCATAATTCAAAAATACACATTAACTTTGCACTCGCATTTAAGGAAAGGCTCCCTAGCTCAACTGAATAGAGCATCTGACTACGGATCAGAAGGTTGTCTGACTACGGATCAGAAGGTTGTGGGTTTGAATCCCGCGGGAGTCACTTTTAAAAATCGCAAGTCGCTTAATATAAAGCACTTGCGATTTTTCATTTGCAACTTTGACCCACATTTGCCCCACTAAATTATTTGGGGTCAAAGAGTGGCATTTTCTGATTCCTCAGCGACATTACCCAATCTCAAGTTTTTCAAAACAATGATTATCAACAACTTATTATTGTGTCGATACATTTGAACACGATTTTATTGTAAAGCTGGAGGGGCATTCGTCTTCAATTTTTCCTCCTGACGGAACAATCATTTTTTGGGGGAGACTGCCTTCTCAGATATAGCCAGAGAGTCAGGGTCTAGCATCCACTTATACCTATAAAAAAGACAAGGAAGGGATGCCATACTCTTTCCCATATCTTATATCTTATCCCATAGGCATTGGTTGAAGGCAGCATAGATTGTGTGGCAAGCGGCCCCCTGTTCGTTTATAGCACTACAACATTTGCCCAACATTCAAAATCGCCAATCAAATCTTGTGGAAATGATTGGCGATTTTAAGAAATTATGAAAATTGGCTTGGTTTGGCGTGATACACCTTGGTGCATGAAGGATTGAAAATCGGTGTGTTGCTATATTGCATAAGCAAATGTCACCCTTTGCGTTTCCTTCGGAGCATGTCCTCGATGTCGCTTATCCTGTACAGCACCTTGTTGCCCAGTTTTGAGGGGACGAGGTAGCCGTCCTTGCTCCAGTGCCAGAGGGTTGAAGCGGAGACACCGAATTTCTCCATCACCTCCTTCTTTGAAAGGAAGTCGGTGTAGAAAGGCGAGGCATCCGTCTGGGAGACCGTTTGGGATTCTTCCCTCCCGCCCATCTTCTGCATCACGAGTTCAGAGACTCGCTCAGCAAGGGCTTCAAGCATGCCGGATAGCCAATCCTCACAGTTGAACGATGAGTTGTTTCCTTTTCCCATGTTGAAATGTGTTTAAGGGTTAGGTCCGCTAACGACTTTAAAGGGTTATGGCCTTGGCCATCTTAAAGGAAATGAAATTAAAGAATCTGTGATTAAAGTCTTTCTATCGCCTTATGGTTGCGACAGTTTTTTCCGCTAAGGTATCGTGCTTGTATGGTCAAGAGCTAACCGAATCAGCATCGTGAAGTCTCAGTTTTATGAATCATGCCCATACAGCTTTTTCTTGATCTTTTCATCGTCATTCTGGATTTGCTTGTATATGGACTGCACCTTTTCAATGGCGGGTAAGATGACGTCCGTGTAGTATTCCTCAGGAATCTTTCCCTGAAGGGCGAAGATGTTCACCTGGTGTGCAATCTGATTGAAGTTGTTGCCGATGGCCGAAAGTTCCTTGCTCCTTTCCTCCATCAACTCGCAGTGTCTATTGCAGGCTTCTATTACAAAATAGTTGCCGTAGTTGCCGAAATACAGCATGGCGCGTCGGGCAAAGCTGCTGAAACTTCTTATGTGGCATTTCTCTTGAAGGATTTTGAAATAACGGTCTTCGTCTTCCGTCACATATACCTTCCTTATTATTCTGTTTCCATGTCTAGTCATATCTTTTATGTGTTATGTGATGAATGATTACGAATTTGAATGATTCAAGCCGATTGTATCAGCTTGCTTGAGATATGATGTCTCCAAGGTAGACTGTGCTCCCCGGCATAGGTGGAACAAGCCATGAAGCATGGCTTCATCTCCCCCTCCCTCGTTTCTTTTCCTTTTTTGAAAGGTCTTTTGGACGTCCGTTCGAAATCGTCACGGTTGTTGGACTGTCACCTATAGACAGGACATCCATGGCCTTGTCCGCGACGGTGTCCACGACATCACCGGCTTCCCGGCCTGTTTCGGCCATCTTGTCGAGGACGGCATCCGTATCGATGCCGGAAGCCAACCCCAACACACCGTCCCTTTCCAAGGATTTGGATTCTTTCAGGAAGTCTTCGAAGCCAGCAGACTCTGCGGAAAAGATAGCCTTGGCCGACTCAAAGATGACATAATGCCTGCCGCCTTGCTCCACTATGGCGTATCCCGCTTCTTGGAGGTTGGAAACAACGGATGAGGGAGACGAACACCGGGCTACCTCCCTTGCCTGAACGAGCAAGTCACTGCCGACTGGCTTCGCATCCTTGGCGACGCTCAGGTAGTCCGCATTCACCTTGAACAACACTGCCAAAGCCAGCATCTCGCCCTTGGTCCTCGGAGTGAAATCCTGAACCCATCGGAGTCGGTCGTTTTCACGGAGGATTCGAGCGTGGTTTTCCCTGAGAGGATGCTCATTTCCGTTAAGAACAACCATCCCTCCCACGACCCTCGCACTGACTTCCTTCGCCAATGCCTTGTTCAGTTCCTTCGTTGTGATGAGGTGGTTCCTTTCAATGAACGCATCGATGACGAAGTCGATATCTTTTTCCTTCTCCTCCTTGGAAAGAGGCATGAATTCAAGAAGTTCCTTGATTTTCACGACTTCCGAACCTTTATACACCTTTTTCCTTGAATGGTCCACGATGGTGTAGCCGTAGGGGTTGAACTCCTTGCCGCCGACAACCTTTCCATGGAACACCAGGTCGACACCGAACTTCTCACGCATCAACTTCTCCAACTCCTCGTGCTTGAAGCAGATTGTCTTGTAGCGCAGAAGCCACATCCTCAACTGCCCCTTCCGTTTTTCCCGTTCCTCGTCGTCGTCAAGGGTGAAGGATTTTTCTATCTTGGAAATTGGAATCTTGCATCTTACCTCGCCACCTTTGGTGACCTTCAATTCTTCCCCCTCCTCGTAGGAACCATAGCCCGAGGACTCGAGGATGGAGCGGAACTGACCGATGCTGCGGAAGGAATAGGTCAACGACTTAGCGACAATCTTCTCCGCCTCCTTCCAAGGGTCGATGCCGAGGATTTTGGCGATTGCTTGCTGCGAGCGTCTGCGCTCATGGCAGTGGTCAATCTTCTTCCCATCCGGGCCGACACGGCTGGTCACCACATGAAGATGGTTGTTGTCCGTGTCCTTATGAAAGTACATGATGAGAGGATTTTTGGAATAACCCATCTCTTCCAGCCATTTGTCTGCGAATTCCATAAGTTCTTCACACGACATCTTATCCCCTTTTTCACTGAAGGTGACGTGGAATTGTGGATACTTCACGCGGGCGTCTCTCTCCGAATATTTGGACAATTCGTTCTGAAACTTGGCTGAATTCATCAGGTGCAGGTTGTCCATCACGTATTTCTCGAAGTTACATACCTTCACCCTTTCGGCCTCTCCTTTTCTGACCTTTTTCTCGTTGTATTCGACAGCAGGGAATGTGCCTGATTTCTGGAGGATTTTCACTATCATGGCTTTTGCTGTTTTTTAGTTTTTGTATTTACTGGGGCAGAGAAAGAAGGGCATTTCAATGCAGTACCCTGGCATTTGGACTTGTTTCTGCAGGCGTAACATCGCGAACGAAGGAGCGCATCACCAACGAGGACATACCTCCCTGTCTTCTTGCTTCCTTCTCGGGCAATAAGGCCGTACTTCTTGAGCCTCTTTATACTTCGGTTAACACCAGCCATACTTTCGTCGGTTGACTGTACGAGTCCTTTTGCATTGACACCTCCGTCTTTCACGGTGTCGGCAATTTTCCAGAAAGTAATCTGGTCCCTCAGCGAGAGTGAGGATACCACCGCCCTGGTCGATTCGGCAAGTGAGAGATTCCTTTCGGAGATATTCTCAGCCATTGCACTACGACGCTCCTTGTTCTCCGCCGCTTTCTTCTGTATGGCTTCGGTTTTTTCCTTGCTCCGTTTTTTCTGTTCGGCAGGCTGTGTGGCGTTCTCTATCGACGTGGTTTTTTCGACAGATTTCTCACAGGGTTGATCCTGAGTTAGTTCAACAGAACCCTCGGAGTCTGAACGTATGTCATCTTTCGGCGTCTCCAGCATGAAGCTATTATCGTCAAGCAAGATGATTTCCGTTTCTTTCGTTTCCTTGAATATTGAGGACAGAGCAATCAGTTCGTACAGCTTTGCCTTTTTCTCGGATGATACGGTCAATGGTCTTGGAACGCGGACAGGAAAAATTGAATCAAGGGACAGCAGGCCTGTTTTTCCCCTATTGGAAATGGTCTCAGCCTCCATATCATCTAACAGTTTTTCCACTTCTTCCACCAGCATATCTGAAGAGACGAACAGGAGGTAATCCGTCCAACCGATGCATTTTGCCATCCTGTTTTTTAATTCCTCAGGCTGTTTATCCTCGGTTAAGACAATGAATCCAACGGTTGTGCATTGAGTATGAACCGTTCCGTCCGAATCTTGCTTGATGATGACAATGAAGTCGATTCCACAAACTGGACCACCGACATGGTTGTTCCCGTGGAGAGTATCAATCTCCACGGCACGATATGTGATCCTTCTTGGAAGAATGTTCCATTGAAGGAGATCGCGGCAAACCAACTTTATGAATTCCCTGCCCGACTTCGCAAGGTAATTCTTCAATTTTGATTTCATTCTCTTTAGATTATTAGTATAAGGAAATGCAATATCACCTGAAAAGATGATATCCAATCCTTAAAATGTGACGTAAATAATTAAAGAAATAAAATTAAAGAATTCCCCTAAGTCGGAGTTTAAAGAAAATATTGACTATCTTGTCGGTTGATATGCAAAATTATGACTATTTTTTGAAATCGCCAAATTTTTCCCTTTCTTTTTTCTCACTTTTTTCACTTACATTTTTCACCATAATATATTATAGGTTGGCTTGCCAGTTTCATCATCAAAT
>CACXIP010000032.1 GCA_902767775.1 uncultured Prevotellaceae bacterium | reverse complement strand
ACACGGAAATCCCAACTTACGGAATCGGACGTAAGCTTAATGTGCGTTTTGGGGGGGCTCGCTGTACAACCATATGTCCTTGCTGGGAAACAAACCGTCAGAGACCGTCAAATTAGGTCCTCGAAGAAAAATGACGGCCTTGAACAGATGGTAGCGTCAGGATTCGTGAATGATAAAATAACGCGAGTAGAACCATGTCGTTTTTTTCATTATGATTATTTAACGATTTGTTTGGCTTGCAAATCTTTCGACCACCCATGATTTGTAATCCCAATGCCATGAATATCAGGATTTGTAATCCGGAGTGGGGAGAGGTACTACAACCCCGCCATGTAGGTCAGGGCTTCACCAAGACTCATGGTGGGGAGGTTGCAGAAGGTGGAGACCAACTGCCACAGTTTCAGTTCGGCGTCATCGATGTCACCATCGATGGCCATCAGCGTACCGATAAAGGCACCCACATAGCGTTTCCGCTCCTCATCAAAGTTGGATATGACGGTGAGGGCATCGACAAACTGGAGTTCCTCAGACTGCTCATACAAGGAACGGAAATCCGCTTCCACAATGCCGAAACGCTCCATTTCCAACGTCCATGAGGCCATCTCATTGTCTTCCACCTTACCGTCGGCGGCTATCATCGCATTGGCAATCTTGGCTATTGCCATCAGTTCATCCCTGCTGAAATCCATAATTGTTTTAGGAGTTTAATAAATGCTGTGTTCAACTCTCAAGTGGTCAAGGAGTTAAAGAAGTTATTCATCTTTAATTCTTAATCCTTAATTCTTAATCCTCAAACAGCGGTTGTTGACGGCGGTAGGCAGAACCCGTCATGACGCAGATGAGGACACCATCCTGATTGGTCACCCGTGTCTCGCAGAAAGGCATCTTGTGATGGTCCTCCTGACGTGCCTCAGCCGTGAGGATGTCACCGACATGGGCAGAATGCAGATAGGTGATGCTGTTTGACGTCCCTACGGTCATCAGTCCTCCGCTGTTGACGGCGGCGGCGAAAGCCAGGTCTGCCAACGTGAAGATGGCCCCACCCTGACAGACGTTCGCCCCATTGACATGGTTTTCGGTGACCGTCATCACAGCGCGGGCATATCCCTCACCAATCTCCACCAGCTGCACCCCGGCAGCGGCAGCGAAGCGGTCATTGCGATTGAGATAATCAATCAGTTTCATCGTCCCGGCCTTATGCCTTGACGGCTTCCACAAAAGCCTTTACCTTGTCCATGTCCTTCTTGCCCGGCTCAATCTCGAAACGTGAGTTCACATCGATACCGGCAAACATAGGATGGGAGAAGTTCCTTACTGCCTCTACGTCATCGGGACCGATGCCGCCACTCAACAGGAAAGGCACCTTGCCATCGTATGCCTGAATCACGCTCCAGTCGAATCCCTCACCACTGCCGCCTTTTGCTGCAGACTTGGTGTGGAAGAGGAAATAATCGACCACGTCCTCGTATTCACTGCACACCTTCAGGTCGTCGGCCTTCTCCACAAAGATGGTCTTGATGATTTTCACCGGACGGATATCGGGCATCAGCGTGCGGCGCAGGTTGTCGATCATGATGGGCGACTCCTCGCCATGCAACTGCACCAGGTCAAGGTTGAAGTTATACACACGGGTGACGATGTTCTGGGGCATATCATCGACGAATACACCCACGCGCAGCGGATGGTGCTGTTTCCTCGCCTCCTGGGGCATGCCGCCCAACTCATCGACATTCTTTGCGAAAGTATAATAGTCGGGATAAAAACCACCGCGGGCTGCCACCTGTTTGACATACCGAGGACTTTCGGGCCAGAATATCAATCCCAGCCAATCGACATCTATTTTCTCCAACTCCTGGATATTCTCGCGCGTGCAAATGCCGCAAACTTTTATTATCATGATAGTATTATTTTGTATGTTCAATCCATGTTCCGCATGAAAATGCCTTCTGACATTGAAAGTGCAAAATTAGTGTTTTTTTTTGATTTCTTGACATGAAAAATAAAATTTTGGCAAAAATATAATAAAGCATTAGTTTCCAACGTTGTTTAGATATAACCCCAAAAGATTTGCCTATGAAGATTTTTACCCACGAAGAAACTGAGCCATCCCCCCGCACCCTCAACTTCATCAGAGAATTCGCCCGCACCTATCGTGTGATAGAGATGAGCGGACATCACGGAGTGTATTGCCTCAATTAAAATCCCCATCAGATGTCAACCATGGTTTCTCCCTCGCTGCTGGCAGCCGATTTCACCAACCTTCGCGGCGAGATAGACATGATCAACCGTAGTGAGGCCGACTGGCTTCATATGGATATCATGGACGGTGTGTTTGTTCCCAACATCTCGTTTGGCTTTCCCGTGCTCGAGGCGGTGGCAGGCATCTGCCGCAAACCGCTCGACGTGCATTTCATGACCGTCCATCCAGAGGAATACATCGCCCGCACCGCCCGTCTGGGCGCCATGATGATGAACATCCACTACGAGGCCTGCACCCATCTGCACCGCACGGTGACCGAGATTCACAAGGCAGGAATGAAGGCCGGTGTGACACTCAACCCCTCCACACCTGTCGCCATGCTCGAGGACATCATCTGCGATGTGGACATGGTGCTGCTGATGAGCGTCAACCCAGGTTTCGGCGGACAGAAATTCATCGAGAACACCATTGCGAAGGTGAAGCGCCTCCGCGCACTCATCGAGACCTCAGGCAGCCATGCGCTTATCGAGGTAGACGGCGGCGTGCAGGCAGAGACAGCACCCCGACTGGTGGCAGCCGGGGTCGATGTGCTTGTCAGCGGCAGTTACGTGTTTAAGGCCGACGACCCCATCGCCACCATACAAGCATTGAAAAACTTAGGATAATCCTATTCCATTTCAAGAACCACGCTGTGGTCCCTCACCATCCTGCGAAGGTTGAGGATGGCATAGCGCATGCGCCCCAGAGAGGTGTTGATGCTCACCCCTGTGGCCTCAGCGATTTCCTTGAACGACATTTCCTGATAAAACCTCATGTAGCACACCTCGCGCTGCGTGGGAGGCAGCATGTCCATCAGTTTGCGCACGTCGCGCAACACCTGATCGTTGACGAAGTGGTTCTCCACATTCATATCAAGGAGTTCGCTGTTCAGGTTCGACAGGTCATTGCCCTCGGTGGGTTCCACTATCCTCTCCGAACGCTGCTCCCTGTACCAGTCCATGATGACGTTGTGGGCGATTCTGACAAGCCATGCGCTGAACTTGCCGGAATTGGTGTATTTCCGCTGCTGCAATTTGGTGATGACCTTGACGAACGTCTCCTGGAAGATGTCATTCGCCACATCCGGGTCGCGCACGACAAACATAATATAAGTAAACAGTTTGGATTGCGTCCTTGACAAGAGCAAATCAAACGCCTTATTATTACCATCAATGTATGACAGGGCGAGTTGCTCGTCCGTCATCTCATTCAGATATTCCATTCCTTAAATGATTTGATTCTAATTAAGTAATGTTGTTCCGATAGGCGTTTTTTTTAAGTTTTGTCAATGAAAAAGTAGAATTCGCGTGCAAATATAAACACTTTTGACCATTCAAGCAAATTTTTTATCAAAAAATTACTTTCTCCTCACTCAGCGGTAGTCGATGCGCGCCTTGGTGTCGACCATCCATCGTCCACGCTCCAGATGAGCCTTGCCTGGTGTGCAGACATATTGTCCCGACTTGGCGCCGGTGAAGTCGCATGCCCTCTCAATGTATTTTTTCGAACTGTTGTTGGCCTTGCTCAGTTGGGTGTCGCTCATGGTGACGAAGACAAACTCCGCCTGCGTGCGGGTATTGTCAAGGCGGAAGAGGTAGTAGGTCTCCTCTGTCTGCACACGGAGGCGCTGCGCATCGACGAACGTCCCGTCGTCGCCCGGCCACCGGAAATAGATGACAGATGGGTCGGGGTCCTCCACGGGAGCACTTTTCTTCTCCTCGGCAGCCTTTTCCTCCGCCTTCTGGGCAAAGAACGCCTTCTCCTCTACCGAGGCGATGCGCTCGTCGAGGGCTTGTCTGTCGGCAGACGCCTTCTCGTTCAATGTCTTGACCACCTTCTTGAGTTCCTCCTTGGTGGCGAAGAAGTCGAAGGCACCTTTCTGGTCTTGGTCATTCTCCTTGCTGATTCGTTTGAGTCGGTACTCAAACCATGCGATGGCAGCAGCAAAGAGGAAAAGGGATAGGACGGTGTTCATTTTTTTGGTCGTTTGGGGGATTGGTCGTTTGGTCGTTTGGTCGTTTGGGGCGTTGGTCGTTTGGTCGTTTGGGGCGTTGGTCGTTTGGTCGTTTGGGGCGTTGGTCGTTTGGTCGTTTGGGTTGTCAAGCGTAGCTTAAACCTTAAATCTCAAACCTCAAATCTCAAACCTCAAATCTCAATTGTCGTGCAAACCGAGTGCAGACGAAAGCTTGCTTTCAGTATGCCGAAGTGCAGCCGACAATCAAGCGTAGCTTAAATCTCAAATCTCAAACCTCAAATCTTTTAGTTGGTCGCGATGTGGAGAGCCAGTCGACTGATGCCGCCGGTGAGGGGGATGAAGAAGAGGGAGTCCTTGATTTCGGGGTTCTCCTCGTCCGTCATGCTGTCGCGGCGTGCCTCGATGGCCTTGTTGAAGTCCTGCTCCGCCTTCTCGGTGAGCACAGTGCGGAAGAGAGCGAACTCCCTCTCGTTGGACACACCGAAGTATTTGGTGAAGCTGTATTTCTTGTTGAGCGCAAAGAAATAGTCGACGAACTCTCGGTAGGAGGCAAGCACCTCATCGCGCACAGCCTCATTGATGTCGTTGTAGCGCGGCACGGTGAAGGCATCGAGAATCTCCGACCCCGTACGGAAGCGGGTGATTTCCTCCACGTCGTCGACCACGAAGCGCTGCTTCATGTTGAGGCCGCCCTTGCAGGTGATTTCCTTCGGGTTCTCCACCAGTTTCAGTTCCACCTTGCCGTCGTCGCCCAGCACATCGTTGAAGATATGTGTTGCCAGGGTCTGCAAGGCATCGATGCTGCCGATGAGTCCCAGCACCTTCGATGCCGTTCCGCTCACCGTGATATAGGCAGGCGTCTTGAGTCCCTTCATCTCCAGCAGACGTGCGGCGTACCATACCTCGGCGGCGAAGAAGAGCATCAACACGACACGCAGTTCCTGATTGGCACGCAGTTCCTCTGAGAACGACACGCCGCGCCCCGCCATGCGCGGGTTGCTGTCGAGCGAATAGAGGAAGGAGACAAATTCCGAACTGTTGCGCTTTGCCTTGGCATAGACATCGCTCACACCGCTGATGTCGCGCAACTTCATGTCGAAATCGGGTGCGAAAGCCTTGTAGAATCCGTTGTACTCCGTACCCCTTCCGAGGAAATCGCCGTAGATGTTGTTGCCAGCGAAACGCACCGACGAGATGAGCACCGCGGTGTTGCCACGGTGGTAGACCACGAAGTCGGTGGTGCCGCCGCCGATGTCCATCGACACCACGGGACGGCTCTCAGCATCCACATCCTCTTTCTTGGTATAGTAATAATAAGGTGCGAGCGACTCCGCCACCTTCTGCAGTTTGTAGCCCTGCGGAGCGATGAGTCGGCGGCACAGTTTGTTCCACGAGTTCTCCAGGTTGGAAATCTGGTAGGGCTGCATGCAGACGGGGTAGAACCACGTGATGCTGGTGCGGCTGAGGAAGCCACCGGAGAGCAGCACCTTGTTGCGGATGAGCATGAGGATTTCCTCGAAATATGCCTCGATGAGCAAGTTGTTGCCACGGCTGCTGTCCCATTTCAGGTCGGGCCGTGTCTCATTATAGTCATAGGTATCCTCCTTCTCGTAATGGAAGCCGATGTTGTAGTCGGCAAGCGGGAAGATGTCGCGTCCCTCCACGCTGTGCCCCGTGCGGTAGCACAGGTTGGTGCGCATGGGGAAGCGGGCTATCTCACCCTGTCCGATGGTCACCGGCACAAACTCCTGCATGAACGCCTGAGCCGGACCACCGTAGAAGGATTCGAGACCCTCCTGGTCGATCATCTCCACAGAGCGCCGTGAGAGGGAGTTGAGCGACAGCACCTGCACCTCCTCGGGCGTGATGGCAAACGGCTGGGGTTCGGCATCAGTATCGGTGCGATACTCGATGTGCGTGTTGGTCGTTCCGAAGTCGACAGCGAAGTCGAAGATGCGGCTGCCCTGCCTCACCTCACGGAAGAGCGGCACCAAGATGCCGTTGGCGATGGTATTGGTGACCACGAGGAAGTCGTACTCCTCGTTGAGACAGAAGTATTTCGACGAGAGGAACTGCCTGCGTTTGTCCGCCCTGTCGACGAGGGTATGTGCCAATGGCTCATTCCCGTAGTTGCGGTAGGCATAGACGGCATAGCGGAACTGGTCCTTGCGGTAACCAGCGGTGTCCTCATCAACGAGATATACCCGCTGCGGCTTCTCCAGTGTCGGGTCGTCGATATGGTAGCTCGGGAAGAGGAAGATGTCGAACTTGCAGTCCATGATGGGCCAGATGAGGCGGTCGGGGTCAGGGTCGACCTGTGCCGCCGTATATTCGCGGTGGAGGGTGACATAACGCCCCTTCTGCACCGGTATGTTGATGACTGCCTGGATGCGGCCGTCAGGCATCTCGGTGAGTTGGAATACCGGTTTCGATGTATTGCCGGCATAGCCCGTCAGCGTCTTCACCGACAGGTAACGCATAATCTCCGGTTTGAGCGGCAACAGATACTGGCACTCATCAGCCGTCTTGTTGGACCCACGGAAGAAATTGGTGAAAAATGCGCCCTCGTTCACTGGGAACGGCACCTTCATCAGATAAGGTTCAAACACGTCGTCGGTGGTGAGGTAGGGATACTGCGTGGTGTCGAACGGCAGGGTGCGCTCCTCCATCGGACGGCGGTCGAAGAGCGGTGCCATGAGATGGGAGTTCCAGTCGGTGGTGGTGTAGCGCATCTCCGGCTCGAAATAGGGTTCGGAGGGCAGCACCAGCGGCAGTCGGTCGCCGCCGTTCTCTGAGAAGATGCGGAAGTCGCTGTCGGTGGCAATCCTGTCGCCCGGCAGACACATCAGGGGTATGTCGCCTGGGAGCATCAGTTGCGAACTCCCTGCTATGAGCGGCTGATACATGCTCATATACATACCCGGCTGCATGGCGTTCATGCGGTTTTTGAACTCCGTGTCGTTGTCTGCCCTGAAGCATGCGTCGACATAGGCATGCACCTCGGGATAGAGCGCGTTGAACTCCGGTTGCTTGGAGAGCAGGTAGATATACTCGCGGAACTCACGGTCGCGGCCGACCAGTGAGCGGTAGGTGCCGTCCTCGTCGGGATGGAACGCCTGGTGGTATCCGCTCAGGTAGACATCGTTGACATAGGTGAGGTCATTGGCCGACGCCATCGCCACCGATGTGGGCGAGGTGCCGCCCACGATGTTGATTTGCCCCACTGCCCCGGCACCGATGTAGTTGAGCATATAGATATACTGCATGCGGGCGAAGTTGAAACTCCTTGCGTCCTGCGAGAGGAAGAGTTGGAGCGTCGCCGCTACGGCAGCATGCTCCGGCACGCCGTCGGCAGCCAACCGCTGCAGGTCGTTGGTCTTGTCCCAGGTCACAATCTGGAACAGGCGGGCATATTTGGTTCGGTAGCCGAAGAATATCTCGAGCACGTCGAGTGCGTTGGCCGCCATCTTATGGTAGATTGACGAACCCTTCACCCCCATCTCGGCACAATAGCCGAAAGCGGTCTTCGCCAGTTCGAAGCCGGCGAATGGTGTGGGGATGGAGGTGATGGGCAGCGATGCCTTGGCACCATTGGGGTCCTCGATGGCCTCAATATCCTTTGTGCCGAGTTGGGTGGTCTCCTGCCATCCCTCGATGGTCTCGCTGCCTTTGTGGAATCGGAAAACGTGTGGCATATAGCGTCAGATATAGCGTCTAAATGTTGTATTTCTTCTTGATGACATTGTTGATGGCGGTCTCGTGCACGGTGATGAAGAAGTTGTAGGTGTCGAGTCCCCTGTACTTCTTCATCGACACGTCGGAGATTTCGGTGTCGATGGCGGGATAACCCCTGAGGTTCTTGCCCAGCAACCTACCCAGCATGGATGTCTTGCGCGGTTCGATATGCATGATGGTGTCGAACACGTCGTCGGTGTTGGCGAAGAGGTCGAAGGGTTGGAAACTGCGCTGGTTGTCGGACAGTTCCTTGAGCCACTGGTTCTTGTAGGCATCGGCAAACTGGCGGAGGTCGGCGAAGAAGGCGTCATTGAAACTGGCATTCTTCATCTGCGGTGTCTTTGCCCACGCATAGTCGCGTGTCTGGTCGAAATGCTCCATCATGAACCGTGAGAAGAGGTAGAAGCTCATCATCTCGCGTCCCACCTGTCCGAAGGTGGAGGTACACAGGTCGCCGAGCGACAGCGGGTTCTGGTCGGCTCTGACTGCGAACTCCCGGAATGAGGAGTTGGTCTGCACGCGGTTGTGCTCCACATTGCCAACGGCGAAGTCGACGATGGCGAGTGCGGCAGCGAGTTCCACGAAGTGAGCCTTGTTGCGCTGGTCGGTGGCACCCTCCACATTCTCATATCTGTTTTTGATGGAGTCGCAGATATAGTAGAGGTTGTCCACGTCGAGGTTGCCGATATAGTATTTCAGAGCAGCCTTGGTCTTAGAGATGAACGTCTCCATGTTGATTTCGCTGTCCTTGTTCTCCTTCAGTCCGAAATAGGGCAGTACGGTGACGGCACCTATGGCGGCATTGGCGATGGCAGAGGAGTTGGGCATGTTGAGCCGCTCCGCCTCACGGAAGGTCTTCTGCAGCAATGGGAATCCAGCGGCTCCCGTACCGCCGAAGATGCTGCTGACGATGAAGATGCGGTCTTCCGACTGGAAGTGCTGCAGCAGTGAAATCATCGACTCGGTGTTCTTGGGGTCGTTGAGTACGATGCTGCCCATGTTGGGATTGCCCTTGAAGCCCACGTCGAGCGGACAGGCGAGGTTCTTGTCCGAGAAGAGGAGGCTCAGCAGCGCCTGGTTGCTGTCTGCTTGTCCTTGGTTGGCGAACCTGTTGTATGCGATATAGTCTGAGAACTTCATGTTGGCCACATTGTTGAGATGCAGCCTGAAACTGGTGTTCATGTCGTCGATGCCCACACGGAAATAGCCATTCTTCTCCGGACGGTTGTCGAAGTTGAGATGCTGGCGTATCTTCATGTAGAGGTTCATGAGCGACACGGTGCGTGTGAGGTCGCCGTTGCTGGTATCGGGGTCGATGATGACCGGCACTATGGTGTCGGTCTTGTCACCCAAGGAGACACCCGAGGCGAGGAGCATGGTGAGTGAGCGGAGCACACGCGCACCCGTTCCTCCGATACCGAAGATATATAATTTGCTCATTGTTTAGAAGGGTATGTTTCTGGAGCGGCTGCTGAACGACTTGAAAATCAGAGAGAAGATAAAGTAGAGCAGTACGCTGTAGACGAAGATGATGAATCCGAAGGACAGGAAGTCGGCCGACCCTACGCCAGCATCGACGATGTTCTTCGAGAAGGTGTACCCGGAGATTTTCTGGTGGGCGATGAAGATGTCGGCGAGAGTGGCGACCGCCGCCGTGGCGAGTCCGATATACAGCCATTTCTTCACATTTGCCAGCAGGATGTGGTCGAGCACGATGTAGTAGACGAATGCTACGATGAGGGGCAGGAACAGCATGACGTAGAACACGGGACTGTAGCCGCCCGATTGGAACATGTACTTGGAGAAGTCGCCAAGGTAGGCGGCTCCGAAAAGTTCCAAAATGTTTGATATGATATCCATAGATGCGGGTGTTTTGTTCTTTTGAATGAATGGGGCCTACTCGTAGGCATCGAATCTGACGTCGAGCCGGAAGAGTTCACGGCTGTCGCTCTCCTTGGAGTTGTAGAAGGCTCCGTAGATGCCCTCCACCATTTCCTTGATGGCATACGACTGATGGCTGGGAGGCAGGGTTCCGAGGCGTTGGTTGTAGCTGCACTCCTCCACCCATGCCGGGATTTGGTTTTTGAGTTTCAGCGTGAGCTTCGGCACATAGTTCTGTCCGAGGGCAACGAGTTGCACGCAGATGGGATGGCGGAAGAAGTCGCACTCGGTGAACTTTGCCTTGTCGTTGACATCGGTGATTCTATATTGCTTCGGCTCCACCTCGTAGTTGTTGGCATCGAGCAGGTAGCTGTCGTCAACAAAGAGTTGCGACACGCCCAGGCCAATGGCGAAGTTGAAGTTGGGCTGCTCCTTGTCGAGCGTCACCTTGCGCACGTTCAGTCCGTCGTGCTGTGCCTGTATGCGCAGCGCGTTGTTGAAGTTGCTGGAGAAGATGCGTGCGTTCATGTGGTTGAGCAGCCATGTGGGTTCGGAGGAGAGCATGAACTTATGGCGCAGTCCGGGCAGTCCGGTTGGCGTGTCCTCCAGTTCCATGTGGCGGTTGAAATCCATCACCTGCTCCTTGTTGCCCATGACAATGACGTAGTAGGGCCGCTCACCGTTGCAGGCGATGGCGGTATTGCCCTCGTAGTAGTTGCCGCTGAACTCCGAGGCACACTGCATGATGATGGCAGCGAACTCTTGCTTGTTGTCGCGGGCGCGGCGGATGGCCTTCATGAATGTTCCCGTCGTACTGCTGGCGGCGGCGGAGAGCAGGTTGCCCACATTGTCGACATCATACATGCAGTCGCTCACGAGCACCGATACGGTGTCGCGCTGCGTGTGGTCGAGAATCATCTTGAAGATTTTGTTGATGTCCGTCGAACTGGTGTTGCCCACCTGCATGGACTGCGGGTTGAGGTTGAGCACAAAATTGTCGAGGTCATCGCACAGCGGGGTGTGGTAGATGCCTTGGTTGATGAAATCGAGCGACGTGCCGCTGTAGAAGCCGTCGGCCTTGGTGATGAGGTGCCCGAGGGCGTTCTTGAACTGCGAGTTGGTGGTCACGTAGCCGTTCATGCTGCCCGAGTTTTCCATGTAGATTTTCACCACGGGTTTGGCAGTGCTGACGGTAACGGTGTCAGCGGGGAGGAAGTGCTCGGCATTGCCTGCCTCATGGGCACGTCCCCTTCCTATCCACACCGCCACGATTGCCAGAACTGCCACCAGCAAGATGGCGAGCATTTTTCTCATCATATCGTCTGTTTGCCTATTCTATTAGTCCTACATCGCCATCAAAAATGGCTATTGGGTGCAAATTTACGAAATAATGCGCAAATACAGTTATTTTTTGTCTGTTAAATAAGATTTATTTGTATTGCCCTCATTTGCCGCACTACAACTTCACGCTCACCTCACTGCCCTGATAGCCAACGGTCTTGGCATCTGCCTGACCGACAAGGCGGACGCGGAACTGCCTCTGTGCAAGCATGCCCGGGAACTGTCCCTTGCGCGACTCGAAGACCAATGTGCGGCGGGCGTTGTCCCACCGCATGGTGATGGTGGCATAGGCTCCCTTCTCGTAGTTGTAGTTGTCGCCCTCATCCTCATAGAGTGTGAAAGTGGCGTCGGCACCCGGATAGACCACGATGTCGAGCATGTCCCACTTCCGCTCTGCGGCGTACTGCATCACGGGGGCGAGAGGCAGGATGCTGCCTGCCTTCACAAACATCGGCACACGGTCGATGGAGGTCTCTATCGTCACGTCCTGACCACCCTTGTAGCGCTGTCCGGTATAGTAGTCATACCAGTCGGCACCTTTGGGCAAGTATTTCACAGCCGTCTTTTTCACGGTGAAATCAACGTCGGCAGGACCTTCTGCCTTGGCTTCCTTACGGTCCCATCCCGACATGGCGTCCTCTCTCATCACCTTCTCCTGGGTATACTGCGGCGAGGTGATGGGAGTAGCGAGGATGCTGCGGCCAAACATGAACTCATCGGGCATGTCCCACACGCGGCGGTCGCCGGGGAAGTCGTAGATAAGCGCACGCATATAACTGTCGTTGTTGCTCGTCACCTGCCATGCGGTGCTGTAGAGATAGGGGATGAACTGATAGCGGAGCCGTATCTGTGCCTCGATGGCGTCGAAGATGGGTTCGCCCTTCTTGCCAAACTGATAGATTTCACGCGGTGCGTCGGCACCGTGGCTGCGGAACACAGGACAGAAGAAGCCATACTGCATCCACCGCACATAGAGTTCCTGATACTGCTTGTTGCGTGGTGCGCTTCCTCCACCCTTGGTGTTGTAGGAACCGCAGAAGAATCCTCCGATGTCGGTGTTGAAGTTGGGGCATCCCGTCATGGTGTAGTTGAGTCCAGCGGGTATCTGCTTGCGCAGCATGTCCCACGACGATGCCACGTCGCCGCTCCACAGTCCGGAGCCATAGCGCTGCTGTCCGGCGAACGCCGAGCGTGTCATGATAAACACACGCTTGTCGCTGCCTGTCGCCCGCTGTCCCTCATACACACCACTCACAGTACACAAGGGGAAGGCGTTGCGCATCTTGCGCCAGGTGCCCATCGATGCCACGCGGTCGTAGTCGCTCTCCTTCGGGTCGAAGAAGTCGGGGTCGGTGGAGTCCATCCACCATGCGTCGCAGCCGTAGTTGTAGAGCGTCTTCAGGTTGTTCCAATAGATATCCCTCGCCTCCTGGCTGAAGGCGTCGTAGATTTTCACGGGCGACGGGTAGTCCTGGCGCGGTGGCCAGAGGGTCAGTCCGCTCTGTGGCCAAGTCTTGAAGTCGAAGAGCAGTCCTTTTTTGTCCAACTGCTTGTATGCCTTGGTATGCATGCCAAAACTCGCCCAGATGCTGATCATGAGGTGGGCGTTCATGTCGTGTACGCGCTTCACCATCTGCGGACCGTCGGCATAGTCCTCTGCGAGGAAGTCCATGGCGTTCCACGTATAGTTGCTGCCCCAGTACTGCCAGTCCTGTATGATGCCGTCGATGGGCACCTGGTTGTCACGGTGCCACCTCACCACGTCGAGCACCTCCCTGGTCGACTTATAGCGCTCCTTGCACTGCCAGTAGCCGAAGGTCCAGAGGGGGAACATCGGCACCTCACCTGAGAGGGCGCGCATCTGTGCGTTGACACCATCGGCACTGCCGCCATACATGAAGTAGTAGTCGAGGGCGTCGCCCACCTCTGCCGAGAAGGTCATGCCCGAGGCGTTGTCGATGAAGTCGGCACGCGAGTAGTTGTCCCAGAAGATGCCCCACCCTTTCAGCGACTGTATCACATACTGGAAGTCCTCGAGATTGCTCTGCTCCAAGAACTTGCGCTCCGTCCCTCGGCGGTTGAGTTTCCCATCCTGCAATGTTCCAAGACCATAGATAGGCTCATCCTTGTCGAGCAGGTAGGTCTGCGTCACGCGGTAGGCTCCCTTGTCGGGTCCCTCGGTGCGCATCTCAAAGGCATGGGCTTTCTCCCGCAGGAGATTCTTCCCGCCATGGGCAAAGCGTATGTTGCCCGTGGTGCGGTCGATGACCACGGTGAGTTGGTTGGAGGACATCGTGACGGTTTTTCCCGCCTCTTTTTTGGTGATGTTTAGACCGCTCTGCGGCTGCATCGTCACCACGAGGCTCTTCGCCTTCGGTTCGGCAGCAGTGGCAGCCCATTTGGTCACCCTCACGATGCTGGGCGAATAGAAACTCACGCGGCAGTGTGTGCCATCTTTTGTAACGGTCTCAGCGGTCTGGGCGGGCGACACAACAGCCATGGCCAGACAAGCAATAAGGAGCAGTAACTTTCTCATGGATAATATTTTTTGAATTGTTTTTGCAAACGCTTTTGCAAATTTAAATAAAAAATCTGAATTATCTGTCTGTCGGGGGAAAAAATAAGACAACAATGCCATTTGTGGGTATATATAAACCTACCATGAGCAACGTAATGGGGACATCAATAGTTGGTGCATCTCGGCTTAGAATGCTACGATGAAACAAAAAAGGAGAAGGGGCAAGGAAACTGGTTCCCGCCCCTTTTGAGGAATTGTGTTCTCATTGATCATCTCTATGATTCATCCTCCTTTCTTTAATTTTCAACCAAAACTTAACTATCTATCAAATCTATTCACTAACCAAACCTAATAACTAAAACCAAACTTTTTTATCAACCTAAATATCTTAACCTATGAAACTATCTTGTTGCTTTTGACATTGCAAAGATACACCCGTTTTCCCCTACCTTGAATCATTTTTCGTGTTTTTCTCTCCCATTCGTTGCGACACGACACCCCATTTGCGACAAATCGTCGTCATACCATCAAAAGATGTCGCGGGTTGGTCGTTTGGGGGGTTGGTCGTTTGGTCGTTTGGGAGATTTTCTAGGAGTTTAGGAGTCTAGGAGTTTAGGAGTTTAGACAATACCCCTAAAAGAATGTCGGTGCAACGTCGTAGAGACGTCCATATATGGCGTCTCCCACCAAAGTATTTATGTTTTTCTTTTCACATGAATGACCATGAATCGCTCAAAAATTATTCATAAATTTTTTCTTCCTTTTTGAGAGTGCCTTGGCACTTTTTCTCGTTTCCCAATACGCCAATGAATATTTTTCAATCTTTTTATTTCTTTTTCCTAAGCGAAGCGTTTTTTATTATCTCTTCTTTCAAACACGAAACACTAGGTATAAAAATAAAAGATGAATACTGTGATGTCGGATTACTAATCCTGATATTCAGAGCATCGGGATTACAGATTGGTGGTTTGGATGTTTGGGCGTTTAGGCGTTTTGACGATAGTCCTAAACCCCAAACGCCCAAACCACCAAACGACCAAACGACCAAACAGGCATATGCCTAAACTCCTAATCTCCTAAACTCCTAGACTCCTTAAAAAAGATTCTCCTAAACTCCTAAAATAAGATTCTCCTAATAATTCCGAAAAAACTTGTATTTGCACACCTTTTTAGTAATTTTGCAAAGGAAATCGTATTCAACGAAGTTACCCGAGGTAAGGATGGGATTGCACAAACCATACAACAATGAAAGACTTTGCAGCAATAGACTTTGAGACGGCCAACAATGAGCCCAGTTCGGTTTGTTCCGTGGGCATCGTCATTGTACGTGATGATGAGTTTGTGGATTCGTTCTATTCCCTCATTCAGCCGGAGCCAAACTACTACAACTACTGGTGCTCAAGAGTGCATGGCCTGACACGCGAGGATACGGAGGAAGCCCCCGTATTCCCCAAGGTATGGGCACAAATCGAACCGCTGATAGAAGGTCTTCCTCTTGTTGCCCACAACAAACCCTTTGACGAGGGTTGTCTGAAAGCCGTGTTCCGCGTCTACCAGATGGACTATCCCGACTACGAGTTCTACGACACCCTCCGCGCCTCACGGCGAGTGCTCCCCTATCTGGCGAACCATCAACTTCAGACTGTTGCTGCCGCCTGTGGCTTCTATTTGGAGAATCATCACCATGCCCTCGCCGATGCAGAGGCATGTGCCTGGATAGCGAGGGAAATATTATAACAAGAAAAACTATGAATATCTATCGAATGACAACCACGATGCTGATGGCTGCAATGCTGATGACAATGGCTGAGACCACAGCAGCCAAGGAGGCTCCCATCCAGCGCAAACAACTGCTGAACACAGAATGGCAGTTTGCAGAGAACGACAGTGACTTCACCAAGGCGCAAGCCGTGACACTGCCCCATGACTGGAGCATCCGCCACCGCTTCGACGCCAAGGCACCAGCAGGCAACGAGGGCGGTTATCTTCCCACGGGAAAAGGCTGGTACCGACGCACGCTGACGTTGGGCAAAGCCTACGAAGGCAAGAAGGTGCGCCTCTACTTCGAGGGTGTCTATATGAACTCACGCGTCTATGTCAATGGTCATGAGGCGGGTGGCTGGCCCTACGGCTACTCATCATTTTGGGTCGATGCCACACCATTTATCCATACGGGAAACAATGAGATAGTGGTGAGCGTCGACAACTCACAGCAGAAAAACTGCCGCTGGTACTCTGGTTCGGGCATCTACCGCAACGTGTGGCTCGTCACCACCGACAAGACCTATATCGACGACTGGAGCATCGCCGTCAACACACCCGACACACACCATGTGCAACTGAGCGCGACTGTCGTCTGTGCCGACGGCAGTACCCGACAGCTACAGCGAACCATCGAGGTGGAGCAACCCCGGCTCTGGTCGCCCGACGACCCCTATCTCTACGAGACAGAACTTACCATCCCCGAGGGTGACCGTGTCAGCGTCACCTACGGCATCCGCACCATTGACTATAATGCTGAACGAGGACTGCTGCTCAACGGCAAGCCGATTATACTGAACGGAGCCTGTCTGCACCACGACAACGGCATCCTTGGAGCTGCCGCCTACGATGAGGCAGAGTTCCGCAAGGCACGTCTGATGAAGGAAGCAGGTTTCAACGCCGTGCGCACCTCGCACAACCCACCATCGGAATCATTCCTCCAGGCGTGCGACAAATTGGGTCTGCTGGTCATCGACGAGGCATTCGACGGATGGCGTGACAAGAAGAACGACCACGACTACTCTACCCTCATCGACACATGGTGGCAGCGCGACATCGACGCCATGGTGCTGCGCGACCGCCTGCATCCCAGCGTCTTCTGCTGGAGCATCGGCAACGAGGTCATCGAGCGAAAGAAGATTGAGGTGGTGAAGACCGCTCACCAGATGGCCTCCCGCATCCACGCCATCGACCCGCAAAACCGCCCTGTCACCTCGGCACTGGCTGCATGGGACAGCGACTGGGACATCTACGACCCGCTGGCTGCCGAGCATGACATCGTGGGCTACAATTATATGATATTCAAGGCAGAGAGCGACCATGAGCGTGTACCGCAGCGTGTGATGATGCAGACAGAGAGTTATCCGCGTGACGCATGGAACAATTACCAGGCAACACTGACACATCCCTATATCATTGGCGACTTCGTTTGGACCGGTCTCGACTACCTTGGTGAGTCGGGCATCGGGCGATACTACTATGAGGGCGATGTGCCTGGTGAGTCATGGGAGCGTCCGCTCTATCCCTGGCATGCAGCCTACTGTGGCGATGTCGACCTGACGGGGCTGCGCAAGCCTATCAGCCACTACCGCTCCATGCTCTGGAACGGCGGCAAGACCTGCATGGCAGTTCGCGAACCAGACGGATACCATGGCAAGGTAAAGACCTCTATGTGGAGCACCTGGCCCACACAGGAGAGTTGGACCTGGCCGGGATGGGAGGGCAAACCCATTGAGGTGGAAGTATACTCACGACAACCAAAAGTGGCTCTCTATCTGAACGACCAACTCATAGCAGAGCAGACCACCAAGGAGATGAAAGCCACCTTCACATTGCCCTACCAACCTGGCACACTGCGTGCAGAAGCCGGCAACGAGCGCACAGAGTTGCAGACAGCCGGAGCGCCAGCCGCCATCCGTCTGACTGCCGACCGCGACAGCCGTTCGCTCTTCTTCGTCACCGTAGAGATTGTTGATGCCCTGGGCCGCGTCGTACCCACCGCCGACAACGACCTGACATTCACCGTCAGTGGCAACGGCACCCTCCTTGCCGCAGGCAATGGCGACATCAAGGACGAGGACCCCTATTTCGATGCCACCCACCACACCTGGCATGGCCGTGCCCTCGCCGTTGTCCGCAGCAATGGCAAGAAAGGCAAATTCACACTTGCCGTATCTGCCAAGAACTTACCCACCGCACGTCTGACACTAAAATGAAATCCTTATTCCAAACGGCAGCATGGGAGTAAATGGATGGGCTGTGCGCCATGTCTTTATCCCGTCACCATTGTGGAAATAGTATTGCAGGCTTGGCTCAGCAAACAATCCGATGGCTGGTGTGATGTCATATTGCAACCCCAGACCAGCACCTATCGACCATTGCACATGTGGGTTGAGACGGACGTTTTCAGTATCAATCAACCTTCCACCTTGCCAGTAAGATGTCTCCAAGGTACTGCGCAGGGGCAACTCGTAAACGACCGAGGCGGTGGAATAAAGTCCCCAATGGCGGCTGCGCCAGAATTCATACCCCACTCCAAGTGAGAGCCCCAGGTAACGTACACGCTGTTGCTGCTCCATATACAAGTATGTGTTGCCCACACGCATTTCCGAGGAGAGCAGAGTATATCTAATACCACCATCAAGCCACCAACGTGCCTTCGGGCAATAGCGACCATTCAGTGCTATTGTCATCGGCAAACGATGGTGAACCACAGTGTCAATATCACCGTTCGCGCCTTCGGCCCCATAAGGCAATGAACGGGCTGTGCCATTAGAAAGCCCGCTGTAGGCAAGCGACAGGAAGAGGTTGTTGTCTTTCTCTGTTTTCTGTATAATCCCAGGGATAAGCATCTCCAAGGTTGGTGTTGGCTGTTTTTCGGTCTCCACAGTATCTTCTGCTGACAGAGGCTTTTCTGCCACAGCCATATAATTGTCAGCCTTCTCCACTCCCTCTGCTTTGATGCTGTCTGCTATTTCAATTTTGGGCTCACTGATGGTAATTTGGTCGGCAGCCAAGTTCGGTAATGATTTCGTTACCTTCATATTTGCATCTTCCGAATGTGCTGTCTCAACTTGAACCTGGTCGCTCGGCTCGCTGATAAGCTCTTGTGTATCTGCTTCTTGCGTTCCAATTGTTGTGGATTCAACCTCTGCCACATCATGATTGCCGTTTTGCAATGACCAGAAATAATAGCCTACGAATGGGATAGCAGCCAAAAAGAAAAGCATCAGCACCTGCAACATCTGGCGCAGTTGTCGCTTTGCCCGAAGAAGTTGTGATGACGATGTGTGTGGCTCAATGCCCAATAGTTTAGCTATCTGTTGGTGTGTCATACCCTCAAGAACAGACAGTCGGAAAACCTGACGGTAACCACGTGGCAGTTGCTCGATGGCCCTCAAAATGTCATCATAGGTGAGCGGCATGTCTAGTCCTGTGCTTTCCGCCGTCTCATGTATTTCATCAATGGAAACCAATGGATGGTTTTGCTGATGCTGTACATAAACCAGACATACGTTTTTTGCAACTTTGTGCATCCACCTCACGCCCTTCTCTGGTGAGCGCAACTGGTCAATATTGCTGAAGATGAGCAGAAAAGCATCATGAAGCAAATCTTCGGCGATGCTGTCGTTGACAGCATATTTACGGCATTGGGCCAACAGTTCGTCGTGCATGGCAAGGTAGAGTTGTCCCATGGACTCTCTATCTCCTTGCTGGCAACGCAGTATCAACTCCTTCATACCGTAAAATCTACTCTTCCGAGACCTCTCCTAAAAACTTCATTGTATGACTTTGACACCTCCTATTATATAGATTCCCTTGTTCCTGTTGCCGTTAGGCAATTGTCTTCCTATCAAGTCATAACAAACCTTGTTTGAATGATTATTGATGCGGGTGTCAATTCCAGTGCTTGCTTGTTCAAAAACAAAATAATTCAGTATTTGTCCAAATGAGAGTTCATTATCAGTTATATCCAATTTTTCCAATTGTATGAAACATCTGAAAGGCTCCATCGGCATTCTATCACCATTGTAGATGAAATATGGTTCTTGCCCCCTGTGATAGCGGAAATAGCCTGATTCCTCTTCCTTTGACATGGTGGTTCCTGTGAAACGATAAAATTCTTCACCTTCAATGGTGGTTTTTGTCTCCTCCACATTCTTGTCCTGTCCGCAGAAAAGGATTTGTGTGCCGTATGCACCGTATGCGAATGACACCAGATATGGTATGTTGGCCTTCGGACAATTATCGTTTGACTTGGAGAATACAAGCTTATCGAATTCATATCCGTCATAAGTGGCCATCTGAAGCCATCCATCAGGCATGGGTCCGTTGACATTTTCAGGAATTACAAAATCTGTATCAAAGGGTAATATGATCGTCTCATGGCAGAGTTGGCTGAAATCGTTTTCTTCATGTTCATCGTCAAACCGAGGTGTGAATCGCAACATGGCATCAGTAGCAAAAAAGGACATGGGACAATAGAAACAGGCTTGGTCGGTGAGCAAAAGCCCATCACAGATACCCTCACACACGACATTCGCATTGGGCAGGCCTTCCACAGATGTTGCCCCGTCAATGTAGTAGAGGCAGTTGGGGTTGGCCGATGAACAGTCCAAGGTAACTGCTTCGACGCCGCACAAATCGATGGCGGCTATGCTGTCGGGTATCTCCAGAATGGCATCCTCAATGGGCAACTTCATCTGCTCACCTTTTGTCGTCCAACAGGTTGGTTCTACAGATTGTGCATGTGATATGAAAGCCAGACAAGCCATCATCACTGCTATGATAGTCTTTATTTTTTCCATCTCCTTCATGGTTTTATTATTATGATAGGCGAATGCCCGGAATACTGCTTCGCATTAAGCTTTTTTATGTATTTTCCTTCCATGACAGACGGTTCGGGGATTTCCCGGCCTTGCAAGTCATAGTATTTGCGGATGGGCGACATGCCGTTTTCGTTTCTCCTTTCGTATATTCCGCTTTTCGGCTTCTGCTGTAAGGACCAAAACTCACCCAGTGACGTTGGCGTGGAGCTGTACTGCGGAGTCTCCTCCTGCAGGTCGTGCTGACTGGCATAGTCGAACGCCTCAGCCATGGAAACGTATCCGTCACCATCGGTATCGGCGCAGACAAGATTGCCCTCGGGGTCGTGACCAGCCACAGCGCAGGTCCAATGGAAGACGAACTCATCGTAAGGTCTGTCAGAGCAAGCCCATGATTCCTCACTTTCTGCACAACTGGTGGCTATGACACGATTCTCGCGACGCAACTCATCATTGAAGCCTCCTGAATGACATAATCCCAGACACAAACTCATTGACTCTACATGGAACGCATCGAGCAGCTTGGCCAGATGAGTGGCATAAAGCCGCCCGCCACCCCACATCCAGGCATACGACAGTTGCATGCTGTTGTCGAAATCGCCATGGTCTATCATGAAGAGAAAAAGACGGTCGTTGGAGGTAAGACTCGCCGCCAACTCGGTGAATGAGGCCTCCACCTGCTCCAATGTGGCAGGCAGCCACACGTCACGCTCCCCATCACCATCGAGGTCGGCAGGAGACGTGGCAAACCCACTGCCGTCGGCAAGGAGCATGTCGCGGCCTGGCTCACCACCGTCGCTCATCAGCAGAGTGATGTCTTGTTTTGAGAAATGTAAGTCCTCACGTAGTGTGCGGTAGAGAAAGGCACAATCGTTCCAATAGCGCTCGTGGTTCATCAGCTTGTTCATACCGCCGTTGATGATGACGGCATGAACACGCCCCGTGGACTCCTGTGCGCTGACAGCGCAACAGAAGACCACGGCACATATGCTGATAAATAAGAACCTTTTCAATTAGTCTATACTCATTTTACAATGACCTTTTTTCCATTGACTATGTAAATGCCCTTCTTCAAACTGAAAGATTGGTCCGTACTGACCTTGCGACCTTGCAGGTCGTATATGGCAGGATTCTCCACGGTCTTTGTATTGCATTCTACTTGAGGCATGCCCATCGTGATATCTCCCATATATTGTCCGATGAAGAAGATGATACCCGTGCTACGCTCGCTGATGATGTAAATAAACGGGCGTGTGGCGTGGAAATCCGCAATGTCCGGCGTGCTCGAAGTCATTTCTATAATAGTGACGGCAGCAGCCTCGGTGCCTTCTTCATTGACGTTAATCTTGGCCACTTGTTTCATCAAGCCTATATAGGTCGGAACGTTACAGAAATCGGAGAAGTCGGCAAAGTCAGGATTGAAGGCAGTGGGCATGCCTAATGCTGACATGACGGGCTTCAGGTCAATGGAGGCCTCGGTCTCGAAACGTGGCAGTTTCAGGTCCACTATCGTGCCACGCCCGTGGAATTGCCAATTTTGTCCGTCCATCTGGTCGAGTACGTCTTCTATGGTCTTGTCCTCTTGCGGCAGGATAACAGTCATCAAATAGGCTTCGTTGCCATAGGGCAGTTTGATGGCCTGATACAGGTCGTTGCTGGTATAATCAAACTCTGCTCCTCCCATGACACATGGGATATGCATCATGGGCACTATTGCGCCACCATTGAAAGACTCTTCTTTCGTGTTGTTAGGATCAAACTTCGTCACCCAAGTCCCTTTGAAGTAAAGGGCATTCAGCAGGTAGCTTACGGCATCTTGGTTAAATCCATCCTTGGAGAGTATCTCCTTGATCATGCCTTCCGTATGGTCACTGCCCCATTGGTTGATGACATCGCGAGTAATACCATCGTAGAAATCGCGTGTTTCTGGCTGTGCGTCGTAGTATTCGTTGGCTTTCTGAATAAACGGTTCTTTCAGTTCGTAGCCCCAGTGGTTGTTCACATAAATCGTATTGGCGATATCAACCCTGGTCTCTTTGTCCAGTTGACCACTTTCTGTCAGCATCTTGCGGCAGAACTGGTTGATAGCATCGGCACCTGTCTCGCCAAAGCCCAGCACGTCGTTGATTTCCTGCTGTGTCTGTCCGGCAGCACCGTTGTTCAGCATGCCCAGTGCGAATGTGACGCTCAACGGTGACATGACACTGCTCTTCTCGTCGCGTGCCTGACGGAAGAGGCGTATGGCAAAGTCGTTGTTGCTCTTCACGAGTTGCCGTTCCTCGTCGGTGAGGCTGATGTCATGTCGTGGGTTCTGCAGTGGTTCGCCCATGTATTGACCGATGAAGAAGATGCTTCCCGTCGAACGCTCGCTGATGATGTAGAGGAAAGGCCTGTCTGCTATGAACTCTGCATATTGGGAAGGAGCAGCATTGTCGGTCATCCCGATGACCGTGGCTGCGGCAGCCTCGGTGCCCTTCTCGTCGAGTTTCAAATGGGCTTTTTGTCGCATTATGCTTATCCAGCACGGGTCGGAGTCATCCTCATTGTCGCCTAAGTAGCAGAAGTCCAAAAAGCCGTGGCCGTTGTATTTCTGAAAGGCATCCGGCATGCCCAGTGAAGCCATGATCTCATTCAGGTCCTGGTTGGTGTCAGTCTCTATGCGAGGCATACTCAAACGCACCATATAGTTTTGGTACTCGGAGGCATTCCAATTCGTGCCGTTCATGGCTTCCAACAAGTCGTCAAGCGTCTTTCCGTAATTAGGCAGGAAAAGCGTCATCTGGTAGGAGCCGTTGCCGTAGGGCAGGATGACAGACTGATAAAGGTCGGTCCTTGCGTAACGGAACTCATTCACCTGGCTCATCATCATGGCGGTGCGCCGCATGTTGTCGAAATACGCATTCTGAGTTTGCCATTCTTCGAATGGATTGACCCATGCGCCCTTGAAGCAGATGGCGTTTAGCAGGAAACTCACCAGATTGTAGTCTTGCATGTCCTCTGGTTTCAACAAGTCGGTTATCATGCCATCGGTCTTGTCAGCAACCCATTGGTTGATGACACCGAGTGTAGTCGGGTCACTGAAGCTGAGGACGGATGGCGTGGCATCATAGTAGGTTGCTGCCGCCTCTTTGAATGCCGTTTTCAGTGAAAGATCCTTCCTATTGCCATTGAAATAGATGTTGTTGGCAATGGCCATGCGTGTGTCCTCATCGAGCAAGGCGCTTTCCGTGAGCATCTTCTTGCAGAAGGCATTCATCGTAGCCACGTCGGCATACCCCTCTTGCCGTCCGCCGGACAACACCTGGCATATCTCTTCACGCGTGATGCCGTCGGCACCATTGTTGAGCATTCCGAGGGCGTAGGTGATGCTCAGTGGCGAGATGACGTGGTTCTCCGTGTTGCGCGTCTTGCGGAACAAGTTGAAGGCGAAGTCGCTGTTTTGCTCCACCAACGTTCGCTCGGCATCAGTCAATGTAATTGCCTTTGGTTCTGCCTCATGGGCTGACGCTCCTGAAACAATGAAGATGGACAATGCCAAAAATGCAATCTTTTTCATCATAACGATTATTATTTGTTAGTTGCCAAAAAGTGATTGTTTTTCTTTAATAGATAAGAAAAAAGCAAAAAGACTGCTTGAGCCTTCACTATTTAACATTTTTTGCTGAAAAATCATTTCGCATCGGCATCTCAGATGCAAAAACTGGGCATCAGCAAACAATTCTACTCATTGATGGCTCCGCAATGGGGGCAACGGCCCTTTTTCTTGATTTGCTTGCCGCAGTTGCCGCAGATATAGTCGCTTTTGGTATAGGTGAAATACCGCCACAAGGCAAAACCGACATAGGCGAGGAGCAGCACATAACCCACATAATACATCGTGGAGATGGTGAAGACCACATAGCATACCGCACAAATGCCTGCCAAACCCAACAAGTAGGGGACGGCGTCGGCAAAAGACAGATGACGGAAGACATCATCGACAGCGGCGATGGCAACGATGAGTATCGCCCACACCGAGGCGAGGAACAACTGCAGCAAACCTTTCTGTGAAAAGGGGTTGAGTGAGGGATGGAAATAGAACTCCTGCCATGCATCGGCATCATACAGCTGCACACTGGAATAAAGCGTTGCCGAGATGGCCACCACCACAGCGAGCAAAGTGGGATAGAAGGTGGCGATATCGTTGAAATGCACAATATAGGCGTTGCGCCTCAACAACTTGCGCATGCCATAGGCAAAGAGCACAATGACGAAGACAACAAGGAATATGAGCAGATGCACGTCGGAGAAGAAAGAGATGAACTGCGAGACGGGGTCATCGGGCACCACCGCACGGAGCATATCGCTCTCATGAATCCATCCAAACCGCCCCTGCTCATGTGCCAACTGCACCCATACGGAGTCGACGGAGTCCATGGGCATGATACGGATGTCGGCAACGGCAAGGCGCTCGTTGTGCTTGACGGCAAATGAGTCGGTGGGCAACTGGCTCACCGCCTCCTCCGGCATCTGCTGGGTGAGCACCATGGAATCGGCATCGACAATGAAGTTGTAGTTCTGCGAATAGTGATGGGTGCGTGCAAAGCTGATGGAGTCGAGCTGCCGGTCGGTGAACTCCACAGGATGGATGGCCACCACAGGTTTGCGGTAGCAAGAGGAGAACAACAGCGCCGCCAGCAGCAACAGCGGCAGTATCATCTTAGTTTTCTGCATAGACGAGCATTTGACAATGACGACAATCAAACTCCAGACGGAAGTGCCTGCCATCGGGAAGCGCCAGTGAGAGGGGTTCCCGCCATGGCATTTTCTTCCTTTCCTTGGTGCAATAGCCAAGCAGTCGGCGGACGCAATGGCGGCACTGCATGAGCAACGGCTCTCCCCTACCCTTGTCGGGATGGGTGTTGCCCATCTCAAAAGCCTTTCCCACATTGGGCATCCCATGGTCGGCATAGAACTGCCGCGCCACCTCGTTAGCCACATTATAGAGATAGGAATAGCGGGCATAGACCGACGGCACAGTAGTGGCGGCCTGAGCTGATGGGGCAGACTGGTCGGACAAGTCGGACTGGTCGGACGAGTCGGACTGGTCGGACAGGTCGGACAATGATTGGTCGAGAGCCTCCACAGCCTGACGGCGCATGTCGGCGAGCATGCTCGACGGCACGAAAAGACCTTTCACCTCACTGTCGACAATGACCTCAGAGGCCTCGTATATGGTGTTGCCCAAACGCGACAGTTGCTGACGTATGTTAGCCTCCTGCGGCTGGCGTGCCTCCTGAAAGTCCACCGACTGCCTCACCACCGCTTTGATATCTGTGCCTATCACCTCTGCCTCCAGACAGAGGCCATCGTCTGCCGCCATGATATGCATCGTGACCGGAATCCTCCGCACCGCACTCTGGCGTGCGAGGGTTTTGTCGAACATGGCATCCGTATTGCGGTAGAGCGCCATGCCCGGACGCAACTGCGGGGGCATTTTCTGAGGATAGATGCGGTTGCCCTCGGCACGGTTGACCCGGAATCCGCACAGCGTCCTGTTGCGGTCGAAGAAGCAGAGGCCATCGCCATTGGCAAACGAGGCCAGTCCCGCCACGTTGAATGAGTCGCGCCTCACCTCCTTCACCTTCCCCACATACTCTCCCAATGCCTTGGGTGTATCGGGCGAAGCGATGTCATCACCTTTGCCGTCGATGAAATAGCCTGTGAAACCACGGTTGAACGTCTTGTGCAAATCGGGAGCAAAGGCAAGGGAAACCCTGCCCAACGAAGCTCGGCGGTAGGCGCCGCCGGATGCGGCAACAACCCTTTCCAACTGCTGGCTGTAGGCTGCCACCACATTCTTCACATATGCCTCATCCTTGAGACGTCCCTCTATCTTGAAAGAAGTGATGCCTGCCGCCGCCATCTCAGAAAGATGGTCGATGCGGCACATATCACGAAGGGAAAGCCAATAGCGGGGACTGTCCACACGCTCGCCATCGGCATCGGTGAGGTCGAACCTCAACCGACAGAACTGCGCACACTCGCCGCGGTTGGCACTGCGGCCAAAACAATACTGGGAGGCGTAGCACACCCCAGAGTAACTCACGCAGAGCGCGCCGTGGACAAAAGCCTCCAACTCGACATCCGGCACCTGGCGGTGGATGTCGTCCATCTCGCTGACAGAGAGTTCACGGGCAAGAACCACCCGCGAGAACCCTATGCTATGCAACCATGCCACCCGCTCCGCCGTGCGGTTGTCGGTCTGGGTACTGGCATGAAGCGCCATCCCCCACCCCGCCGTCTGCTTGAGCTCCGCTGTCATCCTCACAAGAGCCATGTCCTGCACGAGGATGGCATCCACACCCATTGCGGCGAGTTGGTCGACCAATGCGCCGACCTCCTCCAACTCACGGTCATAGACGATGGTGTTGACCGTCACATAGACCTTGGCGAGAAAGCGGTGGGCGTAGTCACACAGCACCCTGATGTCGTCGAGCGTGTTGCCTGCCGCCGCACGGGCGCCATACTGCGGCGCACCGATATAGACGGCATCGGCTCCATGGTCGATGGCCGCCATCCCACACGCAAGGTTGCGGGCCGGTGCGAGCAGTTCAAGCGCTGTCATCGGATATCTTCGATGTTGTAAGGTGTCTCCTGATAGACGTAATAGTTAATCCAGTTGCTGTAGAACAAGTTGGCGTGTGCCCTCCAGGTGACATGAGGGCCATTTTCGGGATTGTCGCCGGTGTAATAGTCAACCGGCACATCCACATCATCGCGCACATCCTTGTCGCGACGATACTCCTTGTCGAGCGTGTCGGGAGCATACTCCATATGTCCCGTGATATAGAACTCCCTGCCGCCCCTTGCCATCACGATGCTCACGCCGCTCTCCGGCGACTCTGCGATAATCTGCAGACGGGAGTCGCGGAGGATGTCGTCGCGGCGTATCTCCGAATGTCTGCTGTGCGGCATGTTGAACACGTCGTCGAAGCCACGGAAGATGGGCAGCCGCGTGTCTACCGGGTATTGCTTGAAGATGCCGAACTTCTTGCGCTCGAGCGGATATTTCGGCACGCCATAGTAGTAGTACAGCCCTGCCTGTGCCGCCCAACAGATGAACAGCGTACTGGTGACGTTGGTCCTCGCCCAGTCCATGATGTCGGTCATCTCCTTCCAATAGGTCACATCCTCAAAGTTCAACTGCTCCACGGGCGCACCAGTGATAATCATGCCATCGAACTTCTGCTTGCGGAGGATTTCGAAGTCCTTGTAGAACATCATCATGTGCTCGATGGGTGTGTTCTTGGGGGTATGGCTCTTGAGTTTCATGAAGAACAGCTCCAGCTGAAGCGGGGTATTGGAGAGTAACCTGACAAGGTCGGTCTCCGTGGTAATCTTCAGCGGCATGAGGTTGAGGATGACGATGCGCAACGGGCGGATATCCTGTGTATGCGCACGGGTGTCGTCCATCACGAAGATGTTCTCATGTTTGAGCAGTTCAATGGCCGGCAGCCGGTCGGGGATTCGTAGAGGCATGGTTTTTGGTGGTTTGGGGGGTTGGTGGTTTGGTCGTTTGGGGAGTTGGGCGTTTGGTGGTTTGGGGGGTTGGTGGTTTGGTGGTTTGGTCGTTTGGGGGGTTAGTCGTTTGGTCGTTTGGGGAAGGATTAACCTAAACGACCAAACGACCAAACCCCTAAACCACTAATTTACCATAGGCTGAGGCGCTGCTCCTTGGGCACGAACATCTTGTCGCTGGGCTGGATGCCGAAAGCGTCATACCACATATCGATATGCGGCAGGGCGCCATTGACACGGAACTTGCCCAGAGAGTGCGGGTCGCTCTTGGTGCGGTTGCGAATCTCTGCCTCTGTGATGTTGTTCGCCCATACACCGGCGTAGGCGATGAAGAAGCGCTGCTCGGGAGTAAAGCCATCGACAGTGCCGAGGGGGTTGTTGCGCATCGCATTCTTCAGGGCGTAGAAAGCCACCTGCAGACCACCATGGTCGGCGAGATTCTCACCGAGGGTGAGTTTGCCGTTGGCATTGAGGTCGGGCAGCACCTTGATGGCAGAGAAGAAGTCGGCATATTTGTCTGCCCGCTCGGCAAACTTCTTGCCATCGTTCTCCGTCCACCAGTCAGTCATGTTGCCGTCCTTGTCGTAGTGGCGTCCCTGGTCGTCGAAGCCGTGTGTCATCTCATGTCCGATGACCACACCGATGGCACCATAGTTGAAGGCATCGTCGGCAGTCATGTCGAAGAAGGGCACCTGGAGGATACCTGCCGGGAAGCAGATTTCATTGGTGGTGGGGTTGTAGTAGGCATTGACGGTCTGCGGGGTCATGTGCCACTCGTCGCGGTCAACAGGCTTTCCTGCCTTGTTGTCAATCTGCCACTGATGGAGGAAGTGACGGCACTCCAGCACGTTCTCGCAGAACGACTTCTTGGGGTCAACCTTCATGCCGCTGATGTCCTTCCATTTGTCGGGATAGCCCACTTTTACATAGAAGGTGTTGAGCTTGTCAAGGGCATTGCGCTTGGTGGCGGCATCCATCCAATCCTGTGCCTCGATGCGCTCTGCCAGTGCCACCTGCAGGTTTTTCACCAGTCCCTCCATGCGCTGTTTGGCAGCGGCAGGGAAGTATTTCTCAACATAGATTTTTCCGAGCGACTCGCCCATCATGCCCTGCACGAGGTTGGTGGCACGCTTCCAGCGCGGATGGTTCTCCTTTCTTCCGGTCATTGTCTTTCCGAAGAAGTCGAAGTTCTCTGCCTCCACCTCATCGCTGAGCAAGGAGGCACACGATGTGATGAGGTCCCACTCCATATATGACTTGAGTTGTCCGGGTGTCATGTCACCCACGATGGTGTTGGCACCGGCGAGGAAGTCGGGCTGTCCGATGACCAGTTGGCGGATATGCTCCTCTTTGACACCGTCGGCAAGCATCAGTTCCGACAGGGCAAGGTTGGGATAGCGTGACTCAAACTCCTCCAGGGAGATTTTGTTGTAGTTGGCCTCCACATCACGCAGTTCGGTGCGCGATTTCGACACTTTGGCGAGTTGTGTCTCCACGCTGAGCACGTCGTTCATCTTGAGCAAGGCAGCCTTCTTGCTGAAGCCGAAGAGTGTGAACATATTGACGATGTGCTGTTTGTAAGCCTCACGGATTTTGGTCGTTGCCTCATCATTATCCAGGTAATACTCCTTCTGTCCCAGTGTCAGACCGCTCTGGTTGATGTTGAGGATGTTCCACTTGGCATCCTTCTCATCAGCGCCGAAATAGGTGCTGTAGGTGCGGCCGATGCCGAAATAGGCATATTTCTTCTGCAACTGCTGCAAGGCATGTTTTGTCTTGCATGCCTCAATCTCCTTGATGTAGGGCATGACAGGTTTCACTCCCTCCTTGTTGCGCCTGACGGAGTCCATGGCGAGCTTGTACATATCACTGAGTTTCTGCTCCACCGTACCTGCGGTATAGTGGTTTTTCAGCAACTCGTTGAGGATGCCGTTGATGCGCTCGTTGTTGTCCTGCTGCAGACGGTCGAAGCTGCCGAAGCGAGAGTAGGCGGCTGGCAATGGGTTGTTTTTCACCCATCCTCCGCAGGCAAACTGATAGAAGTCATTGCCTGGCGACGCGCTGCGGTCAAGATTGCTGAGTTGTATGCCCGATTTCAGGTTGCCCTGTCCGAAACAGGGAATCGTTGTGGCTGATATGGCCATAATAGCAATAATTGTTTTGATGTTCATAATGATGTATGTTTTAGGTTGTAGAGTATCAACTGTTTGAATTCTGCATCTCCTCGAGTTGCATCGCCGTCTCCTCCCATCTGGCGATTTCCTCGTCGAGAGCCTTTTTGGTGGCGGTGTATTCTGTGACGAGCTGCATGTCGGAAGCCCCCTCCGGTGTGCAGAGGATGTCATCGAGCTCGCTGAGCCTCTTTTCCATCGACTCTATCCTCGCCTCGGAAGCCTTGACCTCCTTCTCCACCTTTCGGATGCGTTTCTGCTGCTCGCGCCGCTCAAGATAGTTCTGCTTCGCTGCCGATGGCTCCTCTGCGGCGGGAGCTGTCTGTTCCTGCACCACCGGCGATGATGTGCCGAGCAGATTGAGCGAGTCGATATGGTGGTCGCGCAGGAAGTCGTAGATGCCGCCGATATGCTCCTTCACAGCACCGCCGCCAAACTCAAAGACCTTGGTGACCAGGCCATCGAGGAACTCGCGGTCGTGCGACACGATGATGGCAGTGCCGTCGAATGCCTTGATGGCCTCCTTGAGCACCTCTTTCGACGGCATGTCGAGATGGTTGGTAGGCTCGTCGAGGATGAGCAGGTTGACAGGCTGCAGCAGCAGTCGGATGATGGCAAGGCGGCTCCTTTCGCCTCCGCTGAGCACGCTCACCTTCTTCTCGGAGTTCTCCCCGCCGAACATGAACGCGCCGAGGATATCGTTGATGCGCATCCTGATGTCACCCTTCGCCACATAGTCGATGGTGTCGTAGACAGTTTTGGAACCATCGAGCAACTGCGCCTGGTTTTGTGCGAAGTAGCCTATCTGCACGTTGTGACCTATCTTGAGATAGCCGTCGAAGGGTATCTCACCCATGATGCACTTGACGAGGGTTGACTTGCCCTCACCGTTCTTTCCCACGAAAGCCACCTTCTCACCCCTTCGGATGGTGAAGGTCACGCGGTCGAAGACGGTATGCTCACCATACGCTTTTCTCACATCCTCACAGATGATAGGGAAGTCGCCGCTGCGCAGACACGGGGGGAATTTCAGGTGCATGGCAGAGTTGTCGACCTCATCCACCTCGATGGGCACGATTTTTGCCAATTGCTTGATGCGGCTCTGCACCTGCACCGCCTTGGTGGGTTTGTAACGGAACCGCTCGATGAAGTCCTTGATGTCGGCGATTTCCTTCTGCTGGTTCTCGTATGCCCTCAGCTGCTGCTCACGCCGCTCTGCGCGCAGCACCACATACTGGTCGTACTTCACCTTATAGTCGATGATTTGTCCACACGTAATCTCCAGGGTGCGGTTGGTCACATTGTTGATGAACGCACGGTCGTGGCTCACCAGGACGACGGCACTGGAGGAGGTGGCAAGAAACTGCTCCAGCCACTGTATGCTCTCGATGTCGAGGTGGTTGGTAGGCTCGTCGAGCAACAGCACGTCAGGCCGCTGCAGGAGAATCTTGGCCAGTTCGATGCGCATGCGCCATCCTCCGCTGAACTCCGACGTGGGACGGTTGAGGTCGTCGCGGGTAAAGCCCAGTCCTGTGAGGGTGCGCTCCAGTTCCGCCTCCTCGTTGCCCGCCCCCATCATCAGATAGCGGTCGTGCTCCTGGGTGAACTTCGCCACGAGTGCATTGTAGTCATCGCTCTCATAATCCTCACGCTCAGCCAGTTGTCGCTGCATCTCATCGAGGCGCTCCCTCATGCGGATATGGTCGGCAAAAGCCTTGCGTGCCTCATCGCGCACAGTGGTGTCGTCCTGCAGCGTCATCACCTGCGGGAGATATCCGATTGTGGTGTCATGAGGGATGGCAACAGTGCCCGAGGTGGGCTTCTGCTTGCCGCAGAGTATCTTGAGCAGGGTTGACTTCCCGGCACCATTCTTGCCAACGAGCGCGATGCGGTCGCGCTCGTTGATTACAAAACTGGCATCGTGGAAGAGTGGTTTCACCCCAAACTCCACTTTAAGTGTATCTACTGAAATCAATTTATTCCTTTACTTTAATATAGACTCCGTCAAAGGTGGTGTGTGCCCCGAAGCAATCTGTCGTCGTACCATAGTCACTGGTTGTTTCGAACACGACAAACTGCTTGTAGAAAATGGCCTTGAATCCATATCCACACTCATTGACGTTGTTGTAGACGAACTGGTTGCCATGCAGCACGGCAGGCCTTCCCTGCTCACTCTTTCCCTCGGCGATGTTGCCCGGCACGTTGCTGATATCGAAATGGATGCGGTTTTTGCCAGCCCCCTTGAAAGTGGCTGTTCCACCCATCATCTCTTTCATGCCGGTATGGTAGAACGAATAGCGGTATTCGCGCCCGATGTGGGCAGGGTCCTCGGGAAGCAGTTTGCCACCACAGGCTTTTGGGAAAACGATGGTGCGCAAATTGGTGAAACGCAAGCCTTCTTCGGTACGGGGATTGGTCCAATAGCCAGAGAATTTTCCGGCCTTCCTCTCAACGTGTACAATGCCGGTCACCTCGCCTTTGCTGTTGAATTCGCGCAAGTAATAATCTCCATCCGGCATCTTGTAGCCTACAATGAGAATCGGTGCCGGGTTCTTGGCCTTGGGATAATAAATCTCTCCGGCGGCAGTCTTCTCCGCGTCAACCTCAAATGCCACCCGCACCGGAATCTTGCCGTTGAGCGTTGCCTGAAAAGCCACTCTCTCCACAATTGTCTGCGCACTCATGCCCAATGTGAACATGAGCATCATCATCAAAAGAACTCTTTTCATCATATCTTTCATTCAATATTTGCTGCGAAGATAAGGGAAAATCCTCAAACATGCAAATATACAAGTTTTTTTTCACATAGATTCAGGAATGGCGGAAAAAATATGGAAAATTGCTTTGCTCTTCGCCCATTCTTCGCTAAATTTGTCGAATATTTTTAAAAAGCCAACCGAATCATGAACATATTCGCACAACTCATTTCCAAACAGCTCAACCTGCCTAAGGAAGGTGTGGAGAACACCCTCGCACTGCTCGACCTGGGCTGCACCATCCCCTTCATCGCACGCTACCGCAAGGAGCGCACCGGCAACCTCAACGAGGTGCAGATAGCACAAATCAGCGACGCCTACGACAAGTTGAAGGAACTCGCCAAGCGCAAGGAGACCATCCTCAAGACCATCGAGGAGCAAGGCAAACTGACCGATGACCTGAAGCACCGCATCGAGGAGTGCTGGGATGCCACCACGCTCGAGGACCTCTACCTACCCTTCAAGCCCAAACGGCGCACGAGGGCGCAGGTGGCACGCGAGCAGGGACTGGAGCCCCTCGCCACCCTCATCCTGCTTCAGCGCGAGAGCCATCCCGAGAGAGTGGCTGAGCGCTATGTCAAAGGAGAGGTGAAAGATGCCGACAGTGCCATCAAGGGCGCGCAGGACATCATCGCCGAGATGGTGAGCGAGGACGAGCGTTCGCGCAACACGCTGCGCAGCGCCTACCGCCGTGAGGCTGTCATCACCTCAAAGGTGGTGAAAGCCAAGGCAGACAGCGAGGAGGCCGCCAAATTCTCCGACTATTTCGATTTCAGCGAACCCCTCCGCCGATGCAGTTCACACCGTCTGCTCGCCATGCGCCGTGGTGAGAGCGAAGGCATCCTTCGCGTGAGCATCACCGCCAACGACGAGGAGTGCATCGACCGACTCATCCGCCAGCATGTGCGTGGTCGCGGACCCTGTTCCGACCTCGTGGAGGAAGCGGTGGAAGACGCCTACAAGCGCCTGCTCCGTCCATCGATAGAGACTGAGTTTGCCAGTCTGAGCAAGGAGAAGGCCGACGAAGATGCCATCATCGTGTTTGCCGAAAACCTCAGGCAACTGCTGCTCGCCGCCCCGTTGGGCCAAAAACGGGTGATGGGCATCGACCCAGGTTTCCGCACAGGCTGCAAGGTGGTGTGCCTCGACGCGCAGGGCAACCTGCTCCACCATGAGGCCATCTTCCCCCACCCGCCCGTCAACCACCGCATGCAGGCGAAAATGCATGTGGAGCAGATGGTCAAAGACTACCGCATCGAGGCCATTGCCATCGGCAACGGCACCGCCAGCCGTGAGACCTCCGACTTCGTCAAGACGCTCGACCTCTCCCATCCTGTCCAGACTTTTGTGGTGAGTGAGGATGGGGCATCGGTCTATTCCGCCTCGAAGACTGCCCGCGAGGAGTTTCCCGACGAGGACGTCACGGTGCGTGGCGCCGTGAGCATCGGCCGCCGGTTGATGGACCCGCTTGCCGAACTGGTGAAAATCGACCCCAAGAGCATCGGCGTGGGACAATACCAGCATGACGTGGACCAAGGAAAACTGAAAAAGAGCCTTGACCAGACCGTGGAGAGCTGTGTCAACTCCGTGGGCGTCAATCTCAACACCGCCAGTCAGCACCTGCTGACCTATGTGAGCGGTCTCGGTCCGACACTTGCCAAGAACATCGTGGAATTCCGCCGTGAGCACGGTCCCTTCAGCAGCCGTGCCCAACTCAAGAAAGTGCCGCGGCTCGGTCCGGCTGCTTACGAGCAATGCGCAGGTTTCCTCCGCATCCCAGGTGCCAAGAACCCATTGGACAACAGCGCCGTGCATCCGGAGAGCTACGACATCGTGGCAAAAATGGCCAAGGACTGCGGCTGCACCGTCGACGAACTAATCAGCGACCGGAGCAAGCGCAGCCAAATCAACATCCAGCGCTATGTCACCGACACGGTGGGTATCCCCACGCTGACCGACATCATGAACGAGTTGGAAAAGCCAGGCCGTGACCCCCGTGAGCAAATCGAGGAGTTTGAGTTCGACCCCAATGTCACCAGTATCGACGACCTCACCGAGGGCATGGTGCTCCCCGGCATCGTCACCAACATCACCAATTTCGGTGCTTTCGTCGACATCGGCGTCCACCAAGACGGTCTGGTGCACATCTCGCAGTTGGCCAACAAATATGTGAGAGACCCCAACGAGGTGGTTCATCTCCACCAGCATGTCCGTGTCATGGTCAAGGAAATAGACCATCGCCGCAACCGCATCGCCCTGACGATGAAGTTCTGACGACTGTCAATGACTGGTGGTGTCAAACAATGCCAGCGTGTTGTAGGTTTTCTTGGCATCTCTTCCATAGTTCCTTGCGATATACCACCCTGCGATGCCCACTATCAGTGGTTTGGCGGCATTGCCCAATGACTGGTTGCCCTTGAAGGTTGCCTTGCCCCTGTCAGGCCAGATATCGGGCTTCCTCGCAGGGTCATCGGCATTCGTGCGGAACAGCAGCACATGCACGTTCTCCGCTCTTCTGCCGGTCACGTTGAACTTGTTGTTCTCGACATATACCTCTGGATTGCCATAGGTTTTGGACAATTTAACAGCAAACAGATAGCACCACTCGGTTTTTTTCCCATTTGCTGCCTTATGCCCCCATTCCTCGGATGCGATGCGGACGGCGGTGAAGGTGTTGCCTTTGATGCTCACCTTGCGGGCAGGGCAGTAGTCGCTGCCGTAGCCCTCGATGTTGCCTCCAGACGTGAAGGTGTTGCCCTCCACGGTGTACTCATCGAGAGGGAGCGTACCGCTGTCCATTGAGTTGATGACGATGGTCAGCACATCGTCGAGCACGATGGCTTTCTCATGGTCTACCTCCTGTCTGTTGCCGTCATTATTGGCGAGATGTTCTTTCCACCATGCCGCCACCTGAGTCTTGTCGAGCGTGTAGGTGTTGTTCTTCCAACACCTCACCCTTCGGCGGTTGTTGTCGGCAGTGAGTTTGCCGAGTCGAAGGTCTCTCTTCATCGGACCTTCCGACAGTCCGTTGCCCTTCGCCTTCATGATGCCTGAGATACTTTGGATGGTGTCCACCGACAGGATGTTCCTCACCCTGTTGTTGCAATAGTACAGCTGCTGGCCGTTGAAGTAAGCATCGTAGGTCTCGCTGCGGTATACCTTTTCTCCTGTCCGATGCGGTACGGAGACAAAGTCGCTGATTTCATTGTGCAGCATGTAGAGTGCGCTGTTCTCGATGCACACGGCCTCATAAGGCGAGTTGCTGCCCTTCCTGACGATGCCCCGCTGACCTTGGAATGTGCATCCGGCAATGTATATCGGACATGACATGTATGCCATCACGTTCTCCCATCTCAGGCCATTGGCGGTGGCAAGATGGATGCCGATGTTCCTCATGTTGGTGAACTTGCACCCCACAATCCTGAACGTGTCGGTCACCCTCATGCAGCCGCTGTTGCACACGACGAGCGAGCCGTTTGCCGTGCAGTCGGCCATATAGAAATGCTTCAGGCAGTTCTTTTTGGGCAGCACCCAGTCCACTCCCCTTGGGTCGGAATCCTCAAAAGCGAGCATGATGCTGCGGTATGCCGACCCGACATCATGAAACACGCATCCTATCACCTGCACCTGGTCTACTCCGGGGGCGCAATTGATGACGTAGGAGAAAAAGTTGTTGGTGGCATGGCGGGTGGTCTCGGTCCTCACATAGAGGAGATTGAGCGAGTGCTCCGTGTAGAACAGGTTGCCCTTGGTGTTGAGGATCTTGAAACCGCCAACGGCCTCCCCACTATGCGCTCCCGTTCCCTCACCATCGATAATGAAGTCTCTCGGTATGATGATGCTCTTCGTGCCGTCGCTGTAGTCTGACGCCCTTGAAATGCCGGCCCTCACCCCTGGATTGCCCACGGCGACCGGGTAGACCTTGTCGAGCTTGATGCCCACGCAGTTCGGGTCTTCAAGAGCTGCGCGTATCAGTGCTGCGTTGGCCGCTCCGTTGGCATCACCCTCCAGCAGTCCCACCTCTGCCGCAGTCCAAATACGCCCATTCGCGCCCAGCCCAAGCATCGGCACGGTGTAGGCATCCCTCACGTCCTGTTCGGTGATGTCCTCAGGGTTGCCCTTGATGGTGAACGCGCCCAGATTGCCTTTGGCGCGGCTGAATCGGAGCATCGGCAAAGACTGAGCTTGCTCTTGAGAAAAGCTCAAGAGCATAGCAAGCATGCATAAAAACAATCTTCTCAAAAGGCAAGACCTATGTGAACAATGCAAAAATAGACAATAATATCAGAACTCCAACACCCATATTTTGCTTTTATGCATATTTAACAGTCCCTGTGTCTGTTCACATGAATCAATATCTCCGTTTCCTCTATGATTCACCTTTTATTGGACATTCCGAATCACTCCCCCGTATATTTTCCCACGAAGATGATGACACCAGATGATGCCTCTCGGATGACATAGACGAAGGGACGGTTGGCGTGGAAAGTGGCTTTGGGGTTGGGGCGTACATCAGAACCTAAAGACATCCCCCGCGCTCCTGCCACAGTCACGGCAGCAGCCTCTGAGCCTTCCTCATTCACCTTGATTTTGGCCTTCTGGCGCATCATGGAGATATATACAGGCAATTCACACATGTTACATATTTCCTCACAAAAGGGGTCGAAAGCGAGTTGGATACCCATCTTCTTCAGCAGGGTAATCAGACCACTTTCCTTGGGAACATCGGTGTCTTTTCTTGCAAGGTCTTCAGTGTCGGACAAAGTTTCAAAGCGAGGCAGTTTCAGGTCTACCTCATAGGGAACGTAATAGCCACTCTCCGGATCGCCTTCTGTTTTGTAATATACT
>CACXIP010000031.1 GCA_902767775.1 uncultured Prevotellaceae bacterium | reverse complement strand
GCAAAATTACAAATCTTGGGGGACTTGCTGAATAGTTTGTCCCCTTTTCTGACAACTCACTTATAATTTTTATCGGACACCAATAATTTTATTTCATTGCTAGTTAAGAAATGTAATTATTACAAATAGAATAGAGAGGACCTGCTAAAAATCAAGTATAAGAGTCTGCTGTATGATTATTCACACATTGTGGTTTTCCAAATAGTTTATTCTTGATATAACTAATAGATTTTTTGCCTGATTTGCGTATCTCATAGAGAACTCCACCAACAACTAATGGAGCTGCGCTACAAACTGCGATGCCAGCAACCATGCCACCTCCGACCAAAGCACCAATTGCTGCTAAGCCTGAAGCAATTCCTGCAGCGCTCAACCCCGGGACACCCATAGCAGATATGAGGGCTATCATACCTCCTATCGTCATGGTGCTTCCTCCTGCAGCAACAAATTTTGCAGCTAACTCGCTTTTCTTTTCTCCACTCATGGACTGCCAAAACCCCCAACCTTTTGCCTCGATAATAGTCATAGCAATCATTATCTCCGCATACTCCTTCTCAGTCGCTAACCTTGACTGCGTTATAATTTCATTTAACTCCTGGCTTGATATGCCTACAGATTTTGCAAACTCTTTGGCGTCCAAAGAATGCTTTGTTAAAAACTTGTTTAAATTAATAGCAAGTTCTTCATTACAAAATTTTTTCATAAATTAAATTTTTAAATTAATATTTACCAGCCTTTTAGAACTAGCGTTAATTGTTAGCGCTCAGACGGGACAATCGGAAGTGGCAGAAAAGCTATAGTACCTTAATTGTTATAGTAAGATATTTTTTGAATGGCTCTATCAGTAATAAACTGTATCAAAGCCCCCGCTCGAAATCTGATAATGTTGATTGTTCATCAGAATAGCTATACTATCCCTCTCCCGTTTGTCAATATGTCAAAGAACGCTTTGCGCCACCAAAACAAGACAGGCTTGAATTGATGGCGCAAAGGTCTGTAAAATGATGATGCCTTATAATGGACTGTCCATTAGTCCGCTGAATTTTAACAAATTTAAACAGATTCTTGCAATCGGGACGGAAAGATATCCTCCTTACTTACATTGCTTCTTCTCAAAAAGTCGCGTAACATTTCTTCTTCTGCTTTCTTCTCGTCTCCCCAAGAATTACGTTTATTGTTATAAGACGTTTTAAGAGATTTATAAACTTCTTGATTTTTGTTGCGGATGAGTGGGCTAACGTTACTCCATGGTATACCTCCATTTTTCGTTATCTTTAAAATATCAACAAAGACTTTATTTAGCCAAAAAGCAATATTTATTTCAGTAATTCTTGTATTGCATACAGCATACCAGCCCTTATCTTCTATATATTGAATAACGCCAGCCTTTACTAATAAATTCAAATAGTTCTCCAATTTCTTCTCTTCGTCTTCTTTAAACTCAAACATCTTTCTAAGATCTTCAAAAATCTCGTCTTTTGTTTTAGTGGTTTTATTGACTGTAGAGTGTGCGGCAACTGGATTACGTTTTGGCTCAATCTCGGTGCTCTGTTCGGTATTTTTTGCTTCCACCACATCGGCAACGGGCTGCTGATTTTCTTTTAATAGAGATTCAAAAAGAGCCATCCATTTCTTAAATTGCTCTTCTTCTATTTTTTCTTTGATATTTGACTGCAGGGCTTTTTTCAATAGAAGAAGAAAATGGCAATCCTCAAAATAATAACGCTCATTTCCATCATTGGGCCTTGTTCTATAGGTATCAACAGGCATAAAAAGCAGCTGTACACAATGATGCAAATCAAAACGCTTCAAATCAACTGTGACAGGGTAGTCTGCTGAAATGTTAGGGTGATAGCATATGGCAATAGCATCACGTTTTTTATCAACTAGAAGAATATCAAATTGCCTAAGACTATTATATGAAAAATTAATCTCGTTTTCATTTATTACCTCATCAAAGAGAGACGTGTCAAAAATAATCTCAATGTTTGGCTTTACAATCTTACAATCTTCAATTAACTCACAAATAAAAGATTTATAGGCCATGTCTTCTCTCAGTGCTTTTACCATTTTTTTTAAATCTTGGTAACGCTGAATCTTACGTTTATGCTCTTCGTCAAAACTTTCATTATTGGATATTCGCTCTTGCATAATTAGATTTTGTTACGTTTAATTGTTATACGGTTTTCTATCGGAAGATAAATATATTCTCTCTTCAATTGTCTTTCTGAAAGCCCTGCTGTCGTCTGAAGATGAGCTCGGTATCTTTCACCAAAGGGAAAGGGGTATACAATTATTCTTATAGCATAGGTAAAAACAAGAAAGAATGTATTCATGTAGATTTTTTTAATGCTGTAGTGGGCGCTCTATCCTTTCTGTTTCTCCCTTCAGATATTTACCTAAGCACTTGGTGATTTCGGGATAGTAGTCGCCAAGGGTTTTGAAGCGGTTGCGGTGATTGGCATAATACTGTAGGGCGGTGACAAGCTCGGGCATCCAGAGGAAGTCGCGTGCTATCTGGTCGTCCATTTCGGCCTTGACCTGGTCGGCGGTGAAGCCGTTCTCCTGCATATAAATGATGACGGCAGCCCGGACAACACTCTCGTTGATAACAGTGGCAGCGTTTTTATAGGCTTGGTTGCTCATTCCGCGATAGTAGCGTTTCAGCAACTTCTCACCGATGGGACCAAGTTGGGCGGCGTAGGCGTCATACAGCGGGTTGACAAACGAGTGGTTGAACTCATGGATGAGCGTCGCAGCATAGTCCAATCCGTTATCAAAAGCCTTGCCCGTCATGTCATCTACGTAATAGCCGCAGATGGCAAAGACCTCCTTGGGACGGCCGGGCAATTGGCGGCTTGGGCCATAGTTGCCACCGCCATTGGTGAAACCGATGATGACACCGAACTTCTCTGTCGGTTCTGTGCCATAGAAACGCGGATACCACTCTTGGTGAAAATACTGCATCACATTTTGTTCGTAGGTATGCAGGACAGACTCATAAAACGACCGATGCTGTGTATAGAAATCGTGAAAGCGGGTGTCGGAATAAAACTGATTGAGACGGACGAGGAATGTGTCAATATCCACGTCCTGCCATCGTTTTTCAAGGCTATTTTTATCGCCTATCATTGACACTTTCCGCCCATCGGCTTCAAGGTTGATTGCCATATTCATCACAGCGTCGTAGCTGACGCCATGCTTTGCACGCAGATGCTGATAATATGGAATGACAGGATGGCTTTTGAAGGAAGAAAACCACCCTTCCGTATCTCTTGTATATTGGCCACCCATATCCATGCAATACTCCCGAAATCCAGCCGTCCGTGACAGGATGGCCATGAGCTCGACGGTCTCAGATGCCCTTACTTTGATTTGGTTTTCTGTTGTCTGACGTGGTTCGGCAGTGTTGGCGAAAATGCCGGGTTGTTCTGACTGTTGGGCTTTTGCAAAATTTGCAGTCGCCATTATGACCAACAGAAGAATGATTCGTCTGTATGCCATCTGATATCTCATAATTAAAGATTCCTTCACTCCTATTTCGATATCCGCAATACAGGAGCAATTTCGTTGCAAGGCTTTTCAGGAAGGGTGACCTCAAGACCAGCTGAGGTCTGGCGGACCTTCAGTTTGCCGTATCCCAGCAGGGTGACAGAAGAGATAGACTTGCGGAAGTCAGGATTGCCTTTGGCGAGCGACTTGATGATGAGTTTTCCGTCCTTTGGCCATCCCATCGCTGTGGCATAGAGATATTTCTTGGTTTGGTTGAAACGGATATCGCGCCAGTCCATCCCGGCAAACATCCCGTCATTGAAGCCCTGAGCATTGATTTTGATATCCTTCTCCGCCACGGGACCCTCACCGAACCGCACCCAAGGGCGCGTGCCAAAGATACTCTCGCCATTGGGCGTCATCCAAGCCTCCAGGTCATCCAAAATCTTTGCCTCTTTCTCGTCATAGGTGCCGTCCGCCCTAAGGGGTATGGAGAGCAGCAGATTGCCGTTTTTCGACACGATATCCACCAATTGCCTCACCACTGTGGCAGCACTTTTATACCCGTTGCGCTCATAGATGCTGGTGTTGTAATGCCATCCACCGATGCAGTTGCAGGTCTGCCATGGTTCGGGAACAATCTCATTGGGGGCGCCACGCTCCACATCCCATGTCAGGGCTTTTCGCTGCTCCTCATTGAGAATCTTGCCAAACACCACCGCACGTGGGTTCTTGTTGTAGAGATGGGTGGTGATTTTCAGTCCGCAGTCGCTGATGGGGAAGAAAGGCAGCACGGTGGCATCGTAATAGATGAGGTCGGGCTGATATCGGTTGATGGCATCAAGCGTGCGGTCAAAGAAATTGGTGACAAACTCCTGTGATGGAAGACTTGCTCCGTTGCTCCAATCCCACTGTTTGTGGATTTGCGAGTTCGACCATGAGCGGTCGCTCATCGGATGGTTCTGCTGGTAGAGCATCTGCGGGTCATAACCTTCCCACCATTTGCCTTTGCCATCCTCCTTGGTCAGTTTGCCATCATAATAAACACCTGCTTTATTACCGTTCACATCGTAGCGCTGAGCCGGTTCATACCACGTCCACGCATGGTCGGCATGGAAAGAAATGCCGAGAGGCAGTCCTGCTTTTTTGGCAGCCTTTGCCCATCCCTCGAGGATATCCTTCTCTGGTCCGATGTTTTTTGAGTTCCACGGCTGATATTTTGAGTCCCAGAGGTCGTAATTGTCGTGGTGGTTGCCCAACACGAAGAAATATTTCGCACCACAGCGCTTGTAGCGCTCAACCAGTTTCTCCGGGTCCCATTTCTCAGCCTTGAACAATGGGAGGATATCCTTGAAGCCAAACTCCGAGGGGTGGCCATAATGCTCCACATGCCATTTGTAAGCCTGATCTCCCTCCATGTACATACTTCGTGCCATCCAATCGCCGGAACCCTCGACGCACTGCGGTCCCCAGTGTGCCCAAATGCCGAACTTAGCATCGCGGAACCACTCCGGTGTCTGGTGCGTCTCCAGAGACTGCCATGTGGGTTGAAACTTGCCGGTCTGCATTTGCTCATGCACTTCCGACACAGGCACCTGATAGGTCTGCGCTCCCACCGTTACAAATACGCAGGAGAAGACAAGAAATAGAAGGAGTTTTTTCATGTTTGGTCGTTTGGTCGTTTGGGGAGTTGGTCGTTTGGTCGTTTGGGAGATTGGGCTATTGATTAAGGCACAATCTTTGCGTCTGTCTTTTTGATGAACAGGTTGTCGTGTGCGGTCATGAGCACATAATATGCCCCATCTTCCTGGAACTTGTCGGCGATGATAGTGCCCTTGCCCACTGTGGCAAACAGTATATCGTGCGAACCATCTTCCATGCTCTCTGCATAGATGGGTGTATTCTCCTTGGCAGCCACGAGACGAGGTTTTCCATTTCCCTCATACCAGTTCATCTCGCCCACATACTTCGCGTATGCCCAGCCTGTGTCTTTTCCCACGCTGACCTTGCACCACTTTCCGCTCTTGCCACGCAACACACCATTGCCCAGACCATGGCTAAACATCCAGAGTTTGGACACAACGGGCGCCTTCATCGACGGCTGTTTCCTGACATTGACGAAGCCATCATCAGAGGTGGCATACACGACAGTGAACACACCCTGTGCCCACATGGCACTGCCCATCATCAGGACAGCGAGAAAACAAAAAAATCTTTTCATATCCTATATGTTTAATTCAATTTCCATAGATTTATTCCATCTTCAATGGTGTGTGGCGCCATCGATGGCCTCGAAGAGTCGTCCGTACTTTGCCAAGTCATCAGCATACAGCTGATAATAGGAATGGTATTTAGCAGGCAAGGTCTTGCCTGTGTATTCCTGAGAGAATTCCTTTTCACCCATCTTGCGGCTCTTCACCAAGACATCAAACAGTTTTCCCTTGTTGAAATAGAAGCGGAACTCATAGTCCTTGGAATCCTCCACGCTGGGGTTCAGCGCATAGATAAAAGTAATATACCCCTTATTATCGAACAGGAATTCCTGATAATACTTGCTATCTGCGAAATTATAACTGGACGATACATACTCCAGCCAATGGGCAGGAAATAACTCATCACTACCCTCGACTTCTCCATAATACAAGGACACATCCTCCTCATGGCGACCTGTTCCAGGGTAATTCTGTATAACCTTCACCTTGTAGCATTCGTTGACAGGATATTGCACACCATCTGCCTCAAGTTGGGCATATAAGTCAAGCATTTCCTTGATGGCTGCATAATGGTCACGAATGGCCTTCTTGGCATCCTGCGCCTCAACAGACAGAGCTGAAAGGCAGCATAACAAAAAAACAAAAACAATCCTTTTCCTCATCATTTGTCTTATTTTAGAGTTTGGGAGCAAAAATAAAAAGAATCTGTGAAAGACGCAACAGTTTGAGCAAAATAAGTTGTAACTTTGCCTGACAAATGCGACAAAACCATTAAAGACCGTAAGAAATCCAATAAAAAAGATGAAAACAGGACTGGTGCTTGAGGGAGGAGCAATGCGAGGGTTGTTCACCGCCGGGATTCTTGACGTGCTGCTGGAAGCCGATGTAGCTTTCGACGGTGTCGTGGGAGTATCGGCAGGTGCCGCTTTCGGCATCAATTTCGTCTCCCGCCAGCTTGGCCGCACCATCCGCTATAACAAGCGATTTGCCCACGAATGGCGCTATTGCAGCATACGGTCGTGGTTGACCACCGGCGACCTCTTCGGCGCAGAGTTCGCCTACCATGTGGTACCCGAGCAACTTGACCCTTTCGACTGCGAGACCTTTGAGCAGAGCAAGACCGCGTATCACCTGGTTTGCACCGATGTGAGAACCGGCAAGGCAGTTTACCAACAACTGAACAAAGGTGGGCATGAGACCTACGACTGGGTGCGTGCCTCCGCCTCAATGCCCATGGTGTCGAAGCCTGTGAGAATCGGTGAGCATCTGCTGCTTGACGGAGGTGTGGCCGACTCCATCCCACTTGCCTACTTCGAGAACGAAGGATATGAGCGCAATGTGGTCATCCTCACCCAACCGGAAGGGTATATAAAAGGACACAATAAGTTGATGCCGCTCATGCGGATTGCCTTGCGCAATTATCCTGCCATGGTACATGCCCTTGACGTGCGCCACGTCATGTACAACCAACAATTGGAACTTGTAAGACAACGGGAACTTGAAGGCAAGGCATTGGTCATCCGCCCCACAGAGAAACTGGACATCGGGCATATCAGCCATGACCCCGACGAGATGCAGGCAGTGTATGATATCGGACGAAAGGAAGGGAAAAAGCAATTGGAGAGAATCCAAGAATTCTTGAAAAACTCCACCAACCACTCCAAAGGTGAGGAGTGAACACCTTGCTCGGAAAAACGAATTGAATAAGGCACAAAAAAATTGATTGTCTCACGACAACCAATCTTTATTAACCTTAATAATCTAATACCATGAAAAACACGATGCAAAGTTAAGCATTTTGCGGAAACTTGATACCCAGTTGTCCACAAAACTGGCTAAAATTAACCTTAATTAAATCTTAAACCATTCCATTTAACTTTTCTTTGCAACAATATCGCATTTAGTTCCTCTCGCTCCTTTTTGCTCACCATTGGTGTGGAGAGAGAGAAACAAAGAGTTTGATGTTCAGGAATGAGCACCGCTTGCACCATCATGGGGTCAATCAGTTTAAGCAGATTGTCATAACGCTCCACATCCATAGTATCGGGTCTGGCAACAAGCGATGCCGGCACGGTCTCATCCAGATACTTCCTTCCGTCCAGCTTTCTCCATCCCATATCATAGAACTCCACTGCCGACTCAGGAGCCTCACCCAGCCAAGTTCGAACAACACAAAGCAATGTATCACCCTTCTCTGCAGGGAGCAATGACAACTGCATCCGAGTACTCTCATTGAGAGAGATGCTGGCATATGATGCCGTGAGCGAGTCGAGCACAGTACCTTCGGCAAGCAAGTTGAATGTTTCGGCCTTGACTCCCATGCCATAGAAATCCACCATCTCGGTGCGCTTCACTTTATTGAGATAAGGCACCACGGAATCGGGCATGGCGATAATGAAATCCGCCATTTTCCTCTGAGCGCTGGCGGCCATGAACACCGTCAACAATATGATTACTGCTAATGTCCGTCTCATTATCTTTATGTAAAGATGTTAAATACGAAGTAGTTAAAAAAGTTTTTTTGAAAGATTCGGCAATATTACGCAAAAAATCAGAGACGGGCAACTTTTTGCGCCCAAAAATCTTTTTCACACATCAAAAGCGACACAAACATTTTATTATTTTTGAAAATAGTCGTATTTTTGCACCGTGATATACTATCTCTCATGCACAGGAAACACCCTTTGGGCAGCACGTGCCATCAGCGAGGCGGTCGGCGAACCACTAATTGACATCACCTCCCTGAGCGGGCAGGAACACCTCTGCACACCCCAGCAGAATGAGCGAATCGGTTTCTGCTTCCCTGTTCACGGATGGCGGCCGCCAGTCTTGGTGAGAGATTTCGTGCAGCGGCTTCGGGTAGTCGGCTCTGGCACGCACTACTGTTGGGCTCTCTGCACAGCAGGCGACGACATCGGTGAGACCATGGACATCCTCTCTGCCGACCTCAGCCACACCGGACTCACCCTCGACAGCGAGTTCTCACTCCAGATGCCTGAGACCTATGTGGGACTTCCCTTCATGGATGTCGACAAGCCAAAAAGAGAGGAAGAGAAAAAGCATCAGGCCGAAGCCGACCTGAATGAATATATCGGCATGATCAGCCGACGTCTGTGCGGAGAGCGGCATCTCCACCTCAGCCACTGGCCCCGCATCAACAGCAGGTTGCTCGGCGGCGCTTTCAAGCGATGGCTCCTTACCGACAAGCCATTCAAGGTGGACAAGAACCGTTGTACGGGCTGCGGACAATGCGCCCGCTCATGTCCCACCGCCAACATCATCATGAACGAGCATCTGCCTGAATGGCAGCGCAACGGGCACTGCCTGAGCTGCTTAGCCTGCTACCATCACTGTCCTGCAAGGGCTATTGAATATGGAAGCCGCACCAAACATAAGGGACAGTATTATTTTGAGAAGAAAAAGAAATAAAGCATTGAAACAATTATGAGAAGATTACTGTTTGTCATCATTTGCCTTTGCATAACCATCAGCACATATGCTGTGAAAGCGTGGCCATTCCCTGTCGAGATGCGACAGAGCGACGGCACCGTCCTCTCCGTCATCCTTCATGGTGATGAGGACTTCAGTTATTACACCACACTTGATGGAGTGCTGCTCGTGCAGCAGGACAAAGATTTCTTTGTTGCCGCCATAGGCACCGACGGTGAGTTACACCCCACACGCCAACTTGCCCACAATGCGGAGCAACGCTCATTGGAAGAGAACCGTTTGGCCAACAAGCAAGACCGACGACTTTTCTTAGAGGCAGGCCAATTGGCAGCCAAACGGCAGAAAGCACGGCGCGAGCCCATTGCTACAACCGGAACGCTATTTCCCCATGTTGGCACCCCCAAGGCCGTTGTCATCCTCGCCGAGTTCAATGACACCACTTTCTCCATAGAGAATCCCAAGCGGTCGTTTGATGAATATTTCAATTCATCCAAGAAACTGGTCAACTACGGCCGTGGTGAGGCTGCCAACACCTGCAGTGTCGCCAAGTATTTCGACTTTATCAGTTTCGGGAAATTCAAACCACAATTTGATGTCTATGGCCCCGTGAAACTGCCCAGTGCCCTAAAGACCTACGGAGGTACCCGACAGGATGCAAAGGATGAGCGAATGGACCTGCTTTTCCAGGATGCCTGTACATTGATGAACGACAGTCTGGACTTCTCACAGTATGACGCCAACAACGATGGCAATGTTGACCTTGTCATTATTATTTACGCAGGTTACTCACAGTCGATGAGCGGCAACACCACCGACTGCATCTGGCCCAAGTCGGGAACCGTCTCCGGTGGTTCCTACGACGGGAAGAAAATATCTCGCTATGCGGTGAGTGCCGAACTCAACGGATTCCCCGGATGCTGGAGTTCTGCACCCTTCGAGCGCATCAATGGCACAGGTACCCTCTGCCATGAGTTCTGCCACACCATGGGCATGCCCGACTTCTATCCCACAGAAAACTCCGTCAAGGGCGACAACCAGGGAATGGAATACTGGAGTCTGATGGACAGCGGCAATTATTTGACCAACGGTTACGCCCCCGTAGCCCTCAACGCATGGGAGCGTGAGGCGTTTGATTGGATAGAAATCCCTACTCTGACCGAGAGCGCCGACCTTGACATCAAGGCTCTTGATGACGGGGGCAGCGCCTACCGCATTGCCAACGACAATGACATGAGCGGACGAGAATATTTCATCATCGAGAACATCCAAAAAATAGGGGTAAACCATGCCCAGAAAGGTCATGGGTTGTTGGTATATCATGTGGATTACGATGCCAGTGCCTTCAGCATCACCAGTGGGAGCAACAGCGCCAACAACCGAAAAGGGAAGCCAAGGATGACTGTCGTGCCTGCCGACGGATTGCTTTTCGCCCAATATAACGTAGGAGACAGCATTGACGGCAAGCTCATCAAGAACAGCGATTTCTTTGAGCAGTTGGGCGGCGACCCCTTCCCCGGGACCTCTGAAGTGACTGCGCTCAATGACACCACCGAGACCGTCAATTTCCAGGTCTATAATGGCGAAAAACTCAACAAGGCACTGAGCGGCATCACTGAAAGTAATGACGGAGTCATCAGCCTCCGCTACATCAATGACTTCACAGCGGGCATCAGTCCTGCCATCACGACAATTGCCACAAGGACCGATGACAACATCTACACGCTCGACGGACGCAAGGTGGGCAACAATCCCAAGATTCTGCCCAGCGGCATCTATATCATGCGAGGAAAGAAGGTTGTTGTCATGTGAACTTGCCCGCGAAGAGGATAATACCTGAAGAAACTTCGACCGTCAGTACACCCTTTCTCCGAAAATTGCCGACCCTACCCTCACCAAGGTAGAGCGGCATTGGCATGCAATGGGGAAATCATGGCTCATGCCCCAACTGCGCTCGCAGAAATAGTCGGCATCAGCGAAATAGGCAGCCTTCACCTCATCGAAGAAGTTAGCCGCCGTCATCATCTCATTGCGTATCTGCTCCTCATCGTCGACATACGAAGCCATCATCATCAGTCCGCAAATGCGCACATATGGCATCGCCCGCCACTCACCATCGGCAAGCAGTTGCCGGCAGTCGTCGAGCGTCAGTCCGTATTTTGTTTCCTCCTCAGCGATATGCAGTTCCAGCAGCACATCCACCGTGCGGCCACAACGCTCCGCCTGCCGGTTGATTTCCCTCAGCAGGCGGATGGAGTCGACGGCCTCAATCATACTCACATATGGAACGATGAAGCGCACTTTATTGGTCTGTAGATGACCGATGAAATGCCACTCGATATCCTTCGGCAGCACCGGTTGTTTGGCCTGCAGTTCCTGCACATGGCTCTCACCGAAGATGCGCTGCCCCTCGGCATACGCCTCTTCGATGGAACTGGCAGGATGAAACTTGCTCACCGCCACCAGCCGCACACCAGCAGGCAACAGACCGGTCACCTGCCTCAGGTTCTCCCGGATTGTTCCCATTGGCCTACTCTTCAGCTGGTTTTTCCTGTTTGATGGGCTGAACCTTATGCTCAAACACGTCCATGATTTGAGTCTCTGCCACAGATGCGATGACATAATCTATCATCGTGTTGCCCATCACCTCCTCAATATGCGACACAGCACGGCTGAGCGTACCAGCCTGAACCAGGTAATAGACGTTGGAACGCTTTTCCTTTTCCGTCTTCTCGTCGATAGTGATGAACTGCAACTTGGCCTTATACCACCTATCATCGCTGTCGGCCTCACTGAAGAAGATTTCCTTATAGGTAGCCTTTTTGATGTCAGCCACCTCAAACTCACCACTGATATAGGATGACATCTCCTCGGTAATCGAACCCTCTGCCTCTGTGAAGCTGAGTGCATCGACAGTATATTGTTCTGTTACTTTCTTCTGCAATCCGTCCTCCATTGTCTTCTCATAACGGATTTTGGTCTCAAACCAATCTGCTGTTCTAGATCTCATAAGATAATTGTTTCTATTAATATAATATATCAAATTCTAATTCGCCCAACTTTCAAGAAGTTAAGCAGTTAAGTATTTTAAGTATCAAACCATTTGCCTGATGAGGCAGACAGAAGGGAATCTTCCCGTTTGTACAACGATGCAAAGGTAGGGAAAAAAAACGACATCGGTGCCAATCCCAAAGAAGATTATCATAGAAAAAAACAGAGGCCACCCTACCCCTTCTCGCCCAGCAGTTTCACCATAAGCCCAGCAGCATGTGCAGGAGCGCCCGGAGCGCCTATGACCTGCCGCATGGCTTCATAACCCCTGAGCATGTCATCGCGCCCCTGAGCCCCAGGGAGAATGTTGCGCAGGCACTGCATCATCCGTTCATGAGTGAAGGTGTCGGCCACCAGTTCAGGAACCAACTCACGGTCGGCAATGAGGTTGACCAACGATATATACCTGACTTTGAGGAACCATTTTCGCAACAAACCATACATTTTTGCCATAGGCAAGGCATAACACACCACCTGCGGCACATTGAAAAGCGCCGTTTCCAATGTAGCCGTTCCGCTGGTGACCAAAGCCGCCGTGGCATGTGAGAGCAAGGCAAAAGTATCATTTTTCACCAACCTCACGTCGCTGCCAGTAATCAACTGACTGTAGTATTCCTCATCTATTGAAGGAGCCCCCGCCAATACAAACTGATAGTCAGGCAGTTCTTTGGCAGCCTTCATCATGCGTGGCAGGTTGTCCTTGATTTCTGTTCGGCGGCTTCCTGCCAACAAGGCGATAATGGGCTTGTCCGAGAGGTTGCTGCGATTGCAAAATTGTAAAAATGATTCATTATAATCATTCTTAAACACTGCCACCTCATCCGCCGTAGGGTTTCCCACGTAATGGATGTGATATCCATGTTTCTGTTCAAAGAAAGGCACCTCGAAAGGAAGGATGGAGAACAATTCGTCGACATCCCTCTTAATGTTATTAATACGATGCTCTTTCCAAGCCCAGATTTTTGGAGAGATATAATAATACACCTTGGCCAGTTTCTTCTCATGCACGAAATGAGCAATGTTGAGATTGAAACCCGGATAATCCACAAGAATCACCACATCGGGACTCCAAGCGGCAATATCTTGTTTGCATCTCGACATATTGCGGAAAATGGCAGGTAAATGCGCCAGCACAGAGGCGAAACCCATATAAGCCGTATCACGATAGTGCCTGACCAGCGTGCCGCCCTCCGCAGACATTAAGTCGCCGCCGAAATAGCGAAACTCAGCCTGGGGGTCAGCCACCTTCAGTTCCCTCATCAGACGAGAGGCATGAATGTCTCCACTCGCTTCACCGACTATCAGATAATACCTCATTGCAACGTCTTAATAATGTAAAGAAAATTACAAATCAAAATCCCATGATTTCATTTGCTCCATCATTTCGTAGTGAGTCACATCAATATGTGTAGGAGTAATCGCCACATAACCATGGTTGAGTGCCCAGTTGTCGGTATCCTCTGCCTCTGGTTCATCATTGCGGTATCTGCCCACCATCCAGAAATAGTCGTAGCCACGAGGATGATGTTCCTTCACACACTCGTCATACCATGTGCCATGAGCCATGCGGCATATCCTCACCCCCCGGCATTCCCCCAAGGGAAAGTTGACATTGAGACACACACCCTTGGGAAGCCCTTCTTCAATCACCCTTTTGGTGATGCTCCTTATCAACGTCCTCATTGGTTCGAAATCTGCGTCCGGAGAGTAATCACATAGCGAGAAAGCCACCGAAGGGATATATTTCATGCATCCCTCCAGAGCAACCCCCATCGTTCCTGAATAGTGAGTATTGACCGAACCATTGTCACCATGGTTGATGCCACCGATGATGATGGAAGGCAACCGGTCGGAGCAGAATTGGTTGAGCGCTAATTTTACACTGTCGACGGGTGTTCCATTGCAAGACCACACCCGCAGGCCCTCCTCCTCCTTTCTGAGAATGAGTCTCAGGGGATCGACAGCAGAGAAGGCGCACGCCTGTCCGGAACGCGGTCCATCGGGTGCGCACACCAGCACATCTCCCAAGTCACGCACCATCTCAACGAGGCTGTTGATGCCCTTTGCCTGATACCCGTCATCATTGGATATCAGTATTAACGGTCTTTGACAATTCATAAGCAATATTAATTTTCAAGTGCAAAAGTACGAAAAAACCTTTAAAATAGGATTTTTTCATATAAAATATGTACCTTTGCATTTAATTACGCAACAATGAGCGGACGTCCTCCCCCGGCAAGATGGGTCAGGCACCGCATCGAACATCAAGGTTAAGAACAGAAGAAAAAGAATTATCTATAACTTACATGGGAAAGATCATTGCATTAGCCAACCAAAAGGGCGGAGTAGGCAAGACAACGACAGCCATCAACTTAGCCGCCTCATTGGCAACCTTGGAAAAAACCGTTCTAGTCATCGACGCCGACCCACAGGCCAATGCATCGAGTGGACTGGGCGTTGACATAAAGACCCTGGAGAGTTCCATCTATGAGTGCCTCATTGGCGAGAGCGACATCCGCGACGCCATCTACACAACCGACATCGAAGGTCTCGACATCATACCCAGCCACATCGACCTCGTGGGTGCGGAGATAGAGATGCTCAACATCAACAACCGGGAAAAGGTCGTCAGCCGTCTGCTGGCACCCATCCGAGACGAATATGACTATATCCTAATAGACTGCTCCCCCTCGCTGGGACTCATCACCGTCAACGCGCTCACCGCCGCCGACTCCGTGATTATCCCTGTCCAGTGCGAATATTTTGCCCTTGAGGGCATAGGCAAACTGCTCAACACCATCAAAATCATCAAGAGCAAGCTCAACCCACACTTGGAGATAGAGGGATTTCTGCTGACGATGTATGACAGCCGTCTGCGCCTGGCCAACCAAATCTACGACGAGGTGAAGCGGCATTTTCAGGAACTGGTGTTCAAGACGGTCATCCAGCGCAATGTCAAACTCAGTGAGAGTCCGAGCCACGGCCTGCCCGTCATCCTCTACGACGCGGACAGCACCGGCAGCAAGAACCACCTGGCTCTCGCCAAGGAAATCATCAGCAAGGAGAGGAGTTAGCGAGTTAATGAATTTGTGAGTCAACGCAAAGCTCAAAATTCAAATCTCAAAACTCAAAATTATAATCATGGCAGCAAAAAAGAAATTCAACGCATTGGGCAGGGGCCTTGACGCCCTGATTTCCACTGAGGAGGTGAAGCCGCAAGGCAGCAGCACCATCAGTGAGATACCCCTTGACCAGATAGAAGCCAACCCCAACCAACCTCGAAGGGAATTCGACCCGTCGGCGCTGCAGGAATTGGCCAACAGCATCCGCGAGATAGGCATCGTACAGCCCATTACCCTGCGCCAGACCGGTGAGGGCAAATATCAGATTGTGGCTGGAGAGCGCAGATGGCGCGCCTCACAGATGGTGGGTCTCCAAACCATTCCCGCCTATATCCGCACCATCAAAGACGAGAACGTGATGGAGATGGCGCTTGTGGAGAACATCCAGCGCGAGGACCTCAATGCGATAGATATCGCCCTCGCCTATTCCCACTTGCTGGAGCAAGAAGGCATGACGCAGGAGAAAGTGGCCGAACGTGTGGGCAAGAGCCGCGTGGCCGTCGCCAACTACCTCCGTCTGCTCAAACTACCTGCCCAAATACAGATGGCATTGCAGAAAAAGACCATCGACATGGGGCATGCCCGTGCACTTCTGTCACTCGACAGCCCCTCGCTGCAGCTGCAGGTGTTTGAGCAAATCCAGCGCAACGGAGCCTCCGTCAGACAGGTGGAGGAACTGGTGAAGAAGCTGAAGAACGGTGATGGTACCGCTTTGGGAGGAAGCCGCGGAAAAGGCAACCCTCTCTCAGAAGAATTTGGTCTGCTCAGGAAACAGTTGGAGAATTTCTTCAATACAAAAGTTTCTCTCAGCATTTCCCCCAACGGCAAGGGAAAAATCAGCATCCCCTTTGCCAACGAAGAGGAGCTTGAGCATATCATGAATGTGTTTGACAATATGAGGAAGTCATAACGTGAAGGAGTCTTCCCTTATATCACACGTTGTCGCCAAGTGGATGATTGCCGCCTGCCTGCTGACCATTTCCATGGGCATCCGGGCGCAGGTGAATGTCAATGCCGACACGCTGAAGATGGGCACCGAGGGCACTCTCATCATCGATGACATGCCCATGGACGACATCATCGGCACCACTGCTGACGACGGCACCATCATCTTCACCGACCCTGCCCCAGACAGCGTCTTCCACAAGACCAGACGCGACTGGAGCACCTGGCGCCCGGACCCGAAGCGCGCCCTATGGCTCGCCATCGTCCTGCCTGGCGCAGGGCAGATATACAACAGGAAATACTGGAAGCTGCCTATCGTTTACGGAGGATTCGTAGGCTGCATCTATGCCCTCCAATGGAACGACCAGATGTACCGCGATTACTCACAGGCCTATCTCGACATCAGTGACCTCGACCCCACGACGCATAGCTACGACCAGTTTTTGCATCTGAACACCCAAATAACCGACAGCAACAAGGATCGGTTTAAAAATCTCTTCAAGAAGCGCAAGGACTATTACCGCCGTTGGCGCGACATGAGTTTCTTCGTGTTGTTGGGAATCTACGCAGTGTCTGTCCTCGATGCTTATATCGACGCATCACTGTCAGACTTTGACATCAGCAAGGATGTCAGCATGAGGGTTTCACCAGCGGTCATCAACAGCAAGACCGACCGCAATCCACTGCGCTCAAGTGCCCTGGGACTACAGTGCAGTCTGACGTTTTGAGGTTAGGAGATTAGGAGTCTAGGAGTTTAGGAGATTAGGAGTTTAGACATTACCCCGTTGGCTCTTTGAAAGCTAAATTTGTAGGAGTTTAGACATTACTTCGTTGGCTCTTTGAAAGCTAAATTTGTAGGAGTTTAGGAGTTTAGACATTACTTCGTTGGCTCTTTAGCTCATAGATTTTTAGTGAAAGCGAAACTTGTATTGAATTATGATGAAGAAAAAGACATATATTATCACCATGTTGCTGATGCTCTGCTCTACGGGCATCTCGGCACAGATTAACGACGATTTGGAAATCATCTTCAACGATGAGGAGGGACAGCAAGAAGTCATCAATGTCCCCGAGGCCCTTTATATGGAGGAGTTGGACAGTCTGATGTCGCTCTTCCTCACTCAGAACTACCTTAATGCAGACGAAGCCTGTGAGTCGAGCGGTGAGAACCCTTATTACAGTGATGAAGAGATAGCACTCCGACTGAGGAAGATGAACACTGTAATCGAAATGCCCTTCAACAACGTTGTCAGGCAATTCATCGACCGATACACCAACCGCATGCGGCGCTCGGTGAGCACATGGCTCGGCTCCATCAATTTCTATACCCCCATCTTTGAACAAGCCCTTGAGTCCTACAATGTACCGCTCGAGTTGAAATACCTGCCCATCATTGAGTCGGCACTCAACCCGAAGGCCGTCTCACGCGTGGGTGCCACCGGACTCTGGCAGTTTATGCTCGCCACCGGCAAGCAATACGGCCTGCGCGTCAACTCATTGGTCGACGACCGCCGCGACCCCATCCGCGCATCTTACGCCGCTGCCAAATACCTTCGCGACCTGTTCCGCATCTTCGGAGACTGGACACTCGCCATCGCCGCCTACAACTGCGGCCCAGAGAATGTGAACAAAGCTATCCGCCGAAGCGGCGGAGCCATGGACTATTGGAAGATATATCCTTATCTGCCTTCTGAGACACGCGGTTATGTGCCGGCTTTCATCGCAGCCAACTATGTGATGACCTATTATTGCGACCACAACATCTGTCCGATGCTCACCACATTGCCCGAACATACCGACACAGTGGTTGTCAACCACAACGTGTCGCTGTCGTCCATCTCCAAATTCTGCGACATCGACATCAACATGCTCCGAGAGCTCAACCCCCAGTACCGCCGAGACCTTGTCAACGGACTCAACGAGCCATCCACCATCCGAATGCCTATCGCAGCCATCAACAGGTACGTGGAGCAGGAGGACACCATCAAGCTGTATGACTCAGAGCACAACAGCAAGAGGCTGTACGCAGAGATAGAGGAGCGCCCCCGCTCGACATCCTCCCACCGCTCGTCAAGCAGCTCAAGCAAGTCTTCATCAAGCAGCCGATACGGGCGGAGCAAGCACCAAAACACAGCCTCTGTCAGTTCATCCTCCCGATATGGGAAGAGCAGTCGTGGCGGTTCATCAAAGAGCAGCCGCAAAAGCGGGCGAAGAGGATAATATAATTTACTAATATCACATAACTCCAACAGCGAAAATTAACTCAATTATGGACGAGCAGAACCATCCCAACAAAGAAGCGGAGCGTGAGGCAGCCGACGAGCAGATGGTCAATGAAGCCTACCAGCGATTGCTCGACAGTTACCTGTCATCACCCCACCGCAAGAAGGTCGACATCATCAACAAGGCCTTCAATTTTGCACGGCAAGCCCACAAGGGTGTGCGCCGACTCTCAGGAGAGCCCTACATCATGCATCCCATCTCTGTCGCACTTATCGCCTCAGCCGAGATGGGACTCGGCTCCACCAGTATTTGTTCCGCACTGCTCCACGATGTAGTGGAAGACACCGACTACACAGTAGAGGACATCGAGACTCTTTTCGGCAAGAAAATCGCACAGATTGTAGATGGTCTGACAAAAATCTCCGGTGGCATCTTTGGCGACCAAGCCTCTGCGCAGGCAGCCAATTTCAAGAAGTTGCTGCTTACGATGAGCGACGACATCCGCGTGATTCTCCTCAAGATCTGCGACCGTCTCCACAACATGCGCACACTAAGCAGCCAGCCAGCCAACAAACAGTACAAGATTGCCGGCGAGACGCTTTATATCTATGCACCGCTTGCCAACCGTCTGGGACTCAACAAAATCAAGAACGAGCTTGAGGACCTGAGTTTCAAATATGAGCATCCGGGAGAGTATGAGAGCATCAAGGCCCGCCTTGCCACCACGGAAAGTGACCGCAACCAACTCTTCGAGGAGTTCACCGCTCCCATCCGTGAGGCACTCGACAAGATGGGCATGAAATACGAGATTCGCGCCCGCGTGAAGGCTCCCTACTCCATCTGGACAAAGATGCAGAACAAGCACGTCACCTTTGGCGAAATCTATGACATCCTCGCCGTGCGCATCATCTTCACACCCGAGAACCGTGAGTCTGAAATCAACGACTGTTTCAGAATCTATGTCGCCATCAACAAGCTATACCGCTCACACCCCGACCGTATGCGTGATTGGGTGAACCGTCCCAAAGCAAACGGATATCAAGCCCTGCATGTCACCCTGATGTCGAAACGGGGACAGTGGATTGAGGTGCAGATACGCTCCGACCGTATGAACGACATTGCCGAGCAAGGCTTTGCCGCCCACTGGAAATACAAGGCCGGTGAGATAGGCGAGATTGGTGAGGACAGTGAACTCAGCGACTGGCTGCACACCATCAAGGAAATCCTTGACGACCCACAGCCCGACGCGATGGACTTCCTCGACACCATCAAACTCAATCTGTTTGCATCCGAGATTTTCGTATTCTCGCCAAAAGGAGAGATTCTCACCATGCCCGCAGGCTGCACCGCCCTTGACTTCGCCTTCCAGATACACACCTTCCTCGGCAGCCACTGCATCGGTGCCAAGGTCAATCACAAGTTGGTGCCCCTGAGCCACAAGTTGCAGAGTGGCGACCAGGTGGAAATCCTCACCTCCAAGTCGCAGCATGTCACCCCCTCATGGCTCAATTTCGCCACAACTGCCAAGGCAAAGGCGAAGATACAGGCCATCCTGCGCCGCTACGACCGCGAGACTCAGAAAGAAGGCGAGAACACCCTTCGCGAGTTTCTTAAGCAGCACAACATGGAACTTACCACCAGCACCATCGACCGGCTGTGCGAAATCCATGACATCAGCAAGCCCGAGAAGTTTTTCCTTGCACTGGGTGAGAAAACCATCATTCTTGGCGACAACGACATCGACGAACTGCTTGAAAAGAAGAAAAAACGGAGCGGTTGGCGCAAATACGTACCTTTCCTCGGCAACGACGACGAAAAGCCCAACAAACCAGCAGTAGGCGAAGAAGAGGAGGAGGAAGACGGCTCTCCCAAACTCATCACGGTAACTAAGGATTTCAACCGCAAGAAAGCCTTTGTCCTCACCGATGAGAACCTGCGCCGCCTGATTTTCCCATCCTGTTGCCGTCCCATCCCCGGCGACGATGCACTTGGCTTCATCGACAACAAAAACCATATTGAGGTGCATCGCCGCGACTGTCCTGTAGCCACCAAGCTCAAGTCGAGCTTTGGCAACCGCATCATCGATGTCAAATGGGACACCCGCCGCCGCACATTCTTCGACGCCACTATCCAACTCTCAGGCATCGACCGTATCGGTCTGCTCAACGAGGTGACAGGAGTCATCTCCAGTCAACTCAACGTGAATATGCAGAAACTGGTCATCTCCTGCAAGGACGGCATCTTCGAAGGCACCATCGAAATGAAGGTGTATGACCGCAGTGAGGTGAGCAAGATTATCGAATCGCTCCGCCAAATCACCGACCTCAAGGAAATCAATCAAATCGTATAACCTAAAAAAACAAACTACAATGAGACTATTGATGATTATGCTGGCCCTGATGGGAGTCAGTGCCGGTATGGCAGCCAACAAGTATGACAATCCCGACACCCTTGTGGTGGCACGCGACGGCTCAGGAGAGTTCCGCAATGTGAGCGACGCCATTGAGGTGTGCCGTGCCTTCATGACTTACCACAAAGTCATCTATGTAAAGAAAGGCACCTACAAGGAAAAGGTCATCGTCCCCTCATGGCTCGACAACATTGAGATTTTGGGAGAAGATGCCGAGAGCACCATCATCACTTATGACGACCATGCCAACATCCGCATGCAAGGCACCGAGCAGGGTATGGGTACTTTCCGCACCTATACCATCAAGATAGAGGGCGACAACATCACACTTAAAAACATCACCATCGAGAATAACGCTCCCCGGAAAGGACAGGCAGTGGCACTGCACACCGAGGGCGACCGCCTCACCTTCATCAACTGCCGCTTCCTCGGCAATCAAGACACGGTCTATACCGGGAAGGCAGGCACCCGTCTCTATTTTCTGAACTGCTACATCGAGGGAACCACCGACTTCATCTTCGGTCCCTCCACCGCATGGTTTGAGGGCTGCACCATCAAAAGCAAAACCAACTCTTATGTAACCGCTGCCTCAACACCCAAAGAAATCAAATATGGCTATGTCTTCAATCACTGCCGCCTTATCACTGGTGAGGAAGCCAATCAAGTCTACCTTGGCAGGCCATGGCGCCCTTACGCGTATACATTATTTATGAATTGCGAACTTGGCGGACATATTGTGCCGGCCGGCTGGCACAATTGGGGCAACAAAGACAACGAGCAAACTGCCCGTTATCTGGAATACAACAACACAGGCGCAGGTGCCTCATCGGCAAACCGGGTGGCATGGAGCCGGCAACTGACCAAGAAAGAGGCTGCCGCCATCACCAAAGAAGAGGTGTTTGGCATGGCAAGCAGTTGGAGACCGTGAATCACGGGCAAGATTTTGTTAAGATTTATTAAATCAAGACACCCCGCTGTCATTTCTAATAGTCTTTAAGGATTTTTTCGTAATTTTGACCCCAATTAAGAAGAGGCCAAATGAAATAGCGTGTGCCAACTTCCTGTGAAGTAACGTTGGCATCCTATGGCATGTAAACCAAACTTATACAAACTACAAGCATCAGGATATACCTAATCAATATAATAGTATAACTAAAACAAACATTTATGTATCAGTCAATCAAAAGAGCCTCCATGGCTTTATGTTTGAGCCTGTTTTGTTTTCTTGCCTTTGCGCAGAAGACCATTACGGGTACTGTGACCGACGTTTCGGGCGAGCCCTTGATAGGTGCCACCGTCTCGTTGGGGGGAACCAACGGTGTGATTACTGACATCGACGGCAACTTCACGCTTACCGATGTCAAGAATGGTGCCACTCTCACCATCACCTACATTGGCTATCAGACCAAGACCGTGCAGGTGGGCAACCAGAACACCTACAACATCACGTTGGAAGCCAACGACAAGTCGCTCGACGAAGTAGTTGTCATCGGTTACGGCACCGTGAAGCGCCGCGACCTTACCGGCGCTGTTGCCTCTGTCACTGGTGAGACATTGGCCAAGAACCCCGTTGCCAACGTAGCTCAGGCCCTTCAGGGTCAGTTGCCTGGTGTGTCCGTCATCTCACAGGACGGTCGTCCAGGTGCCACCATGTCCATTCGCGTGCGTGGCGGCGGTTCGATTACCCAGTCGAATGAGCCCCTCTACGTGGTCGACGGAGTGGTGACCGGCCGTATCGACGACATCCCTGCCGATGACATTGAGAGCATCGACGTGCTGAAGGACGCCGCCTCGACCGCCATCTACGGTGCATCGGGTGCCAATGGTGTGATTCTCATCACCACCAAAAGTGCCAAGGAAGGCAAGAATCAGGTAAAATACAACATGTATTACCAGCTCAAGGAGAAACCCGGACAGCTTGAGGTGCTCGACCCCTACGACTATGTGCTCCACACATGGAGCTATGCCTCTGCTTACGGTGAGTCGTATGGTGACAATGCCGCCAAGTATTTCGGTCTTGGTTCGAAATATGGCAACCATCTCAATGAATACAAGAACATGAGCACCCACAACTGGGTTGACGACCTCATGGACAGCTCTCATGCCTGGAACCATGACCTCTCACTCAGCGGTGGAACTGCCAGCACCAAATACCGTGCCTCCGTCAACTACATGAACGACACCGGAGCCCGCATCAATACTGGTTTCCGCCGTTGGAACGCCAATTTCAAGTTCCAGCAGGCCATCACCAAGAATCTCAAATGGGATGCCGATATCCGCTACAGTGAGATGCAATTCCGTGGCACTCGCTACAACACAGCCACCTCAGCCTACCAGTTCCGTCCTGTCGACAATCCTCTTGGAGCAGATGCCGACCCCTCACAGATGGGACAGGGTTCCACCTATGTGGAGTATTCCCGCAATCCTCTTGACTACACCAAGAACTACGACCAGTACACCGACATCAACCGTCTCCGTGTGAACACTGGCCTTACCTGGGAAATCATCAAGGGTCTGACAGCAAAATCAGAGATTGGTCTGATGCGCGGTTGGATGGAGCGCCGCACCTGGGATGGCGGCAAGGCCGACCAAGGCTACAGTTCAGCCAATCTCTACAAGAACAACAGTTACAACATCCGCTGGTCATCCACCATCAACTACAATGTGCAGGGACTTGGTGAGGCTCACAGCCTCGGAATCCTCGCAGGTTATGAGTTGGTGGCCGACAAGACCAACTACAGCAACATCTACGGTTATGGTTATCCGACAGAGTTCTCCATGGACGACGCCTTCGGCATGATCAACTTCACCGGCAAGACCAAGGGCAGCGAGGGACTCGACAAATTCGACAACGTGATAGGCGAGCCCAAGCATGTGCAGTCCTATTTCGGACGTATCAACTACTCATACCTTGGCCGTTACCTGCTCACCGCCACCTTCCGTGCTGACGGCAGTTCACGCTTTGCTCCCAACAAGCACTGGGGCTACTTCCCCGCTGCAGCCGCAGCATGGCGCATTTCCGATGAGGCATTCATGGAAGGCACCCGCGACTGGCTCGACAACCTGAAGCTGCGCTTGTCGTATGGAACCTCCGGCAACGACAACATCTCAGCCGCCCTTTGGCGTGAGACCTGGACCACCAAGACCATCAGCGTTGACGGTGTCAACAAGGTCGTTTACCAGCCGGGCGAACTGATGGCCAACCCCGACCTCAACTGGGAGACCACCGTGTCGCGCAACATCGGTCTTGACTTCGGCATCCTGAGAGGAAAAGTCCGTGGCAGCCTCGACTTCTATTGGAACACCACGAAGGACATTCTCATGAAGGTGCCCATCGACCCCTCCACAGGTTACAGTTATCAGTATCAGAACGTAGCCCAGACCTCCAACAGAGGTATCGAACTCGCTCTGTTCTATGAGGCAGTACGCACCAAGGATTTCGGACTGAGCTTCAACCTTACCTACAACTACAACAACAACATGGTTGACGAAATCAACCCCGATGTTGACGTGAATCCCGACACCCACACCGGATGGGGTTCCTCGATGCGCAAGCCCTTCTACGACTACATCATCCGTACTGGCCGTCCTGTAGGCACCATCCAAGGATTCAAGAGCGTAGGCTTCTATACCCTCGACGACTTCGACTATGCTAATGGCGTCTACACCCTGAAGGCTGGTGTGCCCGACACCAAGAGCATCGTCAACTATCCTGCCGATGCCTTCAAGGGCCACAAGGCAGAGGGCCAGACCGCATTCCCCGGTATGGTGAAATTTGAGGATGTGAACAAAGATGGTGTGATTGATGATGCCGACGCAACCGTTATCGGTGAGGCACAGCCCCACCACACCGGCGGCTTCAACATCAACGCCAACTACAAGAACATTGACTTCTCGCTCGGCTTCACCTATCAGATTGGCGGCAAGGTCTACAATGCCAACGCCATGCACGACATGATGGGCGACAAGGACAACATGCTGGGTGCCAACCGTCTCGCCATCGTGAAGGACTGCTACCGCATTTATGACATAGGCAGCGATGGCAACCTCGTGGCAGTCACCGAGCCTACAGCCCTGAGCGCACTCAACGCTGGAGCAAAATACGCCCTCCCCTACTCCGAGTACGGCCTTGCCTCCTCTGAGTTCATCGAGGACGCCTCCTACCTGCGTCTGAACACCCTCACCATTGGCTACACCTTCCCGAAGACTTGGCTCAAGCCTGTTGGCATCAACAACGTTAGAGTCTATTTCACTGGTGCCAACCTGTTCTGCCTGACCGGCTACAGCGGTCTCGACCCAGATGTGAACACCAATATGGACGCCGGCGGCAACGGATTCCCCACGCCCTACTACGATTACCAAGCCTATCCCAAGACCCGCAGTTACACCTTCGGAGTCAACGTAACATTCTAATTTTAAAGGAGAATCATCATGAAAAAGATAGCATATATAACATTGTTTGCGGCCAGCGTGTTCTCCATGACATCGTGCAGTGACTACCTGGAGACCAGTTCGCCCTCAACAGTCGACGCCAAATTCGTCTTCTCCAATATGGTGACTGCCCATGCCGCCATGGACGGCGGTTATGAGGCATGGCGAGACATTCTGCAGAACGGTGTGTTTGGTGACGGCCTTTGGTATGCAGCCGACGTGGCTGGCAGCGACATCATGCGCCACCCCGAGGCTTTCTCCAACCAGCCCGGACGCCACTATCCCGAGAGTTTCTACCAGAACGGCAACTATGCCGGTCAGTATGGTCTGCTCTCCTACCTGAAGGAAGACGACATCTATGCCAAGCTGTTCAATGTGGTGAGCAAGGCCAACGCCATCATCACCGCCATCAAGAGCATGGACGACTATGAGAGCAAAATCGCCAATGCCACCACAGCCAGCAGTCTGAGCCAACTCTATGGTGAGGCTGTCGCCCTGAAGGCATCTGCCTATCGTGAGCTTATCAAGAACTGGGGTGACGTGCCCTATCAAGCTCAATTAGGTGAGTCAGCCGGCGGTCTTTCTCCCCGTGACTCCATCTACGACGTTATCCTCGCCGACCTCATCGCCGTTGAGCCGCTGATGTATCCCATCGGCAACTGCCCCGACTACGACGCAAGTGTGAAGAACTATTTCTCACAGACCTATGTACAAGGACTCATCGGCCGTATCGCCCTTGAGGCAGGTGGTTACCAGACCCGCCGCGGTGACATCACCCCCGTTGACGGCAAGGGCAATGCCCTGTCCATCGAAAAGAAAGGTACGGAGAACAACGGAGCCTCCTACGGCCGCCGTTCCGACTGGCAGAATCTGATGAACACCGCCAAGACCTACTTCAAGAAGGCCATCGACAACCCTGGCAATGCCAAGTTTGGTGCAAGCTATGACACATTCTTCCTTCAGATGCACGAGGGCGACGCCAACTATGCCGACGAGTCCATCTATGAGGCTCCCATGCAGCAAGGCGGCGGCAATGATGCCCGCAACTACTCTTTCGGCCGTCCTTCCGACGGTGGTTCGAAGAATGCTTATCCCTGCAAGGCATATGGCCAGGGCCGTATCAACCCCGCCTTCTACTATGGTATGTTCGACCCGAAGGACGTGCGCCGCGATGTGTCGTGTACCGTCACTGGCAGCACCGGCAAGGGTGTGGAGCGCCTGATTCCTTTCAAGCCCAACTCAAAGGCCAGCGGCGGCGGTATCTCCACCAACAAATGGGATGAGAACCGTCAGAAGAACGTGTGGACTGCCAACCAGCGCAAGGCAGGCTTCAACCAGCCTTATATGCGTCTGTCAGAGATTTACCTGGGTTATGCAGAGGCCTGTGCCGCCACTGGCGACAACAGCAATGCCCGCGCCTATCTTGACAAGATTCGCAACCGTGCCTTCCCCTATGGAGGCGCCAACACCGATGCATTCATCGCCAAGTCGGGTTCACTCTACAACGCCATCATCGATGAGCGTGGCTTTGAGTTTGCCGGCGAGGGCGACCGCCGATTCACCCTTATCCGCTCTGGCTTGATTGGTGAGAAAATCAAGGCTGTGAAGGAATTGACCCGTGCCATGCTCGATGGTCTGAAAAACAACGGCTACTATGAGTTTGCAAACGGCAATGTCATCTCCAACTATGTGTGGACGAAGTTGGTTGACGCCAAGACCATCTATGGCTATCGCCTCACCGGCATTACCCCAGAAGGCAAGGAAGACGACCCAGTGCTCTATCCCGGTTGGCGCGGACAGAATGACAATTGGGAGTCGTATGGTCTGGACTATGGCTCCAACACTCCTGCCACCAACCTTGCCATCAAGGGTCTGTTCAGCCGTATCAGCGATGAAGAGGCAGCCGCACTCGAGGCCGACGGTTACAAGAAGGAGAACTGGGGAATCGACCTGGTCAGCAACGACGATGAGTACTACAAGTATCTTTTCCTCGACTACGACTACGTGAAAGCCCCCATCTACTTCTGGCCATTCACCCCGAACGTGATGACCACCGGTGGCTTCACCAATGGTTATGGTTTCTCACAGGGACAATAAACTGTCTATCTCATACAGAAAGAAAGCCCGGGACCACGAAGATGGTTCCGGGTTTTCGCATTATCACTGTTAACTCAAATCCAACACAGAGACACAAAGGCACAGAGATATTAGGATAAGCCACTCCCACCTCGGCAATTCAGAAACAAAAACTTCGTATTTTGTTTTGAATTGCTCTCGGCTTTCACTAACTTTGAAGATAAATCGAAGTTAGGATGCGCCTCGGCAATTCAAAAACAAAAACTTCGTATTTTGTTTTGAATTGCTCTCGGCTTTCACTAACTTTGAAGATAAATCGAAGTTAGGATGCGCCTCGGCAATTCATAATCAAAAACTTCGTATTTTGTTTTGAATTGCTCTCGGCTTTCACTAACTTTGCGTGCGCAAAAGAAAGAGAATCATGAGCGAAGAGAAAAAATCCCGCAAAACATACTATTCCATCAAGGAAGTGGCAGCAAAGTTTGGTGTCAACGAGAGTTTGCTGCGCTACTGGGAAACTGAGTTTCCGCACATCAAGCCACAGACCACTGGCAACAAAATCAGGCAATACACCCAAAAAGACATCGACCATATCGCCATCATCTACAACTTGGTGAAGGTGCGCGGTTTCAAGCTGTCCGCCGCCCGCAAGATGCTCAACGAGAACCGCAGCGGTGTGGAGAAAACCGCAAAAGTGCTGGAGAGCCTAATATCCATCCGTGACGAACTGACCGAACTCAAGCAGCAATTGGAAAGACTGAGCTAAGTTAGTTAGTAGTTCATATTTAGCATACAAACGATGGCCAGACCATATTTCAGGAAGCAACGCATACTTTTCGTGTGTTTAGGCAATATCTGCCGCTCACCGGCAGCAGAAGGCATCATGAAGCACCTGCTCAAGGTAGAAAATCTGGAGCATATTGCTGAGGTGGACTCAGCGGGCATTGGTCCGTGGCATGTAGGCGAGTTGCCCGATGAGCGCATGCGGCGGCATGGCAGGCGCCACGGCTATGAGTTTGACAGCATCGCACGACAGTTTTCCGCTGTCGATTTTGACCGTTTTGACCTGATTGTAGGGATGGACGAGGACAATGTCAGCCAGATTTCCTCGCGTGCAAGGAGTCCCTACGACCTGCGCAAGGTTGTCTGCATGGCCGACTACCTCACCCACCACCCCATGCACAAGAGCGTCCCCGACCCCTATTACAGCAACGACCATGCCTTTGAATTGGTCATCGAACTATTGGAAGATGCCTGTCAGGGATTGCTCAACAGCATCAAATAGACGCCATATTTTCTTTTTTTGGAAAAAAAGCAGTAATTTTGCAGCAATTTTCAGAAAATCAACAAATTTAGATACAAAAATGATGACAGCCAACGAAATCCGCGACTCATTCAAACAGTTTTTTGAGTCGAAAGGCCACACCATCGTCCCCTCTGCTCCGATGGTAGTAAAAGACGACCCCACCCTGATGTTCACCAATGCCGGCATGAACCAATGGAAAGACATCATCCTCGGCACCCGCAACCCTGAGCCACGCCGCCGTGCGGACAGCCAGAAATGTCTCCGTGTCAGCGGCAAGCACAATGACCTGGAGGAAGTGGGTCACGACACCTACCACCACACGATGTTTGAGATGCTCGGCAACTGGAGCTTCGGTGATTATTTCAAGGAGGAAGCCATCGCCTGGGCATGGGAATACCTTGTTGACGTGCTGAAACTCAACCCAGCCGACCTCTACGTCACCGTCTTTGAGGGTTCCAAGGAAGATGGTCTTGAGCGTGACGATGAGGCAGCATCATATTGGGCAAAGATTGTTCCCACCGACCATATCATCAACGGCAACAAGCACGACAATTTCTGGGAAATGGGCGATACCGGTCCCTGTGGACCCTGCTCTGAAATCCATCTCGACTCACGAAGTGCTGAGGAGAAGGCAAAGGTGCCCGGCCGTGAGTTGGTCAACAAGGACGACCCACAGGTCATTGAGATATGGAACCTCGTGTTCATGCAGTTCAACCGCAAAGCCGACGGTTCGTTGGAGAAGCTCTCGATGAATGTCATCGACACCGGAATGGGTTTTGAGCGCCTCGTACGTTCCATCCAGGGCAAGACATCCAACTACGACACCGACATCTTCCAGCCCATCATCCACGAGATTGAGCGTCTGTCGGGCATGAAGTATGGCGAGAAAGAAGACACCGACATCGCCATGCGCGTCATTGCCGACCACCTGCGCGCCGTCTCCTTCAGCATCGCCGACGGTCAGTTGCCCGGCAATGCCAAGGCAGGCTACGTCATCCGCCGCATCCTGCGCCGTGCCGTGCGCTATGCCTACACCTTCCTCAACCAAAAGGAAGCCTTCATCTACAAACTCATCCCCATCCTCGTCGCTGAGATGGGACCCTCCTATCCCGAACTTCCCGCCCAGCAGCAGCTCATCAGCCATGTGATGAAGGAAGAGGAAGACGCTTTCCTCCGCACCCTCGACAAAGGTATCAGCCTGCTCAACGGCGACATGGACGAACTGCGTGCCCATGGCGAGACCGTGCTCGACGGCCGTCAGGCCTTCCGCCTGTTTGACACCTACGGATTCCCCCTCGACCTCACCCAACTCATCCTGCGTGAGAATGGTTACACCGTTGATGAAAAGCAGTTTGATGAGGAGATGCAGAAACAGAAAGCCCGCGCCCGCAATGCCGCCGTTGTGGAGAACAGCGACTGGGTGGAACTCCGCGAGGGCGAGCAGCAGTTTGTTGGCTACGACTACACAGAATATGAGTGCCATATCCTGCGCTACCGCAAGGTGACCCAGAAGAAGAACACCTATTATGAACTGGTGCTCGACAACACCCCCTTCTATGGTGAGATGGGTGGTCAGGTAGGTGACCGTGGCGTTATCGTGAGTGAGAACGAGACGGTGGAAATCATCGACACCAAACGTGAGAACAATCAGAGCATCCATATCGTCAAGGCGCTGCCCAAAGACCCAGAGGCCGATTTCATGGCCTGTGTGGACACCGACCTGCGCGATGCATGCGCTGCCAACCACACAGCCACCCACCTGCTCGACTATGCACTGAAACAGGTGCTGGGTGACCATGTGGAGCAAAAGGGTTCGTTTGTCAGTCCCGACACGCTTCGCTTCGACTTCTCCCACTTCCAGAAAGTGACCGCAGAGGAACTCCGTCAGGTGGAGCGGATGGTCAATGACCTCATCCGTCAGGACATCGCCCTCGACGAGCACCGCCACATGCCTATCGACGAAGCCCGTCAGATGGGTGCCATCGCCCTCTTTGGTGAGAAATATGGCGACAAGGTGCGCGTAGTGCGTTTCGGACCCAGCTGTGAACTTTGCGGCGGCATCCACGCTCAGTCGACTGGTCGCATCGGTTTCTTCAAGATTGTCTCCGAGAGCAGTGTCGCAGCCGGCATACGCCGTGTGGAAGCCAAGACCGGCAAGCAGTTTGAGGAGTTGTTCTACTTGATGGAAGACCAGCTGAGCAGCATCCGCGAGATGTTCAACAACGCCAAGGACCTGCGTGGTGTCATGGAGAAATATGTGAATGAGCACGAAGCGATGAAGAAGCAGATTGAAAGTTTCCGTGCCCAGACAACCGAGCGCATCAAGGAGCGACTGGTTGAAAGTGCCCAGGTCATCAATGGCATCCATGTAGTGAAGAGTGTGCTGCCCATCGACCCAGCCACAGCCAAAGACCTTGTGTTTAAAGTGCGGCAAAACTTCCCAGAGATGCTGGTCTGCGTACTTGGCACTCTGCATGAAGGCAAGCCCATGCTCAATGTGATGCTCAGCGAGGACATGGTGAAGGAATACAACCTCAACGCCGGACAGCTGGTGCGCGAGGCCGCCAAGCTCATCAAGGGCGGTGGCGGCGGTCAGCCCCACTTCGCCTCCGCCGGAGGAAAAGACCCCGACGGTCTCTCCTCTGCTGTTGACAAAGTGGTGGAACTCGCTTTGAAATAACACATCCTCAAGCAGGATGCGCTATAGGTCAGCCCATGCCTACCTAACCCTGAACTGATAGGGGAAGGTAGGCATTTTGTTGTCGGATTGCGGATTCACCTGTGAGGGCATTCGCAACATCATATGCTCTGAGGGAGCACCCATTGTCACAAGAAAAAGGTGGCGGAGAGTGCCATTGAAACCAGGCAGTCTGCCAGCACCGATATCGCCATATATACGTTGTCCATCGGTGGTGATACCCACAAGTGCAGAGAGCACATTCTTGCCTTTCACATCTACTCTCGCTGTCTTTTTCACCGGCAGAGGAATGATGTGGAAGCCATATTCCTCCAACGTTGTCTTTGCCTGCATCCACCCACCCTTAAGTGTGTCAAGCGGTGTGGACCACTGACAAGCATACTGCCTTGTCTCGCGCTGCGCATGGAGGAAGTCAAAGTCAACCAAGTGCTGGTAACCCCTCATCATCTCCTCATTAAACTGTTGCTGCGACATCCCATACAACCGTTTGTAGGTGATGACCGGGTCCTCGCCGATACGTCCCTTCCGATACAATTCGGCAATCGATTCCTTTCCATGCAAGTCGCTCCACCATTGGATGACATAAGGAGAGTGATAAATGTTATCAAGCGCCAGGAAAGCCTTATGGGTAAGCGTTTTGAAAGCCTCCAAATGATAGTTCTCATCCCGCAGCCACCATGGGTTCACCTGCCAGAGCATCCATTGTGAGGTCATCTCGAAGAAACCTGAGCCACCCCATGCATCGCCAATGGAATCAGCCATAATCTGTGCTTGGAACGAATGTCCCAATTCATGTGCCATACAGTTCATCGTATGGTCCTGAATGCGGTTGGGCGCCACCCACAGCGCACCGATGAAGTTGTCGTAGGTGCCACCATAGGCCGTCCCGTCGAGCGAGTACTGGAGCATGACCATCATTTTGTACTGGTCAGCTTTCGACCCTGGCTGTGAGAAGCGCAGAGTATCGTGGAAAAAGGTATAGAATGACTGCACCCTGTCCATCAGTACACTAAGGTTGACTCCCATCGGCTTGCCATCCAGCTGGGGAGGGTTCTGAAGGTCATGGCCGAAACCCTTCTGCCACATGAAGATGAGGTCACGCGTCTCCGCCGAACGTTTCCAACTCCACATGGAAGAATCGTTGTCGAGTCTCATATGCCGCAGGTCCTCAGGGATGTAGATACGTTTGCCGGGGTCTGTGGCTAACTGTGCGTTGGCGGAAACAGACGCCAGCAGCAATAAGGCAAGAAAGAAATGTTTTCTCATTTAGTTTTCAAGTTATGTGTCGTTTGCTTTAGATGCTGCAAAGTAAGCAAAAAAAATCGACATCAAATACATTTCTCTGCGAAAACCTTTCCATTCTGTTTGGATACATCCCTCACGCTTGAAAATGCAAATAAATCAGCATTTTGCTCTCTTTATCGGAATTTTGCTCTTTGATGCAGGCATCGAAGATAATGCCGCTTCCATATATAAATACAACACAGAGATACAAAGACACAGAGAAAAATAAAAACTCTGTATCTCTGTGCCTCTGTGTAAAAATAAAAACTCTGTATCTCTGTGCCTCTGTGTTGATATTGATATTCGGGGCTTCATTTTGTGTGTTGCCCAATCCGTTACTCGGGAAAGCAAAATTTAAAAACTCCGTTTTTATTTTGTTTTCCTCTCGCTTATTCGTATCTTTGCACAAACAAACTACAAACCATCATGAGAAGAATTGCAACAGTCATTATCACCACAATGCTGGGCTTAGGTGCAACAAATGCACAAGAGCAGGCCGTATCCCACGGCTATCCCATCTCACCAGTTCCCTTCACACAGGTGAAGGTCACCCCCGGCACATTCTGGGGACAGCGTCTGGAAGCCAGCCGCAACGTCACCATCCCTCTTGCTTTCTCGAAATGCGAAGAGACCGGTCGCTACACCAATTTCGTGAATGCCACGGCGCATATGAAAGACCCCTCAAAAACCTTCAAGGTAGGCGGATACTCGTTTGACGATACCGACCCCTACAAGACCATTGAGGGAGCCAGTTATATCCTCCAAACCTATCCCGACAAGAAACTGGTGGCATACATCGACTCTGTGCTCGACATCATCGCCGCCGCACAAGAACCTGATGGTTACCTCTACACCGCACGCACGCAGAACCCACAACACCCCCACGAGTGGGCGGGCGACAAACGCTGGGTGAAGGAGGAGGACCTGAGCCATGAGCTTTACAACCTCGGACATATGGTGGAAGGAGCCATTGCCCACTACCAAGCCACCGGGTCGAGGAAGTTCCTCGACATCGCCATCCGCTATGCCGACTGCGTGGTGCGCGAGGTGGGTCCCAACCCTGGACAAGCCTGCGTAGTGCCCGGGCATCAGATAGCAGAGATGGCACTTGCCAAACTCTATCTCGTCACCGGTGAGAAGAAATACCTCGACGAGGCGAAATTCTTCCTCGACTATCGTGGCAAGACCACCATCAAGCACGATTACTCTCAGGCCCACAAGCCCGTCGTGGAACAAGATGAGGCAGTGGGGCATGCCGTCAGGGCCGCCTATATGTATGCCGGCATGGCGGATGTTGCCGCCCTCACCGGTGACAAGGCATATATTGAAGCCATCGACCGTATCTGGGAGAACATCGTCAGCAAGAAGCTCTACATCACCGGCGGTATCGGAGCCACCTCCAGCGGTGAGGCATTCGGCAAAAACTACCAACTGCCCAATATGAGCGCCTACTGCGAAACCTGTGCCGCCATCGGCAATGTGTATGTCAACTACCGTCTGTTCCTGCTCCATGGCGAGTCGAAATACTACGACGTGCTGGAGCGCACCCTCTACAACGGACTCATCTCCGGTGTATCGCTCGAGGGCAACGGCTTCTTCTACCCCAATCCCTTAGAGTCTATGGGTCAGCACCAACGCCAGGCATGGTTTGGCTGCGCCTGCTGTCCGAGCAACATCTGCCGCTTTATTCCCTCTCTCCCCGGCTATGTCTATGCCGTTCACGACAGGGATGTCTACGTCAACCTCTTCCTCTCCAACAAGAGCGAACTCGACGTGCAGGGGAAGCGCGTGACTTTGGAGCAAGAGACACAGTATCCTTGGGACGGTGACATTGCCCTCAAGGTGACCAAGAACCAAGCCGGACAGTTTGCCTTGAAAATCCGCATCCCTGGTTGGGTGCGCGGTGAAGTCACCCCCGGCAACCTCTACCAATATACCGATGACAAGCGCCTCGCCTACAAGGTGACGGTCAACGGGAAGAAGTCATCCGGCGTACTTACCGACGACGGTTATTTGACTATCGACCGTTCCTGGCGCAAAGGTGACGTGGTGAACATCCATTTCGACATGCAGCCACGCACCGTAAAAGCCAACCGCAAGGTGGAAGCCGACCGAGGCATGGTGTGTTTTGAGCGCGGTCCGCTGGTATACTGCGCCGAGTGGCCCGACAACAACTTCGACCTGATGAGCGGACTGGTCAACCAGTCGCCAGAATTCTCCATCACCGACGGCACCATTGCCAATACCCCCATCAAGATGCTCATTACCCAGGCACAGACACTCGATTTCGACAAACAGGGACGCCTCGCCACCAAAGATGTAGAGTTGAAACTCATCCCTTACTATGCATGGTGCCACCGCGGACCGGGCAAGATGCGCGTATGGCAGGCACAAGACCTGAGTGCCACCTCACCGGCACAGCCCGCCACCCTCGCCTCCGAGTCGAAGGTCACCTCATCGCATGAGGCTGCTTCCATCAGCGCCATCAACGACCGTCTCATCCCGAAGGATGAGAATGACCGTTCGATACCCTATTTCCACTGGTGGCCGAAGAAACAATCCACCGAATGGCTCACCTATGAGTTTCCCGAGGCAGCCACCGTGCAGAGTGCCACCGTATATTGGTTTGACGATGGTCCCTGGGGCGGTTGTCGCATTCCCAAGTCATGGCGCCTTCTCTACCAATCCGGAATGGGCGACTGGACTCCAGTCACAGGAGCCGACCAATATCCATCGGCCAAAGGTGAAGCCTGCACGGTTCATTTCGACCCAGTGGAGACGAAAGCCCTCCGTCTGGAGGTCACCCTTCCCGACGACAACTCAGCTGGCATCTATGAATGGGAAGTGAGGTAGATGGAAGATGAAAGATGAAAAATGAAAAATGAAAAATTAAAGATTGAAGATTGAAGATTAAGCGGGCAAAATACAAATAAAAATGTATTTTGCCCGCTTTATGATTTTTTTTATCTAATTTTGCAATTTCAAAGCAACAACAATCATCAAGTATGCCTGACATATCCATCCGCGGCACGGAGATGCCACAGTCGCCTATCAGGAAACTGGCCCCATTGGCAGCAGCCGCAAAGAAAAGAGGCACAAAGGTTTACCACCTGAACATTGGTCAGCCCGACCTGCCCACCCCCAGAGAAGGACTCGATGCCCTCAAGAGCATCGACCGCGAGATATTGGAATACTCACCCTCACAGGGCATTCAAAGTCTTCGTGAGAAACTAGTAGAGTATTATGCGAAGTACAACATCATGGTCACCGCAGACGACATCATCATCACGTCGGGCGGCAGTGAGGCTGTGCTCTTCGCGTTCCTGTCCTGCCTCAACCCCGGTGACGAGATTATCGTGCCCGAACCTGCATACGCCAACTATATGGCATTTGCCATCTCGGCTGGAGCCAAAATCAAAACGATAGCCACCACCATCGAGGAAGGTTTCTCCCTGCCTAAAGTGGAGAAATTCGAGGAACTTATCAACGAGCGCACCCGCGCCATCATGATTTGCAACCCCAACAACCCCACAGGATATCTCTACACACGCCGCGAGATGAATCAAATCCGCGACATGGTGAAGAAATACGACCTTTACCTTTTCTCCGACGAGGTCTACCGCGAGTATATCTACACCGGTTCGCCTTATATCAGTGCCTGTCATCTGGAAGGTATCGAACAGAACGTAGTGCTCATCGACTCCGTTTCCAAGCGCTACTCCGAGTGCGGCATCCGCATCGGTGCCCTCATCACCAAGAATGCTGACGTGCGCGCCGCTGTGATGAAATTCTGCCAAGCCCGTCTCTCCCCTCCCCTTATCGGACAGATTGTGGCAGAGGCCTCAATCGATGCCTCAGAGGAATACCTGCGCGATGTCTACGACGAGTATGTGGAGCGCCGCAAATGCCTTATCGACGGACTCAACCGCATTCCCGGAGTCTATTCCCCCATCCCCATGGGCGCATTCTACACCGTTGCCAAACTGCCCGTCGACGATGCCGAGAAATTCTGCCGCTGGTGTCTGGAGAAATTCGAATACGAGGGTGCCACGGTGATGATGGCCCCCGCCTCAGGCTTCTACACCACACCCGGAGCCGGCATCAATCAGGTGCGCATCGCCTACGTGCTCAAGAAAGACGACCTCAACCATGCCCTTCTGGTGCTCCGCAAGGCATTGGAGGCCTACCCCGGACGCGAGCCCAACGAGTAGCCGATGAACCTCCCCCTATTCATAGCACGACGTATCTACCGCGATGATGACGGCCGCAGACAGGTGAGCCGTCCCGCCATCCGCATCGCCACTGCCGGTGTTGCCATCGGCCTGGCTGTGATGATTATCTCCGTCTGCGTGGTATTAGGGTTCAAACACACCATCCGCGACAAGGTCATCGGTTTCGGCAGCCACATCACCGTAGCCGACTACATGGCGCTGCAGTATGAAGCCATCACCCCCGTCTGCATGGATGACAGTACGATGAACATGCTGGGCAACATCCCTGGTGTCGCCCATGTGCAGCGCTACGCACTCAAGCAAGGCATTCTGAAGACCGACACCGACTTCCTCGGTGTGATGCTCAAGGGCATGGGGCAGGAGTTTGACACCACGTTCATCGCCAACTACCTCGAAGAGGGTGAGTTGCCTGTCTTCAGCGACGAGAAGAGCAGCAACAACATACTCGTGTCTCGCTACATCGCCGACAAGCTGCAGTTGCACACCGGCGACCGTGTCTTTGCCTATTTCATGGGCGATGACAACGTGCGCACGCGCCGTTTTACCATATGCGGCATCTACCGCACCGACCTGAAGCACTTCGACGAGACACTATGCCTCACCGACCTCCGCACAGTGGTGAAACTCAACGGTTGGGAAAGCGACCAAGCCTGTGGGGCAGAAATCACCGTCAACGACTTTGAGCGGCTCGACGATGTCGACGTGCTGATGAGCAACATGGTGGACCGTACGCAGGACAAATACGGAGCGACCTACTCTTCGCTCGACATCCAACATTCCTATCCCAGCATCTTCGCCTGGCTCGACCTGCTTGACCTCGATGTGTGGATAATCCTCGCCCTCATGGTAGCGGTGGCAGGCTTCACCATGGTGTCGGGCCTGCTCATCATCATCATCGAGCGCACCAGCATGATAGGCACGCTCAAGTCAATGGGAGCCAAGAACAAAACCATCCGCCACACCTTCCTCTGGTTTGCCGTTTTCATCATCGCCAAAGGCATGGCGATAGGCAACATCATCGGCATCGGCCTTTGCCTGCTGCAAAAATTCACAGGACTTATCAAACTTGACCCCGAAACCTATTATGTGGATGTGGTGCCCGTAGAACTCAACGTGCCTGCCATTGTACTTATCAACATCGCCACACTCCTCATCAGCGTTATCGTACTCATTGCTCCCAGTTTCCTCGTTTCCCACATCGACCCCGCCAAGTCGATGAAATATGAGTGATTTTACCTTTTTTTTATCCTTTTTCGAACATTCCAACATTATTCTTTCTATAGCGCAACAAATATTGCACATATTTTTTTGAAATGTGCAAATTTCATATTACCTTTGCACATTATTTGAGAAATTGTGCAATGGAACTAAACAAGAGTTTCAATCAGATTATCACCAAAAGCATTGTGTCCAATTGGGATTTCGATGCATTGACCGACTACAAAGGCGCCACCTTGCAGTACAAGGATGTTGCCCGTAAGATAGAGAAGATACATATCATCATGGAGCAATCAGGTGTGCGCAAGGGCGACAAGATTGCCCTCTGCGGCCGCAACAGTGCGCATTGGGGCGTGGCCTTTATCGCCACCCTTACCTATGGCGCCGTGGCAGTGCCTATCCTCCATGAGTTCAATGCCGAGCAAATCCACAACATTGTCAATCACAGCGGTTCGCGCCTTCTTTTTGTTGGCGACGTGGTGGCGAAATGCATTGACCCCGAGCAGATGCCTGCATTGGAAGGTATTGTCTACCTGCCCGATTTCTCATTGTTCACCTCCCGTTCCGACCAACTCACTTATGCCCGTGAGCACCTCAACGAACTGTTTGGGATGAAATACCCCAACGCATTCCGCAAGGAGCACATCAAATATCACGAGGACCAGGAGGAGGAACTCGCGCTCATCAACTACACGAGCGGAACGACAGGATTCTCCAAAGGCGTGATGCTCCCCTACCGCGCCATCGTCGGCAACCTCAACTTCATCTTCAAATACTTGGCAGAGCCATATATGAAGCCAAACTGCAACATGCTGTGCATCCTGCCTATGGCCCATATGTATGGTATGACAGTGGAGTTCCTCTATCCCTTCTGCTACGGCTACCATATCTTCTTCCTCACCCGACTCCCCTCACCCGCCATCATCGCACAAGCCTTTGCCGACGTCCGTCCGGCAATTGTGGTGGCTGTGCCCCTCATCATCGAGAAAATCATCCGCAAGAAGGTGTTCCCGAAGATACAGAACAACATGGTGAGGCTTTTGCTCAACATGCCGGTCATCAGCAAGAAGGTGAAGCAGAAAATATGTGAGCAGGTATATGAGGCATTTGGCGGGCAAGCTTATGAGATCATCATCGGTGGTGCAGCCATCAACCAGGAGGTGGAGACATTCCTTAAGAGCATTGACTTCCCCTATACCGTAGGTTATGGCACGACAGAGTGTGCACCACTTATCTCCTACCGAGACTATCACGAGTATGTTCCCGGCAGTTGCGGGCGTGCCGTCATGGGCATGGAAGTGCGCATCCTGAGCAACGACCCGCTGCATCAGGAAGGCGAAATTGTCACACGAGGGCAGAACGTGATGTTGGGCTATTACAAAAACGAGGAAGCCACACGCGAAGCCATCGATGAAGAAGGTTGGTATCATACCGGCGACCTCGGCACGATGGATGCCGACGGCAACATCTTCATCCGTGGGCGCAAGAAGAACATGCTCCTCTCCGCCAACGGTCAAAACGTGTATCCCGAGGAAATTGAGGACAAGCTCAACTCCATGGCACTGGTGAGCGAATGCATCGTCATCCAGCGCGATGAGAAATTCATTGCCCTTGTCTATCCCGACTATGAGGAGGCCCGCAACCTGGGTTTCACAGATGAGGACATCACCGGCGTCATGAACCAAAACCTGCAGGACCTCAACGCAGCCATCCCTGCCTACAGCAAGGTGGCAGCCATCGAGATTCGCAAAGAGGAATTTGCCAAAACTCCCAAGAAAAGCATCAAGCGATATCTCTACCAAGAAAATTAGACTTAGAAAAGACACCGACATGGAAAATATAGCAAACTTCAACACACTAATCGAAAAGAGCATCAAGGAGAATTGGAATCTCGATGCTCTCACCGACTACAAAGGCATCACCTTGCAATACCACGACGTGGCCCGCAAGATAGAAAAGCTCCATATCATGTTTGAGAACAGCGGTGTGAAGCGCGGCGACAAGATAGCACTCTGCGGGCGCAACAGCGCAGGATGGGCATCTGCCTTCCTCGCCACCCTCACCTATGGTGCCGTGGCTGTGCCCATTCTCCATGAGTTCACCGCCGACCAAATCCACAACATCGTCAACCACAGTGAGGCGAAGTTGCTCTTCGCCGGCGATGTGGTGTCAACACAGGTCGACCCCACCAAAATGCCCAGTATCGAGGGCATCATCTATATCCCCGACTACTCGTTGCTTTTCTCCCGCTCCGACAAACTGACCTTTGCCCGTGAGCACCTCAACGAGATGTTTGGCAAGAAATTTCCCAAATATTTCCGTCAGGAGCATGTCTCCTACTACAAGGAGCAGAGTCCTGATGAGTTGGCACTCATCAACTACACCAGCGGAACTACTGGTTTCTCCAAGGGTGTGATGATTCCCTACCGCGCCATCTGGAGCAATTTCGACTTTGCCTGCCATGCCATGGGCAACAACGTGAAGAAGGGCGACAACGTGCTGAGCATTCTGCCTATGGCCCATATGTATGGCATGTCGTTTGAGTTCATCTATGAGTTCCTCAAGGGGTGCCACGTGTTCTACCTCACCCGCGTTCCCTCGCCCGCCATCATTGCCAAGGCTTTTGCCGAGGTGAAGCCCGCCATCATCATCGCCGTGCCGCTCGTCATCGAGAAAATCATCAAGAAAAAGGTCTTTCCCAAGATACAGAACAACCGCATGCGGCTGTTGCTCAACATGCCCGTCATCAACAAGAAGGTTCGCCAGACAATCCGCGACCAAGTGGTCAACTCGTTTGGTGGCAACTTCATGGAGGTCATCATCGGCGGCGCAGCATTCAACCAAGAGGTGGAGTCGTTCCTCCACCGTATCGAGTTCCCCTACACTGTAGGCTACGGCGCCACAGAATGCGCCCCCATCATTTGCTACGCCGACTACAAGGACTTCGTGCCCGGCAGTTGCGGAAAGGTGGCTATCCACAACGAGTTGAAGATTGACAGTCCCGACCCACAGCACATCCCCGGAGAAATTCTTGTCCGTGGCCTCAACGTCATGCTCGGCTACTACAAGAATGAGGAAGCCACCCGTCAGACGCTCGACGCCGATGGTTGGTACCACACTGGCGACTTGGGTGTCATCGACTACGAAGGCAACGTGTTCATCAAGGGCCGCAGCAAGTATATGCTGCTGAGTTCCAATGGGCAGAACATTTACCCCGAGGAGATAGAAGACAAGCTCAACTCCATGGCGCTGGTCAATGAAAGCATCGTCATCCAGGAAGGAGACAAATTAGTAGGATTGGTGCATCCCGACCTCGATGAGGCATATTCCATGGGATTCACCACCACTGACCTCGAGAACATTATGGAGCAGAACCGCAAGGAGCTCAACGATATGCTGCCTGTCTACAGCCGCATCTCCACCATCCGCCTTCACAACGAGGAGTTTGAGAAGACCCCCAAGAAGAGCATCAAGAGATTCCTTTATCTGACTGAGAAATAAAAATGAAGATTATTCTGCTACATATAGCAGCTTAGGAGACCGAGTAGCGACGAAATCATTTTCCTTATGACTAATTTAAAAGTTTTTCTCTTATCAGTCATTGCTTTCTGCTGTCAGGCAGTCTCTGTTATGGCACAAGATGAGCCAAAGGAAATCGTTGTTGTAATGAAAAAGAATTACACATACGAAGATCCCCGTTGGTCAAATCAGGTTACTTTGGAAAAAGGTAAAGCGATAACAGTGATGAGCATCAAAGACAGCCCCGACTACAATTATTGGCCATATCCAGCAGCTGATGTCTGGATACCCAAAGAAGTAACCCGTCTGCCCGGTTCCAACGGAGAACATTATCTCAAGATTAACGGGACAAATGTTAGGTTGAGAAAAGGCCCTTCCACCAAATACGGTTATTATTGCTACAACGTAGCCAATACTGCCTCGGTGTATCACAATCAGTTTATCCACGACAACAAAAAGCCCAAAATTGATGATTGGGGGCTAACGGCTGAGTGGGAGCCTTATTACCTTCCGAAAGGCACCCTTCTACCCTATCTGGGCAAGGAGAAAGGTTTTTACAAGACGATGTTCAACGGCACCATTTTTTACATTTCCACAAAATTCTGCCTGCTGAAATAAAGATTTACAACAAGGCCGCCTGAACATCATTGGTAGTTTTTGATTGCTGCTTCTATCAGTTTTCTGTCAGCCATAAAGGAATGGTAGGCGGTACGGACCAGATCCCAATTCCATGTCATCAAAAGAATACCGATGCATTTCTTCAAGGTAGGCCAAAACGCATTCCTATTGGTGCGCATATAGTCTTTTACTATCTCGGCATCGCTGGCACCGTATGCCTTCAGCAATGCCATGCTCACTATGCCTGTCCTGTCTTTTCCCGCAGTGCAATGAAACAGCGTGCAAATGCCTTTATCCGCATTTTCCCTCAGTTTTAGAACCGCTTTGTCCAATTGGCTTCTGCAATACTCGTCGGTCACGACATCCACATACAGTTTTCCGAAATCAGGAACCATCTCCTTCAGTTTCTCGGGATTCTTACGTAAACCACGGATAATGGTCATTGGGTCTGACCCTGTCTCATGCGTGATGCCAACTGTGGCATCTTTCAATAAGGGAATCTGCAGATATTCCACACCGTCAGGCAGCGGGTCTGGGAATTCAGCCGCTTCTAATGGTGTGCGGAGGTCTATCACACAGCCTATATGATATCTCCCACAAAGTCTCTTGCATTCTTGTTTTGAAAGGACGCTTAGTTTACCACTGCGTAAGAACAGGCCACGTGGAACCACGTCCTTGCCATCTTCGGATGGTATGCCACCCAGGTCACGCAAGTTGAGTTCAAATCTGGTCACTGATGTAGCTCTTGGTAATCATATCATAGTAGAGAGCCTCCAGTTCCTGCAAGGTCAGTTTCTCTACTGTATGTTCAATGATTCGTATCAACTCATCGCGCCGATAGTCATCCGATTGGCTAAAAGTATCCTTGTATGGCATATGGTTATGATTTTCGCGAACACCGTTGGAGAAGGAGTAGGAGCAATCATCTAATCCAGCAGTGTAGCGGCACGGACGCGGCTGAGCGTTTCAGGCGTCATTTGAAGGTAGTTGGCGATATAGTTGAGCGGAGCACGCTGCACCACCTTGGGCATGAGTTTGCAGAGGCGTTTGTAGCGGTCCTGCGCCGTCTCAAACCTGACAAGGTCGGCATGCACCTGCGACAGGATGAGCGACTCCTCCAGAATCTTACGGTAGAGAATCTGGATGTTCACATTGTGGAGTGCCACCTCCTCCAAACGCTGCTTAGGAAGGGCATAGCAGATGGATTGCTCCACCGCCTCCACCTGAAGGCGTGTCGGTTCCTCCCGGAACAAGCTCTCAATGCACATGACAATGGTACCATCCACGCCAAGATGTTCTGTGACCACCATGTTCTTTTTGTGATAGAACTGTCTGAGCAATCCTATGTCGATATATAGGATGTCTCGGCAGATATCACCCTCCTTGAGGATGAGCTGGTTTTTGGCAAACTTGTGCGGCACCAAGATGCTCTCCAGAATGTCGAGTTCGGCATGCGTCATGGTACTGTACTTTCGCGCCAGTTCCCTTGCGATGTCACGCGTGGTGTGTATCTCTTTCATATAGCTCCTTTCTATGTGGTTAACAATTAGTCTAATTTCAGTACAGCAAGGAAGGCCTTCTGCGGCACCTCCACGTTGCCTATCTGCTTCATGCGTTTCTTGCCCCTCTTCTGCTTCTCAAGGAGTTTGCGTTTACGCGACACGTCGCCGCCATAGCACTTCGCCGTCACATCCTTGCGAACGCACTTCACTGTCTCGCGTGCGACAATCTTGGCTCCGATAGCCGCCTGGATGGCGATATCGAACTGCTGCCTCGGGATGAGTTCCTTGAGTTTCTCGCACATACGGCGCCCGAAAGCGACGGCATTGTCCTGATGGGTGAGTGTGGAGAGTGCGTCCACGGGTTCACCATTGAGCAGGATGTCAAGTTTAGCCAGTTTAGATGGTCGGTATCCACTGATATAATAATCGAACGAGGCATATCCCTTGGAAATGCTCTTCAACTTGTCGTAAAAGTCGATGACAATCTCGCCCAATGGCAGATAGAATTGTATCTCTACCCTGTTGCCGCTGACAAACTCCTGGCTGATGAGTTCGCCTCGCTTGTCGAGGCACAGTGTCATGATAGGGCCGATGTAGTTGGTGGTGGTGATGACCGATGCCTTGATGTAAGGTTCCTCAATATGGTCGATAAGCGTCAGTTCAGGCAGTCCCGACGGATTGTGCACCTCCTTACAACCTCCCTGCTTGTCGTATACCATATACGACACATTGGGCACTGTGGTGATGACATCCATATCGAACTCACGGTCGAGGCGCTCCTGGATAATCTCCATGTGGAGCAGTCCTAAGAATCCGCAGCGGAATCCAAAGCCGAGTGCAACCGATGACTCTGGGACAAACGACAACGAGGCATCGTTGAGCTGCAGTTTTTCCAACGACGAGCGAAGATTCTCATAGTCTGTCGGGTCGATGGGATAGACACCAGCGAACACCATAGGTTTCACCTCCTGGAAACCCTCGATGGCCTTTTCGCAGGGACGTGCCACATGAGTGATGGTATCACCCACCTTTACCTCCTTGGCATCCTTGATGCCACTGATGATGTAGCCCACCTCGCCGGTATCCAGTTTGGCACGTGGTATCATGTCCATCTTGAGCACACCCACCTCATCGGCGTCATATTCCATGCCAGTGTTGAAGAACTTCACTTTGTCGCCCTTGCGGATGCTTCCGTTGGTGATTTTGAAGTAAGCGATGATACCGCGGAATGAGTTGAAGACGGAGTCGAAGATAAGGGCCTGCAACGGAGCCTGCGGGTCACCGACAGGATGAGGGACGCGCTCCACTACTGCACGGAGGATTTCCTCAACGCCCTCACCGGTCTTCCCCGATGCACGTATGATATCCTCGGGGTCGCAGCCTAAAAGTTCCACTATTTCATCCTCCACCTCATCGGGCATGGCCTGCGGCATGTCGATTTTGTTGATGACAGGGATAATCTCCAGATTGTGGTCGATGGCCATATATAGGTTGGAGATGGTCTGCGCCTGCACGCCCTGCGTGGCATCCACCACCAGAAGTGCTCCTTCGCATGCCGCGATGCTGCGCGACACCTCATAAGAAAAGTCCACATGTCCCGGAGTATCAATGAGATTGAGGATATATTTCTTCCCTCCCATCTCATACTCCATCTGTATGGCATGGCTCTTGATGGTAATGCCACGCTCACGCTCCAGGTCCATGTTGTCGAGCATCTGCCCCTCTGTGATCTGAATGGTGTTGGTATGCTCGAGCAGACGGTCAGCCAGTGTTGACTTACCGTGGTCGATATGTGCTATGATGCAAAAATTCCTTATGAGGTCCATTTCGTTTTTCGTAGATGATGCAAAAATACAAAAATAAGTCGGATTCTATGGCAAAACCCGCTACAATTTACATTTTTTAGTATAGTAATACGCCCTATCCCCTTCGAAAAGGAGACGTTCAAATTCATTCAACAGTAAGAGTAAGGACGATGGAGTTGTCCTCAAGCACCTCCTCGCTCTCCACCACCATGTCTTCGGGCAGGTTGTTCATCACCCGCTCATAGGTGTAGGTCTGAACGTTGCCGTTGTACTCTGTCTCGATGCAGTCCAACTCGTCGATGAGACACTGGATGTCGCCCACCTCGCCAATGTCCATCACAAAGGGCCCATCTGCCGACGCCCTACGGAAAACAATCATGGCATCGTCCAACTGCGTGACAAAACAGTCCTCTGCTTCCTGCACAACAGGTACGCCATGCTCCTGCAGTGTTTTCTGCAACAGACTGGCATCATTGAAGTTGGTCTCAAGACAAACCGTTCCCTGCTGTTGCTGGGCTTCGGCAAGTTGCTTTTTAGCCTTGGACGGCGTAAGAGCGGCGGCTATCATGGAGATGGCCATGGGGAGGAGTATAGCAGATGCGGACATAGTTATAAAAAGTTTGGAAGTTTAGAATTCCTTAATCTTACGAATGATTTTTTCCATCGGTCCCATACCGTTGAGGGCTATGGAACCATCTTTTCCGATTCTGACCTCCACGCGGTTGGGCGGGAAGTCATCCATCACATAGCGGTCAGTCAGGAAGAGGAAACGCTGGTTGGCAGACCCCACGAGGGGACGGCTGAAATCGCGCTCTTCCTTACGGTAAGGTCCATCGATTAGCACATCAGTGTGGCAGAGTGCTGTTGTGACCGCTGGAAGCCCATTGGCAAGGAGTTGCTCATGGGTATAGCCCGTGAAAACCACAGTTGACAGTTTATTCTTCCATGCGAGAGTGAGCAGTTTCGCCAATGGCTCTGGCTGTTCAAAAGGTTCACCACCCAACACAGTAATGCCCTCCACTCTACTGTCCTGCAACGACTGAGCAATGATTTCCTCAGGCGACATCAGTTGGCAGACCTCGTGACTCCATGTATGGGGAGAAAAACAACCCTCACATCGACGGCTGCACCCCTGCACCCACACACAACTCCTCCATCCCGGTCCCTCTGCCTGGGTCACAGGAAGGAAGCGGTTCACATTGAGCCTACAGGTCGAGTCTTCTGCCATGATGCTCCGGACCAGGTTGCTCTGGTTGTTGCTGCGCAGAACCTTGCTGTGACTGCTGCGACTGAGCATCAATGGGTTTGCACATCACCAAATCCTGCAGTTGCACGATGAAGTGAGGTTTCAGTTTCACTACCTCAGCAAACTCCTCAAACGAGGAGAATCCCCCATGCTCATAACGGAATTTCACCGCCTGTTTCGCCATCACGATATTGACACCCGGGAGGGCAGTCATCTCGGTGAGCGTGCAAGAGTTGATGTCCACCGGTGTGACGGTCTCTGCTGCCGTCTGCCTCGGTGGCGTGTTGACAGCAGTATGGTCAGTTCTTTCTGTTGTCGATGTATGCCGTGTGTTGGCGTTTCCCATGCCTTCAGTCTGGTTGTTGCGCCTTGTGTTATACTGATTGGCAAACTGCTCCGTGCGATTAGGTCCAGCATATCCCATGCCGCCGACCTGCCGTTGCCTGTAGTATTCCTCCTCTTCGTTCTCCTGTTGAAGCAACTTCTGAATATATGCGCTCCTTGCCACAAAAGTGTGGACGAAACTTCCTAAGAAATAGGCAACCAAAAAAGCTTCAAATGCGGAGTTATCCTTGTACTTCGAATCGATAAAAGTGAATACTATCAGCATGCACGCCAGATAGATGCCGCCCCAAATAAGCCAAGGACGGTGGTTGACTCTCTTGCCGATGATGAAGAAGCCCACGCATGGCATAAAGAAAAAAGTCCACAACACCCACAACGAGTGGGACAGCTCCCACATACAGCCTTTGTTTGAAGGACGATTCATGGTCTATGTATTTTGATTGTTGACATTGACGGTTTCGGACGTTGTTTCCTCTACCTCCGACTCATAATACTCGCTGGTGAACTCAGAGTCCGTAACCTGTGCATCCAGCAATTGCTCCAGAGGTTGCAGATATTTCAGGCACTGTTTGCCCTTGATGTTCTTCGTGACAGTCTCGATATGTCCGTCGGGAAAGATTCTTATCTGTATTTGCTTTGCCATAGCCGTGGGATTTAGAAATCGATTTTACGACCAGCCATAAACTGCTCCTTGCTGTCGTTGCCGCCGGAACCGAACGAATCAGTGCTGCTCTCCTCCTTGGCTGAGATGGAAGCACTCACGGCATTCTCATTCGCCCATTTGCGTAGGCGCGTAAACTCATCCTTGCGCATTTGTCCCATCGGCACAATGCGTTTGATGGTGCTTTCAAAGTCGGCCATCTCCAAATCAGCCTCAGCATCACCGTTCACCCTTCTGGAGAACGCCTCTATCAGCGAGTCGCCCACCCATGCCTCTATCTCGGCACCAGCCAACACGACATCCTTGCCGAATGTCTTCTCACCACTGAGTGTGGCGAGTTTGTCGATGTCAAATTTTGAGAGGTCGCGCTTCAGTTTGGAGATATGAATCTCAAGAATTTTCTTCCGTTCTTCCCATGAGGGGAAGTCGACGAAGAAGATTTCGTCAAAACGCCCCTTGCGCAACAACTCCGGCGGCAAGCCGTTGATGTTGTTGGCAGTGGCAAAGACAAAGACAGGACTTGTCTTCTCCTGCATCCAGGTAAGCAGCGTACCAAAAACCCTGGTGGAAGTGCCGCCATCACCGCCATTGCCACTGGAACCAGACAGTCCCTTCTCAATCTCGTCAATCCACAGGATGGAGGGAGCTACCGCCTCCGCAGTCTTCAGAGCCAGGCGTATGTTCGACTCCGACGAGCCTACCAGTCCCTGAAAGATTTTACCCATATCGAGACGGAGCAGCGGCATATTCCATGCTGAAGCCACACACTTGGCGGTAAGTGACTTGCCACATCCTGGCACACCTGTGAGGAGCACTCCTTTGGGCGGATGCACACCGAAAGCTTTCGCCTTGTCGTCGAAGCAATGGCTGCGCAGGTCGAGCCATTTCTTCAGTGTCTGCAGACCACCGACATCATTTAGGTCGAGATTGGTGTCGACAAACTCCAAGATGCCTGTCTTTCGTATAATCTGCTTCTTCTCGTTGATGATGGTCTTCAGGTCGGACTCATCAAGTTTGCGGTCATTCACCAAAGAGCGTGAGAGGCAGTTCTCTATCTCCAGTTCTGTCAGTCCGAGAGAGGCATCCACATAACGCTCCAGCAACTTGTCGTCAACGTTTACAGTCACGCCACTGACATTGCGGTAGGGGTCAATGAAGTTGCGTATGACATCGCGCACCTCATCCTTGGTGGGCAATGGGAAATCAAGCAGTGTGATTTCCTTCTGCAGGTCGTTGCTGATTTCAAAATTGGGTGAGATGATGACACAGTTGCAATTATACCCCTTGTTGCGGATACTGATGGCAAAGTCCTTGAGACGGCGGCGATAGACTGCGTTAGCCCTGTCGTTCAGGAAACTGTGCGCGTCGCAGAAAACAAAGAGGCTCTTGCTGTTGGCATCCTTCGCCTTGTTTTCGCAGAAATCGATGGCAGCCCTCAGGTCAGCCGTCTTGGCATCCGCCACCTTGCCGTTGTACTTGATGCCCTCGGTAGAGTTCCATACATACAACTCATGGTGGATGTCACCAGCCACGCTGTTCAGTTCTGCCAACACTCGCTCTTCCTCAAAGGATTCTATCACAAGGACTGCATATCGTGCCCTGATGTATTCGGTGATGTTTTTTCTGCTTCTCTCACTCATATTGATAATAGGATATATGGGTTGTTGAATGCAAAGTTAAGCATATTTCAGCAATAATGGCAACTTTTTTGACCATAATCGCAATAGGAATGATTATAAATGTTTAACTTTGCTACATAAAATCATCAATAATCATCAAAACCAAGCATAAAGATGAAAAGGATAGCCATTGCTTGCCTGGTACTCACCATGTTGGTGGGATGTCAGGAGTCGTTGGAAGACCGTGCCGCCCGTGAGGCGGATGAGTATACCCAGAAATTCTGTCCGGTGAAGTTGAATGGGAACACTTTCCTCGACAGCATGACCTTCGACAAGAAATCCCATACCTTAGTCAACCATTACTCCATCATGACCGACTCGATGAGTGCAGTGCGCGCCATCGAGAAAGCCGACATGATCAAGAGCCAACTGACGGAGGAGGTAAAAAACGACACGGGCAAGAAGCGTTTCAAGGAAGAAGGTTATTCCTTCCGCTTCATTGCCCGTTCGTATGAGGATAAGTCGCTCGTTCTCTACGACACCACTATAGGACCGGAAGATTACAAATAGCCGCAGCTATTTGCAATCTTAGATTTCATTGTTTCATACAACTTTCGATGGCGCGGCATAGCTGGTCGGGGCAACTAGTGCTCTTGTAGCCACAGCGGATGCCATCGAGTTTTTTGATAATGTCATCGGCTTTCATGCCGCGGACGAGCGACGAGATGCCCTGGAGGTTGCCGTTGCAACCGCCTATGAACACCACGTCACGCAGGATGCCGTCGTCATCGATTTCCACCTCGATGAACTGACTGCAAGTGCCCTGCGTCTTGTAGTTGAATCTCTTTCCCATTACTCCTCCTCAGGTTTCATATTGGTGTACACGGTCTGCACATCGTCGAAATCCTCGAGTTTCTCCACCATCTTGTCGATGACCTCGCGCTGCTCGGGAGTGACGTCCTTCAGGTCGTTGGGAATACGGGTGAACTCAGCGCCGGTGACCTCATAGCCCTCGTTCTCCAGATGCTTCTGGATGTCACCAAAACTCTTCGGGTCGCCGTAAATGGTGATTTCACCAGCCTCCTCATCCTCATCGAACTCATCCTCCACGCCATAGTCAATCAGGTCGAGAATCAGTTCGTCCATGTCTACATCATCCTTTTTCTTGAAGGTAAACACACACTTGTGGTCAAAAAGGAAACTCAGCGAGCCCTGTGTGCCCAGGTTGCCAGAGAATTTGTTGAACACTGACCTCACATCACCCACGGTGCGAGTAGTGTTGTCGGTGAGTGTCTCGACGAAGATGGCAACACCATGAGGACCATAACCCTCGTAGTTCACCTCTTTGTATTCGCTCTGGTCCTTGCCCAGGGCATTCTTGATGGCACGCTCGATATTGTCTTTTGGCATGTTCTCACGCTTCGCATTGGCGATGATGGCGCGCAATGTCGGATTGTTCTCAGGCTCCGGACCGCCAGCCTTAACAGCAATGCTGATTTGCTTGCCAATGCGGGTGAATGTCTTGGCCATATGGCCCCATCTCTTCAGCTTTGTAGCTTTGCGATATTCAAATGCTCTTCCCATTGGAGTGATTTTTTATTGATGATAATAATTGTTTTCCAAACTTTGAATTATAAACTTAGCATCATCTCAGTTCGGCGCCCAGCTTACTCTTGAGCGCTTGGATGAGTTTGTTCATGATAGCCTCTATCTGCTTGTCCTGCAAGGTGCGCTGGTCGTCCTGGAGGATGAAGTTGACCGCATAACTCTTTTTACCTGCTGGGAGGTTCTTGCCTTCATACACGTCAAAGAGTTCGACACTGCGGAGCAGTTTTTTCTCTGTGGCCCTGGCAGTCTGCTCTATCTGGGCAAACTCCACGCTCTTGTCCACAAGCAGGGCGAGGTCACGGCTGACGGCTGGATATTTGCCGATTTCAGTGAACTGCACTTTATTCTTTCGGATAAGTTTCATGAGGACCGTCCAGTTGAGGTCAGCGTAATACACGGGTTGGTCGATGCCGGCCACCTTCAATTGTTTTCTGCTCACCACACCCATCTCCACAGCGAGGCGTCCACCACGGTTCTCCATGGCGACAGACTTGGCAAAGATATCGTTTTCGCCCTTCTTTGCCACCAGCATGCCTGGCTGCACGCCCATACGTGCAAGCACATTCTCCACATATGCTTTCAGCTCATAGAACGAACTGTCTTCGTCGGGGTGAGTCCAACTGCCCGTCACCCGTTTTCCAGTCACCCAGATACCAAGGTGATATTCCTCGCGGTAAGCCCTCATCGGGTCGTCAGCATTCTTCTTCTCGGGATCAAGCTCATAGCAGTTGCCAAACTCAAAGAAGCGGAGGTCGGGGTTGCGGCGGTTGACATTGTATGCGATGCTCTCCAGTCCGCCGAAGAGCAATGTCTGGCGCATCACGTTGAGGTCGCTGCTAAGGGGATTCATGATGCTTACCAGATGTTCGGGGCGGTAGGCCTCCAGCCCATCATAATAAGCAGCCTTGGTGAGCGAATTGTTCATGATTTCATAGAATCCGCATCCCACCAGTTGTTCTGCCACCAGGTTGTGGATTCTGTGTTTATTATCCTCCTCACCCTTGATGACGAGCGAACTCTTCAGTTGGGTAGGAATCTCCACATTGTTGTAGCCGTAGATGCGGAGGATGTCCTCGACAACATCGCAGGGACGCTGTACGTCGACACGGTAGGCTGGCACACGAAGCACAACGCCCTTTTCATCTTCCTTCTCGATTACCATCTCGAGGCTCGTGACGATGCTCTTCACCGTCTCTGCAGGTATATGTTTGCCAATCAGTCCGTCTACATAGTCATACTTGAGGTCGACAATGCTGTCGGCGATAGGGTTGGGATATTCGTCGCAGATATCCATAGAAACCTTTCCACCAGCCAATTCCTTGCACAGGATGGCAGCCTGCTTGAGCGCATAGATGATGCCATTGGGGTCAACGCCACGCTCAAAGCGGAATGAAGAGTCGGTGCTCAGTCCGTGACGGCGTGCGCTCTTGCGAATCCATGTGGGATGGAAATAAGCACTCTCGAGCACCACGTTGCGGGTTGTCTCGTATGTGCCGCTTCCCTTACCGCCAAAGACACCGGCGATACACATTGGCTCCTCCTCATTGCAGATAGCCAGGTCGTGGCTGCCAAGGATATGCTCCTCACCATCGAGAGTGACGAAACGGGTTCCCTCAGGCTGAGGCTTCACAATGATGTGGTGACCAGTCACCATGTCAGCATCGAAGGTATGGAGAGGCTGTCCGTAAGCCATCATCACATAGTTGGTGATATCCACAATATTGTTGATGGGTCTCAGTCCGATAGTGTTGAGTTTGGTCTTGAGCCACTCTGGCGACTCCTTTACCTCGCAATCAGTGATGCTGACGCAGGCATAACGGCGGCAGGCCTCTGTGTTGGCGATGGTCACCTTCACGGGCAGGTCGTGATTGTCAACAACGAAAGCATCGCAAGACGGACGGTGAAGTGCGGTCTTGTAACCATTTTGGCAAAGCCAGGCATAGAGGTCACGTGCCACGCCCCAATGAGAAAGAGCATCGGCACGGTTGGCGGTGATATCCACCTCGATGAGCCAGTCGCTCTCCAGATGATAATATTCTGCAGCCGGCGTACCCACCACGGCATCGTCGGGGAGGACGATAATACCATCATGGCTGCTGCCGACACCGATTTCATCCTCTGCGCATATCATACCGGCAGAGTCCACACCACGAAGTTTAGACTTCTTGATGACAAACTCCTTGTCGCCGTCATAAAGCACGCAGCCCAAGTCGGCCACGATAACTTTCTGACCAGCAGCCACATTGGGAGCACCACAGACAATCTGAGATGGTTCGCCTTTGCCCAGGTCAACGGTCGTGACATGGAGGTGGTCGGAATTGGGATGTGGTTCACAGGTGAGCACTTGACCCACATAGAGACCTTTGAGACCACCTTTGATGCTTTGCACTTCCTCGAGAGCGCCCACCTCAAGTCCCTCAGAGGTAAGGGCAGCGCATACTTCCTCGGCTGAGAGGTCGAAATCGACGTATTCCTTCAGCCATTTTAGAGAGATATTCATTGCTTATCAATTAATGTCTATGAAAAATCGTGCAAAATTACACATTTTCCTGCAAAGCAGCAAAAAAAGTACTCAAAAATCCCTACCCTATCATTGTGAAGAACCCGAGAAGACAATTGACAAACGACAGGGTGAAGAGAAAAAGAATGACAAAGTTATCGCAGATAACGAGCAAAAGCAGAGTCCTCCACATCATTCGTCGTTGCCAGAGCGAATTCAACGACTTCAAAATCATAATTCTTGACGAGTTCAACAAAAATCCTGGCGACTATCTCAATAGGATTTTTGAATGCGCCACATCCCCAAGCGCCAAGAATGACCACCTCGTTGCCTTCCATGGATGCCACGTCAAGAATTTTCTTGATGCGTGAGCGTATGATTTGCTCATAATTATTTGGAAGGTCAGCTGCCTTATTCAACTGTGGGGCGGCACAGGTAATGACATTGACTTTATACCACTCATCTCTGCACATCATTTGGGGATAAACAGGATTTGTTCGCTCGTCAGTTTTGAATACCACCACATCAGGCGTATAGATGAGGTCATCATTACCCAAATAATCCAATTCGTGGGCCATGTACATCTGGCGATGCAGTTGATAGAAAGGTTTTCTCATCGCTTCCAAGCAAGGCAAAAGAGTAGAGCACCTGCAAAGCGATTCTTCCTGAGCCCCGGCGCTGAATGGTGCTCCGCCTATCGAGTGGTTGTTGGCGTAATTAAGCACTGCAATCTTTTTATTAGGATACCCTTTGGCCGCTTCAAAACTCCTTTTACCCGACACGACATATCTTGTATGGACCTCATTGTGTAACGGTTGGTCAATGTTGTCTTCATGGGAAACCATGAACTGTGTGTCAATGGAATGACTGACTGCATCAACAAGTTCCGGAATGGTCTTGTAACAGTTTTTTGTATCAATCATTACTTCATAATTGATTCTTATGTAATTAAATGGCATAATTCAATAATTGAGTGATTGTTTCTATTATTATAGAGTATTCTTTTTCCAAATTGTTATCACATATTTAGGAAAAAAGTTGTTACTTTTGCACGAAAATAAAACCCTAAACCATCACAACATGAGAAAAACCATCTTATTTGTCATCATGACACTGTTGTCCCTCACGGTTGGCGCACAAACCACCGTCCCAGCAGAGACCCCTGAATTAGAATTCGTCATGCAACTGAAAGTAACCCTTGGAGAAACCTACTCCGTGGGTGAGACATCCCATGGGCGGAGAACCGTCATTCCTATAACTGGCGGCACCTTCGAAGGACCGTTGCTCAAAGGCACCATCCTCAATGGAGGAGCAGACTATCAGATGGCCGACTCCAAGACCAACCGTACGGAAATAGAGGCTATCTATTCCATCAAGACCGATGATGGCGTATACATCCACATCCGCAACAAAGGCATCATCAGCAACAGTCAGGATGCCCAAGGCAGACCCTCATTTTATTTCAGGTGTTCTCCGAGATTCGAAGCACCCAACGACAGCAAGTATGCCTGGCTCAACAACGCCATCTTTGTCTGTGCCCCCGCCTGGGGCGGACCTGGCGGAGGCATTACACTGAATGTATGGAAGGTGAAATAGCACCTTACCTGCCTTCACCAATCAGTGCCAGCAGATAGTCGACGGTGCCATTCAGTCCGAAGGCACTCACATCAAGACATACATCATAGTTGCGGGCATCATACCACTCGGTTCCTGTATATGTTTTGGTATACAGTTCTCGGGTGTAGTCGTTGTCCACAATCATCAGTTTGGCGTCAGCTGAAGAGACGCCATACTTTTCGACGATACGCTTGATACGCTTCTCCTCCGGGCTGTGGATGAATATTTTGAGTGCGTTGGGATGATGGCGGAAGATGTCGAAAGCGCACCTGCCCACCACCACGCACGACTCCTCCTCCGCAATCTGACGGATAACAGAAGCCTGTGCCTCAAACAATTGATGCGAGGTGAGTTCCGGACCGAGGTCATGGTATTCGTTGTCAACGATATAGGAACGGTAGAATTGTGTAAAATCGTCCCACCAAGACCTGTTGCGTGCCTCCAACTTATGTACGGTCTCCTCATCGATAGCAAACTTCTTCGCCACTGCTTCAAGGATTTGCTTGTCAAGCAGTTTCACACCGAGGCGCTCGGCGATGGCAGCACCCACCTCGTGCCCGCCAGTGCCAAATTGGCGGTTAATGGTAATGACAAATTTCTCGTGTTTGTTCATAATAAATAAGGATTGGGTTGTTCAACTATGTTGCGAAGATAAGAAAAAAGGATGAAATCAGCAAATTTTCGTTCATTTTTAATATAAAAAATCTTTATCACACCAACAAGCTAATGTGGGTTTTGTCATTTTTAATCAAAAAAAACGTTGGAATAATGCACTTTTTAAAAAATCTTCGTATATTTGCACACTAACAACAAGAATCATTAACCAAACCTTAATATTATGGATCTTGACGGAAGAAGAGAGAGCGAGAATTTCGAGGATCGCCGAGGAATGAGTACCGGCACGATGGCTGGTATGGGCATAGGAGGTATGATTCTCATCGGCATCATCACGCTGCTGATGGGTGGCAACCCCATGGAAGTGTTGGAGCAGGCCGGCGGACTGGGCGGAGCCCAGACGGAGGAGCAGGGTCAGCAAACCTTCTCGCCTGAGGAAGAAGAGCAAGTGAAATTCTGCAGGCAAGTATTGGCCAGCACCGAGGATGTGTGGTCGGCTGTTTTCAAGCAGAAATTCAACGCCCAATATACCCCTCCCACATTGGTTATTTTCAAGGGTAGGGTCCAGACCAATTGCGGCGGTGCCACATCTGCAGTAGGTCCTTTCTATTGCTCTGCCGACCAAAAGTTATACCTTGACCTGGCTTTCTTCCAGCAGATGGAGAAACAGTTGAAATCAGGCGGTGACTTTGCCCGTGCCTATGTGATTGCACATGAGGTGGGCCATCACGTGGAAAACCTGCTTGGCATTCTGGGCAAGGCCCATTCGCAGATGAGCCAGACCAACCAAAAGGCAGCCAACCAGATCAGTGTGCGTCTCGAACTGTTGGCCGACTACTACTCCGGAGTTTGGGCTCACTATGAGGACGAAGCTTTCGGCTCACTCGATGAGACTGATATGCGCGAGGCCATCAACTGCGCACAGCACATCGGCGACAACTATCTGCAGGAGCAAGCACAAGGCTACTCACAGCCGGAATCGTTTACCCACGGCACCTCCGAACAGCGCATGCGCTGGCTCAAGCGGGGCTACCAGACCGGCGACATGAGCGTGACCACCTTCTCGGGCAGCTATAGTGACTTGTAATATTTTATACAGTCAGAGAAATCTTACGAATTGGACAAAACTAAGAATTTGTTTTACCCCATAAAAAATCCCCTCATTGCGATGAGGGGATTTTTTATGGTTGGTTTCCGTGGTTAATTGATGAGATAGATTTTCTCCAATCCCTTGTAGGTGCATCTCACGGAAGCGCGGCCATCCACTATCTGACTGACCTTAATCGACACTGCGGGGTCGGATGCCGTTGCCTTGATGACGGAGTTGGCCTTAACAGGTGCATACACCTGATAATGCGAGTAGTCGGTATAGCCGTTTGTATTCGACGAGCGCTCAGGGATGTTGGGAAGCCTCACCTGTTTTCCATCAACAGTGATGGTGACCGTCGGAACAACGGGAGGCACACATGCCACACCTTGTTTGGTGAATGCGATACCATGGAGGTCGAAGAGTCCCTGCGGGCGCTGCGGCTGCTGCGGACCGCCAAACCTCGGACGTGGATTGGCCGGTTGTTCCACCTCGGGTCCCTCAGCCACGAGATAGATGGCGTGCTTGCCCTTCAGCCCCTCCACAGCAGGAACAGCCACCTGATAGACCTTTGAAGTGCGAGGAGCATCGCCAGGCACATCAATGACGGCAATCTCACGTCCTTTCCATACGTCATTCGCCCATGGGCCGTCGAGCATCACATGTATGCGGAAAGCACCCTTTCCACCGGGTGTAAGGTTGATGTTGAGCATGGTACCATCGCCCTTTTTGGTTCCCTCGAAAGCTTTCACACCTTTGGTATCCTTTGCCACTCCGCCAAATCCGAAGTATTTGAAGCCCACCACACCTTTGTTGGTGATGCCAGCCAGATCCATGCTGTTGTTCCACACGTCATGATTGTCCTGCATCCAGTTGTTGCCCGACATATAGCAGGCATATCCGGCGGAGTAATACTGATAGGGAGGCAGTCCGAAAATCTGGAAGCCCTCAGAGGTCACCTCAGCACCAGTATAGGTGTTGCCATCAGCGGCAGAGGCTTTCCAAACATTGTCCTTAGTGAAAGGGTCATACGCTGTGATGGTCACTTTTCCTCCATCAGCCACCGCCTTCTTGTCCCATGTTATCTTGACAGGAGCCACCATTGCCTGACGTGCGTAACCGAAGCCGCGAGGTGGACGGTGATAGAACACGTACCACTGTCCATTGATTTCCTGCAGTGAACCGTGGGTGTTGTGCGCGGCATTTGAAGTGGTGAGATGTGAGCCATCCTCATTGGGCACCACACCTCGGGAGTCAACCAACACACCACCTGAACGCCATGGTCCGAGCGGACTGTCTCCAAATGCATAGCGCAAGGCAGAGTTGGTGGAACCCAGTCCGTAGTCAGGACCAGAGTAGCCAGAGAACACCATGACATATTTGTTGCCCACCTGTCTGATGGACGAAGCCTCAAAGAAGTTGAAATCGCCAGGGTTTTGTCCCTTGTAAAGTGAAGGATATTGTGTTCCCTCCGGGTCACGCACCACACCAAAGCTGGAACTTGCCGGGATGAAGTAGTCATGCAGTTGGGTACCCGGTCTCATGGCGTACATATTGTTTTGGTCGAGTTCACAGGCTGTGGAGTGCTGGAAGCCATAGAACACGTATGCCCTAAAGCCCTTGTTGAAGTCGGGGTCTTTTTTGTCAGTGATGTTCTCGATGAACACCGACGGGTCGAAATCAATCAGCGACCCTTCCACGCAGCGACGACCGTCTTCGGTGAGGTTGATGGGAGTGAATGGGCCATCGGGACGGTCACCTTTGCACACCATTGCAATCCTGCCCCATCCGCGCGAGTGAGGATAAAGGTAATAGGTTTTCTTACCAGTCGCCTTGTCCCTCACCTCCACGAGGTCGGGTGCAAACATCGTGTCCCATTGTCCGTCGACATAATAGGTGAAGATGGAACCCTCGTCACGCCATTGGCTCAGGTCCTCCACGGGAGCCGACCAAGCGTGAATGTCGTTGCTGCAATAGGAAGTGTAGTTGACATCATGAGAACCGATGATATAGGCACGGTATTTCCCTGGGTTATCGGGGTCTTCAAACACACGGGGTTCACCATCGGGCAGATGCTCCCAAAGCGGGAGATAGGGATTCTGGGCATTGGCTGTCAATGCCACAAAAAGGAAGATGACTTGGAATAAAAATCTGTTCATAATCGTGAAAATGAATGTTTTTGCAAAAATACGCATTTTCACTGGGACAAATTTTAGCAGATGTTTCCAATATTTTTTCTATTGGATGAATATCTGATGTTGACCTGCCGTATAAAAAGAAAAAGAAACGAAATGAAACGAAAGACAAGAGAGGTCGGACAGGTCGGATAATATTACGAGGATTTCAAATAATCAGCGCACATCTCTGCGCAGCGCTCACCGTCGATGCCCGCTGAGACGATGCCTCCCGCATATCCTGCCCCCTCACCACAGGGGAACAAGCCTTGAAGGCGAATATGCTGCAAGGTACTGCCATCACGCAGGATGCGCACCGGTGAGGATGTACGGCTCTCCACCGCGATGAGCACCGCCTCATTGGTGAGGAACCCACGGCTGTTGTGTCCAAAAACAACAAAACCCTGCCGCAGACGGTTGGCAATCTCTGCCGGCAACCATTCGTGAAGCGCACTTGACACCAATCCGGGAGCGTAGGAAGATTCTGGCAGACTTTGACTGAATCGCGCTTTGACAAAGTCATACATGCGCTGGGCAGGTGCCGTCTGCTGTCTGTTGCCCTGTATCCAACAACTGTGCTCAAGGGATTCTTGGAAGCGCATCACACGCAATGGGTCATCCCCCTCAATGTCCTCGGCTCTCATCTCGACCACCATACCGCTGTTCGACCACCGTGTACCGCGGTTGCTGGGACTCATGCCATTGACCACAATCTGTTCGGGACCTGTAGCAGCAGGTATGACAAAACCGCCCGGACACATGCAGAAGGAATAGACGCCACGGCCATCTACCTGCGTGACATAACTGTATTCAGCAGCGGGAAGATATGCACCACGCCCTTCCGGATTGTGATATTGGATTTGGTCTATCAATTTGGAGGAATGCTCAAGCCTAACACCCACAGCAATACCCTTTGCCTCAATTTCTATTCCCGAGGAATGGAGGTAGCGGTAGACATCTCTTGCAGAATGCCCCGTAGCGAGGATGACGGGCCCCATGAACCTACGGGTGACACCTTGAGCGGTATCCTCCGCCTCGATGCCCACGACGCGGTCGCCCTCCACCAGCAGTTGTGTCATGCGTGTCTGGTGGTGTACCTCACCGCCACTGCGGAGGATGGTGTCGCGCATGGCCGCGATGACCAACGGCAGTTTGTCGGTACCGATATGGGGATGTGCATCTGCGAGGATGGCGGTGGAAGCCCCATGCTGACAGAACACGCGGAGGATTTTTTCCACATTGCCCCGTTTTTTGGAACGGGTATATAGTTTGCCATCGGAATAAGTACCTGCCCCACCCTCTCCGAAGCAGTAGTTGCTCTCACTGTCCACCTGTTGGGTCCGCGTAATGGCCGCCAAGTCGCGGCGGCGTGAGGAAACATCCTTTCCACGTTCCACCACCACTGGTCGCAGGCCAAGTTCCACAAGGCGCAAAGCAGCAAAAAGTCCTCCTGGGCCCTCTCCCACCACAACAACCTGTGGCGATTCGCTGACATCACCATATACCGTCCGCTCATACTCGTCGTCCTCAGGTTGCTCATTGACATACACTCTGAGTTTAAGGTTGACATAGATGGTACGCTGTCGTGCGTCAATACTACGCCGCAAGATACACACATGGGTGATTTCCTCGCACGAGAAGCCATGTTCTCTTGCGAGATATCCTATCAATGCCTCTTGTGATGCTGCCACTCGAGGCACAACGCGCACTTGCAGTTCGGTGGTCATTTTTTGGTCGTTTGGGGGGGTGGGCGTTTGGTCGTTTGGGGGGTTGGTCGTTTGGTCGTTTGGGGTTGGGGGGAGATGGAGGTGAAGGATTTGGGAGTTTGGGAGATTAGAAGTTTAAGCTTATGAGTGGCTTATATATAAGATTAAATCTCAAAACTCAAAACTCAAAACAGGGGTAAGTCCTACCGGACCTTGCCCCTGTTTGACGATGTGATATAATTTTTTAGAAGTTGACACCGATGTTGATACCGAGGTTCTTGCCGTGTGAAGAACCTTTGTCAGCGATGTTGACAACACCAAACTGATAGAAGGCCTCTGCATAGAGGTTGTTCCACTCCAGACCGCAACCCAGTTTGAATCCCATATCAGAACGCTTCAGGTATTTGGAGTCCTTAGACAGGGAGAAGCCAACATAAGGTCCGAATAATGGCAAAATAGCAAAATTGTTCTCAGTAGAAATACCATACTTGATGAGCAAAGGAATTTCAAAATAGTTGATATGACCCTTCAAGTCATCAGCATTTAATTTTTCTGCATCCAATCCCTTAAATTCCAAAGTCTTGGCACCACGCTGGGTGTAGTAGAATCCACTCTCAAGGAATACAGGTGTACTCTCTGTGACACGCAAACCGACAACACCACCGAGCGTCATACCGGTACGTTTTTTGTCGGCCTTAACAACGTCACCACCAATGCTGCTGAAGTTCATACCGAAGCGCACGCCCCAATACAGATGTTCCTCATCGAGAGAGAAGCCACCGCTGCTGAACTGAGCGAAAGAAGGTGCTGCCATCAATACAGCCACAATTGTAAAAAGAAATTTTTTCATAATAGTCATTATTAAAAGTGAGACATTTCAAAATCGATGCAAAGTAACGTTATTTTTCTCAATTCACAAAATTTTACGAATGTTTTATTCATAAAGGTGGAATATACGCTCCATCATCTGCCATTTCTCATCACTGGTGGCATTGGCTTCGCACCGTTGAAACTGTGCGACAAACTCCTCCCACTCTGCCTGGCGCGGTAGGGTGGCCAACCGCGCCATGGCATCATCCCATTGGAAGTCATCAGGAGCCTCGACAATCATCACAAGACGTGCACCGCAGATGTAGACCTCCATTTCAAGAATACCTACCTGTCTGATGCCGTCGAGAATTTCCTGCCATGCCTCCTCACGGCTGTGGGCGCGGCGATAACGGGCAATCAGTGTCGGTTCGTCTTTCAAATCCATGGTCTGCACATACCGTTTCACAGGGCAGCCATATTTTTTTACAGGTGTTCCTTCTGGCATTATTGATAGAAGTTAGGAAGGTGATATTAATCTTCAATCTTCATTTTTTCTATCTGACTCAGTCCTTTTTTGTACGAGCGATAGCCGTATATGCAGATAAGGATGAAGCAGATGAGCGGCAGTACGAACGACGCATTGACAGCTGGATGTCCGAAGACCGTTTTCAAGTCAATGATGGACCCTTGCAGCGGCGGCATAATTGCGCCGCCCACAATCGCCATGACGAGGAAAGCTGCTCCCAACGAGGTGTCGCGGCTGTCCACATCCTCGAGTGCAATACCATAGATGGTGGGGAACATCAGCGACATGAAGAAACTGATGCCCACGAGGCAGTACAGTCCAGGCATGCCTACGATGCAGATGGTACCGAGGGTGCACAGTCCGGCTCCTATGGCGAAGTAAGAGAGCAGCAGTCGTGTGTTGACATACCGCATGAGGAAGGTGGCTATGAAACGGCTGCAAAGGAACATCACCATTGCCACAATGTTGTAGCGCTGTGCTGTCGCCTTGTTGATGCCCAAGTTGTCGGCATACTGGATAATAAAGGTCCAGGTCATGATTTGTGCTGCCACATAGAACATCTGCGCCAGCACACCCTCACGGTAGATGGTGTTGTGCCAGAGGTTGGACAGTGTCTCTCGTGCGGTGTGTGTCTCTCCGACAGCCTTGCGCTCCTCACTCTCCGTTTTCGGCATCTTGCTGATGGCGAAGATGATAAGCATGACAAGCACCACACAACCGATAGCCACATAAGGATTGCGGATAATGGCGAGGTCATGCAGGCGGATGTCCGCCTTCTCTGCTTCAGAGAGTGTAGAGAAGATAATTTGTCCTGCTTCGTCACGTTTATCAGAGATGAGTTGCGGCAGTACGATAAACGAGGCGACACTCATGCCACAGAGCGAACCCATCGGGTTGAATGCCTGAGCGAGATTGAGTCGCTGGGTGGAAGTAGCCTTGTCGCCAAGTGACAGAATGAACGGGTTGGCCGTCGTCTCCAAGAAAGCAAGTCCGAAGGTGAGCACATAGAGTGATATGCAGAAAAATGCGAAACTCTGCTGTGCTGCCGCCGGGATGAAGAGGAAGGCTCCTGTGGCATACAAAGCCAAACCGAGCATGACACCGCTCTTGTAACTGAACCGCCTGATGAACAATGCGGCAGGCACTGCCATCGTGGCATATCCGCCATAGAAGGCGAACTGCACCATGGAAGCCTTTGCCGCAGTGAGTTCCATCAATGTTTGAAAAGCCGCCACCATGGGGTTGGTGATATCGTTAGCGAATCCCCAGAGAGCAAAAAGCGACGTGACGAGGATGAATGTAAACAGAAATTTCTTCTCTATTAACTTAGCCATTTTGAAGTTTGGAGTTTGGGAGTTTAAGAGTTTGGGAATTTAGACGTATGATTTTTATTTATATATTGGTCCGAAATTGGCACATGCCCTGTAATCAGCCCCCTCCTTGTCCATGCCAAAGGCATTCCATGCGGCAGGACGGAAGATATCTTTGTCGGCGATGTTGTGCATGCATACCGGTATGCGGAGCATGGCACACAGCGTGATGAGGTCGGCACCCACATGACCGTAGCAGATGGCTCCATGGTTGGCGCCCCAGTTATTCATCACGGAATACACATCCTTGAACGCATCCTTTGTCGGGTCGAGACGTGGAGCGAACCATGTAGTGGGCCATGTCGGGTCGGTACGTTTGTCGAGAATATCGTTCACCTCGGGGTCGAGGTCCACCGTCCATCCCTCAGCAAGTTGGAGCACCGGACCCAGTCCCTGCACCAGATTGATGCGCAGCATGGTCATGGGCATACCACCCTTGGTAAGGAAGTGTGAAGAGTATCCTCCACCGCGGAAATAGTCACGGTCGGCAGGCATCCAACTGGTAGCCTTCAGACATGCCTCTGCGTCGGCATCGGTCATCTCCCAATGCGATTTCATGGTGGGATTTCCGTTCTCATCAGTCATGGCACCCGTAGCATCGAGTGTGGTGGCACCGCTGTTGATAAGGTGGATGAAACCGCCTGCCGCACCTCCCTCTGGACGTTTTCCAGTGACACGCTCCACAGCTTCCGGACTCCAATAGGTACGGATATCAGAGAACATCACGCCCTTGTTGGTGAGCAGATGGCCGAAGAGCATCGACATGCCGTTGAGGAAGTCATTCTCTGTAGCCAAGACATCCGCCTCACGCAGTCCGTTCCAGTCAAAAGAGGTACACATCAGCGACTCAGGGAAGTCGAAATTGGGTTTATAGTCCGTCCACTGACGCTGTCCCTGCACACCGGCTGCGATAGCATTATGTCCGATGGCCTCCTCTTTGTATCCCATCTCAAGCAGACGGTCCGAACCATGCATCAGGTCGCGGATAATCATCATCGTCTTCACGGTGAATGCCCAGTCGTCGTCTTTCTCCTGACGGTTCTTGCCCTTTCCCTTGCCGTTGAAGGTCGTCATCGGGGTACCGGGGAATAGCGGCCGGTCTTCGTTATAGTCATGTCCCTCATTGGGCTTGCAGTATTTCTCCACCCATACCATGGCCTTCTCAAATTCCTTCTTGTCGTAGATGCCGAAATCAACACGGCGCAGAATTTCCACCAGCGACACATATTCCGTACGCATGCCAAGGTACTGCTGCAGGAAATCGGCATTGACAATCGACCCAGCGATACCCATGCAGGTGTTGCCGATTGAGAGATACGACTTGCCCCGCATCGTTGCCACGGCCTGAGCAGCACGGGCAAAGCGCAGGATTTTCTCCGCTACATCCTCGGGGATGGTATTGTCGTCGAGATCCTGTACATCATGTCCGTAGATACCGTATGCCGGCAGTCCCTTTTGGGCATGAGCAGCGAGGACGGCAGCGAGATAGACAGCCCCAGGACGCTCCGTTCCGTTGAATCCCCACACAGCCTTTGGGTACTGCGGATTCATATCCATCGTCTCGGAACCATAGCACCAGCAAGATGTCACGGTGATAGTGGAGCCGACACCCTCGCGCTCAAACTGTTCGGCGCAAGCTGCGCTCTCACCCACCCTTCCGATGGTGGTGTTGCTGATGACACATTCCACTGGACTGCCGTCGCCATTTCTCAGATTTGCTTCAATAAGATTCTTAACGGCCTTGGCGAGATTCATTGTCTTTTCCTCGAGGCCCTCGCGGATACCGCCCTGACGCCCGTCGATAGTTGGGCGGATACCGATTTTTGGATAGTTTGTTTTCATATATTTATTATAATAGGTTATTATTTTTTCCGGAGATTCCGGAAAATCCGGAGATTCCGGGGATTCCGGGGATTATGGGGATTTACTCTGACATATTTTTCACATAGGGCAAGTCGACCAGATGCTGGAAGCCATAGAACTCCCGCGCGTTCTCTCCGAGGAAGCATGCCTTCTCTTCATCGGTGAGTTCGGTGCTCTTGCTAACGAAGTCGTACGACATCCGATAAGTGATGGCGGTGATGGTGCGCGGATAATCGCTGCCCCACATCAGTTTTCCGATACCCACTTGATCGATAGCTTCCTTGATTGCCCTGATGGCAGATGGGAATGGATAGAACTCGGCGTTGTAGAGCCATGTGATGCCGCCCGACTCCATCATCACATTTTCGTAGCGGGCGAGGCTGAGTTGCTCATGCCATCCCTCTCTTGTGGGCATGCCGAAATGTCCGACGGCTATTTTCAGCCGAGGACACTCCTGGATGACTTCCCGCATCTCCGCCACCTGGGTGTCTCCGTCAGCCAAAGTGACGGAGAGGATGACACCCCGTTCCTCCATGAGTTTGAACATGCGCATCATCTCCTCGGAGTTGAGCATCACCCTTTTCTTGTCTGTGATGATGCGGTGGGCTGGGATGGCGATACCAGGGAAACCGCTATCGATGAGGTCGGCTGCCTCGGCGAAGAACCCCGGGTGCAGGTAGTCAGCCATGCCGCATACGAAGAATCGGTCATGGTACTGTCTTCTCACCACATCGAGGTACTCATTTTGCTGTCCGTCGATGAACTCCTGCACAACGACTGCTGCCGACACTTGCGCATAGTTCATATTGGAGATAAACACTTCGGCGGTATTCCGCCCGTCAATCATGAATGGGGGCAACATTTGCACCTCCTCGCCGAGGAACATGCTCCGTCCGTTGGGTAAAGGACTGATTTTCATGCCGTTCCACGAGGTGTCTTGCCTTAGCCACAAATGGCTGTGTGCGTCAATGATTTTCATGGGTAATAAGCAGATAGCAGTTTGATAGTGCAAAAATACTCATTTTGAACGAAAAAGAAACGCATTTCGTATGAAAAATCTGAAAGTAAGAATGAATTTTCGCCGATAATTAGTAATTTTGCCGCGAATTATGGAATAAGCCCCATTTGTATTGGGGTGCCAAATGCAAAATTAAACAATGAAAGTATTAAAATTCGGCGGAACATCCGTTGGTTCCGTAAAAAGTATTCTTAGTCTAAAGCGCATTGTAGAGACAGAGTCGCGCCGCCAACCAGTAGTAGTGGTCGTGAGTGCCTTAAGCGGCATCACCGACAAGTTGATAGCCACCTCACAACTCGCCCTGAAAGGCGATGAGCGCTATCGTGATGAGTTTCAGGACATGGTGGACCGCCACCATCAGATGATTGACACCATCATCACCGAGCCACGCAAGCGCGAACAGCTCTTCACCACCATTGACTCCCTTTTCGAGCAGTTGAAGAGCATCTTCTTCGGAGTATACCTTATTCATGACCTCAGCGAGAAGACACTCGACGCTATCGTCAGTTATGGCGAGCGTCTGAGCAGCAACATTGTCGCCACGCTCATCAAGGGTGCCAAGTGGTATGATTCCCGCGAGTTCATCAAGACTGTCCGCAAGGGTGGCAAGCACACTCTCGACAGCGAACTGACCAACCAGTTGGTGCGAGAGGCCTTTGCCGACCTGCCCCGTGTATCGCTTGTCCCTGGTTTCATCAGCCGCGACCGCGAGACCAGTGAGGTGACCAACTTAGGCCGCGGTGGCAGCGACTACACCGCCGCCATTATCGCCGCCGCTCTTGACGCCGAGTGCTTGGAGATATGGACGGATGTCGACGGATTCATGACCGCCGACCCGAAGGTCATCAAAACCGCTTATACCATCAACGAACTGAGTTATGTGGAGGCGATGGAACTTTGCAATTTCGGTGCGAAGGTCATCTATCCTCCCACGATATACCCTGTATGTGTGAAAAACATCCCCATACTGGTAAAGAACACATTCAACCCCACAGGCACCGGCACCATCATCAAGGAGAAGATAGCCAACGACCAGAAACCCATCAAGGGTATCTCCAGCATCAGCGGCACCACGCTCATCACCGTCACCGGCCTTTCCATGGTGGGTGTGATTGGTGTCAACCGCCGCATTTTCTCCGCCCTTGCCGCCAACGGCATCTCGGTGTTCATGGTGTCGCAGGCCTCGTCGGAGAACTCCACCTCCATCGGTGTGCAGGATGTCGACGCACAGTCGGCTGTCGATGTGCTCAACGCGGAGTTTGCCAAGGAGATTGAGACGGGCGCCATGTTCCCCATGCACGCAGAGAGCGGTCTGGCCACCATTGCCATCGTGGGTGAGAACATGAAGCACACTCCAGGCATCGCAGGAAAATTGTTCGGCACCCTTGGCCGAAGCGGCATCAGCGTGATTGCCTGTGCCCAAGGTGCCTCGGAGACCAACATCTCCTTCGTTGTCGAGGGACGGTTCCTGCGCAAGTCGCTCAACGTCATTCACGACTCCTTCTTCCTCTCCGAATACAAAGTACTCAACCTTTTCATCTGCGGCATCGGTACGGTGGGCAGCAAACTCATCGAGCAGATTCGCTCACAGTATGAGCAACTCAAGGAAGGCAGCCGACTGAAACTCAATGTCGTGGGCATCGCCAGTTCAAAAAAAGGCATTTTCACACGCGACGGTATCGACCTCGAGCACTACAAGGAACTCCTTGCCGCATCGGAGCCCAGTGACATCAAGCGGCTTCACGACGAGGTCATTGGCATGAACATCTTCAACAGCGTGTTCGTCGACTGTACCGCCAGCCGTGAGGTGGCAAGTCTCTACCAGTCGTTCTTGGAGCACAACATCAGCATCATCGCCGCCAACAAGATTGCCGCCTCGTCGGACTTCGAAACCTACCGCCAGTTGAAACTCACCGCCCTGCAACGAGGTGTGAAGTTCCGCTACGAGACCAACGTGGGTGCCGGCCTCCCCATCATCGGCACCATCAACGACCTATGCAACTCGGGCGACAAGATACTCAAGATAGAGGCAGTGCTCAGCGGTACCCTCAATTTTATCTTCAACGCCATATCCGCCGAGGTGCCCTTCTCTCAGACCGTGCGCCAGGCCAAGGAATTGGGCTACAGCGAACCCGACCCCCGTATCGACCTTAGCGGCACCGATGTGGTGCGCAAACTTGTCATCCTTACCCGCGAGGCAGGCTATCAAGTGGAGCAGGAAGATGTCGAGAAACGTCTCTTTGTGCCCGACAACTACTTCACCGGCAGCCTGGAGGAGTTCTGGAAACGTCTTCCCGACCTCGACGCCGACTTTGAGGTCCGCCGCAAGCAGTTGGAGGCAGAGGGCAAGCGATGGCGCTTTGTGGCAACGATGGACCACGGCAAGACCAATGTCGCCTTGCAGGAAGTGCCACAGGGTCATCCTTTCTACAACCTCCAGGGCAGCAACAATATCGTCATGCTCACCACCGAGCGCTACCGCGAATTTCCTATGCTCATCCAAGGCTATGGCGCGGGTGCGAGCGTCACCGCCGCCGGTGTGTTTGCCAACATCATGAGCATTGCCAACATCTGACCATATGAAACACATCATCATACTTGGCGACGGGATGGCAGACCATGCCGTTGCCCGCATCGGAGGGAAGACACCGCTCCAATATGCAGACACCCCATATATGGACATGCTCGCCCACAATGGGCGCACAGGACGTCTCATCACCGTCCCCGAAGGATTTCCACCGGGTTCGGAGGTAGCCAATACCGCCATCATGGGCTACGACCTCAACAAGGTGTATGAGGGGCGCGGTCCACTTGAGGCTGCCTCCATCGGCTATGAGATGCGCCCCGACGACATGGCGATACGCTGCAACATCATCTGCCTCGCTGACGGACGTATCAAGAATCACCATGGCGGTCATTTGTCGACCGCCGATGCCGACGTACTCATACATTACCTCGACCAACATTTAGGCAACGACCGCGTGCAGTTCATCACAGGCATCCAATACCGTCACCTGCTCGTCATCCGCGGCGGCAGCAAGCACATCACCTGCTCACCACCCCATGACCATCCCGACGAACCTTGGCAACCCCTTTTAGTAAAACCCGAAGAGGGCTGCGAGCACCTGCATGAGGAAAGAAGGCTCACACCACAGGAAACAGCCGACCTCATCAACGACCTCATCCTTCGCTCCCAGCAACTGCTTGCTGAACACCCCATCAATCTCGCCCGTCGCGCTGAGGGTCATGACGAGGCCAACTCCATCTGGCCATGGAGTCCCGGATACCGTCCCTCTATGCAGACCATCAGCGATATGTTCCCCCAAGTAAAGTCGGGCAGCGTCATCTCCGCTGTCGACCTCATCAAGGGCATCGGACACTATGCCGGACTGCGCATCATCGAGGTGGAAGGTGCCACCGGACTCTCCGACACCAACTACGAGGGGAAGGCACAGGCCGCCATCGAGGCACTGCGGCAAGAGGATTTTGTCTTCCTGCATGTGGAGGCAAGCGATGAGGCAGGACATGACGGAGACCTCGACTTGAAGATTCGCACCATCGAATATCTCGACCACCGCATCGTCGGACCCATTTACAATGAGGTGAAAACCTGGGATGAGCCTGTCTGCATCGCCGTCCTGCCCGACCATCCCACCCCCGTGGAAATCCGCACGCATATCAATGAGCCAGTACCGTTCGCCATTTGGCACCGTGGCATCCAACCAGACAGTGTGACCACCTACGATGAGGTGAGTTGTGTAGGCGGTGCCTACGGGCTCCTCCGCCTCGAGCAATTTATGCAAGCACTGATGAACGCATGATTTTTAATTGATAATTGAAGATTGATAACTGAAGATTAAGAATGAAATACTACAGCACCAACCATCAGGCACCGACTGCCACGCTTCATGAGGCTGTCGTCAAAGGTCTCGCAGGAGACCGAGGACTCTACATGCCTGAGCACATCAAGCGACTCCCCAAGGGATTTTTCGACAACATCGACAAGATGTCGTTTCAGGAAATCGCATACACCGTCGCCGATGCTTTCTTCGGCGAGGACGTAGAGAAAGAAGCACTCCGCCGCATCGTATACGATACTCTCTCCTTCGACTGTCCCGTCATGAAGGTAGACGACAACATCTATTCCCTTGAACTATTCCATGGTCCCACCCTGGCATTCAAGGATGTCGGTGCCCGTTTCATGGCACGCCTCCTTCAATATTTCATCCGTCAGGAGAGTGCCGGACAGGTTGACGTGCTCGTCGCCACCAGCGGTGACACGGGTTCGGCAGTCGCCAACGGTTTCCTTGGTGTCGACGGCATCCATGTCTATGTACTCTACCCCAAGGGCAAGGTCAGTCCCATCCAGGAATGCCAGTTCACCACACTGGGACAAAACATCACCGCCATCGAGGTAGACGGTGTGTTCGACGACTGCCAGGCCTTGGTCAAGCAAGCCTTCCTCGACCCCGACCTCAACACACGCCGCCGTCTTACCAGTGCCAACTCCATCAATGTGGCACGCTTTCTGCCCCAAGCGTTCTATTACTTCAACGCCTATGCCAGGATGAAGGCTCTCGGTTTTGCAGAGAAGATGGTGATGTGCGTGCCCAGCGGCAACTTCGGCAACATCACCGCCGGACTCTTCGGTGCCGAGATGGGGCTGCCCATCACACGCTTCATCGCCGCCAACAATGCCAACGATATTTTCTACAACTACCTGCAGACAGGTCGCTATGAACCAAAAGCCAGCATCCAAACCCTTGCCAATGCGATGGATGTAGGCGACCCAAGCAACTTTGCCCGCGTCTATGACCTCTACGGAGGAAGCCACGAGCGCATCACCTCTTTTATCAGCGGAGCCACCTACAGCGATAATGACATACGCGAGACCATGCGCGAGTGCTATGCCCGCACGGGATATGTGCTCGACCCCCACGGAGCCTGCGGCTACCGTGCCCTCCGCGAGCAGTTGCGTGAGGGTGAGGTGGGCGTCTTCGGTGAGACAGCCCATCCTGCGAAATTCAAAGAAAAGGTAGACGAGATACTGGGCATCGACATCGCCATCCCCGACCGCCTTGCCGCTTTCATGCGTGGTGAGAAGCAGAGCGTGCCCATGACACGCCACTTCGAAGATTTCAAGGCCTATCTGATGGCATAAAGCCCCAAATGAGGGTGTGTCAAAATGAATAATTTGGCACGCCCTCATTTTTTATTGTGGCGATATGGTGAAATCGGCCTTATGCAGCCATTTTCGGCATTGGGCG
>CACXIP010000030.1:497-57447 GCA_902767775.1 uncultured Prevotellaceae bacterium | reverse complement strand
TATCGACAAGTGACAATGACCATCAAGCGCTATACGATACCAGATTTGCCGTTTGCCTACTATGAGATCAATCCCTGTGTGCAATTGATGAAGTCGCCATTGCTGATGGAAGAGACGGGATTTACGGTGCTCAATGTTGCCTTTCTGCTTATGGAGATGGCTGCAGAATGGGAACTGCGTCAGGAGGAATTGAATTACTATGTCAAACACCTGAGGGTTCGAAAGATGGATGCTGTCACAACAGACGGTATCGATTTGGAGTCGTGGAACGAAAAAACGTTGAAACAGAAACTAAAGGAGATAAAGCAGTTTATGGATGCAATAACAGAACGAGATTTTGCAAACAATGACCTCTCTATTCCTTTAGGAAAGGCTATCATCTTGATGAAAGAACTTTTAAATAATAAATTTTATAATATTGGATTGCGCAGCTATTTGGACCAAGTTGGGTTGCAAGAAGTCAAAGCGTATGTTTCAGATAATCATTATAATTGGATTATTATGGAATATCAAGAGTGTCGCATGATTCTCGAATACGAGGATAGTAAAATGCATTTCTACCCATACGCCAATCTTGAAGAAGATATGGATAGCTGGACACACAACAAAAAAAGGTGTATTGAATTTAAAGGACTTACCTTAAGTGCCATTGCCGAATATCTTAAGTTGGTGCCTAAATTATGGCCTCATCCGAGGGATAAATGACGGCAGCATTAAAATCGAAGTCAGCAAGAAATGACGATGCTTCCTATGCCAGCCTCGTTCATATTCCATATATGACAGGTAAGTTCCAAGAGGACCATCAAGCCCTTCTTCTGATTTCCCAATATTTAATGAAGAGAAGATATTGAAGAGAACGGATGCGGCGCACTGTATTACCTGACGATTTTTGCTTTCTGTAAGTCCGTCATATCGTCCCAGAAAACATCTGCGTCAGCTTCAGTGAAACCTTCATTGGACATCTCATCGAGAATGGCTTTCAACAACTCTTTGTCGGTAAGATCTGTTTCGTCTGTCACATCAATGGGACTGGCAACTATGTCACCATGAGAGCCGACATGCACATTGGTCACGCTGACGGTATCGCCTTTCTTGCACACCTTAATGCGAACGCCTGACCCATATTCTGGTTTGATTTCCTTCAGCTGCTGAAACAAAGCATTGCTCTGAAAATCAATTGGATTAACAGATAGTATAAGTTGTTTTAGTGTCATTTGATGCCATTATGGTTTCAGTTCAGGCCATTCGTCGGATGTCCAGACGATAGGGCGCTGGATGAGCAGGGCGGCTCCGTTCTGAGTGGCACTGTATCCGTGGCAGATAAACACGTCCTCACCATCAAAAGTGTAGACCGCACAATGGCCGGCGGCTTCCCATTCCTTCTTGTCTCCCTCAAGGAAGAGTGTGCCGCCGCCGTTTGCCATATCCTTGCCGTTACGGTCAAGATACGGACCAGTTACAGTCTTGCTGCGCCCTACGGCCACACGATAGTTGCTCTTGGCACCACGGCAGCAGTAGTCCCATGATACGAAGAGATAATAGTATCCACCATGTTTGAAAATAAACGGTGCCTCTATGGCGTTGGTGCCGGCAAACTTCGACGTGGGGTTGAGTTCCGTTGGCTTGTAGTTCGGGTCGTAGCGGCGGGCGATGGTGCGGGACTGTTCGCCCTTGGCGATATGCATGGTAGAGTCGAGCCTTGCTAATTGGATGCCATCCCAGAACGAGCCCCAGACCAGCCACGGCGTGTCGGTAGCATCGTCGATGACGAAGTTCGGGTCGATGGCGTTCCAATTGTCACCTATCATCCGACCATTGGCATCGCGCTTCCTCTCGTGCGAGGTAACGATACATCCTTCGTCCTTCCACATGTTACGACCCAGCGAGCGACTGCTGAGCAGTCCGATTGCCGAACCATTCTTGCCAAATGTTGAACAACTGTATGCCATCCACCACTGGCCGTGCCAATGAATGATGTCGGGTGCCCACACATGACTTCCGAAGCCGGGCACGGAGTCGGTGGTCCATCCCGGAATGACTGTCATCACTGGTTGATGCGACACTGTCCATGTCTTCCTATCTTTCGATGTCATTTGCTGGATGCCCATGCCAGTGGCATAGAGATAATATGTGTCGCCTTCCTTGGCCATTACAGGGTCGTGAGCCATAGGCGTCTCGGTGGTATATGCCTCGCGGTTGAAACGACGGCGTGGTTCCTGTGCTATTGCTGTCTGAAAAACAACAGCAAAGGTCAGTGTGAGGAGAACATTTTTCATGTCAAATATAGTTTTGGAATTTTTTGCAAAGATACGTTTTTTCCTGCATACGACGTGAAAACATTGTAACAAATGGGTGAACGAATGTAACAAATTGTCAATGGTGAACTCCATTCGGCTTCTGATGTTTCGTATTATTATTCGACAATCGTTTTGAAATGCTGATAATAATATGTACCTTTGCAGCAGAAATTCATTACCGTTCTTATTCCAATGAGAAAAATTGTAACTTCCATTTTCGTGCTGTTCGCAGCTATGGTTGTCCATGCTGCAGTAATTACAGTTACCGTGAGCGACACCCGCTACCAGACGATAACGGGTTTTGGGGCTGCATGCTGTGATGGTGCCATGTGTCCATTCGGCAACGACACACAACCCGTAAAACTGCTCTACGGACCCACATCAAAAATCGGACTCAACATCATGCGTATGGAGATTTCTCCCAACTTCATTGGCGACATTGTTGTTCCTGAGTGGAACAACTGGGATTCTCCTTACGATTGGAAAGGCTCGTTGCCTTCGGCTAAGATTGTCAAGCAGCGTGGTGGCATTGTCTTTGGTACACCTTGGTCACCACCGGGTGATTACAAGACCAATGGAACTGCGCAGGGTGGCAACAGCGATGACCAGGGCAGAAAGCGCGGCGAACTGCGTCAGGACTGCTATGAGAAATTCTTCCCGTGGCTGAACACATTCTTGGAGTACATGAAGAAGAATGGTGTCAATGTCGATGCGGTGTCTATCCAGAACGAACCCGACTGGTGGGTAGATTATTCAGGATGTCTTTATACGCCACAACAACAGCTCAACCTTGTCAAAAACTATGCACACATGCTTGACAGGGAGAAATACAATGGTGTGCGACTCATCAGTGCCGAACCCCTTGGCTTCGACCCCAGCTATTCCAACCTGCTCTTGAGAGATGAGGTGGCACGTGACCAAATAGACATCATTGCGGGGCATCTCTACGGACATCCACCTCTTGGCAACATGAAGAGCGCTGCCACACTCGCTGCAAAATACGGCAAGGAAGTGTGGATGACGGAGCACTCCGTGACCGACAATATCGACCGACTGCCCAACTGGCATGAGCAACTGATTTTTGCCGAGGAACTTAATGAATGTATGCTGGCTGGCTGCACAGGTTACATCTACTGGTATATGCGCGCCCATTGGGCCTTTGTTGGTACGGGAGAGACAAAGTACAATCCCGGTAATACAAAAAACGCGTTGTTGCCACGCGCCTATGTCATGTCACACTTCTCGAAGCATGTGACGGGCTCAACACGCCTTGGAACAACATCGAGCGTCACTACAGGCACCAACTCGGCTTTTGAGACATCTGCCTACATCAAGGGCGACTCCCTGATTGTCATGGCCATCGATACCACAAAGTATGCCCACGACCTGAAAATCAAACTGCCCTTTAAGGTGAAAAGTGGTACTCATCTGCTGTCTACAGCCAACAATTCTCTCTTGAAGGAATCTCAAATCGACATCAGCGAACCCATGGATGAGATAATGGTTGCCTTGCCGGCTCGAAGCCTGAATACCTATATCTTCATCATCGACCAAGGCAGTGCAGCCATCAAGGACATCACTCCGACTGAACAATCCATAGCCAAGACCTATTACGATATGGGTGGACGTCGATTGAATCAGCCACGTGGACTATGTATCGAAAGAGGGGCAAATGGTTCTTCTCGGAAAGTCTACATAGATAACTGACAATAAGTCTCGATACTTCTGTCACTCTATCTCACTCAGCTCAAGCCAACGCATGCTCTTCTCATCGAGTTCTGCCTTGAGTAGTGGGAGCCGTTTGCTCATCTTCGTGATTTCATCGATATCTACGGTGCCGCCGCAGAGTGCTTCCTCGATGCGTTTCTGCTCTTCCTCAAGGGCGGCGATGTCCTTCTCCAACTGAGCAAACTCGGTCTTCTCCTTATAGGTCATCTTGCGCTTCTCGGTATTGCGGTATTCTCGCTTGGGGCGCTTGTCGGCTTTCTCAGCAGCGCTCTCATCCTTGGGGCGGAGAGCGCACCATTCACGATACTGCGTGTAGTTGCCAGGGAAATCTTTGATTTCGCCATTGCCCTTGAACACGAGCAAGTGGTCCACCACCTTGTCCATAAAATAGCGGTCGTGGCTCACCACGATGACGCAGCCTGGAAAGTCGACAAGGTATTCCTCCAAAATCTGCAAAGTCTGGATGTCGAGGTCGTTGGTAGGCTCGTCGAGGACAAGAAAATTGGGGTTGCGCATCAGCACGGTGCATAGGTAGAGTTTGCGTCGCTCACCGCCGCTGAGCTTATAGACATAGTTGTATTGCTGGTCGGGGGTGAATTGAAAGTGCTGGAGCAGTTGGGAGGCGGTGAAATGTCGTCCGCCCCCAAGGTCGATATAGTCGGCGATGTCGCGCACCACGTCAATCACCTTCTGCTGCTCATCAAAATGCAGACCTTCTTGTGAGAAATAGCCGAAACGCACGGTCTCACCGATGTCAAACTGTCCTGAGTCTACGGGTTCAAGGCCGAGCAGCAGTTTCAGAAATGTGGATTTACCCGTGCCGTTGTTGCCCACAATGCCCATCTTCTCAAAACGGGCGAAATTGTAGTAGAAATCCTTGAGCATCACCTGGTCGCCCCATGACTTCGAAACATACTGGCATTCGAAAATCTTGCTGCCGATATATACGTTGGAGGACTTCAGCCGCATCTGTCGCTCCTCGATACGCTGTTTTGCCTTGCGCTCCAGTTCATAGAATGCGTCCTCACGATATTTTGCCTTGTGTCCTCGTGCCTGAGGCATGCGCCGCATCCATTCCAGCTCACGGCGGTAGAGGTTGTTGGCGCGTTCTATCTCGGCGCGTGCCACGTCGATGCGGTGCTGCCGTTTCTCAAGATAGTAGGCGTAGTTGCCGCGGTAGGTATAGAGGGTGCGGTCATCGAGTTCGATGATGGTGTCGCACACGCGGTCAAGGAAAAAACGGTCGTGCGTCACCATCAGTAACGTCTTGCTGCCACGTGACAGGTAGCCCTCCAACCATTCTATCATGTCAAGGTCGAGGTGGTTGGTTGGCTCATCGAGAATCAACAGGTCGGGTTCGGTGAGCAGCACGTTGGCAAGGGCGACACGCTTCTGCTGACCACCGCTCAACTGTCCCATAGGTTGCTGAAGGTCGCGAATCTTCAGTTGGGTAAGCACTTGTTTGGCGCGGAGTATCTTTTCTTCGTCTCCTTGATGGTTGAAACAAGCATCAAGGACCGTCTCGTCGGGGTCGAAACGTGGCGACTGCTCCAGATAACCAACCTTCAGGTCGCGGCGATAGATGATTTCACCGCTGTCGTAGCCTTCCTTGCCTGTGAGGATGGACAGCAGAGTCGACTTGCCCACTCCGTTTCGGGCTACCAATCCTACGTGTTGCCCCTCGCTGATGGAGAACGAGAGGTTGTCGAAGAGCTGAAGCGCACCGAATGATTTCGTCAGGCCTTGGACGTCGAGATAGGCATTCATGTTGGTGGGTTATGGTTGTGCGATGTCTTTGTTGATGCTGTCGATGTAGGCAAGCAGCTCTTCTCTGCCTGTGCGCTTCTCGCTGCTCGTCACGAAATAGGGTGGGAGTTCTTCCCATTCCTCACGCAGGGCATCCATGAAGCGCTTGACACTCTCCTGGGCTTTCATATTGGAGAGCTTGTCGGCTTTGGTGAACACGATGGAGAAGGGGATGCTGCTCTGTCCGAGCCAGTTGATGAACTCGCGGTCGATGGCTTGTGGCTCCAGGCGGATGTCGATGAGCACAAACACATTGGCAAGTTGCTGGCGTAGCAGCAGATAGGATGATATCATGTTCTGTATTTTCTGCTGCACACTCTTTGAGCGCTTGGCGAAGCCATAGCCGGGAAGGTCGACAAGATACCAGTCGTGGTTGATGAGGAAATGGTTGATGAGCAGTGTCTTGCCGGGTGTCGATGAGGTCTTGGCAAGACCTTTGTGATTGCAGAGCATATTGATGAGGCTCGACTTGCCCACGTTGGAGCGGCCGATGAATGCGTATTCGGGCTTGAAATCTTTGGGGCAGCTCTCGAGAGTGGGACTGCTCAGGGCGAAGGTGGAGGTTTTTATTTCCATATTTTTAGTTTTTTATTTGGGTCTTTGAAGTTTCTTGATGCGCCGTTGGGGTTCTTTGGCATCAGGCCAGAGTTCAAGCGCTTTGCGGTAGTTGGCGATGGCGGCATCTGGCATGCCCTCACGCTCGCAATCCTTGCCCATCAGTGTATATTCGGCAGCAAGTCGTTGCAGGAAGTTGGAGCGTCCGGCAGCTGCCTCACGCAACTGTCGGTTCTCCTCGCGAAGGGCGAACAACTGGTTGAGCTTGCGGCGGATGAAGCGGCGGACGACAGGCTTTTCCAGGTCATAGCGGTGGTGGATGGCTTTGAAGAAATTGTCGAGAAAGGTATCGGCATCATTGTTGTCGAGTGCGACGACGGCATCGTGGTATTCCTTGTCGGCCATCGACTCCTCAAGTGCGGCGTTGATAATGCGCTCATCGTTGTAGGTACGGGCGAACCTCACCACCTCGGAGCGGACGAAGATGTCGGAATAGCGGATGGGTTCCTTCAGACAGATGCCTTCAAGCGACTGGCAGCGTGAGAGGGCGACATAAGTCTGTCCGCCAGCAAAGGCTCCGCCCGATAAGTCGATGTCTACATGGCGGAAGGTCAGTCCCTGGCTCTTGTGTACGGTGATAGCCCACGCCAGGCGGAGTGGGAATTGGATGAACCTGCCTATCTCCTCTTCCTCGATTTTCTCCTCTTGCTCATTGAATGTGTAGCGCATATTGCTCCAGATGTCGCGCGTGACCTCATACTCATCACCCTCGTCGGTACGGACAGCGAGTATTTCCTCTCCGTCATCGTCGGTGTCTATCATTGTGATGGTGCCGAGCGTGCCATTCACCCACCTGTGCTCCATGTCATTCTTCACAAAGATAACCTGTGCACCTACTTTCACCTCCAGTTCCATGAGGGTGGGAAGACTGGTGGTGGGAAACTCTCCCTCAAGTGTGCCGTGGAGGATGGTCACATCGCCAGGCAATTCGTTGAGATGCTGCTCGTTGATGTAGTCGACAGTGTTGCGACGGGTTGAGAGCGTGATGGAGAGTCCGTCGCTCCACTCATTGCTTTTGCCTACCCGTTGGTTGAGTAGGGAGAGTTCCGGCTGCGTGATTTGATTGGTGCGGATATGGTCGAGAAGGGCAATAAACCGTTGGTCGTCTTGACGGTACACCTTGGTAAGTTCGATGCTTACCAGTGTCATCGTCTGGAAGATTTTGGCATCAAAGAAAAACTGTGACGGATACCAAGGCCGCAGCAGCTGGCGGTCTTCCTCGCGCACCACGGGTTCCAATTGGTAGATGTCGCCTACAAAAAGCATCTGTTTGCCACCGAAGGGTGTATAGCGGTTGCGGGTGTAGATGCGGAGCACCTTGTCGATGAAGTCAATGATGTCGGCACGCACCATGCTGATTTCGTCGATGATGATGAGTTCCACCTCACGGATGAGTTTGCGCTTCTCACCGGTGTATTTCAGCGTCTCACGGATGTTGCGCTCTGAGAAGCGCACGTCATTGGGAAGAAGGGGATGGAAAGGAAGTTTGAAAAAGCTGTGGAGTGTGCAGCCGCCCACGTTGATGGCGGCGATACCGGTGGGGGCGAGCACCACATGCTTTTTCTTCGTGGTTTGGCAGATGTGGCGCAGCAATGTCGACTTGCCAGTCCCGGCCTTGCCTGTGAGGAAGAGGCTGTGATTGGTGTATTGCACAAGTTGCAGCACTTTCTGCATCTCGGCATTCTCAGTGTCTATCTGAATGACTGTTGACAATGGCTGGGTTATTCGTCGATAATGAACTCAAGGTCCTCCTGGTCGGGGGTGTAGAGGTCGCCTTCTTTTGAGGGGGCGGTGATGGAACTCTTGGGGATGGGGTTGCCGTCGATATCGTAGATGTAGGTCTCACCGGCATTGGCTGAGTCATTGTCCTCGCTTGAGGAGCGTTGGCTTGCTTTGGGCGCACAGTTGAAAAGGTCGACGTTGACATCCTCGCCGGGGGGCATCTCATAACGACCACGATATTTGAGGTAGTCGTTGCCGCGGAGCACCAGTTGAAGAAATTTGCCACAAATGGGAAGTGCGGAGTGTGCGCCTTGACCGAGACGTGCGCTGCGGAAGTGTATCTGACGGTATTCACCGCCAACCCAAGCTCCGCAAACCAACTTGGGGGTGACGCCGATAAACCAACCGTCGCTGGCATTGTTGGAGGTGCCGGTCTTTCCGCCGATATCGGTGTTCGCCCAATAGCCAACATAGGAGGAGAGGGCGTGTGAGGTGCCCTCGCGCACACCATCCATCAACATCTGCTGCATGAAGAACGCACTCCGATAGGGCAATGCACGCGGGCTGTCGGTGGGACCTTCGTAGATGAGGTTGCCCTCACTGTCGATGATGCGGGTCACCAAGACGGGCTCATGGCGCTTGCCGTTGTTGGCTATCGTACAATAGGCGTTGACCAATTCGAGCAGGTTGACGTCGGAAGAGCCAAGAAGGGTAGTGGGGTGGGGGTCGAGTTCACTCTTGATGCCCATCTCATGGGCGGTTTTGATGACGTTTTTCAGTCCCATTTCCACACCAAGCCTGACGGCGATGCTGTTGGTGCTCTTGGCAAACGCACGCTTAAGCGTCATTGAGTCGCCGGAGAAACTCTTGCTGGAGTTGTTGGGGTTCCAAGGCGACTCTGTGTGGGTCTTCTCGTCATAGATGGGCACCTTCACGGGTTCGTCACGACGCTTGTCGCAGGGCACAAGACCTTGATTCATGGCTTCGGTGTAGATGAACGCCTTGAAGGTGGAACCGGGCTGGCGCATCGCTGTCACCTTGTCGTATTGCCAAGTGTTGTAGTCGATATCGCCCACCCAGGCGACGACAGCACCGGTCTGTGGCTCCATGGCGACAAAGCCGGCATGCATGAAGCGTGCCATGACACGGATGGAGTCGAGCGTACTCATCTCTGCCTCATAAGTGCCCTTGTCGTAACTGAAGAGTTTCACCGTATGAGGCTTGTTCATATAGTAGTCAATGGAGTCGGTGTTGCCATTGAAACGAGTCTTCAGGTCATTGTAAAGAGGAAGTTTCTTGGCAACTTGCTCCACAAAGTAGGGGATGACCTTGCCTTCTTCGTCACGCCATGGTTCTTGGCTGCCCCAGTCGGTGTTGAACTGTGCCTGCACCTGTCGCATCTGGGCGGCAACGGCTTCCTCAGCAAATTGCTGCAACTGGGTGTCGAGCGTGGTGTAGATTTTCAGTCCTGAGGTATAGAGGTCATAACCCGTGTTGTGACACCACTGAGCAAGACTTGCCTCCACAGCATCCTTGAAATATGCTGTGTGGCTCTTGTGTCCGCTCTCGAGAGTCACATGAAGTGGGGTGGGAACGGCTGCAAGTTGCTCATATTCAGAAGATGAAAGGTGACCATGCTTCATCATCAGCGACATCACCACATTGCGGCGACGATGGCTGTTTTCAGGATTGAGGATGGGGTTGTAGAAAGAAGTGGCTTTCAGAATGCCCACCAGCACAGCCGATTGGTCGGTGGTCAGTTCGCCAGGAGTAGTGTTGAAGTAGGTCTTGCTGGCAGTCTTGATGCCAAAGCAATTGCTGCCGAAGTCCACGGTGTTGGCATACATCGTCAGGATTTCTTCCTTCTCATACACCATCTCTATTTTTGTGGCGATAATCCATTCCTTGCTCTTGATAATAATCATCCTCAGACCGGGAATGTTGCTCAGCAGTCCCGAACTGTTTGGGGTGCGCATGCGGAACATGTTTTTTGCCAACTGCTGGGTGATGGTCGACGCTCCGCGGGCCTCTTGGTGTACGATGGCGTCTTTCATCGCTCCCAGTATGCCGCGAAAATCCACACCATGATGCTGGTAAAAGCGCTCGTCCTCAGTATCTATCAAGGCTTTCCAGAATATGGGTGCCACATCTTCATATTTCACCGGACTGCGGTTCTCGTTGTAGAACTTGCCTATCAGTTTGCCGTCGGCACTGTAAACCTCCGACGCGGCACTTGTTGGGGGATGGAGTATCTCATAGAAACCGGGCGACTTGCCGAAAAGACCCAGGAAATTGATGTCCACCATACCCAAGTACACCAACATGAACACAATGAATGAGACAACCGCCGACAGTATCTTCACATACCATCGGCGACCTTTGAAGAGATGCACATACCAGGAGAGGGGACGCCTGATGATGTGCCAGCACCATCTGAGTATCTTTCTCATCAGTTTGGGGTCTTGCTGGTTATTGAGTCGATATAGGCGAGTATCTCATCACCTTGGTCGGGGTGAAACCACTTGATGCGGGTGTCGCGTTTCAACCAGGTGAGTTGCTTGCGACAATAGCGGCGGGTGGCTCCCTGAATGCGCTCCACTGCCTCGTCAAGGGTGCAGCGACCATCAAAATAATCAAACAGTTCGCGATATCCTACCGTGTTGAGGGAGTTGACTCCTTTAAGGGGATATACACGGCGTGCCTCTTCTTCCAACCCTTCTTCCATCATCTGTTCCACACGACGGTTGATGCGGTCGTAGAGTTCCTGCCGCTCACGGTTGAGACCAATCTTCACCACAGAGAAACTGCGGGGGTGTTGCTGGCGCACGCGATAGGAGGTGTATGTGCGTCCTGTCATGTAGCAGATCTCAAGCGCATGCACCACACGGCGGGTGTTTTTCCTGTCCACGATGGCGTAATACTCGGGGTCGGCTATCTTTAGTTCTTCCACCAGGCGTTCCAACCCTTCTTCCTCCAACCGCTGGCGGAGCAGATTGCGGGTGACGTCATCGATGGTGGGGATGTCGTCGATGCCGTCACAGACGGCGTCGATATACATCATACTGCCACCAGAGAGCAAGGCGTATGGATGATGGCTCAACTCTCCGGGTTCGTTAAGAAGGGAGAGAACGTCCTGCTCATACATCGAAGCACTGTAATACTCGGTCAGGGGCAGGGTGCTTACGAAATAGTGCTTTACTTCGGACAACTGCTTCTGGGTAGGAGCAGCGGTGCCAATAGGGATGCCGGCATAGAGTTGACGGGAGTCGGCATTGATGATGGGTACTCCTAAGTGATGGGCTACTCGCAGGCAGAGCTCACTCTTGCCTACAGCGGTGGGGCCGGTAATCACGAACAGGGTATCCATCAGACGGCGGATGGTGACTTAGCGGATGATGCCGCGCCTGGAGTTTTCTGCGAAACTGACGATGTAGTCGATCTCCTTCGTGGCAGGCAACTGCTCCCGGATGGCGGCGATGGCCTCTGTCAGCACACCCTTGGAGTAGAGCAGACGGTAGGCCTCATGAATCTGGTTGATGGTCTCGGGGGAGAAACCACGGCGGCGAAGCCCCACAAGGTTGAGACCGCAATAGCGGGCAGGCTCCTTGCCGATGATGACGAAGGGGGGAGCGTCCATGCTGAAACGGGTGCCGCCCTGGATCATCACATAGCCTCCGACGCGGCAGAACTGGTGAACCAGTACGGTGGCGCTGATGATGGCATTGTCGTCGACGATTACCTCACCGGCGAATTTCGTGGAGTTGCCGATGATGAGATTGTTGCCCAGCACGCAGTCGTGGGCCACATGCGCGTCTTCCATCAGCAGACAGTGGTTGCCTATCTTTGTGGAACCTTTCGAGGCGGTGCCGCGTGAGATGTTCACATTCTCACGGAAACTGTTGAAATCACCTATCTCGCAGATGGTGTCCTCACCATGGAATTTCAGGTCCTGTGGCTTGGCGGAGATGCTCGCGCCAGCAAAGAACTCATTGTTGTTGCCGATACGGGCACCGTAGTTGATGGTGACGCTGTTCTGGAGCACGTTGTTGTCACCAATCACGGTGTTGCGGTCAATATAGCAGAACGGACCTATCGTATTGTTGTCGCCAATCTGTGCCTCAGTGTGCACATAGGCCAGTGGACTGATTGTGTTCATTATTGTTGGGGTTATTTGTTCTTGACTATTTGGGCTGTGAAGGATGCCTCGGCTACCACATGGTCACCCACGAACATATAGCCGCGCATCGAACTGACACCGTGGCGGACCGGATGGAGCAGTTCGACCTTGAAGAGCAGCGTGTCGCCGGGGACGATTTTCTGACGGAACTTCACATCGTCTATCTTCATGAAGTAGGTCGACCAGCGCTCAGGCTCCTCAAGGGTGTTGAGCACGAGAAGACCGCCGCACTGAGCCATGGCTTCTACCATCAGCACGCCGGGCATGACGGGCTCCTGGGGGAAGTGGCCCTGGAAGAACGGTTCGTTGGAGGTGACGTTCTTCACACCAACGATGTAGTTGGGACCCAGTTCAATCACCTTGTCAACCAACTGCATTGGGTATCGGTGAGGGAGCAACTCGCGGATGCGGTTGTTGTCCATCACCGGTGCGTCATTGGGGTCGTAGATGGGTGCCTGTATCTCATGTTTGCGGATTTCACGGCGGATGAGGCGGGCAAATTTGTTGTTGATGGTGTGACCGGGTCGGGTGGCGATGATGCGGCCCTTGATGGGTTTGCCAATGAGTGCCATGTCGCCGACAATATCGAGCAGTTTGTGGCGGGTGCACTCATTCTCCCATTTCAGAGGCTTGGGCTGGATGTAGCCCATCTTGGTGGCATCCATATGGGGCACCTTCAACAGGTCGGCAAGTTGGTCGAGACGGTCCTGTGGTATCTGCTTCTCGTAGATGACGATGGCATTGTCCATGTCGCCGCCCTTGATGAGGTTGGCATTAAGCAAGGGTTCGATGTCACGCACGAAGACGAAGGTGCGGGCAGGCGCTACTTCCTCGGCAAATTGGTCGATGTGGTCGAGGGAGGCAAACTGGCTGTTGATGAATTTCGACTCGAAGGAACACATCACAGTGATGCTGAAAGTATCATCGGGGAGAATGGTGATGCATGAGCCGCTCTCTTCATCACGCACCTCAATCTTGTGGCGGATGATGTAGCAGTCTTTGGGAGCATTCTGCTCTTCAAAACCCACTTGTTTGATGCGGTCTACAAAAATGGCTCCGCTGCCATCGAGGATGGGAAATTCGGGGCCGTTCACCTGAATGAGGCAGTTGTCGATGCCCAAAGCGTAGATTGCTGCAAGAGCGTGCTCTACCGTCGATACCTTTACACCATTCTGACTCAATACGGTGCCGCGTTGTGTGTCGGTGACACGTTCTGCTACCGCATCGATGATGGGCTGACCTTCAACGTCGATACGCTGAATCTTGATGCCTGTGTTCTCGGGGGCAGGATTGAAGGTGACGGTCAGGTTAAGACCGGTGTGGAGTCCTTTGCCATAAAGCGAGAAACTGCCTTTGAGGGTCCTTTGCTTATTCATTATTGTTCTGTTTTGTTCTTGAGTTCGTTGATTTCTTTTTGCAACTGTGCCAACTGCTTCATCATCTCTGGCAAACGGCGCTCGAGGGCCACCTGACGGAAAAATGCCATCTGCGGCTGGGGAGGAGTGCCAATGAGTGTCTGATTGCTCTCGATGCTGCCGGGTGCACCTGACTGGGCTCCGAGTATCACCTTGTCGCCAATAGTGATATGGCCGGCTATGCCTACCTGACCGCCGAACATGCACCACTGGCCTACCTTGGTGCTGCCTGCAACACCCACTTGGGCTGACATCACGGTGTTGGAACCAATGTCCGTGTTGTGGGCTATCTGAACCAGGTTGTCGAGTTTCACTCCCTTGCGCACATAGGTGCTGCCCATTGTCGAGCGGTCTACACAACTGTTGGCACCAATCTCCACATCATCCTCGATGGTCACGATGCCGATTTGAGGAATCTTATCATAACCATTGGCCCCGGGGGCAAAACCGAAACCGTCGGCGCCGATGACACTGCCGGCATGCAGCGTGACACGGTTGCCGATACGGCAACCATGGTAGATGACGGCATTGGGATAGACGATGCAGTTATCACCCATGCTTACTCCTTCGCCAATGTATGCGTGAGGATAAATCTGGCAACCCGCTCCGATTTCTGCTCCCTCGCAGATAACAGCAAACGCACCGATGTAGCAGCCTTCGCCAATCTTGGCACTGGATGCCACGACGGCGAGTGGGTCGATACCGCTCTTGCGGGGCTTCATCGATTCGTATAACTGAAGCAGTTTGGCAACGCTCTCGTAAGCGTTGGGTACACGGATGAGTGTGGCGGATACGGGACGTTCCAATTGAAGGTCGGCATTCACCAATACCACACTCGACTGGGTTTCATAAAGATAATGGGTGTATTTGGGATTGGAGAGAAAAGAGAGTGCGCCAGCCTTTCCTTCTTCTATCTTGCTGAAGGTGTTGACGGTAACATCTGCGGAACCTTCCACTTGCCCGCCTACATATTCTGCGATTTGTCTAGCTGTAAATTCCATTGTTGTATTGCCTTAGTGTGCAAAGTTACTACTTTTTTTTCACATTCTATGATAGCAAAGGTAATATTTGCGTATTTTTTTGGAAAGTAAGGATACATTGAGGATTTCTGACGCCTCGGCGATATCTTTCATTGTGCCGTCCTTGTAAAGGATGGTGATGTGGTCATCGTTGACGTCATACATGTCCTTGGAAATAGTGCTTACTTGATAGAGATAGCGCACATCCTCGCGGTTCACTCCTGTCTTTTCCATCAGCATGTCTTCTATCTCTGCTATGCGCGAATCGGTAATGGGTGTGTCGTGAATCTCCACCTTGAAGGGGCGGCGGGCAATGACATTGCGTGCCAGGAGCGACAGCACGGCATCATCGCTGTTTGCCCATTCCTTGATGGAGCAGTGGATGTCGGTGTCGTCAAGTTTGCCGTAGTTCTCCAATGCCTCGGGATGCTCTGCGAAATAGGCGGCATCGATGTGGTGCTGAAGGAAATACTTCAGTGATGGGGTGGCAAACAAGTCTCTGCCTTCCTGCATCATGTGCTTGGCGCGCAGCAGGAGGTTGACCAGCATCTTCTCTGTGGCTACAGTAGTCTTATGGAGATATACCTGCCAGTACATCAGACGACGGGATGTGAGGTAGTTCTCAATGGAGTAAATTCCTTTCGACTCCACGACCAGCTGGTCGTCCACCACGTTGAGCATTTTGATGATACGCGCACTGCCGATGTTTCCCTCGGTCACGCCTGTAAAAAAACTGTCTCTGCGGAGATAGTCGAGGCGGTCCATGTCGAGCTGGCTGCTGATGAGTTGATGAAGAAAGCGCTTGGGGTAGTCGTTTTTGAAGATGCTGAGGGCAAGGTTGAGCCGACCACCCATCTCACGGTTGATTTGCTCCATCATCATCAGCGACACATCTTCGTGTGAGACGCCGTCGACCAATGTGTGCTCAAGAACATGGGAGTAGGGGCCATGGCCGATGTCGTGAAGCAAAATGGCTGCCATGACGGCCTCGGCCTCGCTGTCAAAAATAAAAATGCCTTTCTGGGTGAGCGACAGCACTGCCTCACTCATCAGGTAATAGGCTCCAAGGGAGTGCTGAAAACGAGTGTGCTGCGCACCGGGATAGACAACTGACGCCAGTCCCACCTGCTTAATCTGGCGCAACCGCTGCATCAGCGGATGGTCCACAATGTCCATCAGCGTGCCGCCAGGGATTTTGATGAACCCAAATACAGGGTCATTGATGATCTTGCCGTCTGTCATGTGATTGGTTTTCGTTTCACTTCGGCCGTCAGATGCCAAAAGCATCGAGTTCGGCGGCCATTTCCTGCTGGAGGGTATGAGCGGCAGTGCCTGCTGCCTCGGCGAAGTCCTCACCGTTGCTGGCATAGATGATGCCTCGTGAGGAGTTCACTATCAGTCCGCATTCGGATGTCATGCCATATTGGCATACCTCATGCAGACTGCCTCCCTGAGCACCAACTCCGGGCACAAGGAGGAAATGGTCGGGGACAAGACGGCGGATTTCCTCAAATTTCTTTCCCTGAGTGGCTCCCACCACATACATCATCTTGTCGGTATCCGCCCATTGTTGCGAGATGCGGAGCACGCGCTCAAAGAGCCTCTCACCGTCTTTGCTTTCCATCAGTTGGAAGTCGGACGAACCGCGGTTGCTGGTCAGGGCGAGCAGGATGACCCACTTGCCGTCGTAACTCAGGAATGGGGTTACGCTGTCCTCTCCCATATAGGGTGCAACGGTCAGCGCGTCGATGTCGAATTCCTCAAAAAAAGTGCGGGCATACATTGCAGAAGTGTTGCCGATGTCGCCGCGCTTGGCATCGGCAATAATGAAATGGCTGGGATAGTATTTGCGAATATACCTTACCGTGCGCTCAAAGGCTGCCATACCACTCACGCCCAGACTCTCATAGAAAGCGAGATTGGGTTTGTAGGCAATGCAATAGGGGGCGGTGGCATCGATGATGGCTTTATTGAACACAAACAGCGGTGATGCTTCCGTCAGCAGATGCTTGGGAATCTTCTTGATGTCGGTGTCAAGACCGACACAGAGGAATGAGCGCTTGCTGATAATTTGGTGTACGAGTTCTTTTCTTGTCATAATCGTTGTGTTTGGTCAACTTGTTGCTTTTCTTTTAAAGTTCGCTTTCCTTCATTCGCTCAGCGTTCTCTGCCACGGTGAGGGCATCAATCATGTCTTGGATGTTGCCACCGAGGAATCCTTGCAGGTCATGTGTGGTGTAGCCGATGCGGTGGTCAGTGACACGGCCCTGAGGGAAGTTATAGGTCCGGATTTTGGCGGAGCGGTCACCGGTGGATACAAGACTCTTGCGGCGCGAGGCGATGTCGTCCATGTATTTCTGGTGCTCCTTGTCGTAAATGAAGGTATAGAGGCGCGAGAGGGCACGCTCCTTGTTTTTGGGCTGGTCGCGGGTCTCTGTACACTCAATGAGGATTTCCTCGGTCTCGCCGGTGTTGGGGTTTTTCCACATATAGCGAAGGCGGACACCAGATTCCACTTTGTTCACATTCTGACCGCCAGCACCGCTCGAACGGAAGGTGTCCCACTTGATTTCACCCTCGTTAATGTTCACCTCAAACTTGTCGGCCTCGGGCAATACAGCCACGGTGGCGGCGGAGGTATGCATGCGGCCTTGGGTTTCTGTGGCGGGAACACGCTGCACGCGGTGAACGCCTGATTCGTATTTCAGGGTGCCATAGACATCGGCTCCGCTCACGGCGAAGTCTATCTCTTTATAGCCGCCGACGGCTCCTTCGCTGACACTGGTGACGGAGAGTTTCCATCCCTTGGAGTCGCAGAAGCGCTTGTACATCTGGAACAGGTCACCAGCGAAGAGACAAGCTTCGTCGCCACCCGTTCCGGCGCGGATCTCCATCTGCACATTCTTGGCATCCTCAGGGTCTTTGGGCACCAAGGCAAGCTTGATTTCCTCTTCCAACTTGGGTTGGAGTTCCTCGTTCAGTGCCAATTCCTCGCGGGCCATCTCGCGCATGTCGGGGTCGCTCTCGTTGGCGATGATGTCCTTGGCTTCTTTGATGGTGGTCAGACAGGCGATGTAGCGCTTGCGGGCATCCATGATGTCGCTCAGGTCTTTGTACTCTTTCGTGAGTTTCACAAAGCGCTGCTGGTCGGCGATGACGTCGGGGTCGGTAATGAGGGTGGAGACTTCCTCAAAACGTGCCTCCAACCCATCAAGCTTTTGAAGTATGGTGTTGTTGTCCATTTATTTGTATTTCTTGTATGAATGGTATGTTGAATAAGCTACGGCAAACATGGCGATGCTTTCAAGGACATGACTCCATATGGATAAATCATGGCTCCAATTGTAGTATATCAGGAATAGACTGACTATCAATAGTATAACACTGCCAATAAATATGAAAAGGGTGAAGCGTTTCATAAGACTTGTTCGCTTTTTAATAGTTGAATTCTCCGTACACTGACCGAATCGTAAGACTTTTTGGGCCTTCTTCGATGTGCCCCACCACCTGAGCATCGATGCCAAATGACTTGGAGATGGCGATGATGGCATCAGCCATTTCAGAATCAACGTAGATTTCCATGCGGTGACCCATGTTGAATACCTGATACATCTCACGCCAATCAGTGCCGCTGGCTTCCTGAATCAGGCGGAAAAGGGGAGGTACATCAAAGAGGTTGTCCTTCACCACATGGCAGTTGTCACCCACGAAATGAAGTACCTTGGTCTGGGCACCGCCTGTACAGTGTACCATTCCGTGGATGTCGGCGCGGTGAAGGTCGAGAATGCGCTTGATGACGGGGGCATAGGTGCGGGTGGGGGAGAGCACCAGACGTCCCGCATCAAGGGGCACACCTTCTACGGCATCGGTCAGTCGCTTGATGCCGCTGTACACCAACTCATCGGGAACGGCAGGGTCATAACTCTCTGGGAATCGTTCTGCGAGATATTTGGAAAACACGTCGTGGCGGGCAGAGGTCAGACCATTGCTTCCCATGCCGCCGTTGTATGTGTGTTCATAGGTGGCTTGTCCTGTGGAGGAGAGCCCAACGATGACGTCGCCTGGTTGGATGTTGGCATTGTCGATGACATCACTGCGCTTCATGCGGCAAGTGACGGTGGAGTCAACGATAATGGTACGCACCAGGTCGCCCACATCGGCGGTTTCACCACCAGTAGGCCAGATGCCGATACCCATCTCGCGCATCTCTGCCAACAGTTCATCGGTACCGTTGATGATGGCTGATATCACCTCGCCGGGGATGAGATTTTTGTTGCGGCCTATCGTGCTGGAAACCAAAATATTGTCAACTGCTCCCACACAGAGCAGGTCGTCGGTGTTCATCACGATGGCGTCTTGGGCAATGCCTTTCCAAACACTTAGGTCGCCGGTCTCTTTCCAATACATATAGGCGAGAGAAGACTTCGTACCAGCTCCGTCGGCATGCATGATGTTGCAATAGTCGGAGTCGCCGCCAAGAATGTCGGGGATAATCTTGCAGAATGCCTGCGGATAAAGCCCCTTGTCGATGTTCTTGATAGCGCTGTGTACATCTTCCTTGGCTGCCGACACGCCGCGCATCATATAGCGGTTGCTCTTGTTTGATTCCATTTCTTATTTTTTGGTTTTGTTTTTTCCCGGTATTTCCGGACTTTCCGGATATTCCGGATATTCCGGACTTTCCGGATTTTCCGGTCTTTCCGGTATAAAAATCACCTGTTATGCCAAAACTCCCAACTTGCGAAGGCTTGCAGCAACAGCATTTCAAGACCGTTAACCACGGTGGCTCCGTGCTCTGCTCCCTTGTGCATGAACATGGTTTCGTCGGGGTTGTAGATGAGGTCGTATAGCAGGTTGTGGCTGTCCATCGCCTCGTAGGGCAGCAGGGGGCATTCATTGGTGTGGGGAAACATACCGCAGGGCGTGCAGTTTACTATCACATTGTACTCATGGATGTCGTCAGGAGTGATGCGGTCGTAACGGATGGTGCCGGGACGGTCGAAACGGCTGACAAAAACGGTCTCCAGCCCCAGTGAGCGCAGCCCATAATTGATTGCCTTGGAGGCACCGCCAGTTCCAAGTATCAGAGCCTTCTTGTGAAAGGGTTCCAGCATGGGCTTGATGCTCTTTGTGAAACCAATCACATCGCTGTTGTATCCCTTCAGGATGACACGTTTGTTTTTGTGGATGACGCTGATGACGTTGACAGCACCTATGGTGCGGGCCTCAGGACTAACATAGTCGAGGTAGCTGATGACTTTCTCCTTGTAAGGGATGGTCACGTTGAGCCCCACCAAATCAGGGTTGGAGGCAATCACCTCAGACAACATGTCTATCTGGGGAATCTCAAAATTCACATACTCGGCATCAATGCCTTCGTTTTGGAATTTCTCATTGAAATATCCGATGGAGAACGAGTGCCCAAGAGGATATCCTATCAGTCCGTATTTTTCCATTTGTCAGTATATATTGTTATCTTAACGGTCGCGTTGCATCACGTCCTTATTTTATACATCATTCTCTCACCTCACACCTCTCACCTCACACCTCTCACCTCACACCTCTCACCCCTCACTTCTCACCTCTTTCTTCTCACTTCTCCGCCAAATACATTGTGCAGATGCCAAAGGTGAGCCGTTTGAAGGAGGCGGACTTGAAACCGGCTTTCCGGAGAATGTTCATCATCTCCTCTCCCTGAGGGAATGCCTCGATGGTGGCGGTCAGATAGCTGTAGGCTCTTTTGTCTTTGGATACCAACCTGCCATATATGGGAAGGATGGTGTGGCTGTAGATTTTGAACAGTTGCTTCATCGGGAAGCGTGTGGGGTGGGTGAGTTCCACAACACTAAGATGCCCTCCGGGACGAAGTACACGGCACATCTCTCTCAACCCTTGGTCGAGGTCAGCGAAGTTGCGGATGCCGAAGGCTGCAGTAACGGCGTCGAAACTCTCATCGGCGTACGACAACTGCATACAGTCTTCTTTGGCAAACGAGATGATGCTGTCCAAATGCTCACGGGCCACTTTTTCTCGACCCACTTTCATCATGCCTTCCGAGATGTCGGCTCCCACCAGTCTGATGGGGTGTAGCATCTTGGCAGTCTGGATGGCGAAGTCACCTGTTCCGGTGGCAATGTCAAGAATCTCCTTGGGTGAGAATGGTGCCAACTGATTGATGGCTTTCCGACGCCAACTGCGGTCGATGTCCAACGACATCCAGTGGTTGAGGGTGTCGTAACGCGAGGCGATGGCGTCAAACATTTGTTCGACTTGTTCACCTTTAGCACCACCCTCATCGTAGGGCTTGATTTTCTCTTGTTCGTACATCCTATCGGAGGGTGGCCAGATAATCGCTCACATTCTTCTCAATGCGGGCGGCTAAGTCGCCGTCGGAAGCACTCTTGACGAAGGTCTCGCCGGTGATGTGCTCATAGAGTTCAATATATCGCTCACTCACGCTCTCTGCATATTCGTCGGTGATGACGGGCATCGTCTGACCCGGTTCGTTCATGAAACCGTGTTCAATAAGCCATTGGCGGACAAATTCCTTGGAGAGTTGGCGCTGGGGCTCGCCGGCGGCGAGTTTCTCCTCGTAGCCATCGGCATAGAAATAGCGGCTACTGTCGGGAGTATGAATCTCATCGATGAGATATACTTTGCCGTCACGCTTGCCAAACTCATATTTGGTATCCACCAGGATGAGTCCGTGGCGGGCAGCTATCTCCTGACCGCGTGCGAACAGACGACGTGTGTAGTCTTCCATTACGGCATAGTCCTCTGCGGACACCAGTCCCTGACTGATTATCTCCTCACGGGAGATGTTCATGTCATGACCTTCGTCAGCCTTGGTCGTGGGGGTGATGATGGGCTCAGGGAAACGTTGGTTCTCCACCATTCCGTCGGGCAATGCCACCCCACACAATTCGCGGCAACCGTCTTTGTAGGCGCGCCATGCCGAACCTGTAAGGATGGAGCGGATAATCATCTCCACACGGAATCCCTCACATTTCAAACCCACGGTCACCATCGGGTCGGGGGTGCCCAACTTCCAGTTGGGGCAGATGTCACTTGTGCTGTCAAGAAATTTGGCGGCAATCTGATTGAGGACCTGGCCTTTGAAAGGAATGCCCTTGGGCAGAATCACATCGAAAGCAGAAATGCGGTCGGTGGCTACCATCACCATCAAGTCGTCATTGATGGTGTAAACATCACGTACCTTGCCATGGTAAACACTGGTTTGTCCTGCAAACGAAAAGTCTGTTCTGGTTAATGCTTTCATCTTTTATTCTTGTATTGGATTGTTGTTTGATGTCATGAGGCTTCTTCCTTGCCGTGGGCTCTGTCGGCTGTCTCATATGCATTGACAATGCGGGTGACGAGTTTGTGGCGGACAATATCTTTCTTGTCCATCCTTACAAAACCGATGCCCTCGATGTCGGTCAGCAACTCCAAGGCCTCGCTCAGGCCACTGCGCTGTCCGCGGGGAAGGTCTATCTGGGTCAGGTCGCCGGTGATAATCATCTTCGTGTTCCAACCCATGCGGGTGAGAAACATACGTATCTGGGCTGCTGTGGTGTTCTGAGCCTCGTCGAGGATGACGACGGCGTCACTGAGTGTGCGTCCTCTCATAAATGCGAGGGGGGCTATCTGGATGATGCGCTTCTCCATCATCTCCTGAAGTTTACTGGCGGGAATCATGTCCTCAAGCGCATCATATAGGGGTTGTAGATAGGGGTCTATCTTGTCCTTCATGTCGCCAGGAAGAAAGCCCAATTTCTCTCCTGCTTCCACGGCAGGGCGGCTTAGGATAATCTTCTTGGCGGTTTTCTCCTTCAAAGCTTTTACGGCAAGGGCGATGCTTAGATAAGTCTTGCCGGTTCCGGCAGGACCTTCAGCAAAAACCATGTCGCAAGTCTCATAAGCGTCGATGAGTGCTTGTTGGTTGGCGCTCCGGCTCTTGATGGGACGGCCGGAAATGCTGTATACAATCACGCCCTTCACACTCTCGGCCTTTGTCTTTCGCCCTTTGATAATGTCGAGGATGTCTTCCTCATTGATGGTGTTGAAACGCTCAACGTGTTTGCGCATCGCCTCAATGTTGTCCTCAAAGCGCTCCATCTCATCGTCATCGCCGAGAACCCTGATGACATTGCCCCTTGCTACAATGCGCAACTTGGGGAACAACGATTTGACCATTTGCAGGTGAACGTTGTTGATGCCGTAGAATACCACGGGGTCGATGTCTTCAAGTACAATATGCTTCTCTATCAATGTCTGTATGTTGTTCTGTAAAAGTCTGTGTGATATTTGGCTGCAAAATTAGGCAAATTTCTGCAATTATCTTTATTTTTTATAGTAATTTTGCAAAAGCAGACAAAAAGGAGTTGGGGAGTTTCACTCAAAACTCTAAACAATCAATTGTTAACTATGAACTCAGAACTGCCGTCCTCTCTACTTCGCTGGTTCAAGACCCATGCTCGTGAACTTCCATGGCGGGGCACACGCGACCCTTATGCCATCTGGTTGTCAGAGGTCATCCTCCAACAGACACGCATCCAGCAGGGATGGGCATATTGGGAACGGTTCATGAACCGGTGGCCTACAGTGGAAAAATTGGCTGACGCTTCTGAGGATGAGGTGCTGCGAGAGTGGCAGGGACTGGGCTATTACTCACGTGCCCGCAATCTACATCAGGCGGCGCGGCAAATCGTAGAGATGGGTGGATTCCCTACTACATACGAAGGCATCCGAAGTCTGAAAGGGGTAGGCGACTACACTGCGGCAGCCATAGGGAGCATCGCCTTCTCTCTTCCTGTTGCGGCAGTAGATGGCAACGTATATCGGGTGCTTGCCCGCTATTTCGGCATCGACACGCCCATCAACTCTTCCGAGGGGAAAAAGGAGTTTGCTGCTCTTGCTCAATCCCTCCTTCCTCATGACGTACCTTCAGCATTTAATCAGGCGATGATGGACTTTGGGGCGATGCAGTGCACACCTCGTTCACCCCATTGCACGGAATGTCCATTGGCTGAGTCATGTGTGGCATGGAGGGAACATAGGGTGGAGGAATTGCCTGTAAAACTGAGGAAGATGAAGGTGCGTGAGCGATACCTCACATATTATTATATACGCTGCAATGGTGATGTGGCGATTCACCAACGGGGTGGGGGAGACATCTGGCAGGGGCTGTGGGAACCGCTGCTTGTGGAATCCCAAAGTGAAGGCATGGCAGGTGACTGCGGTATCGACTTTAGCACAGGGGTGCTCACGCTCCTTCAGCAAAGGGTGAAACACGTGCTTACCCATCGCATTCTGTGGGCGGACTTCTATCTGTGGGAAACGGTCTCTCGTCCCATGCTGCCACCTGACTACATCTGGATTCGTGAGAGCGATATTGATGAATATGCCATCCCTCGCCTCGTAGAATTGCTCATTGAGCACCTTGAGAAATACCGATAAACCTTTCATTAACCCTATATAATCAGATGCATCAAAAATTTTTTTAAGTTTTCTGTAGTTTTTCCGAACAATGTACGTCAAACGGGTAAAAATCATCTGAACAAAACGCAACATGACAACAAAAGAAAAACAATTTCAGCAGACCATCATGAAGAATAAAAGCACCATATATACTGTGTGCTATATGTTCTCCAATGATTCGGACGAGGTGAACGACCTGTTTCAGGAGTCGCTCATCAACCTTTGGAAGGGATTTGATGGTTTTGAGCACCGGAGCGACATCAAAACATGGATCTATCGTGTGGCGCTCAACACTTGTATCTCGATTGACCGTAAAAAGCGGAGACAACCGGAATCTTCGCTTTCAATGGACATCAACCTGTTTAAGGACAGTGATGAGGACACCAAACAGGTGGATATGCTCCACCAGCGAATCTCACAACTGAAACCGTTCGACAGGGCTATCGTCTTGCTATGGCTCGAAAACCTCTCTTATGAGGAAATAGGGCAAATCGTCGGTATTTCCACCAAAAATGTCAGCGTGCGCTTGTTCAGAATCAAAGAGCAGTTGAAACAAATGTCAAACAATTAAAACCCGTAAACCATGAACAATAATGATTTCGAAGAGATGCGCCAGCAAATGAACATCCTGAAGGAAAAACTGCAGAAGCAGGAAATCGTCAACGACAGAGTATTCCGTCGCTCCATGCGGCGAAATGTCAAGGGCATCAACAGAAGATATACAATAGTGTCCGTCCTGTGCATCTTGATGGTTCCCTATTCATATTGGGCTTTCGTCAAATTGACTGGCATGTCGATATGGCTTTGGCTCGCCACCTGCATCCTGATGCTCATCGTTTTTGTCTATACCCAATATACTGGCCGTTATCTCAACAGCCGTGTCTATGAGAAAGACTTGGTTCAGGCTCGGATTAAAATGGCAAAGGCAAAGAAACTTGACCAGGACTGGTTGAAGATAGGAATTCCTCTCATCATCCTATGGCTGGCCTATTTCGGATATGAGATGTGGAAGGTGACCGGTGGTGAAGACAGTATCTACATTGTGGTGATGTGTGTGGTCTGTGCTCTGCTGGGTGGCGCTGTCGGATTGAAAGTCCACTTCAAGAATCAGGATGATTACACACAAATCATCGAGGAGATAGACGATTTCACCAAGGAATAAAAAATGAACCGAAGATAAATACCCTTAGTCGTTCATATTCCGAAAAAAATGGCTATTTTTGCAAGTGAAAGTATGATTTGGCAATTCAACCTAAACATTCATCAAATATGAAACAAGTGATTAGTACAGAAAAGGCTCCATCTGCCATCGGTCCTTACAGTCAGGCCATCCAAGTAGGAAAAATGATTTATACATCTGGACAACTTCCGGTAGATCCCGCTACTGGTTCTTTTCCCGAGGGCGGCATCAAAGAGCAGACCCGTCAGTCGCTTCTCAATGTCAAGGCCATCCTTGAAGAAGCTGGGGCATCGATGGAGAATGTGGTGAAAACAACAGTTTTCATGGCCGACATGTCCGATTTCGCTGATATGAATGCCGTCTATGCGGAATTCTTCTCCGAACCATACCCTGCACGCTCCGCTGTGGCAGTTAAAACCCTCCCCAAAGGAGCATCGGTCGAAATCGAAGTAGTGGCGGTGATGCCATAAAAGCAGAAAAAACTTCAACTCACAAAAAAAGTCTCACAGCTGTGAGACTTTTTTATTTTTTTTGAAAGATTTTCTGTAAAAACTTCCTCTCTTCTCTTGAATGGGATGTCAAGATGGTACGCCACCGTTGACAGCAATCCAGAACAGCGTTTATTATCGTCTTTGTTTTATTTTTTAATGTTTTCAGTCATGGAAAAGAATTCATTCAGTTGGTTTGGCCTCTTGGTCAAATTGTTCGGCATCCTCATTGCCGTGATGGTCATTTATTGGGTTGGTACGAAAGTACATCGCTACCTCTATCATGAAAAAGGAGATTGGAGCTATTACCAGAGGGACATCAGTCCCAATCTGGGCTATTGGTTTGAAGATAATGATGGAAAGTATATTTATCGCTTGAATGACAACCGTATTATCATGCGGGGATTGGAATGGCTATATGTGTCGGATGATGACGACCAACCTCTCGCTTGCTTCTCCAAAGGGGGAAAGAGGGGATTCCTTGACCGCAATACCGGAGAGGTGGTCGTCGAGCCGAAATATAAGCACGCTTGGCTGCCGAGCGACAGCCTGGCTGCTGTCGTTGACTGGGACAACAAAGTCAAGTTCATCGATTGCAATGGAAATATTGTGATTGAAGACTCCACTTTTGTCTACGAGATTGATTTCGACTACCAATTTGAGAATCAAATGTGTGTGATGACCGATGGCAAGGGATACATGGGATTGATTGACCGTCAGGGAAAATGGGTGATTCCTCCAATTTATACATCCATCTATCCAACATGCAAAAATGGTTACTGGTATCTTGAAGATGCTGAAGGTTATGAATATGTCGCCGACAACCTTGGCAAGTTGGTGATTGACAAGGTGAGCAAGGATGTTGATGTGTCAGGGGATGCTATCTGTGTTACCTACGAGGACCATACCATGCAACTTTTTGATTTCGACGGCAAGTTGATGGTAGATTTTGCCTATAATGACATCGAAAATATCAAATATGGCGAAGATGAGTATGGTGATGAAAAGCCCTTGGGCGTATGCCGTTGCCTGAAATATGAGGCGGGTGATTCCTATGTTGGACTGATGTCACCCGAAGGACGACGCATTACCGCCCCATTGTATAACAGCATCAAAGGTGTTGGCCCTGACCTCTATCTCTGCTATATCGGATACTCTGAGGCTATCCTTCTCAACGGCAGAGGCGAGGAGGTCAAGTAAATGCCTCGATGGTTGGTCCGAAGGTGTGGCTGTACAGACTACAGCACAAACATTGAGGAGGGCGTGTCACTTTTTTTGACCGCTCTCTTCAATTTTAATATGCCATCCTTCTTCACATAAGAATCACATGTCTATTGTCCCAAACATTATTCCCATATAACCATTGACGGGTCGAGAGCAATGCGCTTGGGTTCGCCACGATTTCCGGTGATGAAATAGTTTTTGGCAAGTCTCTCGTCAAAGTTGCTGACGAATGCCTCGCGTATACGGGCACATTTCTCATTGATGCTGTTGCTGCAGGGGTTGGTGATGTCACGGATGCTTTGTTCCTGCCGCATACGGCCACCAATGGGATTAAGTTTCAGGTAGATTTGAAGCAACTCCGAATAATAGTCTGCCAACTCCTTGAAACGTATGCCTTCGGGATGATGAAGGAACAACAGGAAAACAGCCTTGGGGAGGACAGACAATCTTACCTCCATGTTGTTGTAGTCTATAAGGAAAATGCGGAAGTCCTTCGTGATGCGCAGACGACTCACTTGCTCGCATTCGTCGATGAGGTCGTGAAGAAACAACGTGTTGACTCCTCTTACCTGCAAAGCCCTGATGCGCTCTTTGATTTCTTCTATGATTTCTTCTGCTTGGAAACCGAATTGGTCATCGGCATAATCTGATGATTCGATTCTGTAATTTGTCTTTGGAACAAAGTTGTCATCAATACTGAAACGAGTGTCTCCTGATGTTGATTCTTCATCAATGCTGAAACGAGTGTCTCCAGTGGATGATGCTGATTCCTGATTTTCATCATTTCCTAAACTGAACCGGACGGCGCTTGACTTCCTTTTTTCTTCTTCTTTCTTTGCTCCTCCGGTATCATCTTGTTTTATGTCTTCTGACGTTTTCTGTCTTCTTGGCCTGTGTTTGTAATAGTCTTGGTTCAGGTCTCGTGCAGCTCGTTTGATTTTATTGGCTAAAAGCCTGAAGGTCCATTTTAGGGAAAGAAACCATTTCTCTTTTATTGCAACAGATTGCAAAATGGTGTTGCCATGGGCATCATCTATGGGAAAGTCCAGCGCAAACACAAGTGAAGGCTCGATGACTTCGGCACCAACGGCATATTGGGCAAGTGATGGAAGATGTTCGATTATCTCACGGCACTTCTCTGGGGTGAGCGTGGGGACACGATATCTGATGGCTTCTTCGGATAATGAGGGAAGATAGCAGAACTCAAAACCACAATTCTCAAATAATTCCCTTAACCAAATGTAGTGGTCATGGATGAAAGTGTTGAGCCTCTCATGATAGGATGACTCAACATAGATGACTTGTCCGCTTATCGGAACAAAGGGCAGGTTCTTGAAAACTATTTCTTTCACCATGACTTTTTTTCTTTTTGGCAGGCATTTTTCCCCATTCTTTGCAAAATTATAATAAAAGGTTGGAAAAAAGAAAAACTTTCTATATTTTTGCTTTGCGAATGGCCGTTCGTATTTTTGTTCGTTATTTCGCAACGTTCAAGAGTATTTGCTATATCAATAAAGGTTCATCAAACAAAAGAAACTCATATGACAACAATCATCCTAATTGCCGTAGGAATAGCCGTTTTAGGGTTGGCAGTTTATTTTCTGAGACCTGTCATCCAACGGAAAAACTATCTGCGACACTTTGCAGAAGCCTATGACAATGATATCGTTATCTTTGACACGGAGACAACTGGGCTGAATGTTTTGTATGATGAGATTGTACAGATAGCTGCCGTACGGGTGAGGGACGGACAAGTGGTGGGGGAACCCTTCAATATCTTCTTGGAGAAAAAAAGGGATATCCCTCGTATGTTGGGCGACATACCCAATCCGCTCATCGGTGTGTATGAGCATTGTGAGAAACTACCCCGAGAACAGGGACTGAAAATGTTTCTTGACTTTGTAGGCAACTCTCCTGTGTTGGGACATTATGTGCAATACGATTGCCAGATTTTGAAATATAATCTGAGGCGCGATTGCGGTATATACCGAGAAAAGGTATTTCCCGTAAGTTTCGACACCCTTGTTATGTCCAGAATTCTCTTTCCTAAAATGCGTTCCTATAACCTTGGAGCGTTGAACAATGCTCTTCGTTTGGTTTCTGTCAATCAGTCCTCCAACCCTTTGCACTTGGCGGATAACGACGTACTGGTAACAAAAGCCCTGGCTGAGCGATGCCTGATGGAGTACAGGCATTAGCTGATGCAATAAAAAGGCCATTTTAACGTTATTGTTATGATGATGAAAATGAAATGGCTCATCAGCATGCTGACCCTTCTGGGAACAGTTGTGCTATTTTCGTGTACCGACGACGATGATTTCTCGACGTCGGCAGCGCTGCGTCTGACATTCTCTGAGGACTCTGTGGCGTTCGACACCGTGTTCTCACAAGTTCCTACAGCTACCAAGACTTTCTGGGTTTACAACAGGTCGGGGCATGGCATCCGGTGCTCCAATATACGACTTGAGAAAGGCAACCAGACAGGTTACCGTGTGAATGTGGATGGTTCGTACCTTGGTGCTTCGGAAGGCTTTTTGGTAAATGACATTGAGGTGCGCAACAAAGACAGCATACGCGTGTTCGTAGAACTCACTTCACCTGTCAACAACCGGGTGGAGCCAACTTTGTTGGAGGACAATCTTGTCTTCCATCTTGAGAGTGGCACAGAGCAAAAAGTCAACCTCAACGCATGGACATGGGATGCTGAGCAATACAGGGACATGAGAATTGAACGCGACTCCACCATCACCTCCTCACGGCCTATCATCATTTATGGAGGCATTACCGTAGCCGAAGGGGCAACACTGACCATCGGAGCAGGAACTACTCTTTATTTCCATGAGAATGCAGGCATCGACGTTTATGGGAGATTGGTGATATGGGGTGAGGCAGACAACAATGTGGTGCTGAGGGGCGACCGCATCGACAATATGTTCGACTATCTGCCCTACGACCGCGTCAGCGGACAGTGGCAGGGCATACGCATTCATGAACCTTCTTACGAAAATGCCATCTACTATGCTGATATCCACAGCACATACGATGGCATCGTGTGCGACTCCTCAGATGTGAGCAAGATGAAACTCTACCTATACAACTCTGTTGTGCACAATTGCCAAGGCTACGGACTCAAGTCCACCCACTCCGTAGTGGATGTGGTCAACTGCCAATTGACCAACGCACTCTACGATTGCATGGCGGTGTTCGGGGGCGTGGCAAGGGTCATGAACTGCACCATTGCACAGTTTTATCCCTATGACGCCAACAGAGGCGCTGCTCTCCGCTTTGGCAACAGTCCGGAACATCCGCTCTATAATTTCAACTGCTACAATAGTCTTGTCACAGGATATGCCGATGATGTGGTGATGTCGGAAGCAGACACCACGACCAACTATGCCTTCTTTTTCGACCACTGCATCCTGCGTACTCCGGCTGTCAACGACACAGTAAATATCAAGGATGTGATATGGGAGAATCCTAAGGACACTGTAGGGACGGGGGAAAAACACTTCCGTCTGATAGATATCGACCTCATCAAATATGATTTCAGACTCGACTCCGTGTCGATAGCCATTGGTAAGGCCGTGCCCAATCCAGACCTGCCTTTTGACCGCTTAGGTGTCAGGCGTGATGATGAACCGGACATTGGCTGCTATGAATATGTGAAAGAATAAGGTGCGAAGGCGCTTTACATATAACCTGTCAATTCATAAGAAACTATGAAAGATATAGAAATGAAATTCAACATCGTGTTGGCTCAGTTGGACGAACTGGCTGCCGATGATCAGGAATTGGTGCAAAAGGCGATGAAGGCCACCGACAATTCCAATGCCAAGTATTCCCATTTCAGGGTAGGGGCTGCATTGCTTCTGGCAGATGGGTCGGTGGTGATTGGTGCCAACCAGGAGAATGCAGTATTCCCTCTCGGATTGTGCGCAGAGCGGACGGCCATCTTCGCAGCTCAGGCACAGCGGCCCGACCAATCTATCCTCAAAATTGCCATCGCAGCGCGTAACGAGAATGGGTTCATGGCAAATCCGGTGTCGCCTTGTGGTTCATGCCGTCAGGTCATCCTCGAGATGGAGGAGCGCTATGAGCAACCCATCCGTATCCTGCTTTATGGCACCACTGGGGTGTATGTCATCAACTCGGTGCGCGACTTGCTGCCGTTGTGTTTCATCGACGAGAGCATGAGATAGACGGCTATTCCGCCACATCAATCTTCTGGTTGTAGATATCTTGGATGTTGACAGTTCGGGGCACTTCGCTCCGGATGGTGTCCTTGTGTACAACATTGGACACCTGCGTTGTGTTGTTGATAATTGATGGTTTGATGATAGGTGCTGAGATATGGATGCTGTCGGCGGTCAGCAAGGGAATCGTAGGCAAGTTGATGGCTGACTCGGTAGGAAGGGCGCTCTCTATCTCATTGGCAATCTCCAGTTGATTGCTCATGTCAATCTGATTGATACTGTCTTTTTGATTGGTGTTTTCTGCAAATGCCGAACCGAAATCGGCCTCTGTCAGTCCTCCCTTTTGGTTTTTAAGATGTTCCTCGCAACCTTTCATCATATGTGCGGTCTGATGGATGCGGGCACGCATGTCGGGAGTGTCGCGATAGGTCAGGTAGTTGTCAAGAGCGGATTGATAATGGTCGTGGGCTTGCTGCCATTCCTCTGCAAACATATGGCACAGACCAAGACGATAGTGGATGTCGCCTTTCTCATTTTCATAGCATACGGTCAGCGCACGCTCAAAAAAGGGGATGGCTTCCTTGTATTGGTGCAGTTGGAAATGACTCTCTCCATTGCAATAATAGTAGACTGACCGCTCATGGGGTGCAAAGGCATCGAGTTGGGGAATCGCCTCATCCAGATATCGGCAGGCTTCCTCATACAGCCAGTCATAATAACAGCAGACGCCCATATAGGCATGATAACGGGCATTGAGTTCGTATTCCTGGTCGAGCTTCTCAAAAATCAAAAGTGCCTCATGGTATTTCCCGCTTTGGAAATACTCTATTGCCATACCCAACCTTACTGGGTCACGAGGTTCGTCGTCCACCACGCACATGCTAAACGGTAGAGACGGCATCGTTTCCGTCTCTGCCCATACCGAGGCGATGAACAGTATGGCAATAATTACACCACAAAGGAACTTATGGCAGTTCATAGTTCATAGTTCATAGTTGATGGGTGAGAAGACAAAATACCCAATCTCAAAAACTCCAAAAGAAATCATATGTCTAAACTCCTAAACTCCTAAACACCCAAACACCCAAACAACTAAACGACCAAACGACTAAACAACCAAACGCCCAAACGACCAAACGACCAACTACTCCGTGTAAAACTCAATAACCCTCCTCAATGCCCTGTCGCAGACGGGACAGAATACGGGGTACTCATTGGTGCGCATGCGGCAGTCCTGACAGGCACGGTAGACACCCCTTGGTGAATAGCCGGCGCCTTCAAAGACGCCGATACGGCTTTGGATGGATTGCCTGTCTTTGGTAGGTGGAGTGGGGATGGGGGTGCCTGTGGCAATCAGGTCTTCCCATTTGTTGTGGAAGTCTGCCAATGTAGTGAGGTTGGGCTCCCATGGCTCCACATCATGTGGGTACATCGGCACTTCTTCTGTCTCATAGGCATATTCGTCGCCCAGTCCGGCAAAACTGTGACCGAACTCATGCACTACCACGGGCTTGAAGCGTGAGTGGTGGGTGCTGGTTAGGTTGTAGGAGTTGAGTATGCCGCCACCGCCATATTGCTCTGAGTTCACCAATACGATGATGTGTTCATAGGGAGTGCCTGCCAGACAGTCATGAAGACTCTTCAGATGAAGCGTGGTCAGGTAGCGCTCGCTGTAGAACGTGTCGTAGTGAGAGTGGAGAACTGTGTTCTTCCAGATACCCTTGCGAGGTGAACTGGTGCCGCTGTCTACCGAAGAACTGAGGAGAGCGACAATATAGAAACGGTTGCGGAGTGACTTGAACGGCTCATGGGCAAAGAGGGCAGACATCGCCTCACGCACATCGTCAAGGAAGACGTTCATCTCACTTTCCTGATAGCCTTCAGCTACGTATGCGATGTGGATGCAACGGGTGGTGTCGGCTGCTTGCTGTAGGGTGACATATGGTGTGACGTTATCATAGCCAGTTCGGCGAATGAGAATGTCGGTTGGCACAACAGTATGGGTCATTGTTGCCATCACCTCCTGGTGGGTGTTGTAGAGTTCTATGGTCACGTCGGCGGTGTCCTTGGGCATAGGGGTGAGAAACACGTTCTCAAACGATCGGCGTATGGTCTGTGCCTCAGGGTAGGACAGCCATTCCTGAAATAGGGTGGAGAAGGAGTTGCGGTAGATGACGGAACCTGTGGTGTGGTCTCGGACAACAACCTGTCCGTTGCCTTTCATCGGCACCTCCGAAAGATGGTGGCGCTTGCCATACCACCGGGGCAGTTGGTGGAGGGCGTCGACGGATATTTCCTGTCTTCTCACATCACCAGAGAATATATAGTCAAGGCGTAGCGTGGCATCGGTGAAATACCGGTCAAAATCCTGCGCCATGCCGTTGAGTGACATAACGAGAAAAAGAAGAAACAGGAATTGTCGGATTATTTGGCTCAACTTTCGCATTGACGATTGACTTAATTACTTATCTTCTCTGCCTACTATAAAATACTTTCCTTTTTCAGACTGTGAGTTATCTGATTAGTCCCCTTCTGAACATGTCATTCATGGCATCAACCAAGACTGTGTTGTCGTCGGGAGTGAGTGCTCCAATATGTCCTACACGGAATACCTTGTCGCGCAAATCTCCACCATTGGGGCATATCCATATCTGATACTCGTCCTTGAGTGTGATGAATATGTCAAAAGCGGAAACGTTGATGGGACTCAGCGAGGTTACGGCATTCGATGGTGAGTTGGTGAACATCTTGAAGGGTAGGGTTTGTATCTTCTGACGGAAATCGGCTGCCAATGCTTTCGTACGGTTGGTTTCATATTCATCCCCGCCTAAAGCATCTATTTCATGCAACCTCTTGTTGATTTGCAGAAGAACGCTCACGGCAGGAGTAAATGGTGTCTGGCCTCTCTCTCCATTCTTTAGCGCGTCTTTTAAATCAAGATACATGCAACGTGTCTTGCTCTCAGCAACTCTCTCCAGCGCTCTTGGCGACAACACAATCAAAGAGATTCCGGGAGGACAAGCCAGGGCTTTCTGCGAACCAGTAATCATCACGTCTGCTTCCAGTGCCTCCATGTTGAATGGGTCGGCAAGGAAAGAACTGATGGCATCTACGACCAACAGTATGCCATTTGCCTTGCAGAAGCGACTGATCATCTCCATGTCATACAAAACACCCGTGGAGGTCTCATGCATGTTGACCACAAAGGCAGTATGCCCTTGGCCGTCAAGAGATGCCAGATGCTCTTCCGTCAGAGGCTGTCCGTATGCCAATTTCACCTCGCTGTAGGGAATGCCATGTATTTGGCACAGTTGCACGAAACGCTCTCCAAAAGAACCGCCATTGATGACAATGGCTTTGTCTGCAGGGCTAAGCACATTCATAATCACCGCTTCCATCGAGGCGGTACCCGAACCCGTGATAAATGCCACACGTGAGTGGGCTGGAGCATGGGCGAACTGCATCACCAAACGCTCGTTCTCTAACATCACCTCGGAAAACTCGGCGGTCCTGAAATATGGCACCTGCTCATTGCCGATGGCCAATACTGACTCACTTGACATCACAGGACCTATTGTAAAATTCAACATACCTTTCATCTTTAGTTGGCTTTTATTTGTTGGCAAAGTTACGCTTTTTTTTTCTCTCACACAAATTTATAGTAACTTTGACTGCCGTCGATGATACTTTCACGACGAAAAGCTTGGATACATTTGGCTTTTCACTCGTTTTTAAGTATTTTTGCCGATAAAATGGAGAAGCAACCATCTCAAAACAGCCAATTATGAAAATTCTGCTTTTTTGTGAGAACAAGTATGCAGTTGACATCCTCAACCCATTGCAGACCGAGGCCAACAGACAAGGTGGGCACGAGGTCTTGTGGTATGTGCATCAAAAGAAAATCCCCCAGTTTCCTCTTTCAAATGAGGTCAAATATACTTTTTCTATTCAGGAGGCGTATGACTTCCATCCCGATGCTGTTTTCGCACCGGGAAATATCGTGCCATACTACCTTTCTGGGGTGAAAGTATCCATTTTTCATGGCTATGCTGCGGAAAAGAGAGACCAGTTCCGCATTCGCAATTACTTTGACATCTATATGACTCAGGGGCGATATTTCACTCAGGAGTTCGAGAAACTCCGGCAGCATCATAATGATTTTGAGGTGTTGGAGACGGGTTGGACAAGGCAGGACTGGATTGTGGCACATCGACATGATTTCGAAAAGGAAAGGGAGCAGATGCTGAGAGCGCACAACTGCCGACAGATAGTGCTCTATGCTCCTACTTTCTCTCCCCGTCTGACCTCCTTGCCAAAAATAAAGCAGGCACTCACAGACCTTGTGAATCAGAAGAATGTTCTCTTGCTCATCAAACTCCATCCGCTTACTTCCCGTGAATGGGTGGATGAATACAAGGCATTGGCAAACAGCCATGCAAACATCATTTTCGAGGAGGACAATGCAGTGACAAAATATATGCTGTTGGCCGATGTCATGGTCAGCGACACCTCCTCCACCATCTATGAGATGCTGTTGCTCGACAAACCCGTTGTCACACTTGACACGGTATCCAAAAATCCTTATTGGAAAGACATCAAGGATGCTGCAGAACTATCTGATGCATATGAGGAAGTACAGAACAGTCCTGAGATGGCGGAGAAGCGTCGTTGGATTATTGAGAACTATGACCCTTATAGCGACGGATTGGTGGCGCATCGCATGTTGGAGGGCGTGAAAGATTACATCCTCCGAAATGGTGTTCCAGAAAAACGCAAACTCAATCTTTGGCGCAAATATGTTTGCATCAAGACATTCGGCAACGTGAAACGGCGTTAGGTCGTCTTGAGCTCATCCATGTATTGGCGCCAGGGTTTGTTCAAATCCAAATACCGATAATTCTGGGATGGGATTTCCTTCGGTATTTCCATGTAGTTGCCGTAGAGATGGCGTAGGTATGCATCGGGACGGGCTACTCCCATCAGCATGATTCCCTCAAATGAGATAGGAACCGGACACCCATAGTTCTCTTTGGGTTGCGCTCCCTTGTCGGCTTTGTAGTCATGGTCGGCTATGAGCGGACTGCTTTGGCAGTCCCACTGACGGCGTACATCGTCAAGATGCCTGTGTACATTTTCTGCCTTGAAAATCTTTCGTAAGAAGAGGGTGAGCATACTGCGGAAGCCTTTACCATGCTTATAGGGGTCAGTATGGATGAGATAGAGTATTTTTCGCCATCGGCGGTAACGAAAATAATGCCAAGTTCTGCTCAATGAGGGTCCCGTCATCCCGTCAAGGGGAAACAAGTCGATGGGTAGTCCTCCTACAAAATCATAACTACGGTGCATGATGTAGGTGGAACGGGCATCTTGGACACGGGCAAAGGGATAGGGATAACCTTTGGTTTTGCCGCCGCTCACCAACTCAAATCCGTCGGGAAGCCATTCGTCGGCATGGGCAACAAACTGGTCATAATCAGTACGGGGCATGCCCACATCTGCATCGTCATCCCATGGGATGAATCCGCCATGGCGAACCGCTCCTAACATGGTGCCAGCAAGCAAGTAGTAGGTGAGATGGTGCTCACGGCATACTTGGTCTATCACTTTCAGAATCTCCAACAAACGGGCTTGCACCTGACGTGTCTCCTCGTTGATGCGGTCGCCATGCATGTCAAGAGCTTGCTTATGTGGACTGCAGTTTGTTTCCATATCTCAAAAAATGCAACTTCGTAATCAGTTTGTAATAGTTGTGCCGGAATGTATAGTTCAGGAAATTCTCCAATGACTGACCTGAACGGCATGGATGAATCGTCACCTGTTGCTTGGGGGCATCGGGATTCATTTGGTCACACAGATGGGCTACATACTCAAACATGTTGTACTCTCCCAAAACCCGCTGTTTGCATTCTTCAAGAAAGGGGATGGATTGCTCATAGCGATGGGCATTCATCGTGGTCTCAATAGCAGCTATGGCTTTCTCTGGCTGACGGATGTCTATGGGCAAATAGGCTTCCTTTGGGAAATAGTCACCGATATTTGTGCAGCCGTAATAGAAGGGGAAGGTTTCTGTCAGATAGCAGTCGGATATCTTCTCTGTCCAATAGTAAAGCTGCGATGAGTTCTCTATGGCGATATGGTATTTGTAGGGACGAAGCACATCCCATTTGTCTTCAAAGGGATGAAATCCTCTTCCAAAAATGTCAATCTTATCGCCGAAATGCTCTTTCAGCTTCTCCACAAATTTGATGCGGTCCACATGGCCTCGGGTGAACGCCTTGTTGCTGGTGATGACAGACAGCAGTTTGGTCTTCTCCGCAGGGTCGGAGGGTTGTCTCAGTGAATCATAGTCCTTGAAGTAGATATAGCCGCCCTTGCCGTCGGGCTTGTAACCCACAAACCATGGCAAGATGGCGGGACCAAAACGCATGTTGGGATGATGCATTTGTTCCTGACAGGTCACCACCATCCCGAATTGGTCGATATACCGTTGGGGATAAACCAATACAGAACGTGGCTCTGTGGTCAGCAATATGGTGTTCTCGGGTGCCACTCGGCAGGTTTGGTCTTCACGCACTCCCTTGCCCTGAACCACCCAGAAGTCTGCTTCCTGCAGGCTGTCATCCAAACAGAACTCATACCGCCCGTCCTGGGACATCAGTCGGTGCCCGGGTGTCTGCCTGTGCATGATGGTCGCCAAACCATCACGGTAGGGCATGAATCTTATTTTCAATATCTTGTCGGCGTGATTCGGCATTATTTTTTCTTCTTGAACAAATGTGTAATTCTTTTGCGGCGCACCCAGTGCTTGTCGTGCGTTCTCTTGACTTCTATTGCTTTTTCCACATCATCTTCCGTCCAATGCCTGTCGGAGGCATAAATCTTCAAAATATAGCGGTAGACGGGCGAAAGCCACCAAAACAAAGTCAGGTTTTCCATACATTCGGCTTGAGGCACACAACCATCGAAAAACTGCATGCGGTTGATGTCTATCAGCTCAAACTCATATTCCTCTCCTTTCTTCTGATAAAGGACGTTTGTGGGGTTCAGGTCGCGGTGCAGAACCCCTTTCTCATGGAGCAACGCCACATAATGGGCATACGCCTCTGCCAAGGCTTCATCAAAAGGTTCTTGCTCAATCAAACGTGGTTTGATGGGTTGGCTATTGGTGTAAGTGCAGACATAATAGACCTGTCGAATCAGTCCGGCACACCGCTCTTCCATATAAGCGACTTCTTGTGGAGTTGAAAAACCACGTACCTTTAACCCTATAGCATTTTCATATGACCTGCGTGCTTTGCTTTTTCGGAAGAAGTCCCCGTCCACTTCAAATAGGCGAATTTGATTTCTGCCGTCATACAACAGCGTTCCTTGGTTGGATGCAAACAATTGGGGTACTTGCTGCAGCCAACTATCAAGATGTTGATATAGGGGACTCACTGTCAATTTCATACAATATTTTTTCTGATTCGTCTTCCCAACACAATGACAACAACTGCTGGATATAGCTTCTCTCCCAGTCCATCGGATGGTATCTCTTTGTGCCGTGCAGCAATAGGTCGATATCCATCACGATGACGTTCTTTCGCCGTAGCGACCTTCTGTCGCCGCAGTCTCGTTCGGTCTGTTTGATGGCAGCAATGAGGGCAGGAGCATCGAGGGTGGTGCACCCTGTTATGAGGCAGTTGCAAAATGGTCCCGACTGGATGCCAATGGGTTCGGTCGTCAGGATTTTGGTGCAGTGCATGTCTGTGATGTAGCTGCTCATCAGTTGGATAGCTTTGGCAATCTTTGCTTCTGCCTCCTCATGGTTGCTGCCGAGCGCTATGATGACGGTATGGCCGATGGCGTCAGGCATTGAAATAATATAGGAAGGTGGCGATGCCCTCAAGAGCTGGTTTCCTTTGCCCTTCTATTTCTATCTTGAAGTCAACCTCTGTCTTGCAGATGCCGCGTAGATTTTGGATGTTGTGCAGCTTCGTCACCATGCGCACACGGCTGCCGGTCACCACTGGCTGACCGAAACGCATCTTGTCCATACCATAGTTGACAAGCATCTTGATGTTGTTTACTTGGATAATCTGTGCCCAAAGATAGGGGAGCACCGACAGGGTCAAATAACCATGGGCGATGGTGCTCTTGTAGGGACTCTCCTTGCTGGCTCTTTCTGTGTCGACATGTATCCATTGGTGGTCAAGGGTGGCGTCAGCAAAGAGATTGATGCGCTCCTGGTCAATCAGCAACCAGTCGGAGTGGCCGAGTTCCTCACCCAGATGAGAGGCAAATTCTTCGTATGAGTTGATAACTAACATGATGATGTTGGATATTATGATTGAACATTTTTATCATGCAAAGATACATAATCTTTATGATATCCAAGTGAAACAATGTATTTTTTATTGAGTTGGCACAGTGTGCATGAGGCTGTTCATAAAAAAGCCCGCCTAAAAACGGCGGGCCAGGATGAAACGATCTATGCTTCATGGTCATAAAGTGACCTTATTTTGGCGACACGGAAGACGTCGTTCCTCCTGAAACTGTGGCACCTATTGTATAGACTCCATTCCAAATACTATTGGTGGGATTACTGATGGAAGAACTGCCATAGACGATAGTGGCAGTTTTACCTTTGCTCAGTCGAGGACTGCTTACCAAAATAGTCGACTGTCTGGTGGTATTTGGCAACTTGTAACTGAAAACCACTGTTCCACCATTGTCCTTCAGACTGAGATAAGTGTCCTTGGTGAGAGAGACAGAGGATAACGTGGCATATGCCTGAGTGGCACTTGTAGGCATGCCACCGCCTTGGCTGCCGCCACCCTGCGAACCACCGGTGCCTATAACCGTTCCGCCATTGATGATGAAAGCCGCATTGTCGCAGTCAAAGCCTTCCTCAGGCGAACTGGTTCCTGAGGCAATCACGATGCCGTTGTTGATGACTATACCAGTCGTCTTGTCATTGGAGTCGATGGCGTCATTCCCAGATGCGTGGGCCCATGTGTTGCCACCGTTGAAGGTGATGGTGGACGCTGCGTTGATGGCATCATCATAAGTGTTGCTCTCAATTGTTCCACCATTGATAGTGATGGTCGATTTGCTTTCAAGACCCTCACCGCTGTCATGGTTGGTGCTCAGGTAGATGTCACCTCCATAAATGGTGATGGGACCCATGCATTTCACTGCTTTGCAACTGCCGATGAACTCTTCTCCCATCATACCGCCCATACCGCCAGATGAGTTGGAGGTGCTCAGGTAAGAACCAGTGGTCTCAACAGTGAGGGTTGGACCTGTCCCAGAAGCTGCCTCATCGCCGATGGTGAGTTGGGCACCTTTCTCACCCGTAACACTGCTGGTGCCTACTTTGATGCCTTTTCCTCCTTTGGCTGAACAATGTATGGAGACAGAACCTCCTTTCAGCGTCATGTTGCTGTCGCTTTTCATACCACGGCTGCCAGCTCCTTCGGTCTCGCCATTGCCAGTATATGTGGCTCCGTCACCACTTAGAGTGATGTCGTAGGTGCCGTCGCTGATGTCCAATGTACCATCAGCGGAAATGCCTCGTGAGGCTGAACCTATTGCGTTCACAATAACATTGCCGCCAGTGCCAATATAGTTCTGGGTTTTTATGGCCGTGCTGTACGACGGGTCGGTGCCAATAATCATATAGGTGCCGCCAACAGTGTCATTGATGCTTCCACCCTTGACATAGACGGTTTTGTCGGATTTGATACCTTTGCTGATGATGCCGTTGTGTATAAGCGTGAGGGCGCCGTTGTCTATAGTAATGTCACCGTCTGCTTTCAAACAGAACGCTTTGTATGTTTCGCCTTCAGCAGTGGCGGTGGCGGCATTGGCATAAGTGGAGGTCACATTGCTGATGGAGTAGGTTCGTGTTCCGCTGCTGGTCTGATAACTGTTGCTGATATTGTAGAAAACGTTGCTGCCAGTGAGGTTGATGTCAAAAGATGTGCTCTGAATGGCATAGGTGGAACCTCCGCCAAACCCACCACCGCTCGTGTAGTCATCGCTCTTGAAATAGTAGGAGCCGGATGTTTCGGTGCCAAAGTCATAATAATAGAACGTCAAGGTCTTACCGTTGGCTGTGAAACTGGTTTGGTTGGTGAGCTGCGCTACCATGTTGTCACTGCTGTCATAGAGATAGACATTTGTCCAAGCTGAACGACTGCCAAATGGATTTCCACTGCTGCCATTGGTGGGCAATGCCACATACAACCGATAACTCTTGGATGAGGAGGAACTGCTGCTGATGTCGAGAATGCCGCCATCGCCATCAGCTGTCACGTTGAGTGTACCTCCCAAGATGGTGATGTTCCCGTCGGCAGCAAGACCACGGCCACCTTCAGCGGTGTTGCTGATGGTGATTTCACCTCCAGTTACCGTCAGATTGCCGTCACTCTTGATAGCGGTGGTGTATGAGGGGTCGTAAGTGGTTTCGCCATCGGTTGTCACCTCGCTGATAAGATAACTGCCTGTTTGGGTGATGGATAGGATGCCACCGCTGATTTGGATGTCGCTCTTCGATTTGATGGCTTTCACGTCATCGCCGGTGGAATTGATTGTCAACTCGCCTCCGCTGATGGTCAGCAGGGAGTCACACTTGAGGGCGGATGCGTCGTTGCCGGTCAGGTTGACTTCGAGTTTGCCGCCTTTGATGAACAATTGGCCGTCATTGTCATCTCCTTCTAACAGAGCCTCTGATTGAATGCCGTCGCCTGCTATTTCATCCATAGTGACTGTACCGCCTTTCATCTCAAAATATTGTCCTGCATGGATGCCGTCACTTGCGGAACTGAGAATGTGGATTATGCCTGTTGTCTTTTTCAGTTCCATATACTCCTTCGACCTGATGGCGTGCTTCAGATTTCCCGTCACGTTGAGCGTGCCGCCGCCGCTGACTTCCAGATGTCCTTTGCAATAAAAGGCGGCTTTTTGGCTTCCGGCACCATCGGTAAGGGTGTTGACCGTACCGTCAGTAAGTTCAAGACTTAAACGTTTGCCGTTTTCGATGTCAATACATCCACCATTGGGGTTGGTGAGTGTGACGCCGTTTAGCCGTAATGTCGTTTTATAAGAACCTGTATAGGTGAGCGAACCATCGGTGCATGAACCACTGAGCACGGTCACATACTCTTCAGTGGTGTTGGTGTTCACAACTTCCACATGACCGCCGGTGATGCTCACGGTGACATCGTCTTTCCAGGATGAGGGCATTTTGTAGGTGACTTCTTCATCAGAATATGAAATGTAAAGGGCGTCAACCTCATCTATCTCCTTGGGTTCTTCATCATCTAAAACGATTCTGACGAGACACATCACATCAGTTACATTTATCGCCTCGTCTTCATTGATATCTGCTACGATAAATTCATAGTCAGTGTGGTTTACTAAAACAATGTTGACCAACAGCATGACATCTGTGACATTGAGTTTGTTGTCATTGTTGAGGTCGCCAATATACCTCGGGTAGGCCAACAATACACATGTGCAAAATAAGAATGTGGTAATGATTCGTTTCATGTTTGCTTTTAGTTTTTTGATTAGGCAAAATTATGCAAAAATATCTATTATTCTTTATTATTTTCAACGAATCGGCTTTTTTTCTCAGCCAATCTGCAAATAATAGATTTCGATTTGTGTGAAAAATATGCATTTTATGTCATGGTTATATGGTTTTTTATTAATTTTGGCACCGAAAATCATCACTTCATTCCAATCAATATGAAACAAATTATCACTCATTTCACAGACGATGACCTCTACAAGCTCTCCATGTGCTGCGCCGTCATCGACAATTATCCGCGTGCGATGGTCAAGTACATGTTCGTGGACCGCAACAACACCGTATATCCAGAGGGATTCGCTGATGAACTCAATCGACAGATTGCCACGCTCGAGAGTGTGGTTGTCACGGAGGAAGAACTCGACTTCATGAAACGGAAATGCTACTATATCCCCAACTGGTTCTATCCTTATCTCAAGGGCTTCCGCTTCAGCAAGGACTGGGTGAAAGCATGGCAAGACGAGGAAGGACACCTACATCTTGAGATTGAGGGATATTGGGCTAATACCATCCTCCTGGAAGTGAAACTGCTCGCCATCATATCAGAATTGTTCTACATCATGACGGGACAGACCGACAAGCTTGACTATGAGAAATATTACACCAAGGCTTACGACAAGGCTTCCAGACTGCTGGGTGCCGGATGCTGCTACAGTGACTTCGGTACGCGCCGTCGTGCTTCGTTCGAGGCAGAAGATGTCGTAGTCAGAGCGATGAAAGACTGCCAGAATTCTCAGAAATGGAGCGGCACCTTCGTAGGTACGAGCAACGTATATCTCGCCATGAAATACGACCTCACACCCGTGGGCACAATGGCACATGAGTTTGTATGCGCCATCGCAGCAATGTATGGTCCGCAGATGGCCAACTACATGGCAATGGAGGCATGGCGCAACACGTTCCGTGGCGCTCTCGGTACATTCCTCTACGACAGTTTCGGATGGCATGTCTTCAGCCTTAATTTCTCAGAAGACTTCGCCAACCTCTTCAAGGGACTCCGCATCGATAGTGGCGACAATTATGAGCAGTTGCAGAAAATTGTTGCAAAATACAAGTCGCTGGGTATCGACCCACGTTCAAAACAGGTGATTTTCAGCAATGCGCTCGACACCGACCGTGCAATCAAAATCCATGAATATGCCAAGGACTATTGCTTGCCGTCGTTTGGCATTGGCACACATTTCACCAACGACTTCGAAGGTGTGGTGCCAATGAATATCGTCATCAAATTGGTGGCTGCCAAAATCACTGAGTCATGGGATTTCTACAACGACACTTGCAAACTCAGTGAGGACAAAGGAAAACATACCGGCAAACCAGAAGTGATTCGCCGGTATATGGATACCATAAAGTTCAAAGAGGATTAATCAGTATTTGACACCAAGGGCGTCAAGGATGCCGCGTATCTCGTTGCCAACACTCATGATACCGTTGATAGCGCCTTCCTTGACGCCCTTTGCCATGTAACGGGCACACTCACCCTCCAACTCACCGATGCGTCGGCGTTCTTCGGGGGTGTAGTGGTAGCGTGTCATACGCTTGCGGATATCACCAAACTTGTTGACGGCATTTTTCCAGTCATGGATGGTATAGTATGCGGCGTTGTCGCGCAGGTCGTTAGACAGGCGCTCCATTTGGTTGATGCATCCTGTCCTTGTATAGCATGATGTGGTCAGTGTCAGCGTCATGCCAATCACCAGTGCAAAAAATAATGTGCGTAGTTTCATATCATTTCAGTTTTATAATTATTACTTTCCTACACTCCTCAAAAAGAGCATATGTCTAAACTCCCAGACTCCTAAACTCCTAAACTCCTAAAAAAATCACCAATCTCCCGTGGCTCCTCCGCCACCGGATGAACCACCACCATAATGACCGCCTTTGGGTTTCTGGGGCTCTTCTGGTCTGGGCGACTCCTTCTTTACTTCCTCCTCAGGCTCATCATCTTTGGGTTCTTCAGGTTGGTCGACAACTTTGGCTAAATGTTTGGCGGGTTTGTTCCACTTGTTCTTGTCATCGTAGATGCCGAATATCATGCACAACACGAGGATGGTGAGCATCATCGTACCATTCTCACCGCTGAACAATCCGCCACTCTTCAGCGAGGAGATGTTGATGCCCTCATCGGCTTCCTCATCCTTCAGTGTGTCATAGAGAGCCTGGGTAAGGCAAAGCAGGGCGCTGTCGGGCAACTCGCTCTTCAGGTAAGGCTTCAAGCAATTGCGGCCAAGTCTGCTGCATTCCACATCTGTCAGGTCGCCTTCGAGGTCACGACTTGGGGCGATGGTGTATTGCCGCTGGTCGTAGGCTACGACAACACATATACCACGACCTGTTTCTTTGTTGCCAATTTTATATTTGTTGATAAGGTCGACGGCGGTGCGGTAGGTGCCGCCCTCATCCACACGCCGGCATACCACCACGGCGGGTTTCACACCGACGATAGAGTCGAGTTCCTTCAGCTGGGCATTCATTGCAGCCACAGTGCTGTCACTCAGGATGCTGTCGCTGTTGGTCACATATTGGCTGGCATCAGCAAGGTGCACCATCTTGATATTGGAGGCATTCCATATGGTCACAGAATCGGAGTCAGCGGCAGCCACGGTGCGTCCGGTTTTAACCGCGTCGGTGGCGGGGCTGGCTGGAACGGAGGCAACAGTAGACGTCCTCTTTGATGTGTTGTTGTATATCATCTGATAGGAACAGCTCATCATACAGGCAGAGAGGATAGAGGTCCAAAGAGCAGTGTAATACTTGTTCTTGTAACGCTTCAGCGGACTCTCTTTTGTCTCGTCAGTGGGGTGGGGGTCTTCAAATTTCACTCCGGCACGTATAGCCTCTTCAGTTGCCTGCTGGGCGGCAGGTGCTTCTTTCTTCCATTTCGCGGAGAAATAGAGAAGCACGCCTATCACCGAAACACCCAACACCAACATGGGGTCAAACGGATGAACGATGAAAAACAGGATGGGCAGCAGAAGAGCGAAAAACAACCACGACTTGGCGCTTAACGCCAACCCATTCAAACAACTTTTTATGAGTTTTTTCATATAATATCTATTTTATTGATGATGCAAAGGTAATGATTGTCTTGATTATGCAAAGGTAGTGTAAAACAAGAGTAATCCCAAACAAAAAAGCTATTTTTTGTTTGGGATTACGATAGTCCAGTTTTTCTTTTAGTCAGGAAGGCAGTGAAAAAAGCCCATCTTGTCGTTGCGTTTTTGGCGTTCGATACTCAGGCAATATATTGCAGAATGGCTTGCCATTTCTTCTCCAATTCCTTTTTAATTCTTATCGTAATGAAATAATTCTCTAATTCCCTAATTCGTGAAAAATCAAAGATTAGCGCATTTGAATGGAGTGGGAAACTTCAATCTTTAATTTTTAATTTTTAATTTTTAATCTTTAATCTTTAATCTTTTATCTTTTATCCCTATTTCCTTCTCTCCTCCCTCGAGCAATGGCGAATCTGCCCTCACGTTGATGGTGCCATCCTCTTGTGTGGCCTCTACATAGGCAAGTAGTCTGCCGCGGACTACACGCTGCCGCCAGTCGCGCAGGTTGCTGGTGTCGCTCATGTCGCCGCCCTCAAGTCCCAACAGACGGCCTGCACCAGTCACACGTACGGATATCTCGTTGTCGGAAAGTGGCACGGTTCTCCCTTCCGAGTCAATGACCTCGATGATGACGTGAGCGATTCGTCCGCGCCCCGTCAGCGTGGTCTTGTCTGCCGTCAACCTCAGGGCTGCAGGTCTTCCTGTGGTGGCTATTTCATAAGATGCCACAGCATGGCCTTCGTTGTCCATTGCCTCTGCCCTGAGCACTCCCGGTTGATAGGGAATGTCCCACCATATGGCTCCTGTTGTCTGGTCTTTTGCCTTTGGTGCAGCGATTTCCTTACCATTGAGCAGCAGTCGTGCTTGCTCTTGGTTGGTCATGCACACCACACGGATGGTCTGTCCGTCACGATAGTTCCACGTGTCTTGTGCATAGATTGACACGCCTGGGTCACGCCGTCCTGCCTGGCGACCACGGCGGTTGCCACCATTGCCCATCGTGGGATATGTGCCGATGTAGCACACAGGCTTCTCGCTCCAAAGTGAGGCACGCCACCAGCCCTGAGGTTTCCGTTCTCCTTTCAGGTCGAGCAGTCCAGCAGAGGAACCTCGTGCCGGCCATGCACCGCTTTCTCCAAGGTAGTCGATACCGGTCCAGAGGAATTGTCCGAAAATGAAGTCGTGCTCTGCTACGGCTTTCCATGCCTCCAAGTCATGACGGTTCTCCGAACCGTATATCACGCGTTTGGGATAGGTCCTGTGGTCTTCATCATAGCGGCTCTCAGTATAATTGTAGCCCACCACATCGACGGCCTGTGGATATGAGGTCTCGTTCGACATCACCACGCCAGCCAATGCGCCCGTCGTAGGACGGCTGCTGTCTATCTGCCTCACCACCTTTGTGAGCCGCTCCGCAATACGCCCGATACGCTGGGCTTCCGGTTGCCCAGGTTTGTAGCCTCCGTACATGGGTTGCGTGATGCTGCTGCCGTCGAGCACAGGATGGGTGTAGGGGTCGTTGGGATAATCTACCTCATTGCCGATAGACCATAGGAAAACACTGGGATGGTTGCGGTCGCGGCGCACCATGTCAGCCACATCGCGGTCTATCCATTCCTCAAAAAAGTCATATGAACCTTCATAACCTGGTGTTCCGCGGTTCCATCCTTCCAGCCATTTCCGCTTGGGAAACTCCCATTCGTCACTGGCTTCGTCCATGACGAGCAGACCGAGGGAATCACATAGGTCATAGACCACGGGGGCCTGTGGGTTGTGGCTCATGCGGATGGCATTCACACCGATGGCCTGCAGGTTGATAAGCCTCCGTTCCCACACGTCGCGGGGTACCACAGCGCCTAATACTCCTGCGTCATGGTGTAGGCAGACACCTTTCACCTTGATGTTTTTGCCGTTGATAAAGAAGCCTTTGTCTGAATCGAAACGTAATGTCCTGAGACCCATGCGCATGCTGCTGGTGTCGATGACGGCTTTGGTGTGTGCGTCACATAACTCAGTTTTTACGGTATAAAGATAACCGCTTCCCACATCCCATATTTGCGGTTGCGATATCTTCAGTTGCATAGTCAGGCGTTCCTGGTTGCCGATGGCAGTCTGTTTTTGTACGACCTCTCGTCCCTGAGCATCGTAGATGGTCACCTGTGCTTTTAATGAGGAAACGTTCTTTTCATAACCTTTTGCCGTGGTGGTCTCTACGTCCACCTCTACAGTGGCGGCACCTCGGTTCAGTTGCTTGAGTCTCCAGGCACTTCCCCATTGCGCAAGATGCACCGGACCCGACTCCACCAACCATACATTTCTGTAAATGCCGCTTCCTGTATACCAACGAGAGTCGGCTTGTCGCGAGTGGTCTACACGCACGGCGAGCACATTGTCACCTTCCTTGTTGAGCCATGGCGTCATGTCATATAACACAGAGGCATAGCCGTTGGGACGCATACCGAGCAGATGACCGTTGAGGTAGACTTCCGCCCGGTTGTAGATGCCTTCAAAATAGACAAACCACTGGGTGTCGGAGGGACGGTTGCTCTCTTTAATTGAGAAATGCTTGCGATACCATCCTACACCGCCGGGTAAGTATCCCGTACATGAAAAAAGTTGGGGTGACATGGGATGCTCCACCGACCAGTCGTGGGGGAGTGGCTGCCGGCGCCAACGGGAGTCATCAAAGTTGGGCTGGCTGGCGGCGGAGTCATCAAAAACCGCAGATTGTGCGTTGCGCTCGCGGTCGGCTGTCGCTGCTGCCTTACCCTTGCTTACGGCCTCCACAGCGGGATTGCCTCCTGATGGCGCCCGCCAGTCTGTGCCGATAAGGGCAAACCGCCAGTCGTCATTGAATAGGGTGGCACGCCCAAACGATACCTGTGCATGGGCTGTTCCAATACTCAAAAAGGCAGCGATGACTATCATCTGCACACACAGATGCTGCACTTTGAAACTTGCTCGGCTGAGCGTCGCTTTTTTCGTCTTGTTCTTCATATTTTCTTGGAAATAGTATTTGATTCATCTTAGATGACATCAAAGGTACTATTTTTTTGTTAAACAAAAGAATAAAAGACAGAATAAATGGTTGGGCATTTTCAAAAAAGCAATATGGGCATTGATATATCACTATCCTTCTCACGAAGCGACCATGATGGACAGAAAGGTTTTGCAAAGGTCTGCTAATAGTTTTTAATTAGATTGAAAAAGTTTGTCGCACCTCAAAAAAACAATTACTTTTGTTGTTATGAATAGAAGCTTCCTTCTCATATTTTTGATACTTCATTTTGTTTCTGTGGCAGCACAGCGACAGTTGATGGTGTGCGATGTGGAAACATCTGAACCAATCAGCAGCGTGAGTGTGCAAAGTAGTGCCGGAGTCTTTGTAAGTGACTCTTTGGGTTTGTTTTCTGTGCCTGACACTTGCAAGAGCCTTTTGCTCTCGCATCTTAATTATGAGAGTCGGTTGCTCAATGTCAATGAGGTACGTGACACTGTTTTTCTTGTGTCAAAAGATTTGGGTGTGCGCGAAGTGGTGGTCTTCGGCAGAGGAAAGGATGATGGTCTTGCTGATCGCATCAATAAAATGGTGGCGCTCAACAAGACCGATGCTCAATTACTCGCCATTGACCCCGCCAATGGAGGTAATCTCCTTGCCCTAATAGGTAAAGCCTTCGGAAAACTGATTTCCAAGAAAAGCTCAAAAGCCAAAAGAAGAGAGAAAGCGCGGGAAATCCTTGAGAATTACTAAAAACTGTCAGGTCTTTTCATTAATTTAGGTGAAGCCTCTCAAAGAATTTGACGAATGGTCAGCACAAATCCTACACGGCAGCCATGGCGAGGCTGTTCGGCCAATTCCAACATGCCTCCTTGTTGAAGCATCATTCTGCGGCTCAGCGAGAGGCCGATTCCACTGCCACTGCGTTTCGTCGTGAAGAAAGGCACGAAAACCGACTGACGGGCTTCAGCGGGAATGGGCAAGCCGTCGTTGCCTACATACAGACACACTTGCTTGGTGCTGCCATACGATAGGGTAGCCGTTTTTTGTTCCATTAACTTGACTACCATCTTTTGGGCTTTGGCCTCGATGGCATTTTTCACCATGTTCATCAACACTTGTCGCAGCATGCCCGAATCAGCATGCACCGTGATGAAAGGCACGTCAATTTCCCATGTTAACTGAGGATAAGTACGGCTGAGGTCACCCAGCAACGGACGAAGGGCGACCTCACTTAACGAAGGCTTCTCCAGTTGGGACATTTTCCGATAACTGGTCACAAACTCACTCAGATGCTTGGAGGTCTCATAGATGGCTTGGATGCCGTCCTCAAGGGGCGTGTCCTTGACCTCTGGACGGCCGAGCAGCGACTGACTGATGCTGGTGATGGGGGCGGTAGCGTTCATCATCTCATGGGTCAGCACCCGTGTCAATCGTTCCCAGGATTCCACCTCATTTTGATTGATTTCCTGGCGGATGGTTTCACTCATCTGGTTGAGAGTTTCCTGCATGGCGCGTTCACCAAAGAGCATACCTCGAGTGGGCAACCGGAACGTGAAGTCATGGTTGCGGATAGCTTCCTGCATAATGTGGGCTCGTATCCTCAGCTTCCGCTGATGATATACAAGCCAAGCAAAACAAGCCAAAATAATGACACCTAATATGATATACAACATAATCATCTATCTCTCACCCCTTACTTCTCACCTCTCACTTCTCACCTCTCACTTCTCACCTCTCACTTCTCACCTCTCACTTCTCACCCCTCACCCCTAATCCAACCTCTTCATCTTGTTGTATAAGGTCTGCCGGGTGATACCCAACATCTCAGCAGCACGGCTCAAGTTGCCGTGGCAATGGTCAATGGCACGTCGGATGTGCTGTGCTTCCATCTCATCGAGGGTGACAATCTCGCTCTGCATGTCAAGCACGTCTTTCAGTTTGCGCACCAACTCATCATTGTCCCAAGGCTTGGAAATAAAGTCCGAGGCACCGCTTTTCAGCCCTTTCACAGCCAGACTGACATCAGCATAAGCGGTCAGCAGCACGACAGGAGTCTGGGGATGGTGCTTGCGGATAGTCCTCAGCCAAAAAAGACCCTCGTTGCCACTGTTCACCCCAAGGGTGAAATTCATGTCCAACAAGACGATGTCGACGGGCTGTTGGGCCATCATCTTCAAAATGTCGTCTGGCTGTGATGTGGTCAAGATTTGCTCAAATGTGGAGTCAAGCAAATAGCGCATAGCCGTCAGCACTGCTGCATTGTCATCAGCGATTAAAATAGTTCCATACTTTTTCATGGTGCGAAGGTACTAATAAAGCGTCAAAGAATCATACGTCGGGGTGTATAATTTTTAGACAATCAGCTTTCCACCGCCCCAAAAAGATTGTGGGTTCTTCAAAAGGACCATATCTTTGCAGTGAACAAAAACAAAAAAAGGTATGAGAAAAGTAATAATTGCTATCCTGGCATTATATGCTGCACAGACGCAGGCACAGCCGCGTTGGACTGCCATGCAGTGCATGCAGTATGCCGTGGAGCATAACCATGAGGTGAGGCGGGCAGAGCTGGAACTCGACAATTATAAGGTAGCCAAAAACAATGCTGCCGGGCGCTTCCTTCCTGCCGTTGATGCCAACATCGGTGCGCAGTACAACTTCGGAAGGGCGATTGACCCTGAGACCAACGGCTACACCAATGTAAGCACCTTTTACAATGGCTACTCCGTTCAGGCATTGTTGCCTGTGTTTGACGGATTCAGCCGCCTGCATGCACTGAAGGCTGCCAAGGCGGGTGTGCTGATGGGGCATCAGGCGCTGAGACAGCAACAGAATCTGACAGCGCTGAATGTGCTGCAGGCATACGTCAATGTGGCGTATGATGAGGGAATGGTCAAGATGGCTCAGGAGAAACTGCAGGAAACAGAACTGCTGCTGCGGCAGACTCGTCTTTTAGAGGAGGTGGGACGCAAAAGTGCCGCCGACGTGGCTTTGGTGGAGTCGCAGCATGCCGAGGCCGACTATGAGGTAACCCGTCAACAAAACCTCCTTGCCGCAGCATTGTTGGAACTGAAAAAAGAGATGGCATATCCGTTGACAGACAGCATTGCTGTTGTGCTGCCTTTCTCGTTCGTTGATGCGGTGTCGTTCGTTGATGCGGATTTGAAATCCGCATCCCATAAGCCGGGGATTTCAAATCCCCTCCAACAGAAGGATACAGGTGCTCAACCATTTTGTTCTCCGTTGCACCCTGCCTTGCAGCAGGCACAGTATCAGGTGGAAACATCAAAACATGAGTGGAACCAGGCCCGCGCCGCCCTTTACCCAACTCTCTCACTGAGTGCGGGCCTGAGCACCACTTATTATAAGACTTTGCATACAGAGAATGCTCAATCTTTTGCAAAACAATTCAGCAATAACATGGGCGAGTATGTGGGTGTCACGCTGAGCATCCCGATTTTCAATCGCATGCAGACGGTGGGCAACATCCGCAAGGCGAAGAACAATTACCAAAAAGCATGTGAGGCTTTTGAGCAGAAACATGCCGAATTGGAGAAACTCAGCCGCGAGGCATGGCTCGACTGGCAGGGATACCTCAAACAGACGGTACAGATGGAGAAAAAAGTGGAGGCGGACAGCCTGGCTTATCAACTGACATACCATCAGTATGAGGAAGGACTGAGCACCGCTATCGACCTGCAAAACACTTCAGCACAACTGCTGCATTCGAAGGCTACGCTGCTGCAGTGCCGACTAATGGCTATGGTCAAGGAACAATTAGTAAGATATTATCAAGGAATAACAATATGGACAGAGTAATCGAAAAAACAAAAGGACAAAGGCTGATGAAGTATTGGCCATATGTGGCTGGCGGATGCTTGCTGCTGGCGATACTGGGTTGGCTGCTCTTCGGCAATCACGCTTCAACACTGAGAGTGAGCCATGACGAGTTGACCATCAGCGAGGTGAAGAGTGCCGAGTTTAAAGACTATGTGCGCACCAATGGTCAGGTCATGCCCATCCAGGTGGTGCAGATATCTCCAGAGGAGGGCGGCATCGTGATGGAGAAAGTCGTTGAGGAGGGTTCGATGGTGCACAAAGGCGATGTCATCGTACGTCTTAGCAATTCCAACCTCGACTTGCAAATTCTGAATGCAGAGTCGGAACTGGCAGAAAAACAAAACCTGTTGCGCAACACACAGGTGGCCATGCAGCAGGACAGACTCAACAACCTGACAGAACAGGCGCAGTTGGATATGGACACGCATCGCAAACAGCGTACATTCGAGCAGAACAAACGTCTCTATGATGCGAAGATGATTAACCGTGAGACATTCGTGCAGTCACAGGAGGACTACCAACTGTCGGCAAGAAAGCGTAATCTGGTGGGGCGTCGGTTGAAACAAGACAGTCTATACCGAACTGTCCAGATGGACCAGATGGAGGACAACCTGCAGAACATGCGCCGGAATGTCATGCTGGTGAGACAGCGCAAGAGCAAACTCGAGGTGAGGGCTACTGCCACAGGCGAACTGGGACTGCTCGACGTGGAGTTAGGACAAAGCATTCAGTCTGGACAGATGATCGGGCAAATCAACGACCTCTCTGACTATAAGGTGCAGGCACAGATTGACGAGCACTATATCGACCGCGTGCGTCAGGGATTGACTGCCACCTTCACCCGTGGAGACAAAAAGTACCAGCTTCAGGTGCGCAAGGTCTATCCCGAAGTGCGCGAGGGGAAGTTCCGCTGCGACTTCGTATTCCGTGGCGAGCGTCCTGAGAACATCCGCACAGGTCAGACTTATTACATTGATTTGGAGTTGGGCCAGCCAGAACAGGCCATCCTTATTCCTCGCGGCACCTTCTTCCAGACCACTGGAGGCCAATGGATTTTTGTGCTCGACAAAACCGGAACCAAGGCCTATCGCCGCCCAATCCGTGTAGGTCGCCAGAATCCGCAGTACTACGAAGTGCTCGAAGGTCTGGAGCCAGGTGAGCGTGTTGTCACCAGCGGCTACGAGGCATTCAAGGACAATGAAGTATTGGATATAAAAAAATGATTGAAATATGAAAAACCTCCGTACGCTGTGGCTTCGCCGCAGCAGAAAGTAGTAAACCGCGAACCATCACGCTATTTTAAACTCCCAATTAAAACTCCAAAATTATGAATATCTTCAGAAACATGCTTTACATGGCACGCCGCTTCAAGACGGCGACGGTGCTCAATTTCAGCGGACTCTCTGTGGCATTTGCTGCTTGCTACCTGTTCCTGACACAGGTCACTTATAGCCATTCCTACAACAAGGGACTGACCAACTATGAACAGTTGTATCGTGTTGAAGTGCCTGGTATGGCAGAAAACCGTGAATGGCAATCACATGTCAGTCGTTACATAGCAGAACAACTGGCTGCCATGCCTCAGGTAGAAAGTATGGCTTTAATGGAGGGGTGGTGTAACAATTGTACAGCTAAAAAGGACTTTACCGAATTCTCCTTTCCTTGGTGCCGTGTCAACAATGATGCGCTGGCAACGTTTGCCCCTCGGCTACTCGATGGCGATATCACCTGGAAGGATGGTGACCAAAAAGGATTGGTCATTCCGGCGTCCATAGCGATGCAGTATTTCGGTTCTGTACAGGTGGCTGGCCGCCACATGATGTGGGAGAGTGGAGACAGTGCCATGGTTAAAGGCGTGTTTGCCGACTTCCCCAAAAACTGCTCTGTAAGCAATTGCATCTATTCCAACATGCGCGATGAAAACCAGGGCAACATCAATAATTACAACTACGTTTGTTACTTAAGGCTCAATGCTCAGATTGATACAGCCCAAGTCAACCGCAGCATGCGGGATGCCATGATGGAGAAATGGCATCAGCTGTTTATTGAAAACGGTATGGAAGCACAATGGGAAGAAGAGAAAGGCAGCATGTCATTCGCCATGCGCTTGCAACCCATCTCGAAAACGTGGTACTCGGGCGTAGACCCAGAACTGGACAAAGGGAACAAAACCGTAGATTGGATTCTTCGGTTATCGTGCCTGTTGGTTATCATCATCGCTACCATCAACTTTCTTAATTTCGTGTTGGCAGAGAGCCCGATGCGCATCAAGAGCGTCAATACAAAGAGGGTGTTGGGCAGCAGCGTCAGTTCATTGAGAATGGGACTCATAGCAGAGACTCTCATCATGTCGCTCATGGCATTCCTCATGGCCATGGTCATCTGCTGGCTGCTGTCATACTGGCCATTTATCAGCGAACTCATGGTAGATAGCATAGCGCTCAGCAATCATGTCATCCTCATCCTTGCACTGGCATTGGTCGCTGTCTTGGTAGGCGTCGTGGCAGGTATCTACCCAGCATTCTACATCACTTCGTTCCAACCGGCATTGGTGCTGAAGGGCGCATTCGGGCTCTCTCCACAAGGTCGCAAACTACGTACGGCATTGCTCTGCCTTCAATTCTTGATTACAAGCGTCGTGGTGGTCTACATCGGGATTCTCTATCTGCAAAGCCACTACATCTTCAATTCCGACTATGGTTTTTCTAAAGATGAAATCTTATATGCATCTACAGGTGAACTGAATGACAAGCAAGATGCTCTGCGGTCTGAACTCATGCAACAGATGGGGGTGGTTGACGTTGCTTTCTCTCAATTCGCTTTGGGTTTCAACGACACGTATATGAACTGGGGACGGAGCGACAAAGACCATAAGATACAATACACGGTGCTGCCTGTCGATTGTCATTACCTTCGTACGTTGGGAATCAAGGTGGTTGAAGGCCATGACTTCACAGAGCATGATGGCGATTGCTATATCATCAACGAGGCTGCCCGTAAGAAATGGAACTGGGTGGAGATGGACAAAAAACTGTTGGATGATGACCTGCCGGTAATTGGTGTGTGCCGTAATATTCGCTTCGGCTCTACGCGCATTGACAACAACGATTCGCCGTTGGCATTCATCGTAGCTCGTGATATCTTAAAGAGCGAAGGTTGGGTTCCTCCATTGAATATAATGAATGTGCGTGTAGCAGCAGGCACCGACAAAGTGCAGATGCGACAGAAAATCAAAGATATTTGCATGAAGTTGGGAATGCAAAATGAACCTGAGGTGAAGTTCCTTGACCAACATTTAGAAGAACTCTATCAAGAGGAATTCCGCTTCATGCGGCAGGTATTGGTGTTCAGCGTCATCTGTCTCATCATCACGCTCATTGGTGTGTTCTGCATGACAATGTTCGAGACGGAGTACCGCCGCAAGGAAATCGGCATCCGAAAGGTGATGGGCAGCTCTGTAGGAGAGATTCTCGCCATGCTGTGCCGCCGCTATGTTTGGCTGCTGCTCATCAGTTTTGTCATCGCTGCACCGTTGGCTTGGCATTTCGGCAACCAATGGTTGCAGAGCTTTGCAGAGCGAACTCCCATCTATTGGTGGCTCTTCCCACTGGCACTCCTCGCCGTAGGCAGCATCACCCTTGCAACCGTCATCATCCAGAGCTGGCGCGCCGCTTCTGAGAATCCCGTCAACAGTATTAAGAATGAATAATAGAAATGAAGAGTTTTTTCAGATTCCTTTCACGCAATAAGCTATATACGTTAATTAATATAGCGGGGCTGGTGGTGTCGCTGATGTTCATCATCCTGATGGGCGACTACACCTGGCGGCAGTATAGCATTGACTCTTGGCACAAGAATGCCGACCGCATCTACCTGATGGGTGAAGAGAGTTATTTCTTCCTATGGCCTCAGGCGGCAGAGGGCATCCAACGGCTGTGCCCCGATGTGGAGCAGACCTGTTGCGTGATGAGTCAGATGGGGCGTATTCAGTATGGAGACAAAGAGGTGAAGGATGCTGATGGTGAGAATGGTATTATCATGTTGGCCGATTCGTCCTTTTTCCAGTTGTTCGACTTCCCATTGGTGGAAGGTGACCGCAAAACCGCCCTCAATGCACCCGACAAGTGTGTAGTC
>CACXIP010000030.1:0-467 GCA_902767775.1 uncultured Prevotellaceae bacterium | reverse complement strand
ATCATGTTGGCCGATTCGTCCTTTTTCCAGTTGTTCGACTTCCCATTGGTGGAAGGTGACCGCAAAACCGCCCTCAATGCACCCGACAAGTGTGTAGTCACCCAACGGCTGGCCCGTCGTCTCTTTGGCGATATGAATCCTATCGGTGAGTCGCTGCAGATTGTGGGTGAGCGCCATGTGCGAATGAACCATGTTGACCCTTACGACACGACGCTGGTCTATACCATCAGCGGCGTGATGAAAGATATGGATCGTACGGTGCTGCCCAATGAGACACAAATCATTGTCAGCATGCAGCGCTATCCGCAAGTGATGGGTTACCAACTGGACGATAAATCCTTTGCCAGTGGAGGTACAGGTGCCGCCAAGGCGTTCTTCTTGATGAAGCCTGGCACCAATGTCGAGGCCACGAGGGAAATAGCCTCCAGATACATCGACGAGCACCACCACGGCGTATGGCGTGACAG
>CACXIP010000029.1 GCA_902767775.1 uncultured Prevotellaceae bacterium | reverse complement strand
CCGCCGCGAGCTCGGCGTCCTCGAGGTACGCTATCGGCCTCTTCGGCACTGGCGGCGCCTTCACCGCCTTCGCCGCCTGGCTGAGCGTGACGAGGGCCGCGTCCTCCGACGCGCAGTAGGCGAGAAACGAGCGCATTCATACGGCAAGAACATGGGCGGTTGCACGCGCACCGTGCTCGAGCAGGAGGTGTACACGGCGCTCTACGGATTCGGCGCTGGCCTTCCCGTGACCGACGAGGACGGGCGCTACACGCGCAGGCCCGCCTCAAAGCCTTCCTGAATGCCTCGGTAACCGTTCTTGGCCCGCTCGTTGCAATCGCCGACGGAGACCACCTGGTAAGGCGCATCCGCCAACGTGCCTGCGAGGTTCGTGTTCGCACGTGCGCCAATAGCGACAATGACGGTATCCACATCGCCCAGACGGACCTGATCGCCGCTCTTCTCGTATACAACGGCATCTGCCTCAACACTCTTGACGGCCGCCGAGGTAAGCACGTTCACCCCGTGAGCTGCCAGGCGCTCGAGCAGGAAGGAGGTGGGGGCAGGCTCGCCATCACGTACGATCTGGTCGAGCATCTCCACGATAGTGACGTCCGAGCTACCACCCTCGGCCACGAAATCGGCCGTCTCGGCGCCTACCAAACCACCACCGATGACCACCACGCGGTTACCGAACTCGGCACGACCACGCAGGATGTCTTGAGCCACGACCCCGTACTCGCGAAGGCCGGGAATGGGAGGCATCGCGGGACGAGAGCCCACTGCAAGGATGACCGCATCTGGGGCCAACCCGTCGATGGTCTCACGCGTCGCCTCCACACCAAGAAGCACCTCGACCCCAAGCTGTTCGAGCTGTCGTTGCTGCCACGCAACGAACGACGTGAAGTCACCCTTGGCGAGCGGAGCGGCAGCCGCCAGCCACTGGCCACCAAGCTCCTGGGAGCTCTCGAGCAGCGTCACCGTATGGCCACGCCGCGCCGCTACGAGCGCCGCCTCGCAGCCCGACACACCGCCGCCTACGACAACCACGCGACGCGGTTCACTCACAGGCGACAGGTCGTACTCATCCTCCTTGCCCGTCAGCGGGTTGACCAAGCAGCGGATGGGAAGCCCCTGCTCGAGCTCGCCGTCGCAACCCTGCAGGCAGCCAATGCAGCGATTGACGTCGCACAGGCGACCCTCACGCGCCTTGTTGGGCATGTCGGGGTCGGCCAGCGACGCACGACCCATGGCACACAGGTCGGCCTTTCCTGTAGCGATGATGGTGTCTGCAAGAAGGGGGTCATTGATGCGGCCGACCGCCATGACCGGCACCTTCACAGCCTGCTTAATGGCTGCCGCATGGTCGGCAAAGCCTGCCACTGGAATCGCGAAAGGCGGGATGATGTTACGACCCGAGGCAAAGACGCCCTGCGAGACGTGGATGAGGTCGGCGCCTGCCTCTTCTACCAAGCGGGCAATGACCTTGGTCTCCTCGAGCTGCAGGCCGCCTGGCACAAACTCCACCGAGCTCATGCTACTCGTCGCTACGCTTGTTGGAATACGGGGAGGCAAACTGGTTGATGAGGTAGCCGTGGGCGCCATGGATCTCCACGCCATCAAAGCCTGCGGCCTTGGCGCGGACGGCAGCGTCCACGAAGCGCTGCTCCAGTGCATGGATTTCGTCAACTGTCAGCGCATGGGGAGTCTCCTCTACCGTGGGATCCTTGATAGCAGAGGGCGCCACGCACTGTACGCCCGTCACGCGACTCGACGTCTGACGCCCGGCATGATAGAGCTGCACGATAATCTTCGCGCCAGCATCGTGGATGCGCTGGGTAAACGCACGATATGCCTTCATCTGTTCGTCGTTCCACAGCCCGCCGAGACGCTTGAAAGCACCGGCTTCAGGGCACACGCAGAAGTCCTCCGTGATGATGGCACCAAAGCCACCACGGGCCTTGCGCTCGTGATAGGCCATGAACTTCTCGGTAGGCATACCATCCTCGCTGCAATAGCAGCTGGCCATGGCTGACACAACCATGCGATTTTTGATGGTCAGCCCGTTGATGGTGATGGGTTCAAAGATATGCGTGAGTTCCATTGGTGCCCTCCCCTTGAGTTGTAGGTGGCGCCAGTATAGAACTACATTTCGATATTTCTCGATTTATAAGACTATAGGTAGTTATTCTTTGTTGAACGGTAGAATGTATTACATACTATCAATCAGAGTTCTGTCTCAACTCGCCGAGCAAGCTCCGCAATTACCTCTTCATTCCGGCGATAGTACGTCCACTTGCCATGCCGCTCCGACAGCAGGAGACCCGCTCGACGCATCATGGTGAGGTAGTTTGATGCCGTTGATTGGGATATACCAGCTCTCTCGCTGATACTCTCCACGCAGACGCCGCCCTTGAGGTCAATCGGCTCGGAGAAATGGATGCCTTGGGGACCAAAGTTGGTTCCAGGATCCTTGAGCCAGAGCAAGATGTTGAGGCGCGTCTCGTTGGACAGTGCCTTGAATACCTCAATCAGATCCATACGCGACTCACCCCTCGTACATCATGCAGGTTTCAAGTATACCAATCACTGCAAGTAAAGTCTCCGCGTCAGATCGTGCGCATCATCGCCCTCCTGCGCGAGAGCCTCCGCTCGTCGTCCTCCGAGAAGCCGGCGATGGCCTCGTCGAGAGCGGCCAGACACTCCTCGCGGTCGGCCGGCAGCTCGGCGACGAAGCCGATGGAGTTGGTCACCAGGCGCGTGTCGACGACGATGGGATTCTCCAGCGCAGCCACGAGCGCGCGGAACTCGCGGAACCGCTCGAGCTCGCTCATGGGCGCGAAGTCGCCCCGCGCAACCTCGGCGCCGAGCTCGGAGTCGGGGAAGATGGTGACGGTGGTGAGGTACATGAACTGCGGGCGGATCTGGTTGAACACCTCCGCCGAGCGCGCTGCGGTCTCCTCGGCGCGCCCCGCGCCGGCGATGCCGCCCAGGTAGATGCAGTTGTAGGGCAGCCCTGCCTCGTCGAGCTTCCCGCACTGCTCCACGACGTCGGCGGCGGTGTAGCCCTTGTTCACGTGCGCAAGCACCTCATCGTCGCCCGACTCGATGCCGATCATGATGTCGGTGTAGCCCGCGTCGTGCAGCGCCCGCAGGTCGTCCACCGTCTTGTTGCGCATGCTGTCGACGCGCGCGTAGGTTGAGATGGTGGCGCCCGGCAGAGAGGCACTTTTCACAGAATCTTCAACAGAGCGCGAGTGCCTTACCGACACCTCGGTGCCCTCATTGGTCACCCGTCCCTCTATCACCACGATGGGGTCAATCTCGTGGTAATTGAAATCAATTTCCTTCTCGCATGATGCGAGGAGAAGCAACGAGGTGAAAAGAGTCAGCAACTTTCTCATGGTCAGAACTTCATGGTGAATGAAACGGAAGGCACAATGCCAAACATGGCGATAAGTTTGGCTGAGGTACCCGAGGGTTTGTCATCATCGTTCTCGAATGTGATGACGAACGGATTGTAACGGTTGTAGGCATTATAAATGCCAAACGACCACACATGAGTGGCATGCTGTCTCTTTTTGGTGTAAGAGGCGCCGAGGTCGAGGCGATGACTTGCAGGAGCACGGTAACCGTTGCGCTCAGCATAATAGTAGAAAGTGCGCCCGTCAATCTCATATTTGGCACTTGGAGCGGTGAGTGCCTGTCCTGTGTTGTAATGCCAAATGGCCGAGAGTTCCCAGTGGGCATTAGCCTTATAGATGCCTATGATGCTGATGTCGTGGCGCCGGTCGTTGGAGGCAGTGTACCACTCTCCGTTGTTGATGCCCTCAATCTTGTTCTCCGACCACGACAGGGTGTAGCTCGCCCATCCTGTGAGCCTGCCGCTGTTCTTATGGGCGCATAGTTCCAGTCCGTATGCACGTCCTTTTCCCCCCAGCAACAGCCGCTCTATCTCAATCTCCGAATAGAATGACTTGCCATCACGGTAATCGTAGATGTTTCTCACCCACTTGTAGTAGGCCTCAGCACTGAAATCATAGTCACTCTGCCTTGTGATGCCTGTCCATCCCATCGCCACCTGGTCGGCCACCTCTGGCTTGAGCAGGTTGCTGGTCATGGTATACCGGTCGAAAGGCATCGACATCGACCCAGCCCTGATGGCATGGATATCCTGTGTGCTGCGGCTATAGCCCACCTTGAGGCTGTGACGGTCGGAGAGTTTGATATTGGCGCTCAAACGGGGTTCAAGATTGGAGTAGGTTTTCACGGCGTGCCATTTCTCAGGATTGGTCGTATTGGTGATGTTTCCGTCAGCGTCCATCTCATAATATGGGGCACCACCAAGCACGGTATGCAGTCGGAGTCTGAGGCCTGCCGACAGGTTGAGCCTCTCGCTCAATGCCCATTCCTGACTCAGCCAGAGTGCATTGCTCCATCCGTCGCGCTTCTCACGTTGATGGAGCATGTTGATGTCCCACTCAGCCGACTGCAACTGGAGATATGTCGACTCCAGTCCATACCTCAGAGTAAGTTTTTTGGAGGGCATCCATGTCTGGTCGTGGTGGAAAGTGAGATGGCGGATATATCCCTTCATCGTGTAGTAGATGTTCATCATCTCTATGCCCACATCATCTGAGAAATCGCTGTATGTGAGTTGAGTATGCGCATAGAGACGGTTGCTGGCATTGTGTAGCCAACTGGCGTTGGCAGTGGTGTTGCTCCACTTCATGTCCATCATCTCATCAAGTCCCATGTTGTCTCTTGCCCTGAAGAACGTGAGTGCCAACCTGTCGCGAGGTGATAGTCGGAAGGTAAGCTGCAGATTGGCATCGTAGAAATTGAGTACATTGTCCTTGTAATCTTTCGATGCCTTGAGGAAAAGGTCGAGATACGACCTGCGTCCTGCGAAGAAGAAAGAAGACTTTTCCTTTTGGATAGGCCCTTCAGCCGCCACATTGGCAGAGAGTAGTCCTACCGACGCATTGAGATGGTAGCGGTTCATGTCCCCTACCCTCGTGCTGACATCGAAAACCGATGACGTGGCGCCTCCAAAGTTGGCTGGCACGAGTCCTTTGTACAGCGCCGCATTATTGAGTGCATTGTCGTTGAAGGTGGAAAGCAATCCCATGAGGTGCCCGGCATTGTAGATGGTGGCCCCATCGAGCAGGATGAGGTTCTGCGCAGATGTGCCCCCACGCACCTGATAGCCGCTTGATGCCTCGCTTTCATTCTTCACTCCCGGGAGCAGTTGCAGCGACCTGATGATGTCACGTTCTCCCAGGAGAGCAGGTGCCTTGCTTATCGTACCCAAGTCGATGCGCTCCACGCCCACCTGCACCTCGCTCAGCCTTCGCTGGGCTGAGCGCGACATCACAGTCACTCCCTCGAGTGTATCTTCGCGTGCCACGTTGTCGGTTTGGGCAAATAGTGTCGTTACCCCGCAGAGTAACACCGCCAATGTTCTCCATCGTTTCATGATGGCAAAGGTAAGAATAAGGATGCGAAATACAAAATAAAAAGCTATAACTATTCAATTAGTGAGCGATATAGGCTTGTTTTTTTAAACATATGCCAGATGGCTGCACTAGGTGTGTGTATTTTTTCCCATATGCTTTGCATTTGATCAAAATCCTGAATAGGAATACTGCGAACGACCCCTTTCTTACATTCTTCATTTGCTATTAACTGCATTTCTGAATATATATCTTCATGAAAGACCAACACAAAAGACAATTCATGTCGAAGGACTGCTAAATCAATAATACTTCCTAAGAAATGTAAATCTGCCTTTCCCTCCTTCATCATCTTCTCAATGATGCGTATACGAGGATCTTGGAGAAGACGTTGCTCAATGCTGCCAGTTCCTCCTCCCTCAAATTCTGGAATATTGAAGAGTTCTTCAAGATATTCACGAAAAATAGCACATCCCGGTGAAAAGTTCTCTTGCAACTCAATTTCATCGTATTCATCATCTTCAGAGTCATTGAGTATTTCAAAACCTCCTGATGGTATGAATTGATATAAACCAGGTTTTATGGCAACTTTATTTGAGCGTTGAATTAACTTAACCTCATATTTATTGCTTCTTTTTGATTTGACGACAACCAACATCTGTACACTCAGCATGGATTCTCTTCCATCACCCTTAAGCAAGGAGCGTCGCATTGTTTCAACATATTCTGGATCTGATATAGTATCAATTCCTGCATGGATTCTATTGCGAATAGGGAATTCTTGTTTTATCCGCTTCCATATGTTGGGATTACTAAAATCCTCATGAGCAAATTGAAGATAAGCTTGATACAGCTCATATTCAAGGACATGTGATGTGAAAACCGTTTCTGCATAAGTACCGATATGAACTCGCATCTTATCAAAACATCCCTCTGAATCAGTAAGTATCTCATCCAACATATAACCAGGACGGTTGGGAAAACGAATATTTCCATCCAAAATATTACTATATTCTGGATACCATTTATTATTAATATATGACTGATGTTTGCTGATGTCAAAACTGGATAACTGTGAATTCTCCATATCGCATAAACAATCATAGTCTTTTATGGATTTTGCATGATACGAGGTTTTTCCTGGTATACAAAAGATACCGAAGTTTTTTTGATTGATGTTTACAATAAAATCTTCACCATAGTAATGTTTTAAAACTTTTATGACATATTCTTTATATTCTTTAGATTGAGTGATTCTCAAAAAATTATCACGTGCGTCATTGCAATTCTCTAAAATACGATTTCTTAAAATATCTTTTGCTGATTCATCAGTCAATTGATAACAATTGATAAATTCGTATTTTTGTATAAAAAACATGAAAGAAAAAGGAATTGCTATCTTTTTGGGGATAAGCGGAATAACCTTCTTACTGGCAGCTGATGCATTGGCAATTTCATTTACGACTTGTCCGCTCGCAAGAGCATCGCTTGTGAGATATACCAATACCTTGTCGCATTGATGCAGATATGCCATCAGAAGCTCAGGCCAGTCACTTTTACTTTTATCAAGATCCCTATCAGAATACCAACATTTATACCCTATTGTTTTCTCAATATGTTCAACCAATTTTATGACGTCATTCAAATTCTTTGATGAATAACTGATAAAAATATACTTATTAGTATGTATCATATGATTATAGTTTTTTATTATACATTATTGAAAGGAGTTTGATGCATCCTTACAATTTTAAAATTAATAAATGGCAGAACCAAATTGGCTTTAGTATACCCAAATTATTCTTATGAAGGAACTCTCATTTTCTTTTATTATCACATTTAAACTTTAAAATCAATTCTTCTCTCGGAATAGCTTCTATGTCGTCATCTAACCCTAACAATTCAATAATATCATAATACTGACAGAGATGAAATAACTTTTCAGGCATTTCCATTAAGATGAAATTCACCATAGTAACACCAGCAGAAGTTAAAAAATCATATAAATCCCTTCTTCCTTTCACAATACGTTCAAGTTCATCTTCTGTTATAATAAAATAAATACTACAATCATCGTATTCTGGATCAGGAGCATAGCATTCACATTCCAAAAAATCAACATTTACATATCTTACAGCTATTCCTTGTTTTAAGAAATTCTCATATAAAGAGAAACCTTTAAGACCAAACCACCTTTTTGCCGCATACCTATATTTAACCCTCGCTCTTTCAATTTCGAGGTTTTCATAATACTCTGGTTCTCTTAAAATTGGATAATAAAGTTTTCTCTTTTGAATATTTTGAAAAACTTTATTGTTGCCTTTTGAGAAATTATTCATAACTTTGTTTTTGAATTGCAAATATACTTTTTTTATCACAATAAACATTATTAATTATATATTTTACCAAAATAAATTTACCATCAAAATTTATTGGGATAATTGTGTTTTATCTTTAATCTTTGTAATTGGATATAGGAGATTCCATTGTTTCCCTGAATTAAGTACTACAAGTTTTGTAGAAGATTTCATCACAGTTCGATACAAGGAAATATTTGCCGTTCTACTTAGCAATCATCTCGTCCCCTATCAGTCACCAAGCCAATCTTTTGGGGTAATGTCTAAACTTCAAGACTCCTAAACTCCCAAAATATTCATCCTTTCGTGGTGAAAAAGACGCCGCCCCTCAAGGTGGATTGAGGGGCGGGGATGACTTTACGCGTACGATGGATGCTGTGCCTCTATTGGCCCAATATCTCACTCACTGTGGTGAATATCTGCTCACCGCGGAGACCATTTTTCAGGATGGTGCCATCGGGCGCAAAGAGGATAATCCGTGGGATGGCAAGGATGTTGTAGGCCTTCGTCGGTATGTCCTGGGCATCGATAATTTGGTGCCAGGGCATGTCGAGCTGGCTGAGCGACTGAAGGGACTTCTCGCGCTTGTCGTTGACGGCAATGCTCACCACGTCGAATTTGTCGCCGGCAAATGCCTCCCATGTCTTTTTGATGTAGGGCATCTCAGCCTTGCAGGGACCACACCACGAAGCCCAATGGTCGAGCAGGATATACTTGCCCTTGCCCACGTAGTCAGACAGACTGACATCGGAGCCGTCGAGGTTGCCCCCCTTGATTTTGTAGTCGATGAACATCTTGCCAGGGGCAGTGCGGCTCATCAGGCGGATGTTGTCGAAATCCTTAAAGAGGAACGGTACGGCCTGCATCTTTGGCGACATGGCGGCATAGAGTCGCATGAACAGTGTGGTGTCACGCAGCGCCAGGTCATCGAGTGCCATCGCCCCGAGCAGGTTGCCGGTGTTCGCACTGACGACAGAGTCAGTGAGCTGCCCTTGCAACAGACGATATTTGTCGTCCAACTGCTGCCACTGCTCGTTGAACTCATTGAGGGGTATCGACTCCTTGATGTCGGTAAGTGCTTTGCGCTCATCCTTCCTGAGGGCGTCGAAACGATAGAAGCGCCGGTGGAAATCGGTGTAGCTATCAGCCAGGGGGGTGCCATGCAAGACACGCTCATCGAGGTCGACGACGACTGTGCCAGGCTCCAAGATGAGGTGTACCCGCTCGCGGTCGTTGCCCATATAGGCATAGATAGGCTCTGGCAACTCGCCAGTGAACGAGAACTGGTTGTTCCCGACTGTTGTCACGGCGAGGGTGTCTTTGTTCAGGAGGTTGATGAGGAATACTTCCTTACCGTCAGGGACGGTATACTTGCCGTTGATGTGGTAAGTGCCCTGAGCAAAAGACACGCTCGCTGCGGCGATACAAAGCGCCAAAAGGCTCTTTCTCATATCTGAATGATTTTACTGATAGATGTTCTGGTCGATGACATAGTCGCTGACGATAAACTCGGTCTCGGGCAACGGACAAGCATACTTGTCGGAGCCTTTCTCAAGCGTGTAGGTCTTTTTGGCCGACTTATCGATGTTGGTCTGCGTGAAGGAGTAGAACGTCTTCGACAATGCACCCGGATCATCGTATGACTCGCTGTTGGTGTTCAGACGGCGGATGTCCTGGAATCGGCGCACGAAGGGCAGTTCGCGGCGACGCTCCTCAAGAATCTTCTTCACGGCGTCCTCCTGGTTGGAGGCAGTCAGGAGAATGACGCTCGACGGGGCGGTGTTGTCGATACGTGCGACACGCAGTTTGTTGACGGTGTTCATTGCCTCAGACACCCTGCCCAAGCGAGCCTCGCACTCAGCCTTTGTCAGCAGCATCTCGGAGGTGGTTGGACCTGACGGGATTCTGTCTTTCCAGAAGTACACATAGCCCATAAGAGGAGTGAAGACACTGGTGATGTAAGAGAAGTTGGACACGAAATGGTACTTGAAGCGAAGGTCGTAGGTCTTGTCATACAAAGCCAGCAACTCGTCGCTCGGCATCATCCACCAGTTGTTGTCGTACTGCATGCGGAAGTAGGTAAGCTCTTTCCATTCAAACATACGCTCGTTGACGTTGTTGGCGCCACCCTCGTAGGTATAGGGGAAAAGGACAGTCTCGTCGACGCCGTTGACATTGATGGTCGTCGGCGTGTCCATGTAGCGCATCTCGGTGTTGTAGTCGACGAGTTGGTTATGGGCAGCGAGGGCGGCATCAGCATAAGTGAGGGCCTTCGCATAGTCGTTCTGATAGAGGTAGAAGCGGGCGGCGAAGCCATTGACGGCGGCCTTGTTGGCACGGACTGAGTTCCAGCGGTTGGTGCCGCCAATCTTCTTGAACGGCGTCTCAATCTTCAGCGCCTCCTGCAAGTCGGCCTCGATGAAGTCGTAGGTCGCCTTGAGTGAACTGCGGCTTACCGACTCACCGAAATCGGTGGAGGTTTTCAGCACAAGACCCTGACGGCCCTCATTGCCGGGAACCATCGGCAGACAGTAGACCTGGGCGAGATACCAATAGCTGACCGCACGGATGAAGCGTGCCTCCTGCTTGATGGCCTCGCGCTCCTGGCTGCTGAGTCCTGACACCTCGTCGGCCTTCTCAAGTATGGTGTTGGCGTAGAAAATCTTGAGATACTCGTTCTTCCAGTTCTCATCTGCCTGACTGGCAATGAGGTTGGGGTCCCACAGGGCATAGCTCAGCGACGAAGGCATGTAACCGGGGCAGTTGCTGGAACCGGCGATGTCATACCAGTCGGTGGAGCACCGCTGGTCGTCGGAGGCATTGATGAGCCATGGGCTCTTCTCCAAATAATAGACGGTATAGCTGTTGAGCAACGCATAGAGATGCTCACCCGTCTCGATGGTGAGCGAGGTGCTTTTCGATGGTTTCTCATCGAGGAAGTCGTCGCAGGAGGTGAAGGCGACAGACGTCAGCAGTATGATGGATAAATAAACTAACTTTTTCATTATATGGATGATTTATAGGGTGATGTTGAGACCGAAAGTGAAGGAAGAAACCGGACGGATGGTGCCGAGCGGGAACTCCGGATCCTCGTCGTATTTGTTAAATGTGAACGTGTGGAGGTTGTTGCCCTTCAGGTAGACCTTTACGCCACCGATGCCAATCTTTTCGATGAGCTGACGCGGAATGTTGTAGGCCAACGTGAGTTCCTGGAAGCGTATGAGCGAGGCACTCTCCACACCATAGTCCATATAGCGACTGTAGCGTGTCCACCAGTTCATGTCATAGCCGATGGATGACGAAGCGAACTTATAGCTGGAATAGGGTTCTGCAGCAAAGGGGATGTAGGTGCTGCCATCCTGGCTGAGGACCTCCGCCATATCCTTGTTGGGCAGGAGGGCGGCATACATCGCGTAGTTGAACATCAGGCGACGGAACTTGTGGCCGAACTTACCCGTGAAGAGGAACGACAGGTCGAAGCCCCTCCAACTGATGGTGCTTGAGAAACTGGAGTTCCAAGGTGCGACTTTGACGCCGGAGTTGACCATGTAGTTGCTCCAGTCTTCGGTCTGGTTGTCGATGAGCGGCACTTTTTCGTCGCCCTGCATCACTGACGGATACCATGCCGGATTCTCGTCAGTGCCCGTATTGATGAGTCCACCATAGGCATACGACCACAGGGTGTTGGCGTTGTAGCCCTCCCTGTATCTCACGTCGGGCGACTTACCGCTGTCGTCCTCTTGCTGACCGCTGAGTTCGAAACCGGTATAGGTGGTGTGAATCATCTTGTCGATGGTGTTCTTGTTGTAGGAAAGCATCAAGGCACCACGCCAGGTGACCTCGCCAAAGCGCTGGTAGGTGCCCAACTCGAGTTCAAAACCGCGGTTGGTCATCTCGGCGGCGTTGATTCTGTTGGAGGCAGCACCCGTCACGGCAGGCAGGTTGAATGTAGCAAGCAGGTCGCGGCCCTTCTTGTTGTAGAGGTCGAGTTTGGCAGTCAGCTTACCGCCAAGGATACTGAGGTCGAAGCCCAAGTCGACGGTCCCGGTCTTCTCCCATCGCAGGGTAGGATTGCCATAGCTGCTGATAGTAGCTGTATAGTCCTGCAGCAGCACGTCCTGCGACGTGTTATACTTGATGACCGGCTGGATGGATGTCGAGCGGTCGACGTTGCCGTTGAAACCATAGGTGAGGCGGACAGCCAGCAGGTTGAGCCACTTCCAGTCTTTGGCAAACTGCTCCTTGGATGCAATCCACTTGCCGCCGATGCTCCAGAACGGGGCGTAGCGGTAGCTGGGGTCATCGGTGATGAGGTTGGAGGCATCGGTACGAACGGAGCCCGACAGTGTGTATTTCCCGTCGAACGTGTAGGCCAGGTTGCCATAAGCAGAGAAGTAGCGGTCGTGCTCGTAGGTGTAGCTGTTCACATAGTTGGAGAAAGTGGTGTTGCTGCCGAAATAGTTCTTGTAGGTGAGCGAGGTCACCTTGCCCACGGAAAGCGTCTCGTCATTGTAGCCATAAGTCGGTGGGTTGACGACGGTCTTGAAGACACGGTCGGAGATTTCGGTACCGGCGATGAACGTCACCTCATGGCGCTCGGCGAACGTGCGGTTGAGGTTGAACTGGTTGCGCCAGTTGTAGGCATCGGTATAGCTGCGGTCTTGTTTGAGAATGCTGCCAGGAGGCAGGTTGGGAGTCACATCGCTTGTGGGTTTCTTCTCCGATGTCGAGTTGATGTTGATGGTCGACCGGGTGGCGAAGGTGGTCTCATCGTCGATGTTGCGGGTGTCGGTATTGAGAATCTCATACTGGAACTTCGTCTCGAAACTGATACCCTTGGCCAACTTGAAGTTCAATGCGGCCTGAATTCGGGCATTGATGGTGTTGGTGGTGTAGTCGCGGCCGCGCATCTCCTGCACAGGGTTGTAGCCGAAGTCGGGATAAGGGAACGCTGTCCAGTTGAGGTAGCGATGCACGTTAGGTGTATAGAATGTGCGGTCGTTGCGGCTGGTATAGGGGCGGACAACATCGGTATAGTTGCCATTCTCGTCGAAGAACAGTTCAAAGGCAGGACCTGTGAAGGCAACTCCGTTGTTGGTCTGATGATTGTAATGGAAAGTTCCGTTGACACTGAAGTCCAACCACTTGTAGAGGTTGACCTTCGCATTGGCATTGAAGGTATACTTGTTTTTGCTGTTTCCCTTGAGATACTGCTGCTGATTCTCATAGAGCAAAGAGAAATTCGACTGCACCCTCTCACTGCTCTGGGCAATGTTCAGGTCGTACTGCTGGGTGAAGGGATTGGCCAGCAGGTAGTCCTTGATCTGGTCGGAGTTGTCCTGCGTGCGAATCTTGGCGATGTATGCCTGCAACTCGCTGTCGGTCACATAGCCCAACCTATTCTCGTTGAGCATGACATACAGGTTGGAATAGGAGTTGTAGTTGTACCTGAGGTTGTTGTTCGAGTTGCCGTCGCCGATGAGAGCCTGTCTGCCGAAGTCTTTGTTCTGGAACGTATAAATCTGCCAGTCGATGAGCTCCTGGTTGGAGGCATTGGCAGAATAGTAGTCGTTGTCAATCTTCGGCGAGAACTTCAGCATGCTGTTGAACGTCACCTTTACACCGCCCTTGGCGTTCCTGGCTTCCTTGCCGTCCTTGGTCGTCACCACAATGACACCATTGGCGGCCTTGGCACCCCAGATGGAGGCAGCGGCAGCGTCCTTCAGCACGTCTATTTTCTCAATGTTGTTAGGGTTCAGCGAACTGATGGAAGCCTCAACTGGGAATCCGTCGACAATCAGCAGCGGGTCCTTGTTGGAAGCCACCAGCGTAGACAGGCCACGGATTTGGAACGTGATGTCGCCGTTGGCATCCGTCGTACTTGCCAAACCGGAGATAGTACCTACGAGGCGCTCGCCAATATTGCCCGTCGGTTGCGAGAGGTGGTCGGAACTCACCTTGCCGAAAGCACCTGTGGCACGCTCGCGGGAAATGGTCTGATAACCCGTCACCACCACCTCATCCATCAGCGTGGCGTCATCGATGACGGTGATGCTGAGCGGTTTGGTGCCTGCTTTCCTGCGAACGGTCTGCTTTCCCATGTAGGAGATTTCCACCAAGTCGTCGGAGGTAGCTTGCTCGAGAAAGAACTTACCGTCGGAATCGGTAATGGTCATCTTCTTGGTGCCAGGTACCGTGACGATTGCTCCCACTATAGGCTCTCCGTTTTCGTCGGTAACCTGTCCTGACACGCCATTCTGCTGTGCCTGCACACCTATCGAAATGAAGAGTGCTGCAATGGCAACAAGCAATTTTCTTAAATGTAATTTCTTCATAAATATAAATAAAGGTTGATTAATGATTCTTTATCGTTACTTTCAGTCGGCTTCCGCCACGAAATCATCGAGGTGAGAAGGTAGGATTAGTATTTACAAATACAACAATGAAATTAGATTTGTGTAGTTAATAGTGTGTCTTTTTGCATGCATAAATCTTTAAATTAAGGTTTACTGAATGCAAAAATAACTATTTTTTTGAAATTTTCCAAATATTTGTTAAAAAACCATCAAACTCATACATTTCCAATCTCAACACAGAGATACAAAGACACAGAGAAAAAAGACTTTGTTTAAATCTCAAACCTCAATTGTCGTGCAAACCGAGTGCAGACTAAAGCTTGCTTTCAGTATGCCGAGGTGCAGCCGACAATCAAGCGAAGCTTAAATCTCAAACCTCATATCTCTCACCCCTCTTCTACTATCGGATAGAGTTCGAGAAATTCTCCTTGATGGCACTTGCTGTCATTGATGAGTTCTGCCATTTTTTGACCTACAGTTTCTATGTCGTGGAAACCTGGAAGACTCATGTTGCCGTTCAGGTCGGTTGTGGTGGGACCGGGATGGACAGAGAAAATTTCAACGGGTGTGTGTTGTTGCTCAAACTCTATTGCCATCACGCCCATCATGGCATTCTGTGCTGCCTTACTGGCTACGTAGGCCAAGGGGTGCCAGTAGGGACTGATTTCCGAGGGAACGGTGACATTAATTATCCTTCCACCATTTTTGCTGATTAGCGGAGCCAACGCTTTGGTAAGCACGAAAGTGCCGATGAAGTTCACCTCGAGAGTCTCCCTGATGACGCTGATTTCTGTATGTAGGCTGTCGACGCTCATATCACCGGGGATACCGGCGTTGTTCACCAACAACGACACCTCTGGATATTTCTCGTTGACCTCCAGTGCTGCCTTTTCTATACCAGCAAGGTCAGCCAATTCTATGTTTACCCAACCAGCCACGTCAATGCCCAACGACTGCAGTTCACTGATGGCTTTCTCCGCACGTTCCTGATTGCGTGCTCCGATAATAATAGTCCAACCACTGAGACCAAGGTGTTTTGCGATACCGAATCCAATGCCTTTATTGGCACCTGTAACTAATACTGTCTTCATCTTTCTTTTTGTTCAAATACACACTTTTTTGTTCTAAATTGCAAGTGCAAAGGTAGGAATTAACGATGTCTTCTCCAAAGAATGTTTGTAGAATAGAAAATATAGCTATAATTATGAAAAAATAAGAATAATATTCCAAGCAAAGGTCTTTCAAGCCATAATAAAGGAATAATATTCGAATCGGGAGAAACACCAAGTTTCGCATATGCTCAACCTTCAAGTAGTTAACAAGTAGTTAAGTAGTTATAGAAGTTATCGCTTCATTTTGAAGTTAAGCCATTACCCCTTTAACTACTATAACTACCACTTGAGAAAGTTGTATCTATGAAACTCTGTATCTCTGTGCCTCTGTGTTGAAATAATCATTTTTTGATGAATTTACGTCCGTTCTGGATGTAGATGCCAGGAGGCAAGTTGCCCTGCATGGCCTGACCTTGCAGGTTGTAGATTCGCGAAGACCCCTGAGGCCGCACCATCACCTCGCAAATGCCGTTCACGACAGGCTGCTCCACAGATTCGGAGTAACTGCCCATGATGTTCGCCTTGCCGATGGTGGGCACGTTCATGGTGAAGACCTCCCTGCTGCCGTCAGGATAACGGCCGACACTCTCATCGCCCTTCATCTCAGAATAACTGATGCGGTCGCTCCAACTCTCATCGGCAGCCGTCAACAGAACCTCGCCGCCATCAGCACCCAACTTGAAGGAGGCGTGCAACTGCGACTGCGGGTCCAGTTTGTCGCACCATACCGTCAGGAACCCATGTGCGGGGATGATGGTCGAGACGCCGTCGGTCTTGACAATCTCATACTTCTTCGGATTCTCCGGGTTGTCGCTCAGATACATCCCTGCGATGTCGATGTCGGCACTGGTGGTGTTGTAGAGTTCCACCCAGTCGTTGTGCTTGAAGAACTCATTGACAAAGATGCTATTGGCCGCACTCACCTCATTGATGCACACGGGCGTGTATCCTTCTGCCCTGCGCTCGGCTTCGGTCATCGGTGTGAAGCACGCTGTTAATGTGTAGTTGCTGTCATCTGTCAGTTCGATGACGGGGTCGGTCAAGATGTCATCGTCGGTGACCACACCGGAAGAAGTGAGCAATGCGCCATCCCAAAAGAGGTCGCCCGATGTGTAACTGGTGTTGTGTACCTCTACGGCGATGACGTTGCTGCCTTTCCTGAATAGCGACGGATTGATTTCGAGCGAGCCTTCAAAGGGCACATTCTCTGCGTAGGTGGAAGAGAAGGTGGTGTAGTTGACGGTGCCTTGCGGCATATTGAAGCGCCCCGCCTCCTTGCCATTGACCCATACGACGAAACCATCGTCCACCTGATAGTTGAGTTGGAAAAGGTCGCCAGACTTCGGTTCGTTATCAAGGGTGAACGTCTTGCGGAAATAGGTGGTGGGATTCTTACGGTCGGCGTTGCCACCATAACTGACTGTAGTCCTCACACCGCTTAACTTGTAGCCAAGGGGCGCGACACCCGTTTTCCAAGATGCCTCGCCAAAACCATTGTTCTGCCAACCGGAAGCGGCTTCGCCTTCATCATAGTATTTCCATGTGGCTTTGTAGCCAAAGACGGGGATGAGATTGCCCGAAGACTTGCGCCATCCTGTGAAGGTATAGCCTGTCGGTGCCTTTGCTTCCAAACTAACTGGTGCGAAGAGTTTGCCGTTGAAATCAGCATAAGGCACATTGATGCCGTTGATGGAGATGTTGGCACCATCGGTGTCGGCTGCCACCTGGAGAGCCACCCTCTTCGCATTGCTGAGCCGCATAGGACTGTATTGCTGCAATTGACTCAGCATGGTTTCCAAACGACCAGCCAGTTTGTTTTTGATATTATTGGCAGTACCATCAGGATTTCTGTTGTCCACCTGTTGCATGGGACGCATGGCATCAGCCAGTTCGTTGACAATGGCTATGGCGCGTTTCTTCTCAAACACGCTTCCCCCCATGATGCAGAACGTGTCGATGAACTTCTTGCGGTAACCTTCGTGCTGGAGCAGGTTTTTGAACAGGCGCACCATGGCGACATTTCCGTATGAGTCGAGTGAGGAGATGGTATGTCCCCATGCATTGAAGGGCTGGTCGAGGTCGAAAATGATGAAGCGGAAACGTCCGTCGTCCTTGCTTCTGTAACCTTTGACGTTGTTGTCGGGCCAGTCGTCGTTGCCAAGGTAAAGTTCGGCAGCCATATAGTTGGTGAACTCATCGATGTCGAGCAGTGCCTTCACCTCATCATATACTCCAGGAGCATTGATGTTCGCACTGATGTCGCAGAGGTGACGGTATACTTCGTTGGTGCCGTTTCTGAACGTGCCATTCTCAAACATGTCGATTTCCTCGTCATCGTAGCCGTAGTTGGCATACACATACTTGTCGTTGTTTGGCTCACGCAGGTTAAGCACACCCATGAACCTTCCATTGATATATTCCGCCACCTGCACCAAACTCTGCACATCGAGGTCGATGCCCGAGCGCTGGATGATGGTGGTCAGCGCCGGGTCCATGAATCGGCTGTAGGAGTCGTTGCCTCCATTGCGCACGAGCACGGTCTTGCTGCGGATGTTGGGTTTCTGAGGGAAGAAGGAATAGTCCAGGTGGTTGAGTCCGTCGAACACCTTGTTGGATTTCAGCTTCATCGAACGGGGACTGCTCATCCTCGACCAACCGCCGGAGACGCTGATATTGACATCCTGGTTGAAGAGCATGCCGTCGGTCGGACTGATGTAACTGAAGTTGACGGGCCTGTCCCATGGCTGGTTCCAGTTGACAGGGTCGTCGCGCCCGTTGCCTGCAATGCCGTTGGAACCTTTCACATCGATACCCCACATCGCGTCGGTGAAGTAGCGCTCATCACCGACAATCGAGACAATTGGTATGGTGAAATCGATATCGGTCTTGATATAACTGCGAGTGACAGGCACGCTGGGCAGGTATCCGTTGCGGAACAGGCGGAACACGTAGTTGGTGGTCTTTGTGACGGTGAACATCCCGTTCTGGCTTTGTCTTGCCGAACCGCTGCCGATGAGGGGCATGCTGCCGTCGGTGGTGTACATGAGAATGGCATCTTTGGGGAAGTCGACCTTGACATTGAGGGTGCCTTTGATGATCTGACTGCCCTCGTTGACGACGGGTGCAGCGAGCCGTTTGTTGGTAAACACCGAAGTGGCGTTGGAGGCACCCGGTGTGGCATCAGCAGTCCACCCCCAATTGTCGCCACCGTCAGTGGTGCGTGCCCAGGAGGTGCGGCTCAGCGCCTCGGGATACTGCACGCTGGTGACGAGTTCTCCGTAGCGGTCGCTCAGGAAGATGGAACCTCCGTCGCAGTCGAGTTTGAAGGGAGCCTGGGTGGTCTTGATGTCATCAGAACCCAGCCACAAGACGAGGAAGCCGTTGGCAGGAACCGAACCTATGTTGGCGGGCATCCTCCATCGTTTCAGGTTGTTGGCATCGTCACTCAGATACATGCCTGAGAGACTGACGGGCTGCTCCGTGGGATTGTAAAGTTCTATCCAACTGTCGAAGTTGTATGCCGGACTCATCACCGAACCGGCGTTGGATGCCATCAGTTCGTTGATGACAAGTGCTATGCTGAGGAGACCAGACAACATGATGGTTAGGGATTAAATTGGTTAGTTCACCTTGTATTTCTTCACTCTCTCATCAGAGATGACACCCTTCCAGTTGAGGCCAAAGGCGAAGTCATAGGTATGCCCGTCGGCATCAGTGAGGCACCGCATGTCGTGGGGTACGTCCTCCTTCTGTGTCTCCACCGTACTCATGTCGGCAGGCAACTGCATGGGCAGGAGTCCCGATGGTTCTGCCTTGCCGCTGATGAGGTCGAGCAGTGCCTGGTGCTGCACACCGAATGAGATGAGGATGGCATCTGCCGACGGCTCCAGTTCTGCCAGCACCACAGGTTTGCCTGTCTCCACCACCACAATCACGGGTTTGTCGCCCATCAACTCCTTGGTGTACGTCACCATCGTCAGGTCATCGTGGTTGCGTGTATGCACCGCCTTGCCCTTATAGCTTCGGTTGCCAGATTTCTCCAGGGGGTCACCACCCGCTATGCTCGTATCCCTCGCCTCTGTGGCGGTGTAGTCGTTGTACTGCAGGCTCACGGGGATGTATCCGTTGCCGCCACGACGCACATCGTCGTTGTCATACCCCATGCTGATGGTGGGTTCGGCAATGATGCAGAGGGCAAAGTCAGCCTCCTCAGGCGACTCAGCCACATCATAGTATTTCCTCACGAGGTCGAGTGAGATGGGATAATCGGTCTTCTCCTCTGACATGCCACCCCAGATGCCCGGGACGGCAGGGAAATGGCGCTTGGGCACATACACCTTCAGCCGTTTGTCGATGGGCAGCGTGTTGCCGTGGTTTTTCACCATCACCACCGACTTGAGTTGTGCTTCATAGCCTTTTTGCATGAACTCAGGTTTGCCCACCGTCTTCTCCGTGACTTCCGGATCGAGGTAGGGATTCTCGAAAAGTCCCACCCTCAGCATATTCATCAGCAGACGTCGGGCAGACTGCTCGAAGCGCTCCCTTGCGCTCTGCTCACCCTTTTCCTTTACCCAAATCTGGTAAGCCTCAAGGATTGGCGCGATTTCGTTGTTGCCGCCAAACTGGTCGACGCCTGCCTGTAAGATGCGGTAGTGGCGCTCAGCCACAGTGAGCTGTTCCACGCCCCACGGTTTGCCGCCCCCGGTGTAGTCCATGGCGGTATTGTCGGCGGTGATGCCCCAATCGGTACACACCACGCCATCGAAACCCAGTTCGTCGCGCAACTGCTGCTGGATGAGCCAACGGCTGTAACTGCCGCCCACGTTCTCGCCCGAGGGGTCCTGCTGCCACAGGATGCTGTAGGTGGGCATCACGGCAGACGCCATCTTCGTACCATCGTTCAGACGGAAGGCACCTTCAGCAAACGGCTTTTTGTGTATGGCGAGGTTGTTTCCCGGGTAGACAGCGAATTTGCCGTGGGCGAAGTGCGAGTCACGTCCGCCTTCCTGAGCGCCATAGCCATACCAGTGCTTCACCATGGCGTTGACACTCAGCGTCCCCCACCCTTTCTCACCTCGGGTCCACATCGCCTTGGGGGATGTCTGGAATCCATCGCAATAGGCCTGGGCCATGTCGGTGGAGAGTTGCGGGTCCTCACCGAAGGTGCCGCTGAAGCGCCACCAACGTGGTTCGGTGGCGATGTCAATCTGTGGTGACAGTGCCGTGGCGATGCCCAGGGCGCGGTATTCCTCCGAGGCGATGTCGGCAAACTCCCTCACCAAGGCTGGGTCGAAGGTGGCAGCCATGCCCAGCGAACTGGGCCAGAGTGAGATTTGTCCGCCGGCACCTGCGTTGAACTCCGCGTTCGCCCTCGTCTCATGGCGCGGGTCAGAACTGGTGTTGGCTGGTATGCCATGGTCGAGTCCCTCCACGAATGCCTGCATATTGTTGTTCCAGCGGGCGGCATCGGCAGGACTCTCCACCCGGGTGATGAGCACGGCACGCAGATGGTCGTCCTTCAAAAACTTCTTCTGTTCGTCGGTGAGGCTGCTGGGCGGCAACCCGCTCTCCTCATACGACTTGCCGTCGTAGTGGGCGGGCGAGAAACTGTTGCCCGTACTCATCGGGATGACCTGATGGGCACTGTAGAGCATCAGTCCGGCAATCTCCTCCACCGACAGCTGCGCCGCCAGGTTGGCAGCCCTCTCACTGCACGGCAAACGCCAGTCCTCATAGGCATCGAGCGTGTCGTTGCGGTTGAGGTCCTTAAAGGCATATCCTCCGTCGGTAAGCAGTTTGACACCCGACTCCGGGGAGTAGCCCAGCGTGGGGCCGCCCTTCTGTTCCACGATGACGAAGGAGTCCACTTGTCGCTCCGTCCATTTCTGTCCTCCGCATGAAGCGAGGAATGCCATCAATATGATGGCTGCGAGGTAATTGTCTTGGATTCTGCTTTTCATATTTTTATCTGATGAAATTGGTTCTGATGGGCATTTCCTCTTCGGGATGCCCATCCTCGCCGACATTCAGTTTTTTTATCATCCAAGCCATGTTGCGGCCCAGGGTGCGCATGGTCTGCATTCCCTCCTCGTCCTGAGCAGCCTGTCCCGGAGTCTGTCCGTAGACCATGTTCCAATACTGCGAACTGACCACGGGCATGTTCAGGATGGTGAAGTACTTGTTCAGACGGTCGAAGGCGGCCGACGCCCCACCCCTGCGGCATACCACCACGCTGGCACCGGGTTTGAAACGCAGCTCACTCCCCAGAGAGTAGAACACACGGTCGAGCAAGGCGCAGAGCGAACCATTAGGACCGCCATAGTATACGGGAGAGCCTACGACCAGTCCGTCGATGCCGTCCTTCACGCAGCGCATCACCTTGAAATATAGGTCGTCGTGGAACGTGCAGCGGCCGCCATTTCTTCCGCACATGCCGCAGGCGATGCACCCCTGTACGGCCTTTTTGCCGATGGAGATGATTTCCGTCTCTATTCCCTCGCTGTTGAGGGTTTTCGCCACCTCGCTCAGAGCGAGGAATGTGTTGCCGTTATCCTTCGGACTTCCGTTGATAAGAAGTACCTTGCCCTTCTTACCAGATGCCTGGTCTGCGGAGTTGCTATTGTTCGTATTCATAGATTGGGGGGATATTGAAAATTCTTCAGGTTGATGGGATATGTCTTACCAGATGTGAGCCCTTTTGTTCTTCGGGATGAACAGGCGGTTGCCTTTCTTCACCTTAAAGGCGTCATACCATGCATCGATTTGAGGCAGTGCGGCATTGACACGGGCGAAGTTGGGAGAGTGTGGGTCGACGGTAATCAGCATCTCCTGATACTCCGGACGCTGATTGCTTGCCCATACTCGAGCCCATGAGAGGAAGAAGCGCTGCTCGGGAGTGAATCCGTCTTTCACTTTGAGCGGTTGCTTGCTCATGGCGTTCTGGAAAGCACGGAAAGCAATGTTCAGGCCACCATTGTCGCCGATGTTCTCTCCGAGGGTCAGTTTACCGTTGATGGTCTTGCCAGCCACCACTTCCACAGTATTGAAGTAGTCTTCCAGCACCTTTGTCCTGGCCTCGTAGTTCTTCTTGTCCTGTTCGGTCCACCAGTTGTTCTGGTTGCCGTCCTTGTCAAACTGCGAGCCCTGGTCGTCGAAGCCATGGCTCATCTCGTGTCCTATCACACCACCGATGGCACCGTAATTGGCAGCGTCGTCGGCATTGGGGTCGAAGAAGGGAGGTTGGAGGATGGCTGCGGGGAAGCAAATCTCATTGGTCGTGGGGTTGTAATAGGCATTGACGGTCTGCGGGGTCATCAGCCACTCGCTCTTGTCGGTGGGCTGGTTCACCTTGCGCTTCAGTTCATCCAACATCAGGAACTCCGCGATATTGCCCAAGTTCTCATACAGCGACAGCCGCTCGTCGACCTGCAACCCGCTGTAGTCCTTCCATTTGTCAGGATAACCGATTTTTACGATGAAGTGATTGAGTTTGTCCTTGGCCTGAACTTTCGTCTCGGCACCCATCCATGTTGCCTCGTCGATGCGCTGTGCAAGTGCCACCTGAAGGTTTTTCACCAGCTCCACCATGCGCAGCTTGCTGCTCTCCGGGAAGTGTTTTTCCACATACAGTTTGCCGATGGCCTCTCCCATCGTACCGCTCACCAGCGAGACGGCCCTCTTCCAACGCGGACGGTCTTGCTGCACACCACTCATCACCTTGCTGAAGTTGAACGCCTCCTTGCGGAAGTCATCGCTCAACTGACTGGCGGCACCGCTGATGACCTTGATTTCGGCGTAGGCTTTCAGGTCATCGAGAGAAGTCTCGGCGAGAATTTTTTCCACCTCGTGGATGGGTTCGGGCTGCCCCACGTCAACATAGTCGAAAGCGGGGAATCCGGTGAGCAGGAAGATATTGCCCCAGTCGATGCCAGGGAAGTCGGTCACCAACTGGTTGTAGGTCATCTTATGGTAGTTGGCGTCGACGTCGCGCAGTTGCACACGGCTATAACTGGCTGTGGCAATACGCGTCTCTATCGCCATGACGGCCTGCATCTTGCGTTCTGCCGTCGGCTCATCGTTGCCCACCATCATATAGAAATTCTTGAGCATTTTCTTATATGCCTCACGCACATTCTTGGTCTGCTCGTCGTCATTGAGGTAGTAGTCGCGTGTGCCGAGGCCGATGCCACCCTGTCCGATGCCCACGATATTGACGGCGGCGTTGCGCTGGTCGGCGCCGACACCGATGCCAAACATCATCGTATTCTCACCTTTTCGGTCCAGTTGGGCGGTCACCAACTGATACTCCTTCTGGCTCTTGATTGCGGCAATCTTGTCGAGTGTGGGTTTGAGGGGTTGCCAGCCCTCTTTGTTCAGCCTCACGCTGTCCATCATCAGGTTGTACAGGCTGCCGATTTTCTGGCCGAGTGTACCCTGCTGCTGGGGTGATGAGGCATATTGCAGGATAAGTTCCTGAATATCTTTCTGACTTTTTTCGTAAAGGTCGGTGAATGCACCATTGTCGGTGTGCTCGTCGTCGAGCGGATGGCTCTTGAGCCAGCCTCCTGCTGCATACTGGTAGAAATTGTCTCCCGGTCGGACACTGGTATCCAGATTGTTGATGTCAATACCCGATGACAGTTCTTGTCCATTGACTGCCGATGACATCAGTACAATGGCTGCTGCTAATACAATTTTTTTCATAATAGTTTGATATAGTTGTTAATGTTGATCATTTGCTGGGTTATGCTATGGCAGTCTGAGACGACATGCCATAGTCCTCTGCAAATGTAACCATTTATTTTGATTCCCACCAATTTTATGATTGCTTTTTGCATGGCAGCAGAAGAACAGGGGGGAAACACATGGTATTATAAGAGAATTTATCTTTCCATATCTTTTTACGACAAATACTAAATGCCTTTGCCCATAATGTCGTAAATGGAGCCATCTGTCGCATCTACTCTTGAAAGAAACCGTTAGAAATGATTGGTAAAAGTGAGATAAGCCCTATCTTTATACCGGAAACAAAAAGACAGGCGACGAAGATTGAAGTTCCTGCCAAACAATAAGCAAAACAAGAAATAAAAATAACAAAAAAAGAAACGATTATGAAAACAATGGAATTAACCCCGACAGCTACGGTTGAGTACACCAAAGTAGCATTTGTAGATAAGTGCAAAAGTGTTGTCAGAAAGTTCATCAACAACTACAATGACTTCTGCAAGTTCGTCAGGCCCTTGTAAAGCGACCAATAGGAGAATAAACGACATGCCAACAACCACATGACAACAGTCTACAGGTTCAAGGATTTTAGATTTTCATCGCCGCCCCGCGGCGATGATTTCTTTTTATAGGAAGCTACAGCGTTTATTCCTCAACCACAAAATGCTCAAATATCAATTCAACCACGAAATGTCACGAAAATTCACAAAACAATTAAGTAACATATATTCTATATTTTAAGAAATAAAGGAAACATCAATGAAGTGTAGACATCATTTATGTATAATTATATGGCAATTAATGTTAAAAGAAAAACATGAATTGTCGCAAATTAAGTTGCAAATTATTCAAAAATTACTTCACCTTATTTGGAAGGATGTCTGCTTTTTCATATATTTGCACACCAACCATTCCTAAATGATTATGAACAAACTTATAGCATTACTGACAACCCTGCTCATCGTGACAACTGCTGTGGCACAAAACGGGAAAGACGCTCGTATCAAGGAGATTCGCGCAGCTTACTCACAGGCGAAGAAAAAGATAGAGCAGAACGGAAAGGGCGGAAAGTCACCCAAGGACATGAGCATCGTATTCAACCAATTGGAGGACGAAGACATACCACTCTATAACGAGGAGTCAATCAACTACTACTTCGACGAGACCTACCCTGAGGGAGTAGAAGTAAAACATCCCTATTTTATCATAGAGAACTGGACGTGCCATGGACACACCAGATACCGTGAGATACTTCTCAACCCCCAGAACCAACAGGTGATGTTCTGCTATATGAAGGGAGAAACCGACGGCGGTTTTGTAGTAGAGTCACGTTACTACTACGACACCAAGGGAAAGTGCATCGAAGAGAAGCACAACACCGACAACAGCTGGACCGACAGTGGCAGCGAGAAAGAGAATGCGGAATATTACCTCAAGCTCTTCAACATGGCCACCTACAACGGCTATTTCACTCCCCTTGACACTAATAAGAATGCGAAGCCTACCACGCCGAAAGCGAAGCGTATAGCACAGATTCGTTCCATCTACGCCCAGGCTAAGGACAAGATAGCCAAGAACGAGAAGGCGGAGATGCCCAATGACCTACACATCACCATTCACGACCTAGGTGATGACCAGCCACCGAGGACGATAGAAATCAACATGTATTTCGACACCGCCTGCTACTTCATCAGCAAGCATTCCTCCTCCATGTCGTTTGACGGCTACGATGAATATCTCTTTGACCCCCAAGGCGAGAGCCTCATCTTCTCCTACACCCGCGGTAGAGAAGAAGGCAGCGAATATGAATGGCGCTATTACTACGACGAGAACGGCAAGTGCATCGAGACAAAGAGCAATTCGGAGGAAACCGACGACGGTTTCTACGACAAACGTGCCGCCAAGGATTTTCAAGCCATCTTCAACACCGTGCTAAACGAGAATCAGGAGTAGGCACCACATTCTCTAAAAATATGGTACATGCAGTCTGTTGCCACGAGTCAAGTTTTGGGATGTTATGACGGAGACGGTTTCACCCGACTCCGCCTCAACGAGCAGCACCTTCGAGTGGTTGTCCGCGAGGAAAGTCCGCTGAACGACTTGTGTGATGAACACCCATAGTTTCAGCGTCTTGTTCGTAGCCTTGTGGTCCAGTACAAGGTTGAACTCACTGACTCGCCCTGTTTTTTCTATGAAAAACAGTCGCCGGAGGAACTCCTCCGAGATGGAGAAGGAGGTTTGCCATACTTTGGCGGTGCCGACCTGCTCCAGTATCCACTCGAGGACATCCGCCACTTGCAGTGCGTTAGAGAGGTAAGCCTGCGATGGCACATCGCACAGTGGGCGCAAGAAGTCAGAGATTTGTGCGCTTCGCTTCACCTCTTCCTGGGTTTAGATTTGGCAGCGCCCTTGGTTTTGGCAGCGACAGAATCGCTGCGAACGGTATCGGATTGAGAGGCGTTCTTAGGGTCAGCGGCAGTGTTGTTATTTGCGGGACACACATAGTGGTCGTATGTGTCCCAGTTCTCATGTAGGCGCTTGTCGAGGGATATCAATTCTTTCAGGAACGGGTATCGCTCACTGTCGGGACATGTGGTGTTGGCCGTTGAGAGTTTTCGCAGCTGCAGATGCAGTTCCCTCATCTTGTGGATAATGTCGAGATTCTCCACATAGAGGGCTTGTATTTCTTCGGGGAGCTTGTCATGGTCGGCTCGCTTCCCGGCTTTGAAATCGGCGAAGTCGCCATCTGTCTTGATGGTGACTTTGGCGATTTCATCCACCTTTTTCTGCATCTGCTTCACCTGTTCATGCGTCAGTTCAGCGAGGCGAAACTTCAGGTACTGCTGAAGTTTCCCGATGATGAACTCCGCCTTTCCCTTAGGGTTGAAAGAGATATTGCGATACATGATTTGGTTGCCTGTCAGCTGAAGGAGCATCATAGCGCCTTCGGCGTAGTCCTTCTCGTCGTCGGGTGTGTTGAGCCAGGTTTGGAGTTTTTCGGTAAATTTTTGGTCAAGTTTCATATATAATTGTATTTGAAAACAAAAGTAAAGTACTATATTTGCATTTTGAAAGACAACAATTATGTTTAACTACTAACTTCACGCAGATGATACATATTCATCATAAAAAGGGAGTACAATAAAAAATTGCAGATATGTTTTTAGAATTTATAAAATCACTTTTTTCACTTTTTTCAATTATACTTTTAATACCTTTTGGTATTACAGTGATTATCGTTTATTTATATTCTGCATATATATATTTCAAGACACATAAGGTTTTAAAACTATACTCATTATATCCAAGAGGTGTGAAATTAGTGATCATTCAAAGTAATGCTCCTTTTAAAGAGAGACAAAAATTTCTATTTCATACTATAAATAATAAAGAATTGTTAGAAGAAAGTCATATTGATATAGCGAACATAAAGAAATTATCATTATCAACTTGTGATTTTGTTAAAAAGTTTCCTAAAGAACAACTTATCCAATGGGATAAAGATTACAATTATGTAAAACAAATATGTGACAAATATAAAGAAGCCATTTATTATTATGTCATGTCAGTTGGAGATCCTACCGTAAGCCTTTCTGAGAAAGATAAAGACTCCATATACTGGTGTATTAAAAATTTAAATTTTGATTATTTGCATGAACTAGCTCTTATTTCCGAGGAAAAATATAAACAAATGCAAATTGAAGAAGAAGAAAAATTCAATTTAAAATATAAAAAAGCTGATTATCAAGCAATTCTTGATTATCTGAAGAAAAACAATATTAATTGTGTCTATCATTTTACAGACAGTAAGAATCTGGCTTCTATTATCAAAAATGGAGGATTGTATTCTTGGTATTCCTGCAGTAAAAAAGGTATTCATATTAAGAATCCAGGAGGTAACAGATTAAGTAGAAAATTAGATTCTAGAAAAGGGTTGGAAGATTATGTGCATTTGTGTTTTCACATTTTACATCCTATGTGTATAAAAAAGGAAATGGAAGCTGCCTGTATGACACCTCCCGGTTATATTATTATGCTGAAAATTCATCCTGCTGTCTTTTTACTCAAAAGCACACTTTTCTCTACTGAAAATGCGACAAATAACACTACAATCATAGGTGGAGATGCATCTACTTTGAATCTTATAGATTGTAAAATATTTGGTTCATACGATAAAAGTTCATTGTATGACTACGATGAAAAATATAGAGAAAAATATAGAAAAAATCAAGCGGAAATACTGGTAAGAACATTTATCCCTTTAAAATATATAATCAACATACCTGAATCAGAACGTTTAGTCAAAATACATAATAAAGTCATAGAATAATATATTATTTTTTTGGCAAAGCGAAAATAATATCTTATAGTTTATTGTTGATTTCTGCGAGGAAGAGGATGTTTTTGTGATGCGGCTCAAGTGCAACCTTCATGGAGTGGAGAGTCTGGCCTGTTGTCACGAAATCATCGAAGCAAATGATGTTCTGCTCATTGGGAACGACATTGACGGTAAAAACAGCGTTCATACGTTGTTTTGTGTGGCACGAGCAGACATCTTCGTAAAAGGGGATGCACAGGAGCGATGCGAGCAGTTCAGAGATTCTCGTTGCGAAGTTCTTGGTGGTGTGCCAACGTTTTGGTGTGGTGATGATACACCAATTGCCTTTGGACAGTTCCTCCCCCAGGATATCCTGAATGAGCGGTGCCAGCTGCTCCGCGAAGAAGCCAACCATGGAGTCATCCCCTTTGATGTCAGTGAGGGTACGTCCGAAGAGAGATTTCTGCCACAGCGAGATGAAGAAGATGGAAGAGCGTCGTGTGATGCTGATTTTCCTTGAAAAGTCGCATCTTGCCTCGACGGACTTATCCCACGCCTTTCACTTATGTTCAGCGAAGAGGTCCTCTTTCTCCTTCTTCTTTCTCGCGAGAGATAAATCAGCAAGCGCCCCCCCAAATCCGGCACGGTGATTTCGTTGACGACATCACCGAGGTCAAGGGGTGCGCGCTCCTCCATGGTTTATGCAGAAATTAAGCCTGGCTGTTGATGGTGCCATCGTCCGTTTCGATGGTGCCGCTATAGAAGGGAGCCGCCATCTCGTCTGTAGCCTCCACGTTGATCGTGGTGCTTGCCGTGCCGGTGGCACCCTATCCGAGGTCTTGGCTGGCCGTTGTCTTGTTCATCCATTTCTCAGAGCCGATGACTCTGTACTTCCCCTCCATATCCTGTGCGATGAACACGTTGTCATCGTTGTTGAGGAAGCTGGTCGCCTCGGTAGCGTCCTCCCCCACCCCCGGATGCACCGCCACCAACTTGTTGAGTTGCGTCTGCGACGGGTATTCCCCCTGCGGTTCCGAGGTGAGTTGCGATTTCTCCAGCATACTGATGCTTGGTGTGACACAAAGGTAATTGAGCAAAAAAACTGAATAAAAGACGCTTAGGCCTTGCAAGATGTCTGGAAATTGTTAACTTTGCAGCAGCGTTACCTATCAAACCACATCAAGATGAAAAAACGACTTCTGACCATTTTGTTTCTGATGACTGCGTTATTCTGCTATGGGCAAGAAGAGTCAGGTCATCTGCTGTTCAAGGGGATTCCTATTGATGGAACAGTTTCATCCTTTTGTAAAAAGCTGAAGAAAAAAGGATTCCGAGAAATAGGGAAAATAAATGGGAAAGTTAGCCTGGAAGGGAATTTTGCGAGCTATGATAAATGCAGTATAATAATAAGCTCCAACTTAAAAACCAATATGACAAGTGAAGTTACTGCCATATTTGAAGCTCTATACTCATGGGACTTACTTGAAAATCAATACAACATTCTTAAAAGGATGTTAACTATAAAATATGGTGAACCATCAAAAGTGGATGAGTATTTTTACGACTATAAAAAGGATGACCCATCGCTAAATGAATCCGCAAAGATGGCAGCATTCCTAACAAATAGATGCAAATACTCTTCATTATTTGAAACTGATAAAGGTGATATTTATCTAATCATTGTGCCAGGAGACTTACATGGGAACGTCGGGCTCTATTATCACGATAAAATCAACAACCCCGATATTATTCTAGATGCTTTAGATGACCTTTAAATAAAGGCAATAACATAGAAGTTGACCCAAATACCGAAAAGATGAGCAGCCCAACTAAGTTGCTCATCTTTGCTTTTTATGGATTGTTTAACTCCCACAAACCCATTGCAAATACTCGATTAGTATCACCCTTTGCCATTGGTATATTTGATGGTAATGAGAGCCATTTCTTAATATTTGCTATTACATCTTGGAATGTGTCTCTTTTTCCACGTCTACCATAGTTTTCTACTTTCCATAACTCTCCACTTTCGATTAAAACTCTTATGTTGTACCCTTCTTGCTTACTTATTACGTGAATATGAGGGGGCTTATGTGGTGAATTATCACCTTGTACTATGATGTCGTATGCATTAGATGGAAACAAAGATGTGCCACCATCTTTCATATTCAGTTTAGCCATTTCCATTAATGGCTCACGATGCATTCCAATATCTTCGTTAAGATAGTCGTTTATAGACTCTGTTATTATCTTGTCTATTTTGTCCATATCATTTTTGTTTTCATATAAATATCAATTTTGCTGCGAAGTTACAGATGTCATTTGAGAAAAACAAACTCATCGAGATATTTATTTAGAAAATACACATTGAGCAATGAAAAGAAGTGTACGACTTACAGAATCAGACCTTCACAGGATTGTGAGAAGGTCTGTATCAATGGTGTTGAGAGAAAATGTTGAATATGAACAGCTCTATGAGAAGATACAAGATGTGACAAATGATATCAATAACTTCTGCGGATTTTCCAAAATGAAAGACTCCATTTCTGACGAATATACGCAGCAGCTGATGGATAGGTTGTCAGACTTGTCGAATCAGCTATCAGAAACCGCACACGAGCTGGAGGAACATATGGCTTGGGATTAAGCAACCACACACAATTTCAATTCATCCCATGTGACAATCAATCCTATTGACTTCTCAAACATATGGGCGAATCTCTCCGATTCGCTCATCTTTCTTGTGTTCCAACGGAACACGGCCTCGTCAATGTACGACTGCAAATGCTCGTCTGACACATCGTGGTAACAACCGACAATCATCCTTCTGAAGTGACTCCAGAAACCCTCAATGCTGTTGGTGAACACGTCACCGTCGGCTTCCATTTCTCCTTACCTCCGATGTACACCTCGTCACACTCCACTGTGCCCTCAAACGCATCTGCGTCAGTCTGGGGGTAGAGGAGGCGAATCTTCTGGAGCATATACCAGGCGGTGGCCTGGGTCACCTCAATGTTCCTGGCCAGCTGGTATGAGCTGATGCCCTTCTTGTGGGAGGAGATGAAGTTCATGGCCAGGAACCACTTGATAAGCGGCAACTTGGTGTTCTCAAAGATTGTGCCGACAAGGCATGAGAAATTCTTTCCACATTGCTTGCAACGGAACTTGCCGTCCTTGCGTGTGACGCAGTGATGGCCGCCGCAGTATGGGCATATGACGTCGCCGTCTGCCCACCGTGAATCAATGATGGCTTGCTCGCATACCTCATTGGAAGTGAAGTATGACATAATGGAGATGATGCTGTTGAACTTGCTGAAATCTATCATAATACTGTGCGTTTCTAAATTATATCGCAAATTTACCAAAAGCCCAGCTTTTATGGGTTGTTTTTATACCTATAGGTCAACTTCTATGTTATTGCCTAAATAAAAGCCGCCCAATTCTAGGCGGCTTTTTCATTATGTGGACAAAAGGATATCTTCTGACTTGGCCCAATCAATTTTATGAGGAGTCTGCACAAAGCATGGGACGAGAGACTTTCTGGCCGTGAAGTTCACCTCATACTTATAAACGGCAGGCTCACCCTCCGGGGAGCCAGTTGTCTTGGTGACTTTGACGGACGGATAGGGGCCTGGGACTGAAAAACCGCCCCTTGCGAGGCGGTTTTAGGATTTATTGGGCTTGTTTGTCTGGTTCTGATTCTTCTGATTCTTCCAGTTGCGAAAGTGCGGCCATTGCATCTTCAATTTTTTGATCAGCAGCCTTTTGGTACCATTTCTTGGCTTCTTGGATGTTGACAGGAACGCCTATACCTTTTCCATAGCATTGACCTAACATATATTGGCCGGGTGCACAACCTTGTTCAGCGGATTTGCGGTACCAAATATAAGCTTTGGCAGAATCTTGTTCGACACCATTGCCATTTTCATAACAAAAGCCCAGATTATATTGAGCAAATTCATGTCCTTGCTCAGCTGCTTTTTTAAACCAAACAACAGCCTCTTCAAAGTTTTGCTCCACACCTTCTCCATTTAAATAGCATGTTGCTAAATTATTTTGAGCGTCAGCTAGTCCTTGTTCTGCAGCTTTTTGATACCAATATACGGCTTCTGCAAAATCACGTTCTACTCCATCTCCCCAATTATATGCTACCCCAAGTCGGAACTGGCCATAAACATCATCCTGTTCTGCAGATTTACTTGCCCATTCGAATGCTTTCTCATAGTCCTTTTTTACCCCATGCTCTCCAAGATAGTAAAACATAGATATGCTATCTTGTGCAATGGGGTCGCCAGCTTCCGCCTTTTCGAGATAATATTCAAAGGTGGATTTCTTCTTACATGCCGTTAGGAACGGCAGAATGCTAATGAAGGTAAACAACAGCAATTTTTTCATGATCAGGAAATTAGTTATTTTCATTATTTATTTGGATTGTATTCCCATCACTTGCTCTTTTAAGATATTAGCAAGTGAATTGTTAGAATGATTACTATCAGAGTAAATTAGATGATTTCCGTAATACACATGTCCATCCGACTCATAACGATTGACATAAAAAACAACTAGTGCATCGTATACTTTAGATGAACCAAAAGAGCACAAAAAAACATTACCTTCCTTAGGCTCAACTTTTATCATCTTATATCTTTTGGAGAGAACATTATAGATTTTATTTCCTTCGTCAATGGCCATTTTTTTATCTTTATATTCATTATAGAATTTAATTCTTATGAACTGGTTATCTCGAAAAAAAACCTCAAAAAAATGCCATATGATTCCTCCAAAATAAACGTGACCATTATTTTTGGTGAAAGTTGCTTTATCATAGGAATTTGAATAAGAAACCATATCAAATCCTAATCTGTCGAGCCGTTTAACAACTCTTATACCATCTAGACCAAATGAAATATCCCATAAATATTTATCTGTCTTTTCACCATCTACTAGTTGATTCAAATCGTCCAATGTAAAACTCTTCTTTTGATTGTTTTCTGATTGTGAACTTTTGCTTTCCTTTTCTTTACTGGCTTCTTTTGGGGCCTCTTCACAGGATATCAAGCCTAAGCAAAGAACAAGTAGCAACCACCAACAAGTTTTCATTTTCAACCAATTCATTTTGAACATATAAATTAAAGATTACATCTTAAGTTTATCATCGATGCAAAAATACACAAAAAACTTTTCACGACAAACTTACTGGATAAAAAAGGAATCTTAAAAAGGTTCTCCAAAGAGAGACTATGACAGAGGAAAAAAACAGCGAAGCAACACATTCTTCAACCATGGGTATTTCCACTCGAAAATGCCTGTTTGGTAGAAAAATTTTTGATTATTGTTAGATTTTGGCGGTTTATTGACTCTTTATTAATAGGAAATCAATTATTGTTTAACTAAAAAATAGTGTTTTATGGCTTTACAATGGGAAGAACTCGGAGTGATAAAAATGTATTTAAAAAAAGAGGTTGAAGGTGAAATAGGTCATTTTATGCTATATGCAGCAGATATAAATGGCAGGTTGATCCTATCTGTAGGACAACCATCAGAACCATTTGATCCATATGTACACCATTCTTTGGTAACAAACATATACAAGACTTACAGAACTGTTCCGCATTATCCTTCGTTTGAATATAATGGAGAGACTTTGGATTCATATTTGCAAATCCCGAATTATTTGGTATCACAGCTGCTTTAATCTTAATTCTTAATCTATAATATTATCAACTATGTTTACAATAAAAGTTATTGACCATAGAGATGGTGAAACGCTCGAGTACAAGACAGTATGTGTGCATTATTCAGGCTTCTTTGGTGGCCAAACCTGTGATGTGAAGACCAATTCCCGAGGTGAGGCGCATTTCGACTACAGGAATGGCATAGGAAAGATCTACGTCGGTTCTAAAGTCGTTTACGAAGGTGAGATTTCGGGATATATGGTAGTGGAGTTGTAAACAAATATGAGAGAGATATTAATATTCATTATCGGTATGTTTGTGCTGGTTTCCTGCCAAAGACAAACGGACAGGACGACTGGTGGTAATAGCTCCAAAGAAAAGCTAAAGCAGAGGTTGAAATCATTCAGTCTACCTGTACCGATGAAAAGCGCCCGCACATGACAGACCTGGGAATGCCCTCTGGCACGAAATGGTCGTGTTGCAATACCGATGCCTTGTCACCAGAGGTAAGCGGTGGATATTATGCATGGGGTGAAACGAAAGAGAAAGACATATACGATGACACCTCCTATCTGTATAGCGAAGGTGAAGACCCCAATGCCAACAGATGGTATGACGGTGACATACGGTGGATGAATATCGGCACCAACATCTGCTGAACAAAATATGATGTCGCTGATGTGAAGTGGGGAGGCAAATGGCGGATGCCCTCATCCGGTCAGTTTCAGGAGTTGATTGACAACAGCATTTGTAAATGGGTGAAGCTAAACGACGTTGAAGGACAGTTGTTCATCAGCAAGGCAAACGGCAACAGCATTTTCCTTCCTGCTGCCGGATGCCGTCTTGAGTCAGACCAACCGAACAACAAGGGAGCAGACAATTTGTGGGGCGGATACTGGTCTGGCACCAGACATTCCATGAAGGAATATTATGCATACCATCTCCGCATCAGTGATGGCAAAGCAAAAATGGAATACGACAACATGTGGGGAGTCGTCATGGGATTGCCGATACGGCCTGTCGCGGCACCATAATCGCAACTGATGATTATTGTTTTTTCACATGAATTGCCATGAATTGGACACGAATTGTTCAAAAATTTTACTACCACGAAAAGATACGAATATTTTGGAGTTTAGGAGTCTGGGAGTTTGGACAATAGTTCGAATAAGCGAACGGTCATAAATGAACGTCTCTACTATGTTACAACACGACAGACATCTCAAGCGGACACGATATCGTGTCCCTATAGGTTGTACCACCATTCTAATCAGATTATATGTCTCAACTCCTTACAAAAAAGTCATATGTCTAAACTCCTAAACTCCCAGACTCCTAAACTCCTAAAAACCAAACAACTAAACCACCAAACAACCAAACAACCAAACAACTAAACGACTAAACGACCAAACCACCTTGATAAGAAAAACACGCCCCGGAAGTGAAAAAATGTCCCCAAAAAAGCGACACTTTAAGATTTTTTATTATTTTTGCCACGATAAAGCATACGAATAAGCAAAACCTACAAGTTTTTTCTCTTTTTTAACCTAACAAACCAAACAAATGAAGTATTCAAATCTAACTCTTCCATTCAAGAAGCTATGCTTCGTGATGGCGTTGGCAGTTGGGATGACATCATCACCATTGCCGACAATGGCAGACCCGGTAGTTCAGGATGTCCAACAGGCTGGAATCGTGAAAGGCCAGGTCGTAGACAAAAATGGCGAACCTATCATTGGTGCTACCGTCAAAGTGAAAGATGCCGCCAATACGGGTACTGTAACGGATTACGACGGAAACTTCGTCTTGGAATCCGTTCCCGCCAGTGGCACTTTGGTTATCTCCTACATTGGATTTACGACCAAGGAATTGGCTTACAAAAATGGTCAGACGGTAAATGTCCTCCTTGAAGAAGACTCTGCGATTCTGCAAGAGGTGGTGGTCGTCGGTTATGGTACGATGCGCAAGAAGGACCTGACTGGTTCTGTCGTACAGATTGACCCCAACAAGATTGCCGACCAGAATCCCAACAGTGTGCAGGACCTGCTGCGTGGTACACCAGGTCTGCAAATCGGTTTCGACTCTTCTGCAAAAGGTGCCGGTTCAAGCATCCAACTGCGTGGACAGAACTCACTTTACACCGACGGAGCACACAACTCACCTCTTATTATTTTGGACGGCATGCAGTTCGCTGGTGAGCTCTCCGAAATCAACCCCGACGACATCGGTCAGATTGACGTGCTGAAGGATGCCTCGTCGGCTGCCATCTATGGTGCCAAGGCCGCCAGCGGTGTCATCATTATCACCACCAAGAAAGGTAAGCAAGGCAAGCCCATCATCAACGTAAGCACCAACCTGGCTATCAACACCAAGGCTGCCTACCGCGATATGTTCAATGCTGATGAGTATATGAAATATCGTGAGGATTGGTACAAGGCACAAACCTACGGCTATCGGGAGGATGGCTCATGGGGCTACTACGGCAAAGACAGTGGTATCCCAGTAGGATATTACGACAACTTCAACAACCTCTCACAGTATGGCATCTCACAAGACCAGTGGGCAAGCAACGGACCGAAGACCTCGCAGGCAGGTGAGTCGATGCTCAGCCTCTATGCCCGCCGTATGGGTTTCGACGCAGACGCAGCCACTGTGATGGCCAACTTCCTTGCAGGCAAGACCTACAACTGGGAGGATGCCACATTCCGCACAGGTTTCAATCAGGACTACAATGCCAGCATCTCGGGTGCTACCGACCATGTGAACTACTATATGGGCTTCGGCTACCTGAACAATGAGGGTGCCATCCAAGGCGACAAATACCATGCCTATCGCGCCAACATGAAACTCAATGCGAAAATCACCAACTGGCTCGAGGTGGGTGGCAACGTCAACTTCCAAGACCGCAGCGACACTTCTCAGCCCGTGCCCCTGGGCAGCAACTACTGGGATGACAACCAATTGCGCGAGTCGCCCTATGCCTCACGCTTCGACGACCAAGGCAATGAGGTGCAGTATCCGCGTACCGGCAACCCCACCAACGGTGGTTACAACTACCACTTCCAACATCAGTACATCGACCTGGAGAAAGGCTACACCGTGCTGAACACCATCTTCAACGCAAAGGTCACCCTTCCCTACGGCTTCACCTATCAGTTCAACATCGCGCCGCGATTCCAGTGGTTCTACGACCGCTACTTCTTGTCGGCCGAACTGCCCGACAGCAAACCAGCAGACCGTGGTTCAAACCGCAACAGTTCGAAGTCATTCAACTGGAACCTGAACAACACGCTGACATGGGACCGCACATTTGCCGACATCCACCACTTCACCGTGACCCTCGTTCAGGAAGCTGAGGAAAACCGCTACTGGAGCGACAACATCTCGGCACGCAACATCACTCCTACCGACGTGCTTGGCTTCCACTACATCTCTGGTGCCAACAAGGAGCAGAGCTCATTCTCAACCAATGACACCCACTATACTGCAGCAGCCTATCTGGGACGTCTGTTCTATGGATACAAAGACCGCTACATGATTACAGCAACGGTTCGCCGCGACGGTTATTCTGCTTTCGGACACAACAATCCTTGGGCCAACTTCTGGTCACTCGGCAGCAGCTGGGTGCTCTCAGAAGAGAAATTTGCAGAGAACTGGGATTGGCTGAACATGGCCAAGTTGCGTCTGAGTTACGGTACCAACGGTAACCGTTCGCTGAGCGACACCTATCTCGCCCTCTCCAACCTTGCCAATGGTGGTTTGTATGCTTACTACAAGTATGGCTCAACCGCACAGGAGGTGCTCAACGCCCTGAGTGTGAGCCGTCTCGGCAACCCGAACCTGGAGTGGGAGAAGACCTCCTCATGGAACTTCGGTATTGACTTCTCTGTCCTCAACAAGCGCATCTCAGGTAGTTTCGATTTCTATCACAAGCGCACTCATGACATGATTATGGGACAGCGCCTGCCCAACTTCACCGGATTCAGCAGCATCACCACCAACCTCGGTGAGGTAACCAATACCGGTTTCGAGATTACCGTGAACACCAGAAACATCGACACAGAGAACTTTACATGGAACACCTCATTGGGCTTCTCATACAACAAGAACAAAATCAAGCACCTCTATTACGAGTATGACGAGGACGGCAAGGAGATTGACGATACCAGCAACGGTTGGTTCATCGGCAAGCCCATCGGCGAAATCTGGTATTGGAAGACCGACGGCATCTGGCAGGCTGATGAGGCTGCTGAGGCTGCAAGGGTGAACCAAAAGCCGGGCGACCCCAAGGTGGTCAATGTCTATACAGAAGATGACAAAATCCTGGAAGACGGAACACGCGTGCCTGTCTACAACGACAAGGACAGAACCTATCAAGGCACCACACAGCCGCCTATCTACTGGAATATGCGCAATGACTTCACCTTCCTCAAGAACTTCACCTTCTCGTTCTCCATGTACTCCTACATGGGCCACAAGAGCCGTGCAGGTTATTGGCTGAATGGTGACAACTCTGGTTCTATGTTCACGCAGACCTGCAACACCTTCAAGAAGGAATATTGGACTCCCGACAATCCCACCAACGACTACGGACGTCTGAACGCTGTCGGTCCGTCGGGCGTGACCGGTATTGAGAAGGTATACAACCGCAGCTTCGTCCGTCTGGACAACATCACCCTGGGCTACACCGTACCCAAGGAGATTACCGAGAAATGGGGCATCCAGCGCGTCCATGTGACTGCAGGCGTCCACAACGTCCTCACCATTGACAGTTGGGAGTATGGCGACCCCGAAACCGGCGGCTTTGCCAATCGTCAGTTCCAGTTTGGTCTGAATGTGACACTTTAAGAGATAGCAAACAGGTAAACATGTAATAAGGAAAAAAATTATGAATACCAAAAATATATTCAAAGGAGGCCTGGCACTGATAGCGATAGCTTCTATGATGACCAGTTGCGGCGACTCGTTCCTGGAGCAGGACCCCCTGTCGTTCTACGAACCGACAACCACATATAGCACAGAGGCTGGTCTGCAGGCCGCCCTCGCACAATGCGACAAGCAATTGAAGACCTACCGTATCGACGGCAATTGGAACAACGTGGGTATCTTTACCAACTATCTGATGTCGGATGTGGGCATGTATGCCAAGACCGATATGGGAGGTGGATTCCAAGACAACTTCGACGCCAAGCTCACCCCAACGTCGGGTATGGCCGGCGGTGGTGACGCCAACTACATGCAGCGCTTCTGGGACCAGGGATTCAATATGGTAAAATATGCCAACACCATCCTCTCCTATATCGATGACGTGAAGGGTATTGACGATGCCACACGCGATGCTTATAAGGGACGCGCCTATTTCCACCGTGCCTATGCATATTACAACCTCACACTCCAGTTTGGCGACATCCCCTTGATTACCAAACTCATCAGCGTGCCCAAGCGCAACTACACATCAGCCAGCAAAGAGGCAATCTTCAAGATGCTGGTTCACGACTTGGAATTTGCCACCCAACACGTTCCGCCACAGAGCAAGATGGCTTATGTGGGTCAGGTCAACCAAGAGGCCTGCATGCACCTGCTCATCAAGTGCTATCTCGCTGTGGGCGAATATGCCAAGGCTGAAGCCATGGCAACCGAGTTGATCAACAACCATGGTCTGAAACTGATGACAGAGAACTTCGGCACATGGCAGCCCTCCGGAGCCGAGGACACCTGGAAGGTGACCCGCAACGTCGTTTGGGACCTGCACCGCACACCCAACATCGCCGACCCTGCCAACAAGGAGACCATCATGCTGATTTCCAACAACAACGACCAGGATTTCACCACCTACAACGTGATGCGCGCCTGCTTCGCTCACTGGAGCAACGGTATCATCCGCGACCCGCACGGTCTTGGTGGTCCCGGACAGAACATTGCCCGCAACAACAAGGACTACAACGCAGAACTCGACTGGGTGCGTGCTGCCGGACGTGGCATCGCAGTGAACCGCACCTCTTACTACTACAACAAGACCATCTGGCTGTATGACGGAGAGTATGACTGGCAGGACCTGCGCCACAATCGTGAGGTAGGCAACTGGATGGAGATGGAAGATTTCAAGTACAACAACAGGAAATCAGACTGCTATGGGCAGAACTATCAGCTTTACGCTACCGAGGACTATGCAGACCCATCTGACCCATCAAAAATCCTCGTTCACAAGGGCGACATCCTCTGCTCCGACACCATCCGCAGCTGGTATCCTACCCCACTCTATCAGCTCTATATCCTCGACACGCCGAATGAGCAGAATCTTGGTGCCAACCAGTTCCAAGGTGCTTCTGGCAAGGGTGCCAACGGCGACATGTATCTCTTCCGCCTGGCAGAGACCTATTTGCTGCGCGCTGAGGCTCGCTTCTATCAGGGCAATGCAGCCGGCGCTGCGGAGGATGTGAACGCTGTCCGCAAGCGTGCCAATGCCAAGAAGATGTATACCACCGTCACCATCGGCGACATCATGTCGGAGCGTGCCCGCGAGCTCTATCTCGAGGAGTTCCGTCAGGCCGAGATGGTGCGCGTCAGCTGGTGTCTCGCCCGCAGTGGCAAACCCGACGAATGGGGCAATACCTACGACCTCAACAACTGGGACAAGCAAGAGGGCACCGACCTCAACGGCGGCAGCTATTGGTATCGTCGCTGCACCACGTACAACGTGTTCAACCATGACTATGGCAAGGGGCAGCAGGGCAACCAGACCTATGAATACAAAGTGAACAAGCACAATCTGTTCTGGCCTGTTCCCAACTCTGCTATCACAGCCAACAACCAAGGTGTTCTTCGTCAGAACTATGGCTATGATGGCTATGATGAGTCCATTCCCATGTGGACAAACTGGGAAGACGCTGTGGCTGATGAGCTAAAAGCAAACTAATCACAAAAGACTTAAAAAGGGAGGGTGTGTCAAAATAGGCGCACTCTCTTTTTTGTAAAAAAAGCTCAAAGGCCGAACTTTCCCAAGCTCGGCCTTTGTTATGTCGTAAAAATTGTGTA
>CACXIP010000028.1 GCA_902767775.1 uncultured Prevotellaceae bacterium | reverse complement strand
TTGCTGTAAGCATCTACAGAATTGGCAGGCACATGGAGCGTTGCCCTGTGATAAGTATCTTGAAATATGCTGCTGCCTATTTCTGGCAATTGTTCTGCAGTGCTTGGCGATTTTTGTATATCTTAACCAACCGAAAGTTTGCCAACCTCGATAAAAAATCATAACTTTGCAAAAACTTGGCAAAGCATCCACAACAAGCAATTGCACCATTTATCCACCTAACAAGAATACGACACAATGAGACACGCCACAACCAACAAGAAAAGCATTGCACAGTCGGTGCTTGTCGGCATCGCACTTCTCGTGTGTACCAACGCCTACTCGCAAGTGAGCATACACAAAAAATGGGTCATCGGAAATGAAAGTGACGGTTTAACCTTGTTAGACCTGAGCCGCACCGACACGCTCGTAAGAGCCAACAGCCCCAGCGACGAGGATGTAAGGGAGTCGAAGGGAACCAACAAGAAAGGAGTGTTCTACCTGGACAGCAAGGAGGCATACCGCGTGGTGCCCTCCAATTCCACCGCTGGCGACATCGAACTGAAGATGAAAGACGGCAACTACACCCTTGGCATGGCTTACACCGGTCTGGCCAAAGACAACGTGACCTTCATCTTTGAGGGCGAATACGAATGGGAGGCCCACGTGGACAATGGCATTTCCGTAGTGAACCCCAACACATTGGAACTGAACATCAGCGACATCTCCAAGGTGTTCAACAGCCGTCAGTACGACGAAATGGCCATGGAAGACCTCTGCAAAGGAAAAGACATGAAGCGAATCGCCCTGCAAAAGAGTGAGGTGGACGGAGTGGTCGAGATGTGGGGGCGGGGCCTGAGTCTTGAAGGCAAGGATGTCGTGAGGGACGGCGACGGGGAAGGCCTTGGCATCATCTACAGAAACAATCCCAGAAAATACATCGAGGTCTGCATCATTTTCACAGACAAGAACCTCTTGAAGGAATACGAGACACAACTGGCCAGAAATTGGTGTTTTCCCCGTCAGACTCGTGAGGTGAGCGGGAAGAAAGCGGTGACATACGCCGACAAATATTGGGTAAAAGAAAGCACCGACCCTACTTACACACTCTATGACGACCACAAGGGGCTATACACCATCAGTTACCTTTATATGTCAGAATAGTTTTTGAAGGGAGTTCACCGAATCAAAAACTCCGTCCCCATGATTCGTTTTCTTCTTTCTGTGTGGACAGAAAGAAGAAACAAGAAAGAACCGCGAACACGCTCCGCCGTCGAACAAATGGGCTTTCCGGTGTCTGGCTACACGCTCCGCCGTCGAACAAATGGGCTTTCCGGTGTCTGGCTGCGGAACTCGCGGCTTCGCCGCTCAGACAGTCCTCGCCCGAGACGACACCGAAAAGTCTCATTTGTTACCGACGGCTCCCGCTATCGTTCGCCCTGCTAACACCCCGCCACTTGTCGTGGCAGACATGCGAAGCGGTTTTTTATTTTTATCATCACGGATTGCAAATCCCGATGAACAGCGGGGAGGGGAGCTCCATTCAGCTCACGGCATTTGATTCTTGGCTTTTTAAAGTGGACTTAATCTTTAATTTTTAATTTTTAATCTTAATCTTTAATTTTTAATCTTTAATCTTTAATCTTTAATTTCTAAACACCAGTCCTTGGCCGAACTCGTCGATGATGATGGGCTTGTCGCGGCTCACCTCCTCGGCGAGGATACGGCGTGAGAGGTCGTTGAGGACGTGGCGCTGGATGGCACGCTTCACTGGACGTGCGCCAAACTCTGGGTCGTATCCCTCGCGGGCAAGGAATGCGATGGCGTGGGGCGTCACCTCCAGGCGGATGCCCTGTGCCTCGAGCATGCGGCAGATGCCGTTCATCTGCAGACGCACCACATCGGCTATTTCACTCTCCGTGAGCGGGAGGAACATGATGGTCTCGTCGATGCGGTTGAGGAATTCCGGACGGATGGTCTTCTTGAGCATCTCCATCACCTGTGTGCGTGTCTCGTCGAGAATCTTCTGGCGGTTGTGGTCGTCGATTTTCTCCATCTGACTTTGGATATACTGGCTGCCCAGGTTGGACGTCATGATAATGATGGTGTTCTTGAAGTTCACCGTGCGCCCCTTGTTGTCGGTCAGCCTGCCATCGTCGAGCACTTGCAGGAGGACGTTGAACACGTCGGGATGAGCCTTCTCTATCTCATCGAAAAGCACCACGGAGTAGGGCTTGCGTCGCACTGCCTCGGTGAGTTGGCCACCCTCGTCGTAGCCCACATATCCCGGAGGGGCACCGATGAGGCGTGAGACACTGTATTTCTCCATATACTCGCTCATGTCGATACGTGTCATCATCCCCTCGTCGTTGAAGAGGTATTCTGCAAGTGCCTTCGCCAGTTCGGTCTTGCCCACACCTGTCGTTCCCATGAAGATGAACGAGGCGATGGGGCGCTTCGGGTCTTGCAGACCCGCACGGGAGCGGCGCACGGCATCGCTGACAGCCTGGATGGCCTCATCCTGTCCGATGACGCGGCGGTGGAGTTCCTCCTCGAGATGGAGCAGTTTTTCGCGCTCGCTCTGCAGCATACGCGACACGGGAATGCCGGTCCAGCGGCTCACCACCTCTGCGATGTCGTCGGCGGTCACCTCCTCACGCACCATGGAGTCGCCGTTTTGTGCCTCTTTCAACTGCGCCTGGATGTGCTCAATCTCGCTCTCCAACTGTTGCAGTTTGCCGTAGCGTATTTCTGCCACGAGGCCGTAGTTGCCCTCGCGCTCAGCACGCTCCGCCTCAAACTTCAGCGTCTCAATCTGCTGCTTGTTTTGCTGGATGCGGTTGACGAGTTCCTTCTCGCCCTCCCATTTCGCCTTGAAGGCATTTTCCTGCTCGCGCAGTTCGGCAATGTCGTGGTCGAGTTGTGCCAGTTTGGGTTGGTCGTCCTCACGGCGGATGGCCTCGCGCTCTATCTCGAGTTGGGCGAGCCGGCGTGAGATTTCATCCAGTTCCTCGGGCACCGAGTCACGCTCCATGCGCAGTTTGGCTGCCGCCTCGTCCATCAGGTCGATGGCCTTGTCGGGCAGGAAACGGTCGCTGATGTAGCGTTCGGAGAGTTTGACGGCGGCGATGCATGCGTCGTCCTGGATACGCACCTTGTGGTGGTTCTCATAACGCTCCTTCAGTCCGCGGAGGATGCTGATGGCACTCATCTCGTCGGGCTCGTCGACCATGACGGTCTGGAACCGGCGCTCCAGTGCCTTGTCCTTCTCGAAGTATTTCTGGTACTCGTTGAGTGTGGTGGCACCGATGGCACGCAGTTCGCCTCTCGCGAGGGCGGGTTTGAGGATGTTGGCGGCATCCATGGCACCCTCACCGGCTCCTGCTCCCACGAGGGTGTGAATCTCATCGATGAAGAGGATGATTCGTCCGTCGCTCTTCACCACTTCGTTGATGACGCTCTTGAGACGCTCCTCAAACTCACCCTTGTATTTCGCTCCGGCGATGAGTTGACCCATGTCGAGTGAGAAAATCTCCTTGTCGCGCAGGTTCTCAGGCACGTCGCCTCGCACGATACGTCCAGCGAGGCCCTCCACGATGGCGGTCTTGCCCGTACCTGGCTCACCGAGCAGGATGGGGTTGTTTTTTGTGCGTCGGGAGAGGATTTGCAACAGGCGCCTTATCTCATCGTCGCGTCCGATGACGGGGTCGAGTTTGCCGGCACGTGCTGCCTCCACCAGGTTTTTCGCATACTTCGAGAGACTCTGGTAGTTCTCGTCGCCCGACATGCTGTTGACCTGTTTGCCCTGTCGCAGTGCGTCGATGGCGGCGCGCAGGTCCTTGGCGGTGACGCCTGCATCGCGGAGGATGCGGCTGGCTGTGGACTGCACGTCGAGCAGTGCCATGAGCATGGGCTCGACGGAGACGAACTCATCGCCGAGTTTCTGTGCCATTTCCATGGTGCGCTGCAGCACGGTGTTGGTCGTGTTGCTCAGGTATGTGCTGCCGCCTTGCACACGGGGCAGGTGACTGATTTCGCTGTCGACCACGCGCTCTATCTGTGCGGCATTGGCACCAAGTTTTTGGAAAATGAAGTTGGTGATGTCCTTGTTTTTGACAAGGATTCCCTTGAGCAGGTGCTCAGGCTCCACATACTGTTGCCCGGCACGCTCTGCTGAGGAGACGGCTTCCTGCACCGCCTCCTGTGCCTTAATGGTAAATTTGTCGAATGTCATGGTAATCTCCTTTCTTTTTTGTTTCTAACTCATGATGCTCAAAATCTGTACCAATGGCAGGGGGTGTGACAAAATGGCACACGAAGGATTAAGAATTAAGGATTAAGGATTAAGAATTATGATTACCATAGTGTATGATACGCGACAGGAATAACTGTCCCGAATTAGCGAATTAGCGAATTGGTGAGTACATAATAATTCGACAATTCGAAAATTCGTGAGAAAAATAACTTCCCGAATTAGCGAATTTGAGAATTGTCCGATGAGGAAAAATTATTGTATTCGCTAATTCGGGATGTAAAGACAAGCAGACGCGGCGAATCGCGTTCCTACTTGATGGAAGATATTACTTCATCAGCACTTTCTTGGTGATCGTCGTACCATCCTTGTAGCGGATTGACTGGAGGTAGATACCGTTGCTCGGGACAAGCACCTTGCGGCCAGAGAGGTCGTAGTAGCTCACGCTATCCACAGTACGAGCCTCTGTCGTGCCCTTGATGCCAGTACCGGCAGGCATGACCTTCACGTTGGCGGCGTTGACAATCTCACCCGTCTTGCTGTTGACGAGCATAGCCACGACGCGCACCTTGTTCTTGTCCTGGATGATTGGCTCATAACTGGTGTTGATGGCTTCGTCGGCAAACATCTGATATGCATGGCCGATGACAGCATCCTCAGCAATAGCGGTGGGGAGAGAACCACTGACAGGCTCACGTGCTATGATGACGTCGTCGAAGACAAGACCATTGACATATTCGCCACCGAATATGAATTTCATCATGTCTGCGGGCCATCCATCTGCTCCACTGTAGTAGTTGGACTGTGCCCAGTCGCTGCCAGTGCCTTTCAGACCGTCGGTCACGAGGGCGTATTCCAGGATGTAGGGGCTGTTCTCGACGGCGAGCGGGAAGGTAGCGGTCGTCTTGATGTCGATAGCGTTCTGACTCTCGTCAGCCCAGTCGGCGGTCACGCTGAGGTCAGCGACACCGAACTCGTTGCAGCGGTCGAGCCATACCTTCTCGAAGCCCCATTCACCATATGCTCCATCGCCACAGTAGGCGTCGGTCTCATATACACGGTCAAGCCATGCATCGGGGAATCCCTGCACATCGCTGGGGAAGTAATAGGTGAACTCCATCGGGTCGTCGTTGTGGTAGGAGAGCGCGATGAAGTCGTTGGGATAGAGCTTGTTCATCTTCTGCAGTGCAACATAACCACGTGGGCAGTAACCGCACCATGTGCCGGTGTACTCCTCGAGCACAGGGCGCTTCTTGGGCATGACGGTGAGTACGTTGACCTTGGCCTCGTCGGTGTCGGCAAGGGCGGCATTGGCCTCGCCGTTCACCTTAGTCACCTTGATGGTGAGTGGATAGGTGCCCTTCTGAGCAATGGCGGGGAGGGGGATGCTGAAGGTGTGGAATGCACCATAGGCAGCTTCAAGGGCGGGGTCGAGGTCGATATGACCTGTGCCGTTCAAACCAGCCACCTCATAGGTGTAGTCGATGTTCTTGGCACCCTTGTAGCCATAGTTGGTGACATCCATCCTCACCCGGCTCTCCTGATTCACTTGGGCATAGATATCCTGAGTATATTCAGGCGACACGGCAAATGCCTTGATGTTGTCACCCTTGAGCACAGCCTCGAGGGCGAGGTCGCCGAATTGCTCAAACATGTTGAACCATCCGTTCTTGTAAACTTTGTCGGTGTGGATAATGAAGCCACCGTCGGAGGTATAGGCGGTCAGCACCACTGGAGTGGCCTGAGGGTCGGTTGCCTGTGTGAAGGTGTAGCCGATGTAGATGCCTTCTTCAGTGATGGTGTAGGGCTGGTTGAGTACCACTTTGGTAAAGCCCTTGCTTGCCTCAAAGTCCTGTGTGAGGACATCGGCAGCGAACTTGCCATTGCTGACGGAGAGTGCCTTGGAGAGCCATACTTTGGTGCCGCTGATATTATTGGTGTCGAAGAACGGCACGTTGATGGCTACAATCTGTGTTCCCACAAGCGACGGGTCTTTCAGGTGGAACGCCACGTCGTAGGTCTCGTCGCTTGAATTTGCGGTTCCGAAGGCATAGTCCTTGCTCTCGGCAAATCCGAGGTTGAGAGCAATCTCGCCATCGTTGAGTTCTTGGTTGGGTGCGCCGTCCTCCACATGTGCGAAGACACCTTCCTCACCATCAGCGAGATAAGTTTCTACCTCATACCAATCGATTTCCGACTCGTGGGTCTCACCACCACCGGTGTAGATTAATTGGACACCAACGTTCTTGGCAGGCTGGAAGTAGGTGTAGAACTGATGCTCATAATCTGAGGTGTTGAAGTCGTAACCATTGAGCAGGAAGGGGATGATGTCGGTGTTCTCCTCCAAATCGCTTGGGTATTCGCTGGCTTGGAACGTGTACACCTCATCGTCTACATATACCTTGTAATACATCTTGTCGGGGTCGAGGTAGTTGCCCTCAGCATCGAAATAGGGGCCATAGAAAGTCACGTATCCGTAACCTGTGCCGTATGAGGGGTAGGCAGTATAGGGCTCCACACCTTCAATCATAGGTTTCTGTGGTGTGGCAGGCACCTCAACGAAGAAGAAGATGGTGGGGTTCTCGAAACGGCTGATGTAGTAGATGTCGCCCTTTCCGCAGTTGAGGTAGACGGTCAAATCACTGGCAGAGGTGAACGTATTGTTGGCTGCGTCGAAGGTGAACACCGCCTGGTCTATCAACTGGTCGTTGGCATCGGCCATGAGCAAGTATGCATGGCTGCCGTTGCGCAAGTCTTTGCCGAGATATTGTCCGGATGGGAAGATGGCTTTGTCGCCCTCAAGGGTACCCATGACCCATGCGTCGATTTCGGGATCAATCTGGAGGAATACGTTGCTGCCGTCGATGGCTACTTTCACCTTGCGGGCCAGCAGTTCGCCGTACTCATCGGTGTACTTCATCACCATTTCAGTGGTCTGGCTGGTCTCGGGCAGTTGGGTGATGGCCTCATCAGTCTGCTGCCACATGTGTATGTCCCAGTTCATGGCGCCACACCAGTAGCCCTCGTTGTCGATGGCGGTGATGACGCTTTGGTAGTTCTCGCCGGTGTTGAACTCATCCACTGTGTCGAGTTTGCCGTCCTTCCATATCATCTTGATGTCAGAGTCATTGGGATCATAGGTAAGACTGTTGTCCACCACTTTGATTTTCATGATGGAATGGGTGTAGATTGTTCCATAATAATCCTCATCCCAGATGGGCTGCTCGTGGATGACGATGGTGTCGCCGCCAAGTTTCTCAGCCTTCACCCAGAACCCCTCTTCTGTCTGAAGTTCGGAGATGAGGTTGTGGATGTAGATGCAACCGTCGGTGCCTTCGACCACCTCTCCGATGGCTCCACTGTTCTGTCCCATGGAGGCTCCAAAGAGGCTGGTAACATAAGACCATGAACTGAAGACCATGTCATAGTACTTGCCCTCAGGCTGTTCGATGATGATGCCGCTGCTGGCCTTGCGTGCCTTGGCTGCATTTCTTGCACCCCTCACCTGCAAGCGGTGTGCCTCACGGCTCTTCGCATTCAGCGAACGAACAGCTTGTTGTGGCTTGCCCTTCTTGAGAAGGTTGCTGTTGAGCGTGACCTCCGAGAGGGGAATCCGTTTTTTTAGCTCAGGCATTTTCTTTTCCTTTGCCTGGGGCGCTTTCTGACGTTTCGGTGCCGACTGTCCGAAAGCGGTGGTGACGGCAGCAAGTGCCGCCACTGCGAGAATGGTAAATCTTCTCATCATAAATGAATTGGTGTTAAATGATACTATTGCTGGCGTACTTTCACAGTCCGCCAAACGTGAAAAAACTGATTTCTGTGGATATCTCACCTGATGACCTTGCGCACGGTGCCGTCGCTCATGCGGATGATGCGCATGCCGTGGCTGTCGGTGGAGGTTGGTCTGCCTTGTGTGTCGTATGTGGCTGTAGGGACAGCCTTGGATGTTGCCGTCTGGCTGATGAGTGCGGGATCTTGCATGATGTAATGAACGGTGACCGACGGTCCCTCGTTCTCAGTATAGGTCTTGCCAAACTTCTCCAGCGGTTTGGCGGTGTAGGTGACAAAACACTCACCGTAGGCGGAAGGCAACCATTCCGACTGGATGTCGGCCTGTTCGCCTGAGGCAATGGTAGATGCAGCCGACTTGTTGGAGCCCACACGGCTGTAGGAGATGCAGTTCTGCGGGAAACAAACCTGCAACGTACCGTTGTCGATGCGGGTGATGTCGGTTACGAGCCACACTGGTGTGCCATTTGGGGCAGCGACGTTTTTGATGAAGAGTCCTGAGTGAATGAGCACCTCGCCGAAGTCATCCGTCTCAGGCACGTTGCGCACGATGGTCGTACCGTCGGCGATGATGTTGCCATCCTTGTCGGCAAATTGGAAATAGCCTTTTGTGTCCTGCGCGGAGAGGGTGATGGCGAGGAACAAGGCAAAAATAAGAGTAAAGGTTTTTTTCATATTTTGAGTTTTTGGTTTTTTTCTGGGGCCGGATTTTCCGGAGATTCCGGAGATTCCGGAGATTCCGGAGATTCCGGGTATTCCGGGTTTTCTAGGTTATCTGGGTTATCTGGGTTTTCCGGCTTTTCCGGGGTGTGGGTTATTGTGGGGTGGATATCTGTGCCTTGGTGGCTTGCAGCACGCCGGAATCGTCATAGACGAAGGCGACGATGCTGAGGTTGTTGGTGTTCCATTCTGGATTGAGGGGTTGCATCATGGCGATGCTCCGATACTGGCCCTCATTGAGGGTGATATCCTCTCCCCATGTGCCGTTGACAGGGGTGCGCAGCACATGGTTGTGCACATATTCGCGGTTGGTGCTGCCGTCGGGCATCATCTGCAGTGCGGTGATGCCGTCCTCGATGACCCATACCTGCAGATGGCCGTTGATGGTGCCGTCGGTGCTCTGCGCACTTACGGTGATGAAAAGCGATTGGTCATCAACGAGTTGCAGTTCTGCACCAAGGTTGAGTCGGGCAGGTTTGGCAAGTTCAGCCACTACTTCCTTGGTCCAGTCGGTGTAGTTGACTGCTCCATGGCGGTTGACGAGTCCCACGGGCTGGTATTCCAATTTCCAATGGTCGTAGTATTCGTCACCCACATTGGTGGCGAGTCCTTTGGCGGTAGCCGTCCCTGCAAACCCGAGTGGTCCACCGTGGATGCCGACAGCGATGACCTTGTCGCCGAACTCCTTTTGCAGTTGCTCGATGACCTCGGTGCCCCTGGGGCAGTTGACGCAGCGCTGTCCGGTGAAATCCTCAAGGAGCACCACGCGGTCGGCCTGCTCAAGTTTCTCGTAGATATACCGCTCGTCCTCGTCGATATGGCTGCATGTCGTCAGGATGGCGGCAGTGAGGATGGCGGTGAACAATAAAGCCCTTTTCATGATGGCATCGTTTAGAAATTGTAGTTGTAGGAGAGGGTGAATCCTCGTGTCGCCGGCACATATCGGCATACGCCTCCAGAACAGTTGTATCCGGCACGTGTGCGGCCGTAGCCAGCCTGTATGCGGTGTGCGCCGGTGTTGAAGGTTACCAGTCCTTGATAGTAGTGGATGTCTGTCATGCCGCAGTTCCACATGTCGCTCACGGTGAACATCCATCTCGGTGCCAACGATAGTTCGAGCAATGCGAATGCCCAGTCGCCCTGGTCGTTGGGTGTGGTGAGATATTGCAGTTCGCCCCTTAGTTTCGTCCTGGGAGCGAGTTGGTAGAGCGCATCGGCAATATATATATTCGACCTGACCATGCCTCCCTCGCCCTCCACAACGGTCATGTTGTAGTGCTGGTTCATGTACATCAGGTTGAGTTTCAGTGCGTTTGAGAATTTTTTCGACACCTGGACGTTGAAGTCCTGATAGTAGATGTCGTCGCCCATCTTGAAGAACTTGCTCTTGTAGCCGTCGGTGCCAAATGGGCTGTTGTAAGGCATCTTCTCGGCAGTCAGTTCCTCATGGTCGATGCTGCGTACATGCGAGAAGTTCACCTTCACCGTGGTGCCGTATTTGCCTCCGAGAGCCGTCTTGCGCTTGAATGTGTAGGACAGCTCACCTTGGAAAGCCCACTCACCATCAGCCAGTTGGGTGGCATAGGGGTAGAGGGCGGCAAGGGCGTAAGTGTGGTCGAGGGTAAAAGCCGGCAGGTGATTGATAAACGAAGAAGTGCCTATTTGTGAGCGTCGGCTGCGGAACGACATGTTCTCGCTGCGTTTCACCTGTACCAAGGCGCTCATGCCTTTCTGGGAGTAGGACCCGGAGAGCAAGGCTGCCGTTCCTTTCTTATAGATGTATCTGTTGTCGAACGACGGGTCCTGACTCTTCTGCGCATATTCGGCGAGAAGTCCCCATCCCCCCTTGTTGAGTTGGGCGCGAACATCCCACGCATTGACGTATTCGGGCAGGTTGAGTCGATGGGTAGGGTCTGCATAAACTTTTTCCGTCTCGTCCTCTTTCTCTCGTTTGTTCACCCACGAGGCGCCGAGCATGAGGCGTGTGTTGTGCTCGCTGAGCGAGGGCAGCCACTCGTCGAGGTTGACCTCGGCATCGGCACCTGAGATGAGTGCGTCGTTGTACTGCCAGTAGCGGCGCTGCACACCGCTGAGCGCCTTGACGGTCATGCCCTTGAGAGGCTTGATGACCAGTCGCCCTCCGAGCAGCGAGTTGTCGATGCCGAGAGCCCGCTCCTCATAAGTACGGAGGATGAACCCAGAGCCAAACTGCTCGTAGAAGGAGCCGAGGGTAAGTTCGGCATTCTTAAGCTTGCCTTTGAGGTAATAGTGGCGTATGCCCCATCCCTTGAAGTCGTTCTCGTATCCTGGAAGGGGATGGTCGAGGTATTCGAAGCGTGCTCCAGCGTCTACATACTGACTCTGAGCCTTCAGGTCGACATAGGTATTGGTCTTTGCCCAGTCGTTGTCAGTGACGGCGCCGATGTCTTGGTCGTCTTGCGGTATGAGCACGTCGCTCTGCACGCTTCCGCTGACCACCACCTTGCGGTTGTCGTCCTGCGCATGGAGCATGCAGGGCAGCATTACTGCCAAGAGTAGGGTAGGGATGCGCATCATCATGGCTTCAGCAATTCGCGTACCTTTTCTATCAGTTCTTCCTCCGCCCCGTCGGTATATCCCATATGGCGGTAGACGATTTCACCTTTGCCGTCGATGATGAGCACGTAAGGAATGTTTTGGATGGCGAGAGCCTGTTTCAGCTCGCTGTTGGGGTCGAGCAGCACCTCGTATTCCCATCCGTGGCTGTCGACGAGGGGTTTCACCTTATTGATGTTCTGTGCCTGGTCGATGCTGACAGCGATGATTTTCACCCCTGTCTCTTCCTGCCAGTCCTCATACACCTCGCTGATGGCGTCGAGTTCACGATTGCAGGGCTTGCACCATGTGGCGAAGAAGTCGATGATAAACGGTTTGCCGTTGTTGGACAGGGTGTCTGTGGTGACGGCCTTGCCGTTGATGTCTTTCAGCGTCACCTTGGGAAGCTGGGCGTAGGTCCCCAGCATGATGACGGAAAGCAGTGCGGTGAGCAGTATTTTCTTTGCTGTCATGTTGATTGTCTTTTGAATTCAATAAAAAACCGTGCAAAATTACAACTTTTATTAGAAATTACATCATTTTAATGTCAAATAATCATAAAAATCACCATATACTTTTGCTGAGGTCGTGCCGCTTGGCGGCTGTCAGTTGAGAGAAGGAGATGATGCTGGGCAGCGGCATCTCGTGGAAGCAGATGTGGAGTCCGATGGCGCGCGTCATGAGCAGGTCGTCGTGCTTGCCGTCGGTGGCGCCATAACTGCCGTTTTGTCGCCTGACATAGGTGACATACTCATCGAGGCACCGTGAGTCGCGTTCCACGTAGAGGCCCTCGCGCACCACCTCGACAAGGGTGGAGATGATGGCTGGCTTGGTTTTGATGTTGGTGTGGAACCCGTATTTCAGTGGCGCATGCTGGCGGATATCCTCAGCACACTGTTGCCTGGCGTAGAGGTTGGGATAGACGTTGCGTATCTCATTGAGGATATATGCCGACTGGTCGCCGCCCTCGAGCCACCGCTCGTCGTCGTGCGTCTCCAGGGTGTTCGACTCGATGACGAGCAGCGCATCGTCATAGTAATGTGCTACCTGCACCGCCTTCCACGCCAGAAGGTCCATGTCGATGTGCCCATACCATTGCGCGCACACTTCTGGGCGCTCGCCCTCCATCATCCAGTAGCGGTCGATGACACAGATGACCGACCAGTCGGCCTTGGCGCTTCTGCCGCCGATGTCCACCACTACAAGGTATCGGTCGGCGATGCGGCAGTCGTCGAAAAGCTCGGGTTCTGTCCACACCCAAAATTGTCCGCCATCGGGATGGAAGCGCAGGTCGTTGAGTGCGTCGCTGCCTTTCGCAGCCTTCGCCGTGAGGTCGCCTTTCATCTTGGGTGGGCGGCAGTTGATTTTGAAGGCTTCAATGCGATATGGGTCGAAGACATGTGCGCCGGAGTTTTGGAATGCCTCGACGTCGTCGGAGGGAAATTCCGCTGCCATGTCGCCGTGGTCGTTGTATTTGCGCCGCTCGCACACATACCAGTTGATGGCCTCCAGCGTGGCGCCCATCTCCCAGAGGTGCCACAGATACTGTCCAGACTCCTGTCGCTGACTCGCCACCGACGTGTCGTTGCGCTGCTGCCACAGTTGTGTGGCGAATTTCTCAGGACTGGTGAGAGGCAGGGCGTAGCGCTCTATCTGCCACCATGCCACGAAGACGGGTGTGAATAGTGACTCGCCCCGTCTCGCGGCATCATACTCCTGTTGGAAAAAGTTGCCTGTGCCGTTGGCCGTCGACTCATAGACAATCATCGTGAGCGGTTGGTAGGAGGCGCCCGCACATGCCGACCGGATGATGTCCTCGGGTGTCTTGTTGTCTGTCTTCCGCCAGAAAGCCACCTCGGTGCAGTGTACCAGTGCTGAGTCTCCGCCTCGGGCGGAGTTGGGCGTTTCTGCCGACCCCACCTTGATTTTGCAGTTGCGGGTGGGGATGTAGCGCAGCAGCCTTGAGTGGCGGTCGCCGATTACTTTTGGGGTGGGCTTTTTGTTTTTCTTGGTGTCCAGATTATCCGATTTATCCGGATTGTCCGGAATATCCGGAATATCCGGAGTTTCTTCTCCGTCAAGGGCGAAGATATAGTTGTGGGTGGCTGATGACATGTTATCGCCAGCCTCCTCCGTATCGGTGGGCAGCTGCGCCTTTTCGAGCAGCCGCAAGGGGTAGCGCTCCATCACCTTGTCGAACATGCTGCTCACCTCTGCCGCCGCAGTCTTGACATGTCCCACGATGAGGGAGTTGAGGCCCTTGCGGTGGATGAGTTGGAGCCATGCCATGTAAATTTGCGTCACGGTTGAACCGCCCCATTGCCGTGCCTTGAGTACGATGACGCGGATGGGTTTCCCGGCCAGGCGCGCTTGCTCGAAATGCTCCACCAACCTGCGCTGCGGACGGTTGAGTGTGAAGGGGATGTCGTCGCCGCCGTCTTTGGGTTTGATACGCACATAGCGCCATGCCCAATAGCAGAAATCATAACGGCATCGAAGCACCTCGAACTCCTCCATAGCTTCCTGTTGGGTGATGCCTGCTATGCGGGCGTATTCACTAAGATTCCTGAGCATGAAGATTTGGCTCACGCGGCAGTCGTTCATCATGTCGTTGGGCAGATGAATACAGTGAGGCTCATAGTCGTCGATGAACGCCTTGGTTCGGGGTAGGGGAGCGCCCTCACCGGTCGAAGGGATGAATGGTTGCTGGATGATTTTGTTGCGGCGGATGTTTTCTTGCAGCATATCCGCCACGGAAGGTGTTAGGTCGGTCATTTCGTTTTGTTGTTTCGGCTGACAAATTGTTCAACTGGCAAATATAAGGCGTCGAAACAAAAACGAAAGGTCAAAATGACGGATTGAAGAGTGAATATTGGAAATAGAAGAAAAGAGAAGATTTTCGTATGAACGCGGTTTGCGTGTGCTTATTGTTCACTTATAGACACAAAAAACCTCACCGATAAGAAAAATCCATCGGTGAAGTGGTGTTTTGGTAATTTTTAATTTTTATTCTTCTTCAATGTCCCAAATAGAGGTGCCATTGCCCAGCACTTCGCTTCCATCAGTAATCGTGACATTAGGATCGGTTTTGGGATTGTTGGCATCAAAGATGGGGATGCTATTATCCAAGATGTCCTGTGTGTCGATAGCCTGAATCCTGATAGCCGGGGTCAGATAAATTTTCTTCATATCAGTAAGCTTGTATTTATTGTTATTTCTTCTCAATCCTAATTTTCGGACAAAATTACTCTTTTATTTTAGAAAAACACTACTGATGCAGTATTTTCTTTCATTTGTTAACGTTTATTAAGATTTTGAAGATTTGTCCGACGAGTCTGACAAGTCCGACAAGTCTGACAAGTCCGACGGGTCCGACAAGTCCGACAAGTCCGATGGGTCCGACAGCTTAGGCAGGTCAGTTGGTTATCTGAGGATGACCCTTTTCTCATTGCCGCGTTCCCAGATGGTTTGGCGGTCGGCGGCGGAGAGTCCTCCGATGATGTCTGTCGGCAGGGTGGATGGTGTATGTGCGATGGCACCGCCCAGCATATGGATATCGGCTGTTTTCCGCTTCTGCTCAAACAGTTCCTCGATACGGGCGTTGCGGCCCTTCACCTCTCCGTCGATGCCCGCCTGTGCCACATCGTGGTCATAGTGGAGGGCATGAAGCACCATCTGGAGCGTTTCAGTAGTAAGTGCATTGTTTGTCAGTTGGGTGAGGATAAGGTCGAGCCAATGGCCGGCAGCCTCCTGGTCGTCTTCGGCGAGGGACAAGAAAGCCTCCGAAAGCCTGAAATCAGGGGCATGTGGGGGCTGCGGGGTATCTGGGCTTTCTGGGGTATCCGGGTTTTCCGGAGATTCCGGGCTTTCCGGAGATTCCGGGTTTTCCGGAGATTCCGGGCTTTCCGGAGATTCCGGGTTTTCCGGCTGATGGAGGGCATTTTTGTTGGAGGGTTGCTCGGTGGAGGGTTGCTCGGTGGTGGGTTGCTCGGTGGTGGGCTGCTCGATAGTGGGCTGCTCTTGCAATGGCTGCTGTTGTGGTTGTTGTTCTTTCTTTTTCATGGTTTTGTGTTTTTGTTCGCTGCAAAATTAGGGTGGAGATGGGCGATTGACATGTCATTTTGCGGCTGCCGTACAATAAAAAATGATTTTTTGTTTGTAGGTTTGTTTTTTTTTAGGTATCTTCGCAGTGAAAACCTCAAATTTCAAATTTCAAATCTCAAACCTCAAATCTCAAATCTCAAATTTCAAATCTCAAATCTGAATTCTCAAACCTCAAATATATTAAATATGAAAAGAAACTTACTCATGACCGTCATTGCTGCAGGACTGTTGTCGGTGGCTATGACGATGACGGCAGCCACTCCCAAGCAACGGGTGCAGCGGGTGGCTACAGGTGAAGGACTGCTTCGTGCGCTCGCCAGCAACACCCGCATTATCATCTCAGAGGGAGCTGAGTTGCATCTCACCGATGCCATCTCTGATGACGGACTCTGCAAACTTCTCAAAATCAAGGAGATTGATACCTATGATTCCAATTTCTCGAGGTTTGCCAACAAACCGACGATAGGATGGCATGACAATTTTGATGGCCGTGAACTGGTGGTGGCAGGTATGAACAACCTCACGATAGAGGGTGAGGGTATCGGTGCCCACATCATTGTGAATCCCCGCTACGCCTTCGTGTTGAATTTTATCTGCTGCAAGAACGTGAAGTTGCTCAACCTGACTCTTGGGCATACGGAAGAAGGCTACTGCCAGGGCGGTGTGGTCGGACTGTCGGGTTGTGAGAATGTGGTGATAGACCAATGCGATATGTTTGGCTGCGGCACCGAGGGCATTTGTGCCGAATACACTAAGAAACTGGTGTGTACCAGTTCCTTCATCCGCGACTGCAGTTACGACATCATGACGCTAAGTCACTGTACGGATGCCAAGTTTGAGGGCTGCGAGTTTTTCCGCAACAAGGAGTTTACGCTTGTCACCTGCAAAGGATGTACGGGTGTTGTCTTCTCACGCTGCTATTTCAACAACAATCAGGGTACGCTTTTCGGCATCACAGGTCAGAATGTAGTGCTCGACGACTGTGTCATCGACCATCCCGAATACAAGATTGGCAGTTCGGAACAACTGACCGAAAAAACGTGCGACTGGCTCGATACCTCAGATGAGCCAAAGGAGTGACGTTTTCTTCGTCATCTACGCTTTCTCCGTCTTAGCCTAAGGTAAAAGGCGAAAAATGCTTCTTGTGTTTCCTTTTTGCAACAGATTGAATATCAGTTTGTTGCAAAAAGGAATTTTTTATATCTCTTTTTCTTCTATAAAAACTGTCTGATAGATTGCCCACTTTTCTTTTTCGTGATACCTTTGCTGTGATTTTGTTTCCAGAATAACACTTTTACATACCATGAAAAAGAAGATGAAGAAGGTATCCCGTCGTTCGTCATTTGAATACCGCGACGACAGGAGCCAAGAATTGCTGGAGGTATTCAACCGTGAAGTGGGAACCCGACTGTTTGAGTCGGTGGAGTCGGTGGTGAGGCGTGTGGTCAACATGCCTTCGAGCCGGTTTTGGGTGAGTGAGGAGCGCGCCATGCGTGTGGTGTCCGCCATGCTTCGAGGCAAAGGTGATGGCGGCTGCCGTGCGTTGCACCGTGAGATGTATGAGGAGATAGCCCGCCGCTGTGAGAATCTGCGACGTGAGCATCCTGACTGGCCGCTGCGCGCGTGTGTCTGGTATGTGGTCAACCGGCCCGCCCCCAAGTTCTACCTGTCGGCAGAGACAGCCCACACCATTATCATTAAGGCAAGGAAGCAATGTATCAGAGAGCGGATGCAAAGGCTGCAGCATTGGCTGTCGGCGTGATGGTGCTTGCCATTGCCCTCCTGTGCACTGCTGGTTGGACGCTTCCATACGGGACAGGCATCGCCGAAGGTGGTTCGGTGCCTGCCCGCCTTCTCCATCCCTTGGTGCATGGAGGGTTGCTCCATGCTGCTGTCAATGTATATGTGCTTTGGCAACTGGTGTTTTTCTTCCCTATTCGTCTGCGCCTGTTGGTTGCCGCCTATGTGGTGGCATGCTGTTGTCCCACCGCTGTGGCACTGTGGACACCTCTGCCGTCAGAGGCGTCGTGTGTCGTCGGCCTCTCCGGCATCGACTACGTATTGATGGGGTGGGTGATGCCACAGACGACACGTCCGCTGCGGTTCAACGCCTTGATTGCGGTATGGATGTTGGCAGGGATGGCGGTGGGCAGCGTGGCGGTGGGGATGCATCTCTTCTGCTACCTTTGCGGTGCCGCTGTGGCTTACCGTCCTTGAAGGCGATTACTGCTGGCTGTCGTCCGCGGCTTTAATCTGTCGCAGACCCTCAGCGTAATCCTGTTCGATGGCGGCGAGTGCCTCGTTGAACTCCAGTCCGAGCACAGGCACGCCAAGGGGTTTGATGTTGGTGTACATGATATCGAGGATTTCGCCATGCGCCTTGTTGAGTGCCTCTATAGTGTCAGCCTCAGCCATCTCCTCCACAAGACGCTCCACTTCGCTGACGTATGCTTTCGCAGGTGCGTTGGCGGTGCGCTTGGGTCCGCTGTCCTCTGTCTTGCGTGTGCTGCCTTTTTTGGTTGTTGAGCGGGTTGTTTTCCTGCTCCGTGAGGTAGTTTGCCGTGGTTCTTCTTCCACGTCATCGTCAAATTCGGTGCCGACTTCCACCTTCGCCTTGCGCTTGGAGATGAAGAAGGCGATGATTCCGATGGGGAAGGCTGCAAAGAACAAGACGGCGAAGAGGGTGAAATTCTGCAAAGCCAAGCCTAATCCGTAGCCGATGGCTATGGTTGCAATGGCAGCCCCAAGTCCCCACAGCAGGCTTGAGCCAATCTTGGTCTTGTTGTAGATTCCTGTGCCACGGATGCTGGAGTTGAAGTAGACACCCTTGCGGCTGATGTTGATTTTTGCGCCTCGAGGACCGATAGACAGGCTTGGTCCGGTTTTGTTGAGGTAGAGTGTGACCCCAGGCAGCAGTTTGATGGTTTTTCTGAAATAGGTTGGCATTGTCTTATTGTTTGATGGTGAAAATCGGAGGCTATATCTTGCTCCATTTGAGTCGTAGGCTGTTGAGTACGACGCTGAGGCTGGAGCATGCCATGAGGGCACTTGCCCAGGTGGGCGTGAGTTGGAAGTCGATGCCAGCGATGCGGAGCACACCGGCAGCGAGAGGGATGCACACCACATTATATATAAAGGCCCAGAAGAGATTCTGCCGCACCATGGCTACGGTGTGCTGACTCAGTGTGAGAGCCTCGGGGATTCTCCTGAGGTCATCGCCCATGAGGGTCATCTGTGCCACATCGATGGCCACGTCGGTGCCTTTGCCCATGGCGATGCTCACATCGGCAAGAGCCAGTGCCTGTGAGTCGTTGATGCCGTCGCCCACCATCGCCACACGGTGGCCCTTGTCTTGCAGGAGTCTGACCAAGTCTTCCTTATCCTGCGGCTGCACGCGGCTCCGGTAGTGGCTGATGCCTGTCAACATAGCCCAGTGGGCAGCTGCCTCCTCGCGGTCACCGCTCATCATATGCACCTCTACACCCATCTTTTGCAGCGTCTCCATCGCCTCGCGGGCATGCGGTTTGAGTGTCTCGCGCTCCTCGAAGGGCAGTTGGTCGGCTTTGGTGAAGTCGATGGCAGGGTTGGGGATGGTGAGAGTCCCTGTCTTGTCGATGACCATGGCGTCTATTTTCTCGATGCGCTCCAGTGCCGTGGCGTCCTTGATGAGTATGCCTTTCTGCGCCGCCTTTCCTATGCCCACCATCAGGGCGGTGGGGGTGGCGAGGCCGAGGGCGCACGGGCATGCCACGACCAATACCGTGACAGCCGACATGATGGCGTGGGGTAGGGCGGTATTGCCCCCTGCTGCCCACCATGCGAGAAACGTGATGAGGGCGAAGGTTGCCACTGCGGGTACAAAGATGAGGGCGATGCGGTCGACAGTGCGCTGCACGGGAGCCTTGCTGCTTTGTGCCTGCTCAACCATGTGGATGATTTGAGCCAGGGCGGTGTCGTCGCCCGTTTTACGTGCCCTCATTCGCAACTGTCCCTGACTGACGATGGTGCCCGCCAATACGCTGTCGCCATCTTGCTTGAGCACCGGTGAGGGTTCGCCAGTTATCATCGACTCATCGACATAAGCACCGTTGGCGGTCATGAAACTGGTAGCCCATCTCACGGTGCCATCGACGGGGATGCGACCCCCGGCGCTCACCTCGATGACATCGCCCTGCTGGATGGTGGAGATAGGTACCTCCTCGTAGAGGGAGTCCGACTTGTCCGACCTGTCCGACAAGTCCGACGAGTCGGACGAGTCGGACTTTGTGCTGATGTCTCCTTTGTAGAGGCGGGCTGTCTTGGGAGCCATCCCCATGAGTTGGCGGATGGCGCTGGCGGTAGAGCGTCTGGCGTGCTGTTCCAACAGCCTTCCGGTCAGCACGAAGGTGATGATCATGACCGAGGCATCGAAATAGGTGTGCCACCCGATGCCCCGCTCACCCCAGAGGCTGTCGCCGGCGAAGGTGTTGACGGTGCTGAAGAGGAAGGTGATGCCTGTGCTGAGCGCCACCAGTGTGTCCATGCTCGCCGTTCGGTGTATCAATTGCCGGGTGGCTCGCGTAAAAAACTCCCGTCCGCAATAGAGTAAATTGGCGAGGGCAATGAGCATTGCCGTTTGGTTGGCTGTCTGCTTTGATGCTGTATGGCCGCAAAGCATGGGGACAAGCATCACCAGTATGGCAAACACCCAGGAAACCAATACCTTGCGTCGCAGCAGGATGTATTCTCTGCGCTCTGTCTCCGCCACGCTTTGACTCTCATCGATGACAAGGTCGAAGCCGATGGCGTTCAGTTCGCGCTTCATATCCTCAGGGGTGATGATATGCTCGTCCCATTCCACGACCGCCATGCGGGTGGGCAGGGATACCGACACTTCGCGCACACCCTCGAGCGAGCGCAGTCGGCGCTCCACATTGGCAGCGCAGGCGGCACAAGCCATACCGACAACAGGGATATTTCTCTTCATGGGCAGTTTTTTTCTGGATTTTCCGGATTATATGGCGATTCAGTGGATTCCGGTGCGAAATTACAAAAAAATAACCGTATCGCTTGCGTGTTGGCAAAAAAATCGTTATCTTTGCATGGAAAACAGTTATACCTGTAGAACACTAACACATCTGCAACACTAACACCTTGCACAACTAACACCATTCCACCGTGCATATCGTCATCGCAGGAAATATAGGCAGCGGCAAGACTACACTGACCAACTTGCTCGCCCGTCACTATGGTTGGACGCCTCAGTTCGAGGCCGTCGACTACAATCCGTATCTTGAGGATTACTACAAAGACATCCCGCGATGGTCGTTTGCCCTCGAGGTCTATTTCCTCAAGCAGCGCTTCAAAGACCTGCTCAACATCGCACGGTCGGAAAAGCCTGTCATACAGGACAGAAGCATCTTTGAGGGTGTCTATGTCTTCACCGTCAACAACCACAAGATGGGCAATCTCGACGACCGCGACTTCCAGTGCTATATGGAACTGTTTGAGTCGATGATGTCCGTGGTGCGAGTGCCCGACCTGATGATTTACCTGAGGGCGACCATCCCGCATCTGGTGGAGAACATTCAAAAACGGGGGCGCGACTACGAACAGCAGATACAGTTGGAATATCTGAAGAATCTCAACCGGCTCTACGACGAGTTCATCTATGACCACTATCCTGGAAAGGTGCTCACCGTGGAAGTTGACGACCTCGACTTCCTCAACCGCAAGGCCGACCTGGCTGGCATCATCAACAGCATCGACGCCAATCTCTTCGGGCTCTTCTGATATCTCAAAACTCAAAACTCAAATCTCAAACCCAAACATATGCACATCGCAGTAGCAGGCAACATTGGCAGCGGAAAAACCACCCTCACCCGCATGCTCGCCAAACGGTACGGGTGGGAACCAAGATATGAACCGGTCGACAACAATCCCTATCTGGATGATTTCTACGCAGATATGGAGCGATGGTCGTTCAACCTTCAAATCTATTTTCTCAACAAGCGTTTCAAGGAGGTGGTGGAAATCTCCAAGTACGATGGGTACATCATACAAGACCGCACCATCTTCGAGGATGCCCGTATCTTTGCCCCCAACCTGCATGACATGGGGATGATGAGCGACCGCGACTTTGACAACTACAGCGACCTCTTCGACCTGATGATTTCGCTGGTAGGCCTTCCCGACCTCATGATTTACATCCGCTCCACTATCCCCAATCTGGTGGCGCAAATTTCCAAGCGCGGACGTGAGTATGAGAAGTCGATACGCATCGACTATCTCCAGGGTCTCAATGAGCGCTACGAGAACTGGATTGCCGGTTACAAGGGTAAACTCATCATCGTCGATGGCGATACCTGCAAATTTGAAAGCAACCCCAGCGATTTCCAAAAGTTGACGGAGAGCATCGACGCACAACTCTACGGACTCTTCCCTTTCGGAGAGACGGAGTAGGTGGCCGGTGTGTTTTTTATGTTTTTTTAATTTTTATTTTTTCATGTTGTTGAAATTAAGTGTTAACTTTGCACTCAAAATCAAAAGGGATTAATAGATTGGATAGTATGGAGCACATAACACTCTGGTGCTCAATTAATTATAATTTATGACAAAATTTCTTGCCTTTTTGTGGGTGATGTTCATTCCATCCTTGGCTGGTTATGCCCAAGATGAAATGACCAATAACGCTGGGGAGGAATCAAGCGATGTATTGCTGATTTCTCCGATGGCGAAGGCTCCCACTGCATCATTGAATGATTTGGATGTCAACGGTGACGGCGTGCTCAATGGCAGCGACATCGTGGATATCGTCCTGTATGTCAATGGCAAGGCAAGAACTGCCTTCAAAAAGGAAAGGGCTGATTTCAATGACGACGGTGTGGTAGACCTTGAGGATGCCACCATCCTGTCTAAAGCAATGACGGGAGGAGAAATTCCTGCCTCCACTGCAAAACCCGACACCAACATTGAGCCTGTCGTTGACCCTGACATCGACAAGACAGACAGCAACCCCACCGTGATGCGAGGTGATTCTGTGACCGACCCCATCGGACCGCAGTAACCTTTCAGCGAATGTCATAAACATATAATTGCCATATAATTGTACGTTAATTATTTCATTAATAATTTCTGCTCAATTCGTGGTAATTCGCGTTATAATAATTATCGCTGAATTGTTACTTGCCTAAGAGTAATGGTTAAAAAATGCTAATTTTTATATGAATTGACCAAAAATAGGAAAACGGATAAAAACTTTTTGTGGAAATGTATGTTTTTTCAAAAATATTTTCCTACTTTTGCACATTGATAAATAAGTATTTCGCCCAATTGCATGGACTTTGGACTTGTCGGAGGGAGATTTGCTTTGCTTCTGATGATAGAAAAGACGTCCCAAAGTAATTGATTGCAGTGATTTACATTCGAAAAATGATAAGAATGACAAAGAGCATATGGATGCTGGCAGTGATAGTGATGCTCGGTTTCGCCCAAAGAGCGGAATCGAAGGCTATTACTACGTGGAATATCTGTATTGCTCCGGGTGAGACACGTGAGTGCTATATCTACATGAATACGGCATACAGCAATTTGATTTCTTTCCAGATGGATTTGAAATTGCCTGCAGGTCTCAAGTTGAATACCGAGGGTTGTGTGCTGACAAGCCGAGTACTCGACAAGGAGCAACAGCTCTTCGCCGGTTCTGTGGGTGTAAATAGCTATCGCCTGGTCTCCACCTCGTTCAATGCCGTACCCTTTACCAAAGACAACAATACTTTGGTGAAACTCTCGCTGACAGCAGACGAGACGTTCAAGGGAGGAACAGTGACCCTCTCCAATATGACGTTCTTCACTACTGGAAGCGCACCTGTGGCTTGCTCAAACGACAGTTTCACTGTGAGTGCCAATGCCAAACTGACAGGAGATGTCGATTTCAGTGGTGTCGTCAACGTCACCGACGCCATGTACATCGTCGACTACATCCTTGACCACAGCAAAATCTACACGTCAGGCATGGACGTGAACGGCGACGAAGTCGTTGATATCTCAGATGCCATGACCGTGGTCGACCAGATACTCTTCCGATAACAATCAATCCGAAAATAATCATAAAAACAATAATCATTAAACATCATCAACTATGAAGAAATTTTTACTTGGAATTGCTTTCGCACTCGTGGCTTGCAGTTCGTTCGCACAACCTACTTTGAAATTGGAGCCTTCTAAACTCGATATGAAGGCAGGCGATGTGCAGGAGATAACAGTGTCTGTTGTAGGTGCTGAAGCTTGGGCGTATTGTGCAGCACAGTTTGTGATTACCCTCCCTGAGGGAGTTGAATTGGGCGGCAAGTACATGAATGGTTATACAGAAGAGAAAGTAGCAGATGAGTATGCTAAATATCTGAAAAAGAATAAGAAGACCGATTCCGAGGAAACATATAAAGAATTCCTCAAGGAAAAAGAGTCCACTTATTTCATTGAAACACTGTTCCCCAGTTCTACGAATCCCGGAGCATGGCAGGTGCCTGTAAGTTTCACTACAGCTCCTCATGAGTATACTACAAAAGATCCTAAATCCAACCAGGATGTTTACTGGCGTACTTCTACGACAAATGAGCTGAACGTGGTGATTATGACCCAGACAAGTGAGACTTTCCCCGATGATGAAGTGGAGATAGAGCCTCTTTTCAAATTCCCAGTCATAGCCACTGACCGCACCTACACCGGAACTTATCCTATTGACATTAATTATGTGACATTCACTACAGACGACAAGAAAAGCGTCCCTGTTGCTGATGCCACAGTTGGCGAGTTGACTTACGCTATCGACTACACTATTCCCACTGGCGGATTTGGCACCTTGGTATGGCCCCTCGCCCTCGACATGAGCGCTAATGAATTCACCGTTGGAACTGGCGAATTGAATGGCACAAATATGAAACCTGTTCCCGTGGAGGGAAAGAAGATTGCAGGCAACGAGCCGGTTATCATCATTGGCAAGGCTGGAACATACAGCCTCACCACAGTGCCCAAAGACCAAAGTGCAAGTGTTGCCAAGGTTACAGGCAACGTGCTTGAGGGTACAGTTGACAAGCCTCTGAAGGTGGAAGGCAGCAACATTTTCGCCCTTGCAGAAAAGAATGGTGTTCTTGGCTTCTATCGTTGCGACGAGGGTGTCGAGATTCCTCAATACAAGGCATACTACACCGGCAGTGCCACTGTCGACTCATACCCCTTCGAGGTTGACGGCATCAACAACGTTGTTGCTGACGAACTCAGCGGTGATGCCTACACCATCTCCGGCGTGAAAGTGAACAACACCAGCAAGAAGGGTGTCTATATCGTCAATGGTAAGAAGGTTGTTGTGAAATAAACCACTTTTTCCCCACTATAAAATCCCTCCTTTGACCATGTCTTTATGGGGTCTGGGGAGGGATTTTTTAGAAAACACCCATCAGGAGAGATGAGCAACAACTGAAAACTCAGAAACTCAACAACTGAAAACTCAGAAACTCAAAAATATGAGACCTTTAAGATTATTATTAACTTTTGTGTCAGTCTGCCTGGCCACCTTGGCGTGGTCGGTCAGTTTCACAGTGGAGGGCATCCGTTATTCCATCACAAGTGATGCGGACCAGACGGTTACAGTCCAAAGCTGGGATAAGAAGTATTTTTATGACCTGAATACCCCCGAGAACCCCAATGTAGGCGGTGATCTCGACGAAGCAGGTCCGATTGAACTCACACTGCCTTGGCGTGTGCTCTACAATGGTATATATTATAAGGTGACAGCCATCTCAGAAGATGCCTTCTCTGATTGCGTCTCCATGAAGACCATCACCATTCCCAACTCCGTGGAGTCGATAGGAGAGAATGCTTTCCAAAACTGCACCAGCCTCAAATCCGTGAAGGTGCAGTGGGTGAAGCCATTGGCCATTGATGAATCAGTATTCAGCGGTGTCGACCTGAGCGGGACGGAAGAAGACCCAGAGTCGGGTGTTGCCCTTTATGTCCTTTCGGGATATGAGAACACCTATAAGAACGCTGAGGTGTGGAAGAACTTCAAATTGGTCTCGGGATATGCCGACTATGATATCAATATGGTGTTTGAGGACCCATATGTGAGGGAAATCTGTATTTCCAACTGGGATGCCGACGGCGATGGTGAGCTGACCTACCGCGAGGCTCGTGCCGTCACCGACCTTGGAGCTGCCTTCGTGGGCGACACCAACATCACCAGTTTCGACGAACTTCGTTCATTCTCCCAGGTCACCACTATAGGCCAGTCGTGCTTCCGTGGTTGCTCCAAACTGAAGTCCATCACCATTCCTCCATCAGTGAGAAGCATCGGCCAGACCGCTTTCCAGGGTTGCAACGCCCTCACAAGCGTGACCTTTGCGCAGAACCCCTCCACCAAGAGGTCTTATGTGACCACCATTGGCAACAGGGCTTTTGCCGGATGCGCCAACTTGTCTGAATTGAGTTTGAGCACAGTGGGCTCTTTGAAAGAAATTGGTGACCATGCTTTTGATGGTTGTGAAAGTGTGAAGAATTTCTTCATCGTTGCAGCCGTTAAGTCTATTGGAGAGGGTGCTTTTGCCAACTGCTCATCATGTACAAGTTTTTGGGTAGCAGGAGACAACACCGTCTATAAGCACAACTCTTCCCAGACTTGCATTCTCGACAAGGCTACTGGTACGCAACTGGTGGCTTATGCCTGTGGCAAGAACGTGTCACAGCTCACCATCCCCGAGGGTGTGGTAGAGATTCTCCCCTTCGCCTTAAGCGGTGCGAAGAAACTCACCAACGTCGATCTCAACAAGGTGGAAATTATCGGACAATCCGCTTTTGCCAATTGCGAGAATCTGTACACTGTGATGATGCCCGCCAGTGTGGCAAGCATCGGTTCTAAGGCTTTCACTGGTGTTGCCAAGGGTATTCGCGTGCAGGTGGAGTGGAGCACACCCCTTCCCATTGAGGCAGGCACATTCTCCAACGCAGTGCCGGTGCAAGGTGATGAACTGACAGGCCGTCTGTTCGTTCCCACAGGTACGGTCGACGCCTATGCCGCCGCAACGGGTTGGAACTGGTTCAACTTCATCGAGCATGGCACCATCAGCGACTATGCCGCAAGCATCATCACTTTTGCCGATACCAAGACGAAGGCCCTTTGCCTTGCTGCATTTGATGCAGATGGTGACGGATACCTCACTCAGGACGAGGCAGCTGCAGTCACCTCCTTGGCCAATGTGTTCAAAGGTGCCGACATGGGTTCCTTCGACGAGTTGAAGTATTTCACCGGTCTCACAGCCATCGAGGACAATGCCTTCAGCGGCAGCACACTCACCAAGATTACCCTTCCCGAGACCGTCACTACGATTGGTCGCGGAGCCTTTGCCAACTGCGAGGGTCTGAAGGAGTTCTTCATTCCCGCCAATGTCGTTTCCATAGCCACTGGTGCTTTCGGTGGCTGCACAGGTATCAAAGCCTTCAAGGTGGATGAGGCCAATGAGTATTTCTCTGGTGGAACCTCTGGTGTGCTGTTCAACAAAGACCATTCCACTCTTATCCAATATCCTCTCGGTATGACAGCCAAGTCTGTCAATCTCCCCGACAACATTGAGAGTATTGCCGAAGAGGCATTCCGTGGCGCACCCAACCTGCAGGAGATTATCTTGTCATCCAGCATTGGGTCCATCGGTGAGAAAGCATTTGCCGACTGTGTCAACCTGAAGACGATGAGGGTTGCTTGGGTGGCTCCCCTCGAGGTGCCGTCGAATATTTTCGAGGGTATCGACCTTGCCAATGACTCGCTGAGCGTACCCAATGGTTCGCTGGAGGCTTATCAGTCAGCTCCTGTCTGGAAGGAATTTGGCAAAATGGGCACTTATAAGATGTATATCTTCTTCCAAGACCCCAATGTGGAGAAAATCTGTGTTGCCAAGTGGGATGCCAATGGCGACGGCCGACTCAGCTATCCCGAGGTCACTGAGGTGACTGAGATTGGTACGCTCTTCAAAGGAAATACAGAAATCACCACCTTCCCCGAACTGGTTGAGTTCACCGGACTCACAGAGATTCCCGATGAGGCTTTCAAGGGATGTATCTCCCTTCAGACCGTTGGATTCCCCAACAACATCACCCAGGTAGGAAAGAGCGCTTTTGAGGGTTGCTCGGTATTTACACTCCCCACATTGCCCAAGAAACTGACCACCATTGGTGAGAAGGCATTCTATGGCTGTGGTGGCATCAAGTCGTTCAACGCCAGCAAGTACATCACCTCCATTGGCGACGGTGCCTTTGCCGACTGCCAGTCGCTCACCAAGTTCACCTCTACAGGAAGCACGGTGTATATCGCTCTCGACAACATCCTCTTCACCAAGGACACGACAACTGTGGTGGCCTATCCCGCCGCAAAGACCAAGACCACGTTCACGGTCACCAAGGACTACGTGAAGGAAATCCGTCCGTATGCCTTCAGCGGAGCCAACAACCTCAAGACCATCTCCCTCCATATGATAGAGACCATTGGTAGCTATGGCTTTGAGAAGTGCAACGGTCTGCAAAGCGTGGAGTTCTCCGAGGGCCTGAAGAATATCGAGAAAGGTGCGTTCAGCAACTGCCAGAACCTCCAGTCCATCAAGATTCCTGCCAACGTGACCAAGATTGCCGCCAAGGCATTTGAGGGCATGCCCGCAGCCGTGAGGTGCCAGGTGGCTTGGACCGAGCCGCTTGCTATTCCAGCCGGAACGTTCTCCAACTATGAGACCCTCTCCGCAGACCAGATTCCTGGCATCCTCTTTGTGCCGGAGGGCACCAAGAGCCTCTATGAGAAAGCCACGGGATGGGATTTCTTCAAAATCATCTATGAATCCGACATGTCGGAATATGACGCAACCCTCATCTCCTTCGCCGACCCGCTGGTCAAGCAGCTGGCAGCATCGGCATGGGATAAGGATGGTGACAATCAACTGAGCTATGAGGAGGCTGCTGCCGTCACTGACCTGGGAACAGTCTTCACCGGCCAGCCCATCACCACATTCAACGAGCTGAAATACTTCACCGCTCTCACTGAGGTTGGCGACAACGCATTCAAGAACACCACACTCAAAACCATCAGTCTGCCTGAGACCATCACACGCATTGGCAACTCGGCATTCCAGGGGACATCCATCAGCAAATGGAATACGTTGCCTGGCCTGACAGAGATTGGCGACAGCGCCTTCGCCTACAACGACGGCTTCAAGTCCATCACCTTCTCTGCCAACATCGTCAAGTTGGGTACGGGTGCCTTCAAGGGCTGCCCCAACCTCACCTCCATTGGTGTGCAGGCTGCCAATGAGTACTATTCCTCTGTGGCAGGAGTGCTCTACGACAAGTCAGGCACAGTGCTGATGCAGTTCCCGGCAGGCAAGACCCTGACAGGCGACTTTGCCATCGCTTCCACTGTCAAGGAGATTGGCGAGGATGCCTTCCTCCTGAGCAGCAACCTCAAGTCGGTGACTATCCCGGCTAGCGTGGAGACCATCGGCGAGAATGCCTTCCGTGGCTGCGCTGTCCTCGACTCCGTCACTGTCAACTGGAAGACTCCTCTCGCAGTGCCTGCCAGCACCTTCTCCGGTGTGAATGTGGCAAATGCCGTGCTCAGTGTGGAAAAAGGCACTGAGGACCTCTATGGAAAGGCTCCTGTGTGGAAAGACTTCGGTCGTTTCGACCTCTTCCTTGGCGATGATGCCAACATCGAGTTCGAGGATCCTGAGGCAAAGGAAATCTGTGTCTCCAACTGGGACCTCGATGGTGATGGTGAGCTGTCGGTAGCAGAGGCCAAGCAAGTGACCACACTCTCCACAGTGTTTGTGCTCTATGCTTCACCCGAATTAAAGAAATTCAATGAGTTGAAGTACTTCACCGGATTGACATCCATCTCGACCAATGCGTTCAAGAACTGCACCGGATTGGAGTCCATCACGCTTCCCAGCAGTGTCAAAGAGATTGCCTTTGGTGCTTTCTCTGGCTGCTCAAGCCTGAAGAGTTTCCATATTCCGGCATCAGTGACCACATTGGGTAATGGTCCGTTCAACAACTGCTCCTCTTTGGAGAAGTTCACTGTCGACCCTGCCAATAAATCCTTTACCGCTGTCGACGGTGTGCTGTTCAACGCCGCCAAGACCATGCTTGTTGCTTATCCGAACGCAAGAGCCGGTAAGTATGTGGTACCCGAAAAGGTGACTACAATGGCACAGTATGCCTTCAGTGGAGCCAAGCAGCTCACTGATGTGCGCCTGCCCAAGACGCTCACCAATATTCCCAACTATGCGTTCAACGGTTGCTCGTCACTCGAGACAGTCAACATCCCCGCCAGTGTAAAGAGCATCGGTGTGTTCTCCTTGGCCGATTGCGAGTCACTCCGTGCTGTCAAGGTGGCTTGGGATTCCCCGTTGTCAGTCTTGGCCGATGTTTTCCGCTCCACCTTCGTTGAGGATGTGTCCCTGTATGTGCCTGCTGGCAAGAAGACAGCCTATTCAAGGGCATCTGTCTGGCAGGATTTCAAGGGATTGATTGAGTATCCCAACTGCGACGTGAATGGTGACGGTCTCGCCGATATGCTCGACGCCGTCGATATCGTGAAGTTCGTTGTTGATACTCCCGCAGAGGAATTCGACGAGTTCTTGGCTGATTTCGATACAGATGAACTGGTGACCGTTTCAGATGCAGTGATTCTGCTCGACAAGATTGCCAATGGCACAGCAGCTCCCAATATCAACCCCGCACCCATGAAGCGTGTGGATGATGGAGAAATGGTGAGCCTGACAAAAGACCCCAACGGCGTCATCTCTCTCTGTCTGGACAACCGCATGGACTACACCGCCTTCCAGTTCGACCTCACTCTTCCCGAGGGCGCTGAGGTGATGCTTGCTCAGCTCACCGGTCGCCAAGACGGACATCAGCTGGCCTACAACAAGATTGGCGGCAACACCTATCGTTTTGTGGCATTCTCCTTGGCAGGCCATAGCTTCATGGAGTCAGAGGGGGCGCTGATCAATATCCTGGCCGGCAATCCTGAAGCCGACGCCATTGTGGCTTCCAACATCCGCATGGTGACCAAAGAGGGTACTACCCGCTACTTCGACGATGTGATGGCAGCCATGCCTACCGACATCGCAGAGGTGCTCACCCGTGCCGGTGTCAATGCCTCCGATGCCATCTACAATGTCAATGGTGTGCGCGTGGAGCGTCCGGGCAAGGGCGTCCATATTGTGAACGGTAAGAAAGTAATCATCAAATAACGAACCGACAATGAGAAAGAAAATCATATTTCTGGTGATGGCACTGATGTGTCTTGCCAATGTCTCAAAGGCCGAGAGTATCAGTGTCGAGGGCTTCAGTATCAAGGATGGTGAGACAGTGCAGGTGGCACTCAAACTCAACAACACACATAAAGACCTCACTGCATTCAGCATGACCATGCAGTTGCCCGCTGGTCTGCAACTGGTGGAGGTCACTCCAACCGAAAGGTATAAGGGACGGGTTGTTGTGGGCGAGCCTGACACGCGTGAGCGCAACATCTGCGGACTCGACGTCGATTTTGGTACCATCTCGGGAACAGATGGTGACCTGCTTATCCTCACCTTCACAGCCGACAACACGCTGCAGACCAGTGATATCACCATCACCGACATCGACTTCATCACCACCGACCGCCAGCATGTCAAAGTGGATGACGTGACATTCACCGTCACCTCCGGCAACACCTTCGATTATATGCTGGGCGATGCCAACGGAAGCGGAAATATCGACGTGACCGACGTGATGACTATCGTGTCTTACGTGCTGAGCAATCTGGGAGATGCACCATTCGTCTTCAATAATGCTGACGTAGACCAAAATGGCTCTGTCAATGTGACCGACGCCATGATTATCGTAGACATGATTCTGGGCAAGAGATAAACTCTTTTGCACTGCATACAAAAAGGGTGCGCCATTTGGCGCACCCTTTTTGTATGCCGGATAATCCGGATAATCCGGAATATCCGGGGTCTCCGTAAAAAACGACCTCGGAATAATCACCACGGTGAAAATGACATTCTTCTGGCATTTTCTCATTATATCTTTGCATCGTTTTCAAGTATACTTGATGGAATCATCCACAAAACCAAAAAACGTATGAGAAAAATGAAAAGCAAGATGAAGAAAATGCTGAGCCATCTGCCACAGGTGGCACTGCAAGGCGCTGCCCTCGTAGCTGGCGCCGACACCGGGGTGCTTATGGCGATGGCAAGCCTGCCCGACGGAGGCATGACAAAGGGTGGGGCTGAACTCTACAAGGGGACCACCGAACCCCATGCCACAGCTGGTGCTGCCGCCCTCAATCCCGCCAATCCCGACGGTATCATGACAGAGACAGAGGGGAGAACTTTCGACCCTGATATGTATCAGCGCGACATCGACGAGCGCATCACGCGTATCCGTCCCATGGCGACACCCATCGACCAAATCTCACGCTATGCCACGGCACAGAAGGCATCATCGTTCGAGGTGAAGTACTACAGTGTCGGCACAAGACCAGTGAGAACCACCCTGACAGAGAATGTGGCGACAGCAAATGGTGTCTCCGCCGCCATCCAGGTGGCCGACCCCGACATGTTCACCCTCGACGACACCATCCGGGTAGTGGGCATCAAGGCGATTACCGACCATAAGGGCACCGCATATTCCAATGATGACCCCCGCAGGCCTGACCTTGTGTTGTGTGTCTGTGGCAAGACCTCTGAGGGCCAGCCTATCGTCTTTGCCGTGAACGGAATTACCGTGAACGGCCAACCCATCGGAGTGCCTTCCATCCCCGCAGGTACTGTCCTCATCCGCATGGGCAAGTCGTGTGGCGAACTTGACGTACAGACGGGAAGGTTCAACAACCTGCCCAGCAGCGAACTCCAGTACTGCCAGAATTTCATGGCGCAGATAGAGCAGTCGACGCTCGACAAGATTGCCTCCAAGGAAGTAGACTGGGGCTTTTCCGACCTTGAGGAAGACAGCATCTACGATATGCGCCTCGCCATGGAGAACTCCTTCCTCTTCGGTGACATGAATGTCGTCCACCACTCCGTCAAGGACGGCATGTCGCAGTGGTTCACCAAAGGCATCTGGTGGCAGGCGGGCAAGGACATCGAAGTGGGGTCATACAGCACGGAGAAGAACACTACCGTCATCACCGACAACGACCTGGTGGATATCTCCAAAGACCTCTTCGTTGGCACTGGCATCGGCAACAAGCGCAAGGTGCTGCTCTGCGGCTCCGATTTCCTCGCCGCCCTCTCCAAGATTGACAGTGACAAGTTCCGCCTGAAGGACACCGTAGAGATATGGAACCTCAAGTTCAAGTCGTGGGAGACCGACTTCGGCGAAATCCTTGCCATGCATGATGAACTATTCGACCTCAACGGTATGGCAGACTGCGCCTTCGCCCTCGACCCTGAGTTCCTCACCAAGCGCACCCATCTCAGTTGGAGCCGCAATATCCTCGACCTGAAGAAAGCCGGTGTGCGCAACACCGATGCCGTTGTCATCCAGGAAATCAGCTGCCTCTACCTCCGCTATGCCAAGGCTCATGCCCGTCTGAGACTGGCTCAAAGCTAAATCACCTCTAATCATCATTCATCATCATTCATCACCATGAGAAAGACCTATCATGCCAAAAGCGAACTCTGCATCAATGTGAGGATGGGCGATGGCTACAAGCATATCGCATTCATCCCTCATACGATGGGTGGTTCGTCGCTCACTACCGATGACCCTCAACTGCAGAGCGCCATCGAACAGCATATGCTGTTTGGCTCCTTCATCACGGTGGAAGTGATGCGCGAGAAAACAGCCATGGCCAGCCAGAGTCCGACGGGCTCTGGCAATGGCATGGCGAACGCCAACCATGCCAATCCTACCCCTCGGGAGATGACCTTCAACTCGAACACCGACGCCAAGGATTATGTCGCCAACAAATGGGGTGTCTCACGCACCATGCTCCGCAACCGTGAAGATATCATACGCCACGCCGCCGACCATGGCGTAAAGATTATTATCAATTCTGGATGACCTCCCCGAGACTCCTAAACTCCTAAAAAAATGCTTTTCTCCCAGCAACAACTTCTCAGCGACACCAGGATATGGCTTGGCCACAACCATGAGGATAGTCAGCTCATCGCCATCGAAGACACCTACACCCTCTCACTCGATGAACTGATACTGTCGAAGATAGAGATGGCTGCCCATAGGGTGCTGATGGATGCTTCCTGGTCAATGCTCGTGCCAGGAAGTCCCATCCGCACACGACTGGCATGGCGCGACAGTCCGGGAAGAGGGATGGCGGTGCTGCCACTGCCCGACGACTTCATGAGGCTGCTCTCCGTCAGACTCTCCGACTGGAAGCGCCCGGCACGCATCATCGCCGCCGACAATCCCTCCGTCTGCTGGCAGTCGAGTCCGTTCGCTGGCGTGAGGGGAAATCCCTCAAGACCTGTGGCAGTTATCACCTCCTATCCCTCCGGGATGGTGGCAGAACTCTATTCCTCCATGGCAGGACCATCAGTCAGACTCGTCGAGGCACAGTATGTGCCATGCCCACGGCTCGTCGATGGATTCATCAACCTGCCCGAACCTCTCTACCATGATGTAGTGGCGCTTGTCGCCCAGCTCACCATGCAATCCTATCATACTGACCCCATTTGTGGGCAGCATTGTGACTAACCATGAAAACATCAACAAATGAACCATTATTATTCCCATATCTGCCATCTTGGCCACTTCACGTCTCTGTGTGAGGTGTGGAAAAGATTCCCCGACGGAGGCCGCTATGGTGACTGCCTCTGCGTGGGCAACCACCTCTATTGCTGGGATGCCATGCGCCGCAACTGGTTGGAAGACGACTACACCGACAGCGACTCCTTCAGGCTGCTGCGACAGACGGGTGACCTTGACCTTTTTGGCAACCTGAGGGTAGGGGGCAATGCCGTCTTCCAACACCATGCGCTCTTCAAAGGCGATGTGCACATTGAAGGAAGATTGCTGTGCCGCCACCTGCAAGGACACGACAAAGGACTCTTCATCAGCAGCGAGGCACTGCATGCCGCCATCCCATCGCCGAGGTGCGGCGACTGGGCTCTTGTGGCTGATGCCGACCAACTGCAACTGTGGCAATGCCCTGCCGATGGGGCGTGGCAACTGGCCCCAACGCCCGCCGGTTTTATGCCCACCTTCAATCTGGAGGCCTACAACAACGCACGCAACATCGTGGACAGCATCGCTGAGCATGGGTATGTATTCTGCGGTGTCGCCACCCCCACCACACAACCGTTGCGTCCCACCGACCACAACATCTTCTATCTTGCATCACAACCTGGTGAGTACATCTATTTCGGACATATGCAAGTCAGGGAACTCTCTGTGCTGATGTGGACCCATGATGCCGACCCCAACGGTGACGGTTTGCCCGAGGGGCAATGGACATCCTATGTGATTTTTTCTTCCTTTGCCTCCTTGGCAGAAGATATTAGGAGAGAAATGACAGAGGTGACTACGAATCTGGCTGCCACCCTAAGGAGCGAGATGGCAGACATCACAGCAAGTCTTGGAAACCAACTCCGTGAAGAGATAGCCACTGCCGCAGAGGAGGCCGCAGATGCCGGTCACAAGGTCGTGGTTCTGTCGTTCATGCAGAGCGAGACACCTGTGCTTACATCCCCAGGAGCATCCGCAATTGCTGGTGCTATGCCGCACGGAGTGTATTGGTTCAACCCATCTTCAGGCACTCTCTATGAGGGAAGCCTTAGCGGAACACCGCCGAGAATGGAATGGAACGAGACCGAATTGTCGGAGGAGACACTCTATGTAGACCGCAATGGGGTAAAACTATATGTGTGGAAGAATGATGTGATGCAGGAGGTTCCCGTTCCGGCTGACTTTGACCCAGCCGAGCCTGGTGGGGAAGGTGAGCCTGAAATCATCGTTCCACGATTTGACCGTGCAAATGGCAACATTGGTGCGTTCACCATCGAGGGCAATCCTGAGGACATCACCGAACAGGATGTGAGGGATGCCTACACCGTAGATTTGCTTGAAGCGGATGCATCCATAAATGAGCGCATGTGGACTGCGGCAGAGGTTGGGCTGCTGGAGGGCGATGCCAACGCTGAGGCCAACGCAGCGCAGATAAGGGCAGCACTTGAAGACCAGAAATGCGTGGGCATCAAGCTCGACAAGGTCTACCCGGTAAAGGTGGGCAACCCCGGTGCGAATGCAGCCATCTCAAGGGTGTCCGACTACAACGACGGCACGAAGAGCATCATCATACCGAGGAACTTCACCATCGATGGTGAGGGAACAGGTGTGCATGAGGGAGAGGCCGTTGGCGGTTTCAAGATACTCAACACCAAGGGCAACCTGTTCTATACGCAGAATTCGCTGAACCTTCTCTATGTGAGGACTGAGACCTCAAGAGGCGCAACAAACAATTTCTTCAACTACGTCATCGACTGCGCACACGGTGTCTTGCAGGTACAGGTGATAGGATGCGATTTCTACGACACCACATCCGTCTACCGCAGCATCATGCTTGCATTCGATGACATCGACCCAAGGGGCGAGGACTGGGTGCTTCCTGATGAGAACAGCCTGAAGCATTTCTATATGGCCGACTGCACGGCAAACGGCTCGCTCGTCGTGTGCAACAGCGGATGCATGAGGGTGTCCGACACGTTCAGGATTGTGGGGTGCGAGTTCACCAACATGAGGAACATCGGCATCCATCTTGCCACCGCCAACGACCTGAGGTGGGAGAACGTGATGGCCTACATGACATGCCCGATATACATCGCCGGATGCACCTTCCAAGGCTACCAAGGTGTGCTTAGGAAGGGCAGCAACTCGCCCTATGAGGCCGTGTGCATCGAGAACAGCGCACTCTACATGCTGCACAACGAAATCAGCGACCTTGTCTCCGTTCCCCATCGTGTGGGAGACAGCGTGTACCGCAGCGAGTGCTATGATGCCTACTTCAACGGACAGCAGTTGTACTACTGCAACAACACCGTCAGAAATGTGGTGTCAATCGACACGGTGCAGAGCATCTCAGGCATCATGAAGGCAAAGGGCAACGGCCTGTCGGAAGAGCCGATGAAGAGAGACCTTGAGCTTGAGGAACTCACCGCAGACAACAACCGCCGCAGGGTGAGATACTGGAAGGGCAACTCCTACACGCTCGACAAGACTGAGATTTCGGCATGGTGGACAGCCCATCTTGCCAACAACGACGGCAACGAGGTGGAGGTGGACTTTGAGGAGAACATCGTGCTTGATGATGTGCTGACCATCGTCATCAACTACATGGACAGCGGTACGCTTCCTCTTGCAGAATACATCGTTGAGGACAATACCTTCACATCAGGAGGCAACATCGAGGGATACGGCAGCGACTACTGCCCGGTCACCAAGATAAGCATCAAGGGCAACACCTTTGAGGCAGCAAGGATTGCATCCGAGGAATGGGGACACAAGGCATCAACTGGGGCAGAATCCACATGGTGCTACCTCTTCTCCGTCATGCTCGACGAGACCTATGGCAGTCCTGAGGTGTATGTCGAGAACAATGAGTTTGATGTCACTGGCAGTTCAGAGGAGAACGTGCATGTATTGCTGTTCCGCACAGGTCAAAGCAGTGTGAGCAGGGTTCCCGACATCTGGCCATCAGCAGGCAATGCCACCTTCAAGGGCAACGACTCGCTGGGCAACGCAGAGTCACCTCTGTTGGTGGGCATCGCAGGCTACAAGATTACAAGAAACTACAACGACAACCTTGTCACAGGCAAGGTCGAATACTACGACACCCTTGCTTTGTTTGAAACCGAGACAGTTGAAAGAAGTTAACTGCTTGAAATTTAAATAAATAGTATAAAATTTATGCCAATCATCAAGAATTTCATCAAGAACGGGAAAGAGTATATCCTGCCGAAAGGTGAGAAGGGCGACCCCGGTGAGACCGCGGTGTACGATCCCGATGACCCCAACACACCATTGTTTGAGGTGGCCACCGCCTTGGGAACCAGCAATACGAAAGCCATCAGCCAGAAGGCGGTGACGGATGCCATCCAGGAGCCGGTGACCAAAGTGTATGGCATTGCCACCGAGAAGAAATACCTCAAGAAAGCCGACGGAACGCCAGCCTCTGGCGACAACTATGTGGTGTCGGGCTATGTCGCCCTTATCGGCGGTGAGGTGAAGGTGAGTTGCGCCAACGTGTATTCAGGTGAGGTAAACAGCAGCATAGCGTCGTTCGCTTTTTATGACTCCACCAAGACATTCCTCTCCGGTTCAGGAGTGATAGGCAGCTCTGCTGATGTCCCAGCCAATGCCGCATACTTCCGCATGACGGCGCGAAAGACGGCTACCTCATTTACGGTGCAGCACTACGGCATCGCCAAGCAGGTCATCTTCGACCTCCTTCCCAAGGCAGGTCAGGTCTCCGCCATCGAGAGCAAGCTCTATGAACCCATCACGGAAAGATATGCGACCGTGACGAGGAAATACATCAAAGTGGCAGACGGCATGGAAGGTACTGGCGACAACTATGCAGCCACTGGGTTGATTGCACTCAGGGGGGCGGTCAGTGTGGGCTGCGAAAATGTCTACTCCACCAGTTCCGCATCATCCACCGTAGCATCGTTCGCCTTCTACGACTCCACCAAGACATTCCTCTCCGCCATTGACGGCAGCAAGCGGAAGACCGAGGTGGCAATACCGTCGGATGCGGCTTTTGTGCGCCTGACCCTTCCGTCGGGCAACAGCCGTGCCGTGGTGACACTCAGCGGCACGTCCAAGCAGGATATCTACGACAGGCTTCCCAAGGAAGGGCAGTTGGACGCCCTGGAGCAGTCTGCCATCAGTCCTGTTGTGACCAGCCACGGCGTGATAGCCAAGAAGTGCTACATCACAAGTACGGGCGAGGAGTCGGCATCCTCAGGCTCATGGAGATGCAGCCCGTATGTTGAACTGAAAGGCGAGGTTAAATTGTCGTGCAACGGCTACACCACGACAAGTTCGTCTTCCGTGGTGATGCACATGGCTTTCTACGATTCCGACAAGGCATTCATATCGGCAGTGTCTGCCGCAGGAACCCCTTCAATAGTAGACGTACCGTCTGATGCAAGATATGTGAGGATGTCGGCAAAACCTGGTGACAATGGGGAATATGCCTATGACGGCGCGTTCCTCCTGACCCGCTATGGCACGTCCAAGCAGGACATCTATGACCGTCTGGATGAAATCAACATGACACTGGGGATATATGACACCGGACTGGCAGGCAAGACGGTCGCCTTCATCGGCGACTCCATCACGAAAGGCACATATGGCGTGACGGCAGGGAAGAACTACCATGCCGTGTTCGCCCAACTGACCGGCAGCACCGATATCAACTTGGGTGAGAATTCAGCCGTGTATGTGAGCAACCCATCCGGAGGCAACAGCAGCCATCCACGGCTGATAGACAAGGTGACTACAGAAAATCTCTCAACAGCCGATATGGTAGTCGTCTTCGCAGGCACAAACGATTTCTCTTACGACAGCAAGGCTATCGGTGAGCATTTCAGGGAGGTGGCCATCACGGCAAGTGGGAGGACTGGTGCGAAGAAACGTGTCGCTCCCGAGGACACCGACGCCTTCTCTGGTGCAGTGCATGAGCTGATACTTGCCATAAGGGGAATCATCGGCGAGAAGCCCATACTCATCATGACACCGCTCAACAGGGGCCGCTCGTCGGCTGGCAACGGCAACCCCACCAGCGCAGAGTGCAATGCCAACGGCGACTATATGTCGGACTATGTCGATGCGCTGAAAGCGATAGGTCGTTTCTACTCCATCCCTGTGTTCGACACGGGAGCGGTGTTCAACGCAGACCCGACTAAGAAGACGGGCACAGGACAGTCGTCTTATTTCTATGACTGCCTCCATCCCAACGATGCAGGGCACGCACGGTTGGGCAAACTGCTCTACAAATTTGTAGCCAACAATCTTGTGTTGGATTAAGGACAGAAGTTTCTCACCCCATTCAAATGCGTTTTTTTATTTTTCACGAATTTGAGAGATTTGACTTCCGCTTCGCACGTCGACCTTTGGTTGTCGAAGACCCACGAGGAACGCAGTAATTAGAGAATTATTTCATTATGATAAGAATTAAAAGGAATTGGAGAAGAAATGGCTGGCCATTCCACAACAGCAAGGTGAATCCCATCGCTTGCGACAGGGCGAAGCGATAACCTCTTTAACTACTTAACTACTTGAAAGTTGAGCGTATGCGAAACTTGATTTTTCAATTTTTAATTTTTAATCTTTAATCTTTAATCTTACATGTTCTACTTTTCTCTCCATGAGCTTTGCGCCTCAGCCACGGCGAGGCGGCTTGGCATCAGAAATATCCCCGATGCGACGCAGCAAGACAACCTGGTGCGTCTTGTCGACCATATCCTCGATCCCCTTCGCAAGGCATGGGGCGCCCCCATCATCGTCACTTCTGGCTTCCGCTGTCCACGGCTCAACGCAGCCGTGGGCGGTGCGCACCGGTCGCAGCACACCCTTGGGCAGGCTGCCGACATTCGCACGGTGAGCAACAGTCAGGAGGACAACAGGCGTTTGCGTGACCTCATCGTTGCGCTGGACCTTCCTTACGACCAACTCATCGATGAGTTTGACTGCAGTTGGATTCATGTTTCCTACCGCGAGGAAAACCGCCGCCATCAGTTTCTCGCTGCCAGGCGTCAAGGAGGAAAGACTATTTATTGTCCGACGAGTCCGACAAGTCTGACAAGTCTGACAAGTCTGACAAGTCCGACAAGTCTGACCTAAATCTCAAATCTCAAATCTCCAACCTCAAACCTCAAATGAAAACAAAGGATTGGATACAGTATTCCACGGCAATAGCCATGGTGGTGAGCGGCATCGTGCTCGCTTTCCTGTCGTTTTTCTGCAACGATGGCAATATCTCTGAGGGCGTACTCTGGTACGTCGCTCAGGCTCTTACCTACGCTGGAGGCATCTTTGGCGTCAGTGTCTATTTCAGAACCAAACTCGGTGACTACGAGAGCCGGGTCAACGAACAAATCAATGATTATATCAATAAACATGAGCAACAGACATTACATAGAGATTGACCGGTTCCGTGTCGTGCGACAAGCAGCAATGGAGTCGGCATACACCGCAGTAAAACGGGCAGATGCCAACGAACTGTGCGACACCGTCCCTATCGTGGAGGCGGATGACGAGATGATAACTGTGATATGGATGAAGAGTTGTGCCCAACTGCTGACGTTTCTCCGCACACACCTGCGGAGAAGCTATGGCTTTGTGTTGTCGGCGCAATATGATGAGAATGCCTTCCGTGCCCTCCTGACATATTGCTCGGAGACGCCATGTACGGCACTCGACACGGCGATGGCTACCTATCTGGCGAAAGACATCCTCGCGGAGTGGATGAGTATGGCATTGCCCGAGCGTGAACCCGCCTGCCGTGCTGCTGCCGAACAGGTGTTGCTCACCATCGAACAATATATCGCCACCCTCCGCCGCCCCCTCAGGGTGCGCAAGCGCATGGAAATAGTATGATTGCTCGCAGCTGGGTTATACTGCCTTGAACCCTTTGGTGCTGATGTTTTTGATGACATCGCTGATGCCCATCTCCGAAAAGCCGTTTTTGTGGAGGGCTTCAGCCAATTGCTCGTCGACTTTTTTCTCCTCCTCGTTTTGCTCATATCCACAAGCCTTGGCTTTCAGTTCAGCAATCGCCCATCCGATGAGCGCTACAGCGGCAAAAACCGCCAATCCCAATAATGCATTCAACATAATATAATAATTTTAATCTTCAATTTTCAATTTTTCATCGTGTTTCCCACGTCGGTGGTGGGCAGCAACTTTTCCGACAGTTTCTCGTAGAGCAGTTGCACATCGAGGCTGTTGCGGTCGTCGGTGATGACCTGTTGGAACACCTCTCGTGCGCTCGTGTTGTGGATGTTGTTGGGAACGATGATGTTGCGCCATATCTGGTCCCACCACTCGTTGGTGATGACCTTGTTGTTGTAGTTCTTCATCTTGATTTCACTGATGCGGCCGTTGAAGATGGTGTTGAGCACGGCGTTGTATTTGTTGCTCTTGATGGAGTCCATGCGCCACACGTTGTTGTTCTGCAGGTAGGCGCGGTCGATGGCTTCCAATGTCACCTGGTCGCGGTCGTCGACGATGATGCCCACGTCGTCGGAGTCATCCTTGTCTACGGTGGTCACCTTTCCCCCTTCATCTACGATGGTCTTTTTGTTCTGCTTCTGCTCCACGTTGTGCCATTGCTCCACGGGCCAGGGCCAGTGGCTGGTGACCAGCCAGGTGAGCAGGGCATAGGCGGCGAGGGTGAACGCCACCATGGTGAGGAACTTAAACAGCCGGAGGATGTTTTTGGATGTCTTGGTGAGTTTGCGTGGTATGTACATACGGTAGGCGCCGCCTTCCTTCTTCACCTGATAGCCCTTCACTTTGCCTTCTTTGAGTTGGTTGAAGAGCCGTTCGTTGGTGCCTATGTCCACGTTGGCCTCGATGGGGCGCCCGTCGCCGAAGTCGAGTGTCACATGGGTGACGTCGTGCTGCGGGTCGGGGTAGAACACATACTCCTGTTGCTTGACGATGCCCGGTGTGACCTGAATCTTGGCGTCTTTGAAACCGTCGCCGGTGAAGGTGATGAATCCAGCGTCGTTGACGTTGTCCTCATAGATTTTGATGAGGTAGCATCCGTTGGAGTCGGGCATCACCTGCTCGCCGTTGTAGCGGATGATGCAGCTGCGGTATTGCCTTCCGTTGTGTTTGACGAGGAATTTCAGTTCGTAGTAGAATTTGATGGTGCGCTCGTCGATGCGGATGGAGTTGGTCGAGGAGTCGTAATATCCGTATGGGCTGGGGCGTGTGACGTCGCCGTTCACGTCGGTGGTCATGGGCAGCATGCCCTCTTTTCCTTTCAGGCTGATGCGTGTGGTGCCTCCCTCCTTCACCTCTCCGTACTCATGTCCTTGTGGTGAGAGGATTTTGAAGGTGCGCAGCACCATGGTGTGAATATGTTTGCATGCCTGCGGGCGGGTGGGGTGCACATTTTCTCCGATAAGGTAGAGGAGGGCTGTCTGCTTGAAGAACTCCTGGTCGGGGAAGCGGATGAGTGTTGCCACCTCTCCCCGTGTCTTGTAGTTCATGTAATAGGTGAGGGCGCTCTCGTCATGCGCCTTGGCTACGGGTAGTGGGGTGGGGACCCCAGGTGCTGTCTGTGCTGTCAGTTGTCTGTGTATGTCTTTGATAGCAGCCACAAACTGCTTGTTCTCACTGGGTTTGGCATCGGAACCGGCGATGGGTGCATAAGCCTTCCTCAAGTCGTCGAGCGCATTGATGAGCATGTTGCCGTCAATGGTCTTTTGGCACACGTTCACGAGGATGGCATATTCGATGAACCCATCGGGAATGCCTTTGATGAGCGACACCTGCATGTTCTGTCCGTCGGGGTAGATATTAATGCGGTATGCCGTGTCGGTGCTGATGTTCGCCATGTCGGCCTTGCAGTTGCGGAGCCTGAAGTCGTATGCCGAGTCAGCGGGGTATGCGATGACGGGAACCAGGCTTTCCTGGTTGAGCTGCTTGTTGATGTTGATGCGAATCGGTTCCATTTTTGCCTTTTAAAAGATACTATTCTCCAATCTTCTGCAAAGATAGTGAAAGGCGAGAGCAATCCAAAATAAAAACCAAAGTTTTTTTGGATTGCCGAGCCGCATCCTATCTTCGACCGCATTATTTTCAACACAGAGGCACAGAGATACAGAGTTTTTTATTTCTTATATTTCTCTGTGTCTTTGTATCTCTGTGTTGGACAATTATCATATTGTAGTTTCTCACCATGATACAAGAATGTCTGTGCTCAGTCTGTAGAGACGCAATATATTGCGTCTAAATGATATACAGGATTTTTTTATGGCATTCTTGGCGGGAGACGTGATGTATCACGTCTCTACGACGTAGCACAGCCCTTTTGTTTTCGATACAAGTACCTTCATTCCTCATTTCTCTGTGCCTCTGGCAGCATGGAGTTGTTGGGATTGCCATCCGAGGTGTTAGAAGAGAATAAAAAAACGCTTCGCTTAGGAAAA
>CACXIP010000027.1 GCA_902767775.1 uncultured Prevotellaceae bacterium | reverse complement strand
TGCAAGGTTATGACCTTGAGCCTCAAGCAGAGCCTGCTTGACGAGAAATTTGGCAACACCTCATACGTGCCCGTGAGCAACATTGACGGTGACAACGAGGAAGACATCCATGTCGACGACATGTTCTCAAACAAGAGCGTGTGGGACTAATCGACTAATGATATCTCAACATAAAAGGTGGTGGGCCATGGTCCACCACCTTTTATATTATAAATGTAGAAAAAGAAAAATAATCGATGCTAATTTCCGTTATTGGCTGATAATTCTTAACTTTGCAAGTTGAAAACCAAACAACGCATCAAGACAAGATAAGACATGTTGAGAAAAATCATCCTATTCCTTGCTATTGCTACCCTTTATTGCAATCAGGCAACAGCCAACAATGCTTTCTTCTACAAATTTACAGCCAAGGCTGCCACAACAGGAGAAGGCAAAGTATATGTGTCAAACAAAGACGAGGCACCAGCCGACAACCGGTATTTCGACTATTACGGTACTTCGACCTTAAGCGAGAGTTTGGAATTGAACGTCAGTGCCATTACCGTGACCGCTTTCCTTTTTGCGAGACCAGAGAACGGCTATCTGTTCACCCACTGGGCACGTGTGGAGGAAGACGGAACAGAAACCGTTTTCAGCCGTCTGAAAAACGCCACCGACATTGCTACGATAATGAGCCAAGACAAGACAAAGCCTGACGTCATCAACTTCAAAGCCTATTTTGCCAAAAAGGGACAGATAGTCCCCGCCTCATCCGACGAGGCTTTGGGTACGGTGGATATAGATATTCCTACCAACGTCAATGGAGATGAAGTGACACTCACCGCATTTCCTGATATCTTCAACGGCATTTTCAAGGGATGGCAGCGCAACAGTTCAACCCGCCTCATCGAGGACAATCCGCTCAAGCTGACAACAACCGATGCCACACGTGGAACCTACACTGCCGTCTATGAGCCCAGAGGCATCGACAGCAAAGGCATTTACGTCATGCTCGAGTGCATCGGCACCAACCAGTATCTGGGCGTCAAGGGCAATTCAGAGTCGACCATTGACACCGACCAGCGATATTTTAAGCACTCTATGTTTTTGGTCAACAGCAGCAACTCACATATCCACTCCTTGCCTGGACTGGTCATCAAGTTGCAAGGTTCTTCGACAGGAACCGGCGGTCTGAAGGATGTAGAGATGAAAGCACAAGGTGTATCCACCTTCGACATTAGCGGACAAACCTTCCGCATTGAGAAATATAAGGAGAACGACTATTTCATTTTCGGCATCAGCAATGGATTCTCTGGCTACATCAAGGACAATGGCGGTGCCACCTCTTCCATGGAGCTGGTGGGCACCATCCACAATCCCAGCCTCTGGAACAGGCCCAATGACAGCGAAAGATACAGGTGGAGGGTTCATGTCATTGCCGAGGATAGTTTTGACGAGAATTATTTCGGTGCTGAACCATCCTCCAAGACCATCCAGGACGGCAAATACTACACCACAATGTACACCACGTTCCCCTACGAGTGCAGGGATGGAGTGAAGGCATATATCGTGGACAAAATCCTGCCCAACGGCAAGGCACACCTGCTGGAGATACCTGAGGGCACCGTTCCCTCGAAGACACCTGTCATTCTGGAGTGCAACGCCACCACGGCAAAAGGCAACCGCCTCATGCCACTGTTGGAAGAACCACTCCCTGTCACTACCTACAACCTACTTAAGGGTGAGCTTGGACTTGACGATGAGACAGGCGAGGAGAATTACCGCACTGCCTTCGACCCCAATACGATGCGTGTGCTCAGCACCAATAAGGCGGTGTTCGCCAATGTCAACAACACCGACCCTACCAACAAGAACAAGCGACTGAAATATATTGCCTCCAATACATGCTACCTGGATGTAAGCGAGGTAGAGGGACCTGCCAACAACATCGAGTTCACCAAGGACGGTGATTTCTCAGAACTACTTGGCGATGCCAATGGCGACCGGGTAGTGAACGTGACCGATGCAGCTCTGTGTGTTGACTACATCCTCCACAAAAAAGTCAAAATGTTCTTCTTCAAAAATGCAGACATCAACAAAGATGACAAAATCGATGTCGTAGATGTCATGATGATTGTCGACATTGTGCTGCATAAGAATTGAAAGAGAACAGGAGTTTAGGAGTTTAGACATATGACTTGTAGGAGCCGGGAGTTTAGACATATGACTTGTAGGAGCCGGGAGTTTAGACATATGACTTGTAGGAGCCGGGAGTTTAGACTAAACAGCCGAATGATGCTCGCATCAATTAGGCCGAGTCGTGACAGAATTCGACAAAGGCAAAGCTTGCTTTCAGTATGCCGAGGTGCAGCCGACAATCAAGCGTAGCTTAAATCTCAAACTTCAAATCTCAAACCTCAAATCTCTAATAGGTTTCCCCGTCTCAGTGAGTGGCAATGCGCTCACTGAGACGATTTTTTTAGGAGTCCAGTATTTGGGAAGTACACGGGCAAACAACTCTGGCAGATAACGGGTGTCATCACTCTCTATGACCAGCACTGGAATCTCACCAAACTTCTCGTCATCAGCCTTACCAATCATAAATGGAGACCGGATATAGGGCCTCAGCAACTCCTCCACCTGCTCTGCCTGGATTTTCACCCCACCACAACAGATGACATTGTCCTTTCGGCCTATGACTTTGAAATCCTTGCCGTTGGGTGCAAACTCCACTATGTCATGGGTGACAACAGGGGTGGCACACACCGACGGAGCATCGATAACCAAACACTGGTCGGCACCTTGGCTGACAGTCACGCCGGCCAAAGGGGTGTACCACTCCGAAGCATCCGAACCGTTGATTCGTCGCATGGCGATATGGGAGAGGGTCTCCGTCATCCCGTATGTGCTCCACACAGCATGAGGAAAGTCTCGCAGTTGGGCTTCCACTGCTTTATCCACCGCACCACCACCGATAATCAGATGGCGGATGGCCATCAACCGCCTACGCTCCTTCTCCACACTCAGGGAGTTGTAGACCTGCAAAGGCACCATCGCCGCGAAATCAAGCGATTGGTCTCCCGCTGCCTCATCTGCCATGGGATGGCCTACGGCACCCACATCCGTCAGTTGGAGGTCGCCGACAAGAGAGCGCACCACGACCATTTTTCCCGCAATGTAATCAAGCGGCATACACAGCAAGGCGGTATCATGGGGTTTCAATCCCAGAAACTGCAACGTCATCCGGGCACTTGCCGCCATCCGCCGCTTTTCCACAAACATGGGTTTAGGCGTGCCAGTCGAACCACTGGTATGCACCAACAGCATATCGCTGTCATTATTCCACTCGCGGAGGAAGGAGGAAAGGGTCATGGAGGTTTGAGATTTGAGATTTGAGGTTTGAGATTTGAAATTTGAGATTTAAGCTACGCTTGATTGTCGGCTGCACCTCGGCATACTGAAAGCAAGCTTTAGTCTCCACTCGGTTTGCACGACAATTGAGATTTGAGATTTGAGATTGGCATCCGTTTAACTAAGAACTATAGAAAAGCTTGTTTCCCACAATCTTGATGGGACGGTCGACATTGTCTGTAAACAGCATGCCCGTGCCTAAGCCCTGAGGCATGGAGGGAGGACATCCATAGACCTTCGCTGCCAACTGCGCGATTGCACAGAGTCCCACATTGCTCTCCAACGCACTGGTCATCCAAGACCCGATGCCCCGTTTCCCTGCTAAAGCCACCCACTCTTCCGTACCAGCGATACCTCCATGAAGCGAAGGCTTCAGGATGATGTACGCCGGATGGATGATGTCGAGCAAGTCCTCCTTCATCGCATGCAGGTTCACCCCGATGAGTTCCTCATCCAAGGCGATGGGGATGGGCGATGTCTGACAAAGATGCGCCATGTCACGCCACTGATGCTGCCGGATGGGCTGTTCGATGGAATGGATGCCGAAAACAGCCAACCGCTCGAGTTTGCCCAATGCTTCCGACGGCGCAAACGCCCCATTGGCATCCAGGCGGATTTCCACCTCGTCTGCAGAAAAACGCTCCCTTACCCTTCGGATAAGGTCCACCTCCTGCTCAAAATCGATAGCGCCGATTTTGAACTTCACACATCGGAAACCCAGACTGATTTTCTCCTCCATACGGGCGAGCATCTCCTCATGAGACCCCATCCACACCAAGCCATTGATGGGAATGCCCACCTCACCTCGAGTGAAGGGGTTGTCATAAAAGATACCATTGTCTGTATGTAGGTCCAACAGAGCCGTCTCGATACCAAAACGCATTGAGGGGTAGGGCCTCAGCAAGGCATCATCGAGTTCGCCTGTCGCCGCCACACGCTCACAAAGGCGGTTGAGCACCTCCTCATAGTCGGGGATGTCATCACAACTCAATTGTGGCAAAGGGGCACACTCCCCTACCCCAGCAACCCCATTAGCATCTTTGAAAGTGACAAACCATGAGCGGCGGGTGGTATATACTCCCCTTGACGTGCCAGCCGGCTGTTTGAAGTGGAAGAGACGGGTTTTTAGTTCATAGTTCATAGTTCATAGTTCATAGTTCATAGTGCATAGTACATAGTTCAAAGTTCAAAGTGCGGAGTGGGGAGTGCATAGTGCGGAGTGCGGAGATATTATAGCAGCCAATTAGGGCAGATTGGGATATTGCGAGAAATCGGGCTTGCGCTTCTCAAGGAAGGCACGACCACCCTCCTGGGCCTCATCAAGGAAATAATAGAGCATGGTGGCATCGCCAGCCAACTGCTGGATGCCCGCCTGACCGTCGAGTTCCGCATTGAGACCAGCCTTAATCATCCTCAGCGCCAGCGGACTCCGCTCCATCATGATTTCAGCCCATTCCACACACTCATCCTCCAGTCGCTCAAAAGGCACCACCTTGTTGACCATGCCCATACGCTCTGCCTCCTCTGCCGTGTACTGCCTGCAAAGGAACCATATCTCGCGAGCCTTTTTCTGTCCCACGATGCGGGCGAGGTATGAGGCCCCGAATCCTGCGTCGAACGACCCCACCTTGGGTCCTGTCTGTCCAAAGATGGCATTCTCGCTGGCGATGGTCAAATCGCAGACGAGATGCAGCACATGTCCTCCCCCAATGGCATAACCGTTGACCATGGCGATAACAGGTTTTGGCAACCGCCTTATCTGCATCTGCACATCGAGCACGCTGAGACGGGGAACACCCTCCTCATCAACATACCCTCCGCGCCCCTTGACATTCATATCACCGCCAGAGCAGAAAGCCTTGTCGCCAGCACCGGTAAGGATGACGACATAGATGTCCTGCGCCTCCCGGCAATAGGCAAATGCCTGCGACAGCTCAAGTGTTGTGCGGGGGGTGAAAGCATTGCGGTAACGTGGGCGGTTGATGGTAATCTTTGCAATACCATGGTATTGCTCAAAAATCAGGTCTTGGAAATCCCTGATTTTGGTCCATTCTCTCTTACTCATTATCTTTTTTATATTTGAATAGTTATAGATATTGGCTACGACAATGTCGCAGCTTAAATCTCAAATTTCAAATCTCAAACCTCAAACATAGAATGATACTCCCTGAAGACAGCGGCATCGGTCTCGGCATCGGTGAATACCTCCAGCACCATGGGGCGTTGGCGCTCCTCGGTGAGCAGCGTCACCATCCCTACCTGAAGTTCCGCCATGTTGCTCGCCTGCAGATAACCGATATCGTTCTGGGTACAGATGCCTTGAGCTGAGGTATGGTGGACACCGCTCACCATGTCTCCCGCCTCGCTCCGCTCCAGTCCGGGCAACATATCAAAGATGCCACCCTTCCCATTGTTGAGCAAGACGATGCGGAGGTTGCCATTCAGGTTACTGTTCCACAGTGCATTCTGGTCGTAGAAGAAACTCAGGTCGCCGATGACGCAGAACACCCTTTTTCCACTGGTCACAGAGAAACCTGCAGCCGTGGAGAGCGTCCCCTCGATACCATTGACGCCTCTATTGACATAGACATGATGCCAGGCAAAGATATTGGCAAGCCTCACTGCCGAACTGTTGGCGTAATGCACCACGAAGTCATACTCCATATCCTCCAACTGCTGTTCAAAATACTTTACAGCAGCCATCTGTGAATAAGAAGGCTCTTGTTCTTCGACCAACTGCTCTGCCTTTGCATGAAGGTCTTTCCATTTCTCCAAGTAGGGTATTCTGCCTGCGGGGATTTCCAATAAGGAACTATCTTCCGCAGAAACATCCACAAGAGCTGCAGCATCTGAGGAAATGTGTAGGAACCCCCTCAGCAGTTCGGAAGGCTCTGCCTCAACGATGGTGTCCATATGCATAGTGGTGTCGTGCACCTGACCGTCAGGACTCACCATAATCACCTCGGCATTCTCCGCCCTGCGCAGGAACTGCCTCATTCGCTTGCTCACCAGCATATCACCCATGTAGAGGATGAAATCTGGCAACAAACTGTCGTCATCCCCATTCATCAGAAGCACCTCCTCTGCATGAGTATAGACTAAAGGAAGATTGCAGAGCCGCTCAGAAACCGCCACGCTGCAGCGTGAAAGCAACTGCACAGCCTCCCGCATCTCCTTATTATTCAAGTCAATAAGAGTCTGTCCAAAGACCACCATAGGCCTTTTGATATCCGGCCGCATCATCCTATCCCACAGACGGCGGACGAGAGCCATATCTGCCTTGCTCCTCCAATGGGTAATGGCACGCTCCGTCGGCAATGCCGTCACATCAAACTCAAACAGGGGTTCAGAAATAGGCACATTGATGTGGACAGGTCCAAACTGCGGTTGGATGGCAGCCAGTAAGGCCTCGTTGACCATTCTGTTGGCATGCCAATGCTCTGTAGCCGACGAGATGTCTTCGGGCAATGAGACAAACTTGTTTACAAAGGGAGCCAATGCCCCTTCCTGACGCATCGTCTGTCCGTCAAGTTGGTCAATCCAGGCTCTCGGTCTGTCAGCAGAGATGATGATGAGGGGCACATGTTGATAATATGCCTCTGCCACAGCCGGTGCCACATTGAGCAACGCCGTTCCGGAGGTGACACACACCACCACAGGTTGCCGCAATGCCTGTGCCATACCCAGCGCATAGAAACCAGCACTGCGCTCATCGGTCACCGGACAGCACGATATGTCGGGATGCGCATGGAGATTGTGCACAATAGGCGCATTGCGGCTGCCCGGGCACACCACCGCATGACGGACGTGATGCGCCGCCAGCAAAGCAGTAAGCAGATTGATATTGTCTTTGTTGGAATAACTCATCAACTATGAACTATGCATTATGAACTATGAACTATGCATTATGAACTATGAACTAAATCAACGCTCTCATCGTGTCCATTTTGTCCTCGGTCTCATTCCACTCCGTCTCCATGTTGCTGTCGGGCAGCAAACCGCCTCCGGCATATAGCGAGAAACCATCTTGGTTGATGCGCATGCAACGGAGCGACACAAAGAGGTGTGTCTCCCCCTCAGGATTGAGCATGCCCATGAATCCGCTGTAGTACTCACGCGGAGCAAATTCATTCTTTCGGATGAAGTCACGGGCGGCATCCTTTGGCAGGCCGCACACAGCAGGAGTGGGATACAGGACATAGAGCAGTTCGCCCAACCTCCGCGTGTCGGCAATGGTGAAGCGGAAGTCGCTGCGAAGGTGCACCAAGTTACCGGCCCTCATGGTATAGGGACCATGCTCCTCAATGTCCGTTGCCACCTGCTCCAGACTCTCTGTGATATAGGTGGAGACAAAGCGCTGCTCCTGTATGTTTTTGATGCTCCATGTGATATCTCCATCATCATGGTCCACAGGTGATGGCGGCTCATCGAAAGACAGTTGGCTGCCACTGAGCCGCATCGTTCCCGCCAGTGACATGGTAGTCCAGAAATCCCCGTCGCTCTCAAGCAACACCTCGGGAGAAGCAACAAGCCATGCCCCACAGCGCGGTGCAGCCACCAAAGACACCATCAGGCGCGGATAGAGATGGCACGCTTTCACAAACAACGCCAGCGGACCCTCCCCAACAATGCTTGGCTCATGGCAACAACGTGCCAGTACGATTTTGGAGAAATTTCCTGCTACTATCTGCGAGTGAAAATTGGCAAAGTCAATCATATAATGTGTCTTCGTCCCTGCCTTCACCGACGGCCGCTGCTGGGCTTCGTCAAGAATCAGCTCCATCTGGGCGCGAAGTTCGGCATACTCCCCGTCACCATCAGGAAGCCAGACATCGGGTTCTGTTTCCGCCGAAATGTCATTGTTGATCAACAACACCGGGTGGGAGTCATCAGGGGTGAAAGGTGCGACCACAAAACCCTGACGGCCGCTGAGGGCAAAGACAGAGGGCAACTCCGTGGGCTGCCCCGTCTTCTGCATCACCATGTGGCAATGCTTCTGATAAGGCAAACGGTATAAGGCAAATGCTGGCATATCACTTCGATTGGTTCTTGGGACTGATGATATAATTGGTTACGGTGACAGTGGAGATAAGCTCGCCTGCCGAGTTGTTCACCTCGACATTCCAAACATGGAGCTTGCGGCCCTTCTGCACCAAATGTGCGAGGGCGGTCACTGTATCACCCTCCACCACCGCCTTGACATGGCTGCCGCTCACGCTGATGCCCACGCATATCTTGCCCGGACAAAGTGCTGACGAACCCACACCGGCCAGGTTCTCCGCCAAGGCGAGGGATGCTCCGCCACTGAGGAAACCGAAGGGCTGACGGTTGCGCTCATCCACCTTCATGGTGGCCATGCACATGTCGTCGTCCGGGGTGGAGATGAAATTCATTCCCAGCGCAGTGGACAGATTTGGCTGACTTTCTATGATTTTCCTGATATGGTCTACGTTCATTGCATTAGAATTGGTCCTGTAAACGAACAGTGTTCTTATGTCAGGGCAAAATTACAAATTTATTTTCAACCGCCAATCCCTCAACCATGAAAAACAATGCTCCTTGATGAAAATTAGGAAAAAGGTGTGTCACTTCATAAAAATTTAGTAAATTTGCACCGCTAACAGCATTTTCATCTTATATCAGCAATGAACGTATTAGAACTCAGCGAACAAGAAATAGGCAGGCGCCAAAGCCTGCAGGAGCTGCGCGCACTGGGCATCGACCCCTATCCTGCCGCAGAATTTCCCACCAACGCATTTTCAACAGACATCCGTGCAGAATTTTCTGATGAGGCAGAGCCACGCCAGGTGGTCATCGCCGGCCGAATGATGAGCCGACGCGTCATGGGCAAGGCCAGTTTTATGGAACTGCAGGACTCCAAGGGGCGCATTCAGGTGTATGTCACCCGCGATGACATCTGTCCCGAGGAGGACAAGACGCTCTACAACACCGTGTTCAAAAAACTGCTCGACATCGGCGACTTCATCGGCGTGAGCGGTTTTGTATTCCGCACACAGACAGGTGAAATCAGCGTGCATGCACAACAGCTGAAACTCCTCTCGAAGAGCCTCAAGCCGCTCCCCATCGTGAAATATAAGGACGGCGTTGCCTACGACAAGTTCGACGACCCCGAACTGCGCTACCGCCAGCGCTATGTCGACCTGGTGGTGAACGAAGGTGTGAAGGAGACTTTTGAGCAGCGCGCCACTGTCATCCGCACCATGCGCCGCGTACTCGACGAGGCAGGCTACACCGAGGTGGAAACACCCACACTGCAGTCTATCGCCGGTGGTGCGAGCGCCCGTCCGTTCATCACCCACTTCAACGCACTCGACCAAGACATGTATATGCGCATCGCCACGGAACTCTACCTCAAGCGCCTCATCGTGGGCGGATTCGAGGGTGTCTACGAGATAGGCAAGAATTTCCGCAACGAGGGCATGGACCGCAACCACAACCCAGAGTTCACCTGCATGGAGCTCTATGTGCAATACAAGGACTACAACTGGATGATGTCGTTCACCGAACATCTGCTGGAGACCATCTGCATCGCCGTCAACGGCAGCACCGAGCGTGAGATTGACGGCAATATCGTGTCGTTCAAGGCTCCCTACCGCCGTCTGCCTATCCTCGATGCCATCAAGGAGAAGACCGGCTATGACCTGAGCGGCATGAGCGAGGAGGAAATTCGCGAGGTGGCGAAGAAACTCAACATCGAGGTGGATGAGACCATGGGCAAGGGCAAACTCATCGATGAGATTTTCGGTGAGACCTGCGAGGGCAGTTTCATACAGCCCACGTTCATCACCGACTATCCCGTGGAGATGTCGCCCCTGACCAAGATGCACCGTTCCAAGCCCGGTCTGACCGAGCGTTTTGAACTGATGGTCAACGGCAAGGAACTCGCCAATGCCTATTCCGAGCTCAACGACCCCATCGACCAGGAGGAGCGTTTCAAGGAGCAGATGCGCCTGGCCGACAAGGGCGACGACGAGGCGATGATTATCGACCAGGACTTCCTGCGCGCCCTGCAGTACGGCATGCCGCCCACCAGCGGCATCGGCATCGGCATCGACCGTCTGGTGATGCTCATGACCGGCAAGACCTATATCCAGGAAGTGCTGTTCTTCCCGCAGATGCGCCCAGAGAAAAAGGCTCCACGCAGCAGCGTGGCAGAATGGGCCGCCATCGGTGTTCCCGAGGAGTGGGTGCCCGTGCTCAACAAGTGCGGCTACTATCTCATCGGCGACATCCGTGAAGTGAATCCCCAGAAACTTCAGATGGATGTCTGCGGCATCAACAAGAAATACAAGTTGGGCTACGACAACCCCAAAGTGGATGAGTTTGCGAAATGGATAGAGGCTGCGGGAAGATAGCGATTATCGGTGGCGGCAGTTGGGCGACAGCGATAGCCAAGATTGTGGTGGGACACACCCATCACATAGGTTGGTATATGCGGCGCGACGACAGAATAGCCGATTTCCTCCGGTTGGGCCACAACCCCGCCTACCTGACAAGCGTCCATTTCAACACCGATGAGATTTTCTTCTCCAGCGACATCAACAAGGTGGTTGAACTCTACGACACGCTCGTATTCGTCACCCCATCACCCTATCTCAAAAACCACCTCAAGAAGCTGAAGACACGCATCCGCGACAAGTTCATCGTCACTGCCATCAAAGGCATCGTGCCCGATGAGAACCTCGTGTGCTCTGAGTATTTCCATGAGGTGTATGACGTACCCTACGAGAACCTCGCATGCATCGGAGGTCCCTCACACGCCGAGGAGGTGGCGCTGGAGCGCCTCTCCTACCTCACCGTGGGCTGCGCCGACACCGAGAAGGCGAAGGCCTTCACTGAGGTGCTCGCCAGCAACTACATCAAGACCAAGACGAGCAGCGACGTGGTGGGCATTGAATACTCCTCCGTGCTCAAAAATGTCTATGCCATAGCAGCCGGCATCTGCAGCGGACTGAAATACGGCGACAACTTCCAGGCGGTGCTGCTCTCCAACGCCGTGCAGGAGATGTCGCGCTTCCTCAGCGTCATCAGTCCGCTCGACCGCAATGTCTACGACTCAGTCTATCTGGGCGACCTGCTGGTCACGGGCTACTCTAACTTCTCCCGCAACCGTGTCTTCGGCACGATGATTGGCAAGGGCTACAGCGTGAAGAGCGCACAGATTGAGATGGAGATGATTGCAGAGGGATTCTTCGGCACCAAGTGCATGAAGGAAATCAACCGCCGCATGCACGTCAACATGCCTATCCTCGACGCCGTCTACAACATCCTCTACGAACGCATCTCGCCCCAGATAGAAATCAAGTTGCTCACCGACAGCTTCAGATAAGCATCCAAAGCATCTATATTATCTGGAAAAAATAGAGCTTCAAGCAAAAAAACTATCAACAACTATAAAAATCAAAAAAATGAAGAACATCTGTTTAGACCTTAAAAAAGCCGCCCAATTCCTCAGCGAGGGCGCAGTGAAAGCATTTGAGCCACAAGTGAAAGCCGCACAGGAAGCCCTTGAGAACGGCACCTGCCCAGGAAACGATTTCCTCGGATGGCTCCACCTGCCATCATCCATCACACCCGCCTTCCTCGATGAAGTGCAGGCCACAGCCGACGTGCTGAGAGCCAACTGCGAGGCAGTGGTGGTGGCTGGCATCGGCGGCAGCTATCTGGGTGCCAAGGCCGTCATCGAAGCCCTAAGCAACTCCTTCGCATGGCTCGTGGCCGACAAGAGCAACCCCACCATCCTCTTTGCCGGCAACAACATCGGCGAAGACTACCTGTCGGAACTGACCGACTACCTCAAGGGTAAGAAATTCGGTGTCATCAATATCTCCAAGTCGGGAACCACCACAGAGACAGCCCTTACCTTCCGTCTGCTGAAGAAGCAGTGTGAGGAGCAAATGGGCAAGGACCTGGCACGCAAGGTGATTGTTGCCGTGACCGATGCGAAGCGCGGAGCCGCCCGCACTTGCGCAGACAAGGAGGGATACAAGAGTTTCGTCATCCCCGACAACGTGGGTGGACGCTTCTCCGTGCTCACCCCTGTGGGACTCCTCCCCATCGCCTGCGCCGGATTCGACATCCGCCAGTTGGTGGCCGGTGCTGCTGAGATGGAGAAGGTGTGCGGCAAGGACACCCCGTTCGACGAGAACCCCGCAGCCCAGTATGCCGCCATCCGCAACGGACTCTACCAGGCAGGAAAGAAGATTGAGATTATGGTCAACTACCAGCCGAAACTCCATTTCATGAGCGAGTGGTGGAAACAACTCTACGGAGAGAGCGAGGGCAAGGACAAGAAGGGTATCTTCCCCGCCTCCTGCGACTTCACCACCGACCTGCACTCTATGGGACAGTGGATTCAGGACGGCGAGCGCACCATCTTCGAGACGGTCATCAGCATCGAGCAGCCCAACCGCACCATGCTCTTCCCCAGCGACGAGGAGAACCTCGACGGGCTCAACTTCCTCGCTGGCAAGCGCGTTGATGAGGTGAACAAGATGGCTGAGCTGGGCACACGTCTGGCACACGTCGACGGTGGAGTGCCCAATATCCTCATCTCTGTGCCGGTGCTCAACGAATACTACATCGGACAACTCATCTACTTCTTTGAGATTGCCTGTGGCATCAGCGGCAACGTACTGGGTGTCAATCCATTCAACCAACCCGGTGTGGAGGCATACAAAAAGAATATGTTTGCCCTGCTCGACAAGCCTGGCTATGAGGCCGACAGCAAGGCCATCAAGGAGCGTATCGCCTCAGAAGCATGACAGACATCAACAACGCCATCAGGCAATATCTTGACAGGCACGGCTTCGGGAGTTTTGCTCCCAAAGCCGTGCTCTTCGACATGGACGGGGTCATCTACAACTCCATGCCTTTCCACGCCAAAGCCTGGGAGAAGAGCATGACCGAACAAGGCATCCACATGACACAGGCCGATGCCTATCTGTATGAGGGCATGCGTGGCGTGGAGACCATCAAAAAACTGTTCAAGGAACAGAAGGGCATCGTCATCTCCGACGAGGAGTCAGAGTATTACTATGCCATCAAGTCACAATATTTTGCCGACCAGGGCTATGCGCCAAAGATGGCTGGCGTGGAAATGCTCATGCGCCAGTTGAAGGAATGGGGCATGACCATCTGCGTTGTGACAGGGAGCGGTCAGCAGTCCCTCCTCGAACGTTTGGAAGGCGATTTTCCCGGTCTGCTGCACCGTGACCTGATGGTGACCAGCCACGATGTGGACCATGGCAAGCCCGCCCCCGACCCCTATCTGATGGGCCTGGAGAAATGTGGAGTCCTGCCGTGGGAGGCCATCGTCGTGGAGAACGCGCCCATGGGAGTGCGGGCAGCCGATGCAGCCCGCATCTTCACCGCGGCAGTAAACACGGGTCCTCTGCCCGACAGCATGCTTTGGGAAGCGGGTGCCAGCATCGTCGAGCACAGCATGGATGAATTGCGTCAGCATCTTCTGGCGTGGAAAGAATAGTAATCCCCCAAACGACCAAACGACCAACCCCCCAAACGACCAAACGACCAATCCCCCAAACGACCAAACGACCAATCCCCCAAACGACCAATTAATGAACTACGACCTGCTAAGAGACAAGAAAATCGCCCTCCTGCTGTCGGGAGGAGTGGACAGTGCCGTGGTGCTCCATGAACTCAGCTCACATGGGCTTCAACCCGACTGTTTCTACATCAAGATAGGACCAGAGGAAGACGAGGAATGGGACTGCTCCTCCGAAGAGGATATGGAGATGGCCACTGCCCTGGCGGCCCGCTATGGCTGTCGGCTCAGCGTGGTGGACTGCCACCATGAATATTGGGACAAGGTAACGCGCTACACCATGGAGAAGGTGCGAGCCGGACTGACACCCAACCCCGACGTGATGTGCAACCGCCTCATCAAATTCGGTGCCTTCGACGAGAAGCGAGGCCATGAGTATGACCTCATCGCCACAGGCCACTATGCGCAGACCGAGATAGAGGACGGCAAGAAATGGCTGTGTACCAGTCCCGACCCCGTGAAGGACCAGACCGACTTTCTCGCACAGATAGAGGGATGGCAGTTGCAAAAGGCACTCTTCCCCATCGGCCATTATATGAAAGAGGAGGTGAGGCAGATAGCCGAGCGCGAGCATCTCATCAATGCCCGCCGCAAGGACTCACAGGGCATCTGTTTCCTGGGTAAAATCAACTACAACGAATACATACGCCGCTATCTGGGCGACAACCCCGGCGACGTGGTGGAGTTGGAGACAGGCAAACTCATCGGTCAGCACCGCGGACTGTGGTTCCACACCATCGGTCAGCGCCATGGTCTGGGGTTCGGTGGCGGCCCCTGGTTTGTCGTGCGCAAGGACATCGCTGCCAACGTGCTCTACGTGAGCAAGGGCTATGAGCCCCGCACCGCCTACCGTGACACATTCGCCGTCCAAGCCTTCCATTTCCTCACCGAGGAGGTGGAGATGACTGAGGTGACCTTCAAGATAAGGCACACCCCTGAGTTCCATACCGCCAGGATGGAGAAGACGGGCGACGGGTGTTACATCGTCTATTCCGACGAGATGCTCCACGGCGTGGCACCGGGACAGTTCTGCGTGGTCTACGACCGCCAGCACCACCGCTGCTATGGTTCGGGAGAGATTGCCCATGAGGAATGCCCCCAACAGAAATAGGGTTTTTCCCCTGAAAGATAGGGAAATGCAAGCGGAGGATGTGAAAATGCTGCTTATCTTTGCACCATAAGAGAGTATCAACCTGTTTTTTCACATCAAAAGACGACACATTATGAAAAAGATGACATTCATAGCAGTTCTGCTCTGCATCCTCGCTGCCATCCCGGCAAGCGCACAGCGCCCCAGAGGCGGATATGGCTCCCACAGAGGCACCTTCTCCTCTCATCGCGGTTCAATAGGCAGGAGCTACGGCTATGCTCCCAACACATACTACGGTCTGAGATTCGGTCTCTCTGCCTCACACGTCAGCAGCGACGCACCCGACCTGAGTTCCAACAGCAGCAAGACCGGTCTCGATGTCGGTGCTGTGATGGGCATCCAGATGACGCCTCAGATGCCGCTGTTCTTTGAGACAGGCCTGTTCTATACCGAGAAAGGCGGCAAGGGCAAGTTTGATGGCAACAAGTTCTCCTACGGACTCAACTACATTGAAGTTCCCTTGGTGCTGAAATACTCGGCATACGTTGCTCCCGCCACCGCAGTAGAGCCATTCCTTGGCGGATATTTGGCTGGCGGCATCAGCGGCAAGGTAAAAGACTACCGTGAGCACGACGCATATAGTTCGTTCAGCAACAAAGGCGCCAACTTCAAGCGTTTCGATGGTGGCATCCGTGTCGGTTGCGGTTTCGCATACGAGATGCTCTATGCCGAAATGGGTTATGACTTCGGTCTCACCAACATCGGCGACAACGATTTCGACGACACCCACAACGGAGCGCTGTTCCTTAATATCGGATTGAATTTCTAAATTGAACTTCTAAAAGATTGAAAAATGAAAAATGAAGATTAGTCTTTCTTCCTTTTTCTGAAAAGCAGCAGAAGGGCGAGAGCCGCCACTGCGACACCTGCCGCTGCATAGGCAAAAAACGAGCCGCCATCGTGGTCTTCCACGGTGGCGGCTGTGTTGTTCGTATTCAGTGTGTCACCCTTCCCCTCCAGCAATTCCATGACGGCAGCACCATCTGTATTGTTGAGCACGGGTTCGGGTTCGGCATATTCCACCTCATAGATATTGACGGCATTGCCGCCCTGGTTGCCCCTTCCCTGCGAGGTGACGATGATGTAGCGTCCGTCGTTGGAGATGTCGAGTCCAACGGGATAGGAGTCCACATCGATGCTTGCCGCCACCGTCATGGTGCGTGAGTCAACCACATAGAGTTTGCTGGCGAGGTTGCAGGCAGCAAACACAAAGTGCCCGCTTGGGGAGAGTTCGATGGTGCGCGCGCCATCACCCACCTTGCAGTTCTGCCATCCGCCGAGTGTGGCGGTCTTGCCTGTCAGGCTCTTGGCAGTCTTGAGAAACGTGTCGAGTTTGATGCGCTGCACATAGCCCGCCTTGTTGACACTGAGGTAGAGATATCCGTCGCGGATGACGAGGTGGCGCACGTTGGCCATCATGCCCAGCACGCGTCCCAGATATTTCTGTGTCTCCATGTCGATGACGGCAATGCCGCCGTTGCCGCCCATGCACCCCACGAGCAAGTATTTGTCATCGGGAGTGAACACCGTTCCCCTCAGGCAGTAGCCGCTCTTGTTGTCGCGGTCAACTGGTTCGGTAAGGCTGTAGTTGAGCGGCAGCACATAGTCGACGACGAGCAATGCCTCATGAAACCACTCCTCCGGATTGAGGCTTGCCACATTGACAAGTCCCACGGTGTTGTTGCCCCAGTGGGTGATGGCCACATGGCGCCCGTCGTGCGAACATGCCACCATCTTGGGCAGCGGTCCGGTCTCCATGAGGCGCACGATGCTGTCGGTGCGGGTGTCGATGACTGCCACTGCCGACGGGTCCTGTGCGTTGAGGTCGTAGGTACGGCGGTAGAAGGGAATCCACAGATAACGTCCGCCGTGGGAGAAGGTGCTCTCCACAGGCTTTCCCATAAAGGTGTTGAGGCGCTCCGTATAGTGGGTGAAGGGATAGAACTTGCTGGGTTTGCTCCACAGAGCGGCATCCTTCTCGTCCTCAAACTTATACTCAATCACCTTGAGGCGCTTGTGTGTCTTCATGTCGTAGACCACTGTGGCGCATCCCTCAAGGGAGTTGACATAATATTTCTGTCCGTCGGGATGGATATTGGCGGACTTCGGAGAGTTGATATAGGCATCACGGTATTGCCCGGTGCTCCCGCTGTAGTTGATATGCTTGTTGACGATGGTCAGGTTGACCCCCTCGCCTTTGCTCTGGGTGCCCACCGACGGATGGATGGCACTCTGTGCCGATGTTGTCAAACATGCTGCCGTTACGGCAATAGTCAAAATCAAATGTCGGAACATTTATTGAATTAAGAGTTAAGAATTATGAATTAAGAATTATGATTACATCTACTTCAGAAAGGCATTCCTCAATCTCAAAACGCCTCCCTGTATTTGCTCTCCTCCTTGTCGTCGAGCATGCCGACGTAACTATTGTAGCGGCTCAGGGCAATATAGTGGTCCTCGACGGCACGCAGTACGGCACAGCCCGGTTCGTGGGTATGGGTGCAGTTGCCGAAACGGCAGTCTTTGGAGAAGCGGAAAATCTCACGGAAATAGCCGCATATCTCCTGCGGCTCCATATCAAAGGTGCCAAAGCCTTTGATGCCCGGTGTGTCGATTGCCCATCCCCCTTCCGGCAGTCTGAGCATCTCACTGAATGTCGTGGTATGCATGCCGGTGTTGTGTGCCTCGGAAATTTCCGCTGTGCGCAGGCAGACGCCAGGTATCAGTTGGTTGAGCAGTGTGGACTTCCCCACCCCGCTGTTGCCGCTGAAGACGGAGATTTTGTCGTGGAGGAGTGCCTTCAGCTCATCGATGCCCTGTCCTGTGGCTGCCGACACCTGTAGGCAGGTGTAGTCGATGCCCTCATAGAGGTCGCACATCATCTGCTGGAGGCGCAGGTCGTCCTCGTCGAGCAGGTCGGTCTTGTTGAACACCAGCAGCACCGGCACCCTGTATGCCTCTGCCGAAGCCAAAAAGCGGTCGATGAACGTGGTTGAGGTGACGGGGTAGTTGACCGTGACGATAAGCACCGCCTGGTCGACATTGGCGGCGATGATATGGCTCTGCTTGGAGAGGTTGGGCGACTTGCGTATGATGTAATTGCGGCGGTCCTCTATCTCATTGATGAACGCCGTTCCCTCTTGATTGCGCACCAACCCCACCCTGTCGCCCACAGCGACAGGGTTGGTGCTTCTTATGCCTTTGAGCCTGAAGTTGCCTTTGATTTTGCTCTCCACCATGTCACCGTCATCGGTGAGCACGGTGTACCAGCTTCCGGTATTTCTGATGACGAGTCCCTTCACGCCGGTCTACACGGTCATGATTTCCTTGTTCTTGGCAGCAAGGATCTCATCAATTTTCTTGATAAACTTGTCGTGGATTTTCTGGAGCTCCAGTTCGGCATCTTTCTCATTGTCCTCAGAGAGTCCGTCCTTGATGGCCTTCTTCAGTTTGTCCTTGATGTCGCCTCTCACGTTGCGCACCTCCACCTTAGCCTTCTCCGCAATCTTGTTGCACTGCTTGGTCAGGTCACGGCGGCGCTCCTCTGTGGGCTGCGGGATGTTGAGTCGGATTATCTCACCGTTGTTCTCCGGCGTGATGCCGACATCCGAGTCCATGATGGCTTTCTCAATCGTACGAATCATCTTCTTGTCCCAGGGACGGATGGCGATGGTGCGTGGGTCGGGTGTGGACACATTGGCCACCTGGTTGAGTGGCACCATGCTTCCATACGACTCCACCCTCACGCCGCTGACAATGGCGATATTGGCACGTCCGGCGCGTATTTTGGCCAAGGCTTCCTCAAGGAACATGGCGGCCATCTCCATGCGTTCCTCCGCCTCACTCAATGTTGCTTTTACGTCTATCATACAAGTAATTATATAACTAATTGAAAATCAAATCATAAAACCACCGCTCCTGCTAAACAAGTAACAAAATCAACCATTTAAGGTCTTGCAATGGACTTTCTTCTGCAAATTTAAACATTTCCATTTAATGAACAAAACAATCATCAAAAAATGTGGAAACAATGAGATTATCCCCTTATAATAAGGGCCTCACTGGTCTTGGTTAGTAGTAGTTAATAGCAGATTTTGCAAGGTGTTCTTTTCATGGATTTTGCCTTGCTGAGGGTCACCTTCTTTATTTCCACAGAGCAGTTGCGAAGACCATTGCAGTCCTTTGAGCTATGGTATTTCTTTGACTGAGGACCGGTGCAGATATAGACATATGTCTCTGACACTTCGGTGGTGTATGAACCACCGAATAATAGCATGATAGATAAGATGATTGTTTTCATATCATTATGTCGTATATTGTCATTCTATCTTTCTCATTCCTCTGATGGAATTCTTGGTGGAAGACGCAATGTATTGCATCTCTACAACGTTGCACTGCCTTTTTGTACTACCGCCATCGGTGGTTGGTTATAATTAAAACAAGATTTCCGAGAGAGGAATACATCATTAAGAATTAGCTTTCCATTGCCTTCGCCACGAGGTTGGTGAGTTCTACAAACTGCGGGATGGTGAGTTGCTCGGGACGCATGGTCATCATCGGGCTGGCGAAGAGCTCGTCTGTGTTGCTATTCTGTCCGAAGAGTTGCTTCAGGCTCACGCGCAGCATCTTGCGTCGTTGGTTGAACACCGTCTTGACCACCCTGCGGAACAGTTGCTCGTCGCACCCCAGGTCGGTAACCTCGTTGCGAGTCATCCGGATGACGGCACTCTTCACCTTTGGTGGCGGGTTGAACACATGCTCATCGACAGTGAAGAGGTATTCCACGCTGTACCATGCCTGGATAAGCACGCTGAGGATGCCGTATGCCTTTGTACCAGGCTCTGAGGCGATGCGCAGCGCCACCTCACGCTGAATCATTCCCGTGCAACATGGGATGAGGTCCTTGTTGTCGAGCATCTTGAAAAAAATCTGGGTAGAAATGTCGTAGGGATAGTTGCCCGTGAGCACAAACTGCCTGCCCTCAAACAGTGCGTTAAGGTCCATGCGGAGGAAGTCGCCGCCGACCACCTTGCCATCAAGTTGTGGGAAATGCTCATGGAGATATGCCACCGACTCTCGGTCAATCTCCACGACACGCAGTTCGCGGGGTTTCTCCGTCAGATACTGTGTGAGGACACCCATGCCGGGTCCCACCTCAAGGACGGGAATATCGGGACAAGCATCCACCGTGTCGGCAATGGCCTTTGCCACATTCAAGTCGATGAGGAAATGCTGCCCAAGGTTCTTTTTAGGTTTTACATTCTTCATATTCAAATAATGGATGTACAAAGTTAGGAAAAAATCCAACTTTTCCATTATTTATTTGGAACAAATGAAAAAAAATCCTCAAAAAGGTATTGCTTGCAGGAACAACAGTAAAGAAAAAAGAAACAGGCGACACACAAAGTGAAGCCTGTTTCGTTCTTTCATTAGTACACCTAATGTCTATAACTCAAAAACGCCATGAAAATGAGTTATATGCCTAAAATATTACACGTCAATGGTCTCATCGAAAGCCTCGTCGGCCAACTCAGTGTTTTTATGTCTGCGCTCCTCTTTTGACATACAGTTACGCTGAAAATAGGAGAAGTTCAACTTGTCGAAGAATGACATCTTTGATGACCGGTCTCTCCTATAAGCCCTTTCGATGCCTTCGTCTGAGTAATCGAAGTCCTGGGAATTGCGGATGGCGAGTGACTGAGCCACCTCAGAGGAGTTCTGATTGGCGCCCATGAAGGTGAACGACCATCCCTCGTTCTTGAGGCTGTCCACGAGAGCACGGATGCTGTTTCTGTTATATTCCTTAGATGCATTCTCCAAGCCATCGGTAATGATTGTCACCACCACAGCCACGTCATCGATGTCCTTCACATGTGCCCTCAGTGAGGTCAACGCAAACCCCATGGCATCATAAAGCGGAGTGCAGCAGCAAGGCTCATACTGATTCAATGTGAGCGGCACGGCCTCGGCGACGGGCACCTTGTCGTATACAGCGTCTCTTGAACAACTGCAGAAGGTGACGAGAGAGATGTAGTGTTGCTGTGTCTCAGCATATTCCTGTTGTGCTTTTTTGATACCTGCGAGAGTCTCATTGAAGCCTTCCATAGCAGCCCTGCGGATACATCCCATTGAACCGCTCTTGTCGAGCACCACAAGGTTGTAGATTTGTGTTTTTTCTTTCTTTTCCATTACTTAGTCTATCTTTGAGTGAGAAATATTGATGATTAAAAAATGTGTTTGTTATCATAGAGTGCAAAATGCCCCTTTTTCTATCACTTTAATGCTATGTATTTTACTCCTTAATACCCAATTGGTGATTATGTAAACAATCCAAGAACCTAAATAATATGCATACAAAAGTTTTGTGAGTCATTGATGGGATGACCATATGTTATCTTGTCGTTGAACAATCAAAAAAACAGGGTGTGTCAGTGCGCCAGCAACTCCCCTCCCATGAAGGGGAGGGGCTGGGGTGGGGTATGTAACTTCTTGTTTTTCAGAAAAATAATTCCCCACCCCAACCCCTCCCCACGCGTGGGGAAGGGAGCTCCATTCGGCTCACGGCATTCTTCTCTCAAGCCGTTCATTATATTTGAAGTGCCCCCATTCTTACGGTCTGTCTTTCTTCGACGTTCCAAATTTGGAGGGTTTGCTTCCCATGAAGAGTTCGAGGGTGCCACCAGCCACGATATCGGGGAAGTCGACATACGACTTGGTGTACTTGCGCCCGTTGAGACGTGCCGACTGCACATAGATGTTGTCCTTGCTGTTGTTGTGCGCCACCACGCTGAAGGTCTTGCCGTCGCGCACCCGCATGTCCACCCTGTCGAACAGCGGCGAACCGATAACAAACCTTCCTCCGGCCGGCGTCACCTGATAAAGTCCCATCGATGAGAGGAGATGCCATGCCGACATCTGTCCCACATCCTCGTTGCCGCACAATCCGTCGGGTTGGTCGTGATACATCTCGCCAAACACCTTGCGCAGCAATGGTGCCGCCTTCCACGGCATCCCCACATAGTTGTAGAGATAGATGATGTGATGACTGGGCTCGTTGCCATGGGCATACTGTCCGATGAGTCCGGAGATATCGGGCGGTGCCTCCTCACCGAGGTTGCCCTCCACGACAAACAGTGAGTCAAGCTTTTGGGCAAAGCGCTTGTCGCCACCAAGCAGACCAACCAGTTCCGGCACGTCGTGCGGCACCAGCCACAGATATTGCCATGCGTTGCCCTCCGTGTAGTCCTTTACCTCTCCCTCAGCCTTGAAAGGATCAAAGGGCTCACGCCATCGATTCTTGCTGTCGCAGGCACGCATAAAGCGCGTCACCGGGTCGAAATAGTGGCGGTATGCCTGACTCCGCTCCTTGAAATACCTATAGACAGAACCGTCGGTGTCGCCGCTGCCCGGCAGGGTGGCCACCAACGCCACGCAATAGTCAGCCAGCGCATATTCCATGCACTTCGCCACCGTCTCATTCTCCGAATCGAGGTCGAAGGGCAGGTAACCATACTCGCGCAGCAGGCGCAGTCCACGCTCATCGCGCATAGCCGACTTTCTGGCAGCCTCCAACACCTCCCTGACATCCACATCATAACCCTTGATGGCGATATCCGCCACGACAGGAATACCTGGGTTGCCCACCATACAGTCGGTCTCGTTTCCCATGAGATGCCACACGGGCAACTTCCCCTGTTCCCTGCAGATATGCAGCATGGTCTGGGCAATGTCACGCTGCCGCTCCGGATGGATGAGGGTCATCAGGGGATGGGCGGCGCGGTAGGTGTCCCACAGCGAGAAGGTGGTGTGGCAGACGAAGTCGCTTTGATGCACCTGTCCGTCGGCACCCCTGTAGTGTCCGTCGACATCACCGAAGACCGAAGGCGCCACCATGGTATGGTAGAGTGCGGTGTAGAAGATGCGGCGGGCACGGGCATCACTGGTAGTGATGGTCATCTTCGCCAACTGCTCCTCCCATGCCTTGTCGGCAGCTGCCGCCACAGCATCGAAGTCCCATGTCGGCATCTCTGCCTGCAGGTTGCGCAATGCTCCCTCGGTGCTCACCGCAGATATGCCCACCCTGACGAGCAGTGGCTGGCGGTCGTTGGGCGTGCTCACCATGATGAGGGTGTCGCCATTCAGCGGAGTGACAGTGACGGGACGAGAGAACTCAGCGGCGAAGAACACATGCTGGTCGCGCGCCCATCCCTTGGAGCGGCGGTAGCCCACCACCATGCGGTCGCCTTTCGTCTGTATGCCGCATGCCGCGGTGCCGTCCCATCCAATGCCTTGGTCGAGGTCGATGAGCATCATCGCCTGTTTTTGACTTTCAGGGAAGGTATAGCGGTGCATGCCGCAGCGTGCCGTGGCGGTGAGTTCCGCCTTTATGCCGCTTTCCCTGAGCGACAGGGAGTAATAGCCTGGTCTGACACGCTCATCATCATGCGAGAAGAGCGTGCTGCGCTTCGAGGCATCAGCGACGGGCATGAAAGCGATATCGCCCAAATCGCCTATGCCCGTTCCACTCAGATGCATGTGTCCGAACCCTATCAGTACGGAGTCGCTGTAGTGGTAACCGGAGCACCAGTCCCATCCACGGCACGGTTCGGTGGGACCGAGTTGAACCAGGCCGAAGGGAACATTGGCTCCAAGAAACACATGGCCGTGCCCCCCTGTCCCGATATAAGGGTCGACATAGTCGGTGAGTCTGTCGGCTGCCTGTCCCACCATGGGGGAAAGGAATGCCATCAAGACGAAGGCGATGATTGTCAGATTTTTCATATTCAGTTTGGTTTAAATACTATTTTTTCTCTCAGGCGGATGTCATCGGATGCAGCACCCACCATCACCTCGAATGTGCCTGGCTCTGCCATATGCCGCAAATCGGGGGTGACCACTTCAAAGTCCTCGCCCCCAACCAAGAACGATACCCTACTGCGCTCCCCTGCTTTGAGGTGGATGCGGCAGAAGTGGCGCAACTGCATCACCGGCATGACCACGGATGCCACTTCGTCGGTCAAATAGAGTTGCGGCACCTCGTCGCCATCCATACCGCTCACGTTGGCCACATCAAACGACACCTCAAAACGTCCGTCACCCATATCCCTCACACGGAGGTCGGAGTACTCAAACTTCGTGTAGCTCAGTCCGTAGCCGAAAGCAAAGAGGGGTTTGGTGGTCATATCAATATATTCGTGGGTGGCGGAACGCAAACGGTTGTAGTACACAGGAAGTTGCCCGACACCACGCGGGACGGAGACGCTGAGTCGACCAGCCGGGTTGCAGTCGCCAAACAGCACGTCGGCGATGGCTGCCCCTCCCTGCTGTCCAGGATAATAGGCGGTGAGCAGTGCATCAGCCTCACCAGCAGCCCATGTCTTGTCGAGAGGACGCCCCTCCACATAGACCACAACCAGCGGTTTGCCCGTCTGCCGCAGGGCATGGAGCAGCTGTTCCTGCCTTCCCATAAGCGACAGCGATGCCCTGTCAAACCCCTCGCCGCACTCCATGTCGCTCACGGTGTTGGCCTCCGAGGCGGCTCCCGTCTTCTCGTAAGAGGTACGGAAATCACGGGCACTGGAACCGCCCACCACCGCCACCACCACATCGGCGCGTCGTGCGGCGGCTGTCGCCTGCGCTATTTCGTTGAATGTGGTGTCGCGGATGGCACATCCCCTGACGTATTCCACCTGCGATGCAGACACCTTGCCTCTTATACCCTCGAGCACTGTCACCACCTGGTCGTCGGACTGAGGCGCGGTGTAGTCGCCCAACAGATTGTAGCGGCTGTCAGCATTGGGTCCCACCACTGCCACGCGGATGTCGCGCGAGAGCGGCAATATGTGGTTTTTATTCTTGAGCAGGGTGATGCTCTCCTGTGCCACCCGTCGGGAAAGAGCAAGGTGGTCGGCGGTCCTCACACCTTTTTCAGCAGCCTTGGGGGTGACATAGGGATGGTCGAAAAGGCCCATCTCAAACTTCGCCAGAAGCACGCGCGAGGCTGCCTCATCGACAAGGCGTTCCTCCACCCTACCCTCACGCACCGCCTTCACCAGTTGGGCAAACGCCAGTCCGCCGAGGTCAACATGTACGCCTGCCCTTGCTGCCAGCACAGCCGCTTCATCCCATGATTCCGCCACATGATGGTCGCTCGACAGGGTGTTGATGCTATAGAGGTCGGAGACGACAAAACCACGGAAATCCCACTGTCCGCAGAGCACATCGCGGAGGAGATAGGGATTCGACGTGCAGGGCACGCCATCGACGGAGTTGTAGGCGGTCATCACGGAGCGTGCGCCAGCCTCCACCGCTTTTCGGAACGGCGGTAAGAAGTTGGCATGGAGAGCTCGTGTTCCAATTGAGGCAGGACTGCCGTTGAGTCCTCCTTCAGATGCTCCATAGGCGATGAAATGTTTCGGTGTGACGAGTGTGGCGTCAGACAGTTCCAAATGTCCGCCTCCCATGCCATGTATCAGGGCGGCTCCCATCTCGCCTGTCAGTACATGGTCCTCTCCCATCGTCTCCTCCACACGAGACCACCGTGGGTCGCGCACGAGGTCGAGCACCGGTCCATAACTGACATGACCGCCCTGGAGGCGTATCTCTGAGGCGATGGCTTTCCCTACTTTTGCCATGAGACAGGTGTCGAACGTGGCGGACATGCCAAGACCTGTGGGGAATACCGTGGTGCCTATCGCCATATGTCCATGGGGGGCTTCCTCGGCGAAGAACAGCGGGATGCCCAACCGTGTGTGCTCCATCGCATAGCGCTGCATGGCGTTGGCTGTTTCTGCTGCCAGACGGGGATTAAGACCTGTGACAAGGGTTTTCTGTGTCCAGGGATCGGCACGGAAGACACCCCAAAACATACCGCAGTGGAGGCTGTCGATGTCGGTATAAAACTCATCGGTCAGCCTTGTCTTATCTTCCAACCGTGCATGGCAGTTCCAACCGAGCAGGCAGAGCGTCTGCCCCACCTTCTCCTCGAGCGTCATCCGTGGCAGCAGGTCTGCCACCCGCTGTGCTGGTGCAAGTCTGCTGTCCTTGTAAGCAGGCAGATTGGGTTCTTCCTCCTTGCCCCAAGACATTGAGACAGAAAGAAGCACCAGCAAGATGAGAAGTATTCGTTTTTCCAACATGCAGCGGTTTTTCATCTTCATAATCATGTATTATGCAAAGATAGTGCAAGGCGAGTGAAAAGCAAAACAAAAAAGCATTTTTTTAGTTTTGCTCTTCCGAGCCGCAGCCTATCTTCGACGACAGTCAAAGTTAACACAAGGCGAGTGAAAAGCAAAACAAAAAAGCATTTTTTTGGTTTTGCTCTTCCGAGCCGCAGCCTATCTTCGACGATAGTCAAAGATAACACAACCTCTCACTTTCCTCACCTCTAAGCACCTCAAGCTTAGAGTTCAGAATTGGATAATGCTGTATGGCATCAGGAATAAATGATGCATCCAATGAGTAGGGATTAAGCAGCATCTTCAAGTCAGCCATGTGTATCTTGCCATTCAGAAGATCATAATTAACCCTCATTGCAAATACAGATTTCCTTGTCAGATGATAATGGAGAAGGCTGTGGTCATCCTCAAAATCCACACACTTACGCCTCCATGCTTTATTTTTCCTGCTGAAAGATAACTGTTGCGGAGGAAAGCCTCCTATTGCATTATACGCCATGAAAACAATCTTTTATTACTTTGGAGACAAAGATATAAAGGAAAGTAAATTTGGCAAAATGTCTAATAAAAGTGCTAATGTGGAATAAATTTACTGAATATTTCTGGGTACATTATTTTACAAAATGAAAAAAGGCAGGGATGCCTGCCTTTGATGATGGGGTTACTGCTTCACAAGTTTGCCATTCTCTATGATGTGGAGGTTGTCTGTAAGAACTATTGCTTTAATGGATTGCCGTTTTTATCTACAGCATTGTCCCAAAAATGGCTTGTATCATTTCTTTTAAAATAGGTGATAGGATAAAAAAGAATATATATTAAAAACATAAAACATACAACGAATATAGTCATTACACCTCTATATGCATGACGAATTTTTACTAGTATTCTTAATTTCCGATACCTTGTCATATATTGTAGTTTTGATTTGGAATTATTTGCAAAAATAATGAAATCATATTTATTACCAAATTTCTAAGATAGTTATTTCTTTTTTATCCAAGGATGTGGCAATCTATCATTGATAATTTCAGGGTAGTTTTCATCCAAACCAAGATAAATGTCATTCAAAGTTTCTGGTGAAGTTTTTAGAAGATTTATGTCATCCACATATTTTACACCAGCATTGTTAAAACTGGTGTCGTATCCATCATAGAAAGTAGAGAATTTAGGATACTTAGTTCCATAACCTACTAGGTACCTATAGGAATCAGTACTTAAAGCATTATTGGTTGGTAGCATTGGTCTTCTTGCTGCCAATTTCAGAGCATCCCAGTAATGTTTGCTCTCCAAATTATTTAAAACTCTATCAGCTATAGAAGGGGCCCCATCACCAGTTATCCTCGCTCCCTTTGGGGCAAACCTCTGTATTCCTGCACCGAATGACTTCAATACATTTTTATCTACCGTTGGCACAGTTCCTGCTGTTAGTGCCAAATCAAATTGGTTTCCCATTTTGTACGGACCTGGAGACTTATATCCATAAGATGATCTCTTTATACTGGATATACCCAAATCCATGCCATCTGGAGTAGATGAAGTAACATTATATTCAAAGATCCTACCACCTGCATAAGGATTGATACCTACAGTTTCTTTAACTCCTGTATTTGAATCTATTTTATTATAATAATATCTTGGGATACCTCCGTTTTCAATAAGTCGAGGTTCTCCACGTCTTAAATTTGGAGAATATCCATCTTCAAGTATTTTTTCTTGAAGTGTTTTATTTTGAAAAGGATTAAACCGTGCTTCATAGTATTGACCATTTTTATTGACAAAACCCTTTAATTCAGGAAAATGCATTTTATCAGCAGCCCAATTACCTATTTCTGGCATAATCTCCTCAAAAGTAGTAGCAACATTTTTCCCTGTATTGTATGCATTTTCAACATAAGGTGCTGCAGCATTATAACCCTTTCCAATAGCCCAGCCAGCAGCCATGCCTGCAGGAATATCAAGGGCAGTATTCCCAATACCTGCCAATATAGGATGCTCATCATGGAAATGCTTATTGAAAGGTTTTGTAGGGTCATTGCCTATGAAGAATCCCCTGTTATCCTCATCAAATAGATGCAGGAAACCATTCTTGTTGTCACTGTCAAGCAAACCTACATATCTGCTTGGTGTTATAAGGTCAAGAGGCTTAAGGCCAGCAGATATCAAGTGTCCTACAGTAGGAGCAGTCTGCTCAGTCCAAGCATCAGCAAAAGCATTGGCCTCACTGTTGGTGGGCATTGTCCTGTATTGATTATCCTTCAGTTCTCCACCAAGCAAAGGAGCCTCCAAGCCTCTCGCTGCTTTCATGCGAGCCTTGCTTCCCAAAACATCAGTATTGGGAAGATCCAAAGTCATGTTGTAAGTACCACTTGGATAAACTGTCCTATAAGTGCCATCTGGAGTTATACCCATTATTTGACCAACTTCTCCTGTTTCAGCATCTGTTATGGTAGAAAATTCATTGTTGCTGCTGGCATTTTTCTCAAAATCAAGAATATCATTATTTAAGTTTTGAATATCATCAAGCCTCTTTCTATTCATCAGTCCAGTAGGCTCAGTCCATCCATCATACAGATGTCCACCATAAGCACCCATGTTAATCAAAGGCTTCCACATATCATAATAGGAATTATCGCTGTCATCCCCTCCCATCATGCCTACCATCTGAAGGGCAAGATTTGTCCTATTCCTTTGTAATGCTCTTTCCTCTGCCTTTGCCTGTTGTTGAGCAGCCAACAGTCTGTCTGCTTCCTGCTTCTCAAAAGCAGCCCGCATCTGTGCGTTCTGCTGTGCCAGTTGCTCTATAACACCCATCTGCTCAGGATTGCTATAGAATGTTTAAGGATTAGTATATTCTTTTGGAAATTACAGACAATTAGACCCCAAACGAACAAAACTAAATATAAATACGAAATATCTACGAGGCGTCATATCGCTGGAACACGAAAAAAATGAGCGAATCGGAGAGATTCGCCCATATGTTCGAGAAGTCGATTGGATTGTTTGTCACGTGGGGTGAATTAAAGATGTGTGAATCTGCTTAATTACCAAGGTTTATAATCTTTGTCAGTAAAGTTTGCCGTTCTAACATCTGCATAACCTGCGCCATATCCGTCGTCTTCAAAATATAGATATTTGTTTGGCTCTTTATCGCTAATGATAATCATATCACCTGTAAATGCCCCGTAAAAGACACTGTCGTTTAACACACTCACCTCTTTCATATATGGAGGTAAGTCCTTGGGAAACACGCCTTCGCTTGGTGTTCCATTACGATTAAACCATGCAGCCAAACGCTTCAAAGTACTTATAGTGCCGTAATCATTCATATCGGCAAGGCCGTCATAATAAGAGCGAGGCGGGCCTCCTTGCCACATTTCGTCTGATTCTCTCAATACTCTTTTCACTGCACCTCTCACGATTCTGTGGAGGTCTGATTCCGTCAGTCTTATCTTTCTTTTTATGTAACATTATGTATTTTAATTCATTATTTAGTGAAAATCTATAGTATAATAATGTATTTGTCCGCTTAATGACCCATTACTAATTCTTCTAAGTCCAAGTTCCTCTAACATTTGAATTGCTTCTTGTACTTTAGGTAATCTATCATCTGCAACAAAGAATGCGTAATATGCTTTATCGTTGCCTACCCTCGTTTGAACATTGAAACCGTGACGATAACAAATATCATACACCTTATCATCAAGTTCTTTATAGATGCTCATATCATCTCCATCGTTCTCTTTTATGATAGATGGCCTTGTACAGTTTTCATTGATGAACTCTTTTATTGTTTGCGAAACAACCCTTTCTATTCTTCTGTTCATATTAACAAACTTTTTAAAAATAAATATCTCCATCATAGATAAAAAGCCTACCTTTGCCAAAAATTGTCTAATATGGATTACAAGAAGAATACAAGAGCAGTTTATAACGTAGATTATGTAGTTATGAGGTTATCTGTGGAATATGATGGTAGGCAAATATCTGCAATTGCATATAATGGTGATATAGAAATAGCATCAATTGTTTCTGTTGTTCACAATCTTAATATACTTAATGATAGACGTTGTTATGAGGTAAAAAGTATTTCTGCTGTTAATAACCTTGAGATTATGTTTCGCCTACAGCGGTTTTTCTATAATAGTCTGTACGAATTAGGGGTAAGGTATTTTTGGTTTGAGACGAGAAACAACAGACTGTTAGAACTTGCAGATATGTTGTATACTGTGAGCAGAATCCAAGGAACTAATCGCTACTATATTGATTTGAAAAGGATGTACTACCACGATAATGAGCACCCAAACCAATGACTGCTCATTACTGTATAGATATTCATTTTGCCACTTGGGGTCTAATAGTCTGTAATTACCTTATTTAATGCACTTGGATTAAGATTGCTCTCTCTAACAAATCCTCCCACAAATCCTGCTACTTGTTGGGGAGTAAACCCATTGCTCACATAGTATTTCCACAAAAAGAAACAGAGGTACAAAGAAAAACTCTGTACCTCCGGTTCTCTGTGTTGAATTGTTCATCACCAATCGCTGTCATCGTTGCCCACGAGACCATTCTTTATGGCTTCCTCCACCTTGTCGATGATGGCGTTGGAGTAGGCGTGAGTCATCACCAGTGCCTTGGCACAGGTGCGTTTCTGGGCATCCTTCTCCACAAACGGATAGTGCCTTGCAATCTCCCACTGCTCGTCGTAGAGAAAATAGTTGGTCTTGTCGTCAGCCTTACGCTTCGAGTCGCCAAAAACTGCTTTATCATCATCGGCAAGGGCTAAAGTCAGCCATCCAGAGTTGAGGTCGGACAGGATGTCGTAGTTCTGCACGGTAAAGGTGACGCGTACTTTCTCGTCCTTGATGTCGAGACGGATGATGGGGGTGATATTCACGGAGTATTTCTTCAAAGTACCCATGTGCTCGGCAATATTCTTGATGGTCGAGGTGACGATGATGCAACCGGCATCCTTGTCGTTGAGGGTGATGGCCTGACGGTCCTTGAAAGTGGCGGTCACCCAGTAGTTGAGTGCGACATAAAGTTGCTGTTTTGTCTTGCCCGGAGCATTGATGATTTCTTGATAGGTCAGCGACTCATTCTTGTCGAGGCTGAGCTCAGCAGAAAGATTTTTCGCTGCATCGAGCCATCTGTCACCATAGCGTTGCTTGGCATATTTCTCGAGGTCGGCTGACTTCATCACCTGTGCCTGAACATTTACTGCGCCGAGGAAAAGAGCGGCGGCTATCATCCAAATTGTTGTAATCTTTTTCATTGTTGTATCTTTTTTTGTTTTACTTTTGTTTTCACTTTTTGTCGTTTGACATTGCAAAGATAATATGGTTTTTGCTCACACAGGTTCTTTTTTCCCTCGTTTTTTATCTTTTCGTTGCGACAAAAACATGGAAATGCGACAAGTGGCATCGGGTGCTTCTCTTTTTGTCGCAGCAGATAGAAATAGAAGTAGTTAAGTAGTTATCGCTTCACTCTGAAGTTAAGCCATTATCCCTGATTGCATGGAATAAAGCTCATTCCAACTTATCACTATCACGAATTTAAGAATTAGAGAATTAATATTATCCAAATTCTTCAATTCGATAATTCGGGACGATAACGTCTCCCATTAAAAATACCATTGAAATCCATGTATATCACTGAGACGCAATATATTGCGTCTCTACAGACTGACCTCAGACATTCTTGTATTGTGGAGAGAAACTTCAATTATCTAAATTCTCTAATTCGCTAATTCGGGACATAATAATTTTTGAAAAATTGAGCAATTCATGGGCATTCGTGTGAAGATAAAACATATAATTATCATGTAATTGAACACAAATTGACTTCAATGCTATCTAAATTCTTTAATTCGCCAATTCGGGACATAATAATTTTTGAAAAATTCGTGAGCGATTCATGGGCATTCGTGTGAAGATATAACATATAATTATCATGTAATTGAACACAAATTGCCTTGGGGGTGTGTCAAACATAATGAACGACTTGAGAAAAGAACGCCGTGAGCCGAATGGAGCTCCCCTCGTGGGGAGGGGTTGGGGTGGGGAATTATTTTTCTGAAAAACAAGAAGTTACATACCCCACCCCTGCCCCTCCCCTTCATGGGAGGGGAGTTGCTGGCGCGCAAGGTTTTTCCTTTTTGACACACCCTCTACAGACTGAGCACAGGACAATATTATCAGAAGTGATTTGTTTGAGGCAAAGCAAAAACTTGGAAATTCATAAAAACTCTGTGTCTCTGTACCTCCGTGTTGAAAAACAAAAAAAAGCCTTTTTGTTTTGTATTGCTTTTTGCTTTCACTACCTTTGTGGAGGTTTTCTAACTTATACATTTTATAATATGAAGAAGACATCGTTTACGGGCACCGCACCCATCTTTATCGCGGGCCCCTGCGTCATCGAGTCGGAACAGGTTCTTTGCCAAGTGGCAGAGGAGATTACAGCCATCAATGCCCATCTGGGCATCGACATCATCTTCAAGTCATCTTTCGACAAGGCCAACCGCACCTCAGTAGCCTCCTACCGCGGTCCAGGCATCGAGCGCGGACTGCAGATGCTCGCCGACATCAAGTCACGCTACGGACTGCGCATCCTCACCGACATCCATGAGTCATGGCAGGCGAAGCCCGCCAGCGAGGTGGCCGACGTGCTGCAGATACCCGCCTTCCTCTGTCGCCAGACCGACCTGCTGACGGCCGCCGCCCGCACGGGGCGCACCGTGAACATCAAGAAGGCGCAGTTCCTCAGCGGGCGCGACATGCGCTATCCCGTGGAGAAGGCTCTCGACGCCGGAGCCAACGAGGTATGGCTCACCGAGCGAGGCAGCAGCTTTGGCTACAACAACCTCGTGGTGGATTTCCGCAACATCCCCGACATGCTCGATATTGTACCCACAGTGGTGATGGACTGCACCCACAGCGTGCAGCGACCAGGAGGTGGCGGAGGACACACCACCGGTGACCGGCGCTTCGTGCCCAGCATGGCTCTCGCTGCCAAAGCATTCGGCGCCACAGGGTTCTTCTTCGAAACCCATCCCGACCCCGACCACGCCCTTAGCGATGGTCCCAATATGCTGCCGTTGGAACAACTGGAGACAGTAATCAAGGACATCTTGAGCATGCCAACAAGGAATTAGAGGGGACAGCCCCAATTATCAACCAACAACAATGAACAATCATCTTCCCAGAGAATATGCAGCCCAATGCCTCAGAGACGAGGCAAAAGCACTCACCGACCTCATCAGCCAACTCGACGAACAGTTCGACCGCGCCGTCGACATGATTTACCACTGCCACGGCAAGGTAATTGTCACAGGAGTGGGCAAGAGCGGCAACGTGGGCGCAAAAATCGCAGCCACCCTATCGAGCACAGGAACACCAGCATTCTACATCAACCCGTTGGACGTCTTCCATGGCGACCTGGGGGTGATGACACCCGATGACGTGGTGCTTGCCCTCAGCAACTCAGGACAGACCGACGAACTGCTGCGTTTCATCCCCATCGTACTCCACAACGGCATCCCCATCATCGCCATGACGGGCAACCCGCAGTCACTGCTTGCGAAATACTCCACAGTACACATTCTCGTCAGAGTGGAGAAGGAGGCATGCCCGCTCAACCTTGCCCCCACAAGCAGCACCACCGCCGCTCTCGCCATGGGCGACGCACTGGCAGTAGCACTGATGGAGGTGCGCCATTTCCGTCCCAAAGACTTCGCACAGTTCCACCCTGGCGGCGAACTGGGCAAGCGCCTGCTCACCACCGCCCGCGACGTGATGAAGAGCGACGACCTGCCCATCGTCCCCGCCGACATGCACCTGGGCGAGGCCATCATCCTCGTGAGCAAGGGAAAGCTGGGACTTGGCGTGGCACTGCTCGACGGACGCGTGGAAGGCATCATCACCGATGGCGACATCCGCCGTGCCATGGAGCGATGGCAGTCGGAATTCTTCAACAGGACGGTGGGCGACATCATGACACGCCAACCCAAATGCGTGACACCAGAGACGAAAGTGACGGAAATCCAGCGGATGATGAACCAGCACAAGGTACACTCCGTATTGGTCGTCGACCAGGAGCGGCATCTCCTCGGGGTCGTCGACCACTACCGCTGCATGCTCTGACCAACTTGTCTTCATCCCAAACCTACTGTTTGTGCATTATTCTCCACTTTATTTTGCCCTTTCAGAATAAAGATGTACCTTTGCCGCGCAAAAAGACATCCCTGTAGAGATGTGAGAATTATGCTGTCCAAACAAAGCAAATCAATGAGAATAATCCCACTGTTGCTCATAATGTGGGTGTCGGCTGCCGCTGCCTATTCACAGGCAAGCGACTCGCTGATCATCAGCCAGATGAGGGATGAAGGTGTGACATTCTCTCATGACAACAGCGTGACGCTGCTCACCAGCGGACAGGAGAAATTCGACGATATGTTCGAGGCCATCCGCCAGGCACGCAGCAGCATACACCTGGAATACTTCAACTTCCGCAACGACTCCATCGCCCGCCTGCTGTTCCACCTGCTCGAGGACAAAGCAAAGGAGGGCGTGGAGGTGCGTGCGCTCTTCGACGGCTTCGGCAACGACTCCAACAACAAGCCGCTGCGCAAGCGCCACCTGAAGGCAATTCGTGCCAACGGCATCCAGATATACGAGTTCGACCCCTTACGCTTCCCGTGGATCAACCATGTGTGGAGCCGCGACCACCGCAAGATTGTGGTCATCGACGGGAGGGTGGCATACACCGGCGGGATGAACGTCGCCGACTACTACATCAACGGTACGGAGGTGGTGGGCGAATGGCGCGACATGCACTGCCGCATCGAGGGCGAGGAGGTGAACACACTGCAGCGCATCTTTATGAAGATGTGGAAGAAGGTGACGGGTGAGAATCTCGCCGGCGACCCCAAATACTTCCGACTCACCGCTCCCGCCGAAGAGCCCAAAGGACTGAAGCCCGACACTACCGCGTCCAAGAACCATCAGACCGTGGGCATCATCAACCGTGAGCCTCACATAAGCAGCAGCATCATCAGGGATTTCTATGTCAATGCCATCAACGACGCACAAGACAGCATCAAACTCATCAATCCCTACTTCACACTGAACGGGAAACTGAAGAAAGCACTGAGAAATGCTGCCAAAAGAGGTGTGAAAGTGGAGGTGATGGTATCTGCCAAAAGCGATATCCCACTCACGCCCGACTGCGGATTCTACAATGCCCACAAACTGATGAAACACGGCGTCAACGTGTGGATTTACGAACCGGGATTCCACCACACCAAAATCATCACCGTAGACGGGAAATTCTGCACCGTGGGAAGCGCCAACCTCAATGCGAGAAGCCTGCGCTTCGACTATGAGGCCAATGCGGTCATCGTCGACTCATGCGTGACACGCCAACTCGACCACATCTTTGACAACGACAAGAGCAAAAGTTTTCTGCTGACACCCGAATCATGGAACCGTTTCCGCACGCGCTGGCAGAAAACCGTGGGATGGTTTGCCCACCTGCTCGCCCCCTGGCTGTAACCCTAAATCTGTTCCAAATCGACATAGCCGTTCATGACGGCATAGATGGTAAGAGCCGAGACGCTGCGCATTCCCAGCTTCTCGACAATGTTCTTGCGATGGGTGATGACGGTGGTGAGGCTGATGCAGAGACGGTCGGCTATCTCCTTGTTGATGAAGCCCCTCGCCAACAAGGAGAGGACCTCCACCTCCCTTGGCGACAGCTGCGGTCGCTGCTGTGCACCATGCGAGATGTGCTCACCTTGGGGATGACCGCGCCGCATCATCTGCAGCAACGATTTCACAAAAGCCTTCTCACCACCTGTGACACAGACACAATGGAAATCAGCCAACTGTGCGGCATGCTCAGGGGCTGTGGTCAGCACAATGGTGCGGTGCCTGTGTGCTGAAAAAAAAGAACGGTCGGTAAGAAAGATGCTGATATCTACAAAATAATGGAAAAACCGTTCGGGCTGACCCTCTTGCAGTTCGCTGGCAGAAGCGAATGCCTCCACCTCAATGGTAGGCATTACGCTCTGGAGCAGCTGTTTCAAACCCACTACCGTGAGTGAGTTGGCGCATACAATCGCCACAAGGGGTCTTACGTCGGTCATTTCCAAAAAAACGGGGTCACATCAGTGAAGTCGTCGCCAGAGGCGCGCTTGTATAATCTTTGGTTGGTGGTGCGGTCCTTGAGGCACCCCAGATGGGCGATATACGGACCTACTTTAATATAGTCGAAATCTGATTTCCTCACCGTCGACGGCACACGCTGCCGTCCACTGTACCATGCCACCTTCGTCTGGGCATGCTCACGGTGGATGTGGCGTGCCAGCATGTTGACATAGGCGGGTTCGGCATCACCTCCCATAAAGGCGACGCAGGTGATGTCTTTTCCATATTGGTCCAACAGCATATCAATGACCATGGGGGTCAGCGGATTGCCGATGTTCTCCCACAGGTATTGGCTGTGACAACCCGGGCAGCGGCACGGACAGTTGGAGATGTTGATGGCGAGGGTCACCTCGTCGGGTATCTCCTGAAACACAACGGAAGTATTGACGTATTTCAGCATGGCTTTGGGGTGGTAAAGACTTTACAGTTTCTCCTGACCTGCATAGAACCGGCGCTGAGCTTCCTCCTGACGTGGCTGTGAGAAGTTGCTCACTCTCTTGAGATAGCCGATGATACGGGTCATATAGTCGATGTTCTTCGAGTGGCAGTGCGGGCACTCCTTCAGATAGCGCTTGTCGATATATCCACAGTCGTTGCAGATGGTGTTGGGGATGTTGAAAGTGAAGTAGTTGCATCCCTCCTTGGCAGCCACACGCAGCAACTGCCTGTACTGTTGCTTCGAGAGGTGCTCCTCAAGGTTCATATGCAGCGCCGAACCGCCTGTGAGGTGCTCAATATAGGGTGCGCCATGGAGTTTGAACTTGTCGATGATGTTCAGCGAGTCGTCCTCCACAATGTAGAAGTAGCTGTTGTAGCAGTCACGTGGCACGAAATAGCCGTCCTCGCGGTCCCACTTGGCATGTTTCACACCCACGTTCTCCGCAGGTATCATCTCACAGTTGAAGAGGACATCCTTGGTGCGGTACTGTTTGTTGTACTTCTCCACCAGGCCGAGCACCTCCTGCACGAATGCAAGGTATTGGGGGTTGTCGTCAATCTTCAGCCCCATGAACTCAGCAGCCTCCACCAAGCCGTTGACACCGATGGTGAGATACTGTCTGCCGATATTGATGTAGCCTGCGTCGAAGAGCGGCAGCATGCCGTGCTCCTTCAGGTCCTTCAGGTTCTCGTTGTATGCCAGCTGCACCTTGTGGCAGAGGTCGATGACGTGCGAGAGATACTCCTTGTAGTCCATCCCGTTGTTGACGGCATACTGGATGCAGCGGTTGAGGTTGATGGTGAGCACGCTCTTCGAGCCTGTCGACACGCCACCAGCACCGAGGGTGTAGCTGAAACCATTGTCCTGTATCTCGTTGCGCAAGCGGCAGCATGAACTCAGTGAGTCGGCGTTGTCGCTCATATAGGTGAAGAACGAGTGCCCCTCAGCATACATCTCAGCGGTGAAGTCGCCCCACTCCTTGTCGATGACGTCGCCGTCGGAGGTGAGCAATGCCATGGTCTCAACGGGGAAGGTGAGCACTGCCTTTGTGCGCTCCTTGTTGAACCACTTCATGAAGCGTTTCTGCAACCATGACAGTCCTTCCCAGTCAGGCTGTGACCCGTCGGGGAAATAGAAGTTGCCGAAAAGGCTCTCGAAATAATATTTGTCGTAATAGGCGATGTTCCAGAACACGGCCTGGTAGTTGCGGGCGCCGGTGGGCTGGTTGATGGAATACACAATCTGCTCGAAGCAGTCGGTAATCATCTTGTCGATGGAGCGTTGCTTGACGGAAAGGTCGACAACGCGGTCGGGCTCCTTCCAGTAGTCCTTGCCATACTCCAGTCCGATGAAATAGTTGAGATACATGAGGAACTCTGGAGTGGCGCAGGCGCCGCTGAGCATGCTCGACACCATGAAGACCATATTGACGAAACCTCCGCAGAACGACTTGAGGTTGGTGGGTGCGGTGGAGTTGCCGCCAATCGACATGGTGCCGCCGATGAGCCATGGGTACATCGTGATGGAAGCACAGTAGTTGGCGAGCGAAGTCTCGTCGTTCTTATAGATGAAGTGTTTGGTCAGCTTGTCGATGTACTCATCAGCCAGTTCCTTACCATACATTTTCTTGATACGGTCGGTGAGCAACCGGCGGTTGAGCCGGATGAAACTTGCCTTGGGCAATTCGCCGATGAGTGTTGCAATATTTTTGTGCTCCACATTGGCATTGGCATCATATTTCGAACCAGTGGCTGCGTTGGCAGCATCCACATAGTCTGCCAAAAATTTCAACCGCTCCATCGTCTCGCGGTCCTCGGTATGCTTCTGCCGATAGAGCATAAACGACTTAGCCACTTTGTAGTGACCCTCTCGCATCAGAGCCTCTTCCACCTCGTTCTGGATATCCTCGACGGTGATGTTGTCGGTGATATTCAAATGACTGATAATCTTGGAGATAGAGCCCAAATCGGCTGACTCTCCAACAGACTGGAAGGCCTTGATAATGGCCGTCATAATCTTGTCGAGCGAGAAGCGGTCGCGCTTGCCGTCACGCTTCAAAATAGTATAATCCCTCATTGTCTTTGTTATAGGTTTTGGAGAACATTTCCTCTCAAATTTCAAAAAAAGTTTTCCGTTTTGGTCAACTTTTAAAAAAATTCTTCTTCGTAAGTTGCAGAAATAGATTTTTTATTTCGCTTACAAAGTTAATATAATTATCCGTTACGTTATTCCTTTTTGATGAGGAAAAAGCATTTCTTTAAGGTATTTTAATGATTTTTTGTTTACAAAACTCTTAGCAAAAATTGAGTGTTCCAAGTATACTTATTGGCTATTAATCCTTTACGCATTTTTTACAGCCGTTCTTCAAGGCAATCCACAAAATCATCATCCATGGCATAGACGGATGGTAGTAGTTGAAGGTAGAGAAAGTTGAGCATGCTCAACATGAATAAAAGAATTAAGCCTGACATTCTGTTGCCCCTTCACAACTCGGGCTGCAGAACATCAGGCTTAACTCCTTTTTTATAGTATTTGGGGATTGTCCAGATGATTTAGGAATCTCCAGGTTTTATCTAATCCCCCAGACGCTTTGCAAACTTCTGATTATATTATCCCGAATTAGCGAATTGAAGAATTCAGGCCTAAACGCCTAAACACCCAAACGCCCAAACGCCTAAACGCCTAAACGACCAAACGACCAAACGACCAAACGACCAAACAACCAACCCCTACTTGGCATAAGCCACGGAGCGGGTCTCGCGGATGACGGTGATTTTCACCTGTCCGGGATAGGTCATCTCGTTCTGAATCTTGTTGGCAATCTCACCGGAGAGAGCCTCAGTCTCCTTGTCGTCCATCTTGTCGGCTCCAACGATGACGCGAAGCTCACGTCCAGCCTGGATAGCGTAGGTCTTGGTCACTCCAGGATAGCTCATGGCGATGGCCTCCAGGTCGTTGAGTCGTTTGATGTAAGCCTCCACAATCTCACGGCGGGCACCGGGACGGGCGCCAGAGATGGCGTCGCAAATCTGCACGATAGGTGCCAGCAGGGTGTTCATCTCCAACTCATCGTGGTGAGCACCGATAGCATTGCAGATGTCGGGTTTCTCCTTATATTTCTCTGCAATCTTGGCTCCATAGAGTGCGTGGGGCAGGTCGCTCTCCTCATCAGGCACCTTGCCGATATCGTGGAGCAGTCCGGCACGCTTTGCCTTCTTGGGGTTAAGGCCAAGTTCGGATGCCATCACGGCGCAGAGGTTAGCTGTCTCGCGGGCGTGCTGCAGCAGGTTCTGACCATATGATGAGCGGTACTTCATCTTGCCGATGATACGCACCAGTTCAGGATGCAGTCCGTGAACACCCAAGTCGATGGCGGTGCGCTTGCCCGTCTCTATCACCTCGTTGTCGAGTTGCTTCTTCACTTTTGCCACGACCTCCTCGATGCGTGCGGGATGGATGCGGCCGTCGGCTACCAGTTGGTGGAGCGCCAGTCGGCACACCTCGCGGCGGATGGGGTCGAAAGCGGAGATAACGATGGCCTCGGGGGTGTCGTCGACTACAATCTCGACACCGGTGGCAGCCTCGAGGGCACGGATATTGCGACCCTCACGTCCAATGATTCTGCCCTTCACCTCGTCGTTGTCGATATGGAACACACTGACGGAGTTCTCGATGGCAGTCTCAGTGGCCACACGCTGGATGGTCTGGATGACGATTTTCTTTGCCTGTGCGTTGGCGTTGAGTTTAGCCTCATCCATGATTTCATTGACATAGCTGGCAGCATCGGTGCGTGCCTCGTCCTTGAGGCTCTCCACCAGGCGGTGCTTTGCCTCCTCGGCGCTCAGTCCGGAGAGTTCCTCCAGTTTCTCACGCTCCTGGTTCTGCATCTTCTCCAGTTCATCCTGCTTGATGACGAGCAGCTTCTTCTCATTTTCTATGCGTTTCTGTGCCTGCTCCACCTCCTGGCGTCTGCGGCCCAGTTCTTCCTGCTTTTGGTTGAGCGACACCTCACGCTGCTTCAGACGGCTCTCGCTCTGCTGCAGCTTCTGGTTGCGTGCCTGCACCTCTTTTTCGAGTTCTGCCTTCTTGTTGATGAATTTCTCCTTCACCTCAAGCAGTTTTTTCTCTTTGATGACCTCCGACTCATGGTTGGCAGCCGCGATCATCTCATTGTATTTTCCCCTGATGACACGGAGAAAGAGCATATAGCCCATGGCGCAGCCCACGATGAGGCAGACTGCTGCAATGATAATGGTTGTTACTAAGTTCATTATAATATATATATATGGTTGTTGATACGTCACACATTTGCACCCATGCGGCCATGGTCATGGCAGGGCATCATTCATGCCTTGGAAGCGCCAAGGGCATCCTCAATCTCCGAGGTCAGTCGTGTGAGCATATCTGTGAAAGGGGCTGTGTCGTTGCGCTCCACCTCATCCTCATACTTCAGCGCAATATCAATGAGCGCCATATACAAAATGTCTGTAGCGCTCTTTTTTCCTTGGGCACGCGAAGTATAATGGGTTACCGTACTGCGGATGAGTTTGGCAGCCCTGCGATACTTCTCCTCTTCCTCAGGGAAAATCCTCATGGGGATGGTCGTATCGCCAACGTTCAGCCGAATATGTAGTTTGTCAGTTCTTTCCTCAGACATGGCTCACATCATTGCTCACTAAGGAGTGTGATACACTTGTTGACGCTTCTGATCAACCTGGCCAGGCGGGCTTTAGCTGCCTCCATGTCGCCATCAGTGATCTCGAGCATCTTTGCCGTCATCAGGCTATGATAGTCATCCTGCGTCGAACTCAACTTCGACTCCATCTCATTGATGGTTTCATCGCGCTTGTCCAATTCCTCACGCAGCCTTTTGTTCTCCTCCTTGAGCTGCTCATACTGGATGAGCATCTGGCGGAGCCTCGTGGTGAACAGCGCAATCGTCTTGTCGTCTGCAGTCATAATCTGTCAATTTGCCCACAAAAGTACTGCATAAAATCAGAATATCCAAAAATAATGTGATTTTTTTGCCTTACAGGCCGTCTCATACCGATGTGGGCGGGAGGTTATTTCTTGTTGTCGTCTTCTTTCTTCCTGGGTTCCTTCTTCGCCAGCATCACTACCTGATAGACGAAATCGGTCACCCATTTCTGACTGAATCCCAGACGGTTGTTATACTGCCGGATGCCATACACGGTCTTCACCACACCGGCATCCTTGAAATCATTCTTGTTGAAGATATCGCTCACCGTCTTCTCTGTCATGGTGTAAAGAGCTTTCTTAAAGAAGGAAGGCAGGCGCAGCTTGAATTTCATCAGGTTGCCCATCAGCATCATCAAATCCTGCGTGAAGCCCTGGAACTGATACATAAAGGGCTGCAAATCCTGCAATTTCTTGCAGTTTTTCCTTACCGTTGCATCCAATTCGTTGAAGAACAAATCATCGGTTTTGTAAAGTTCCTTCATCATCTTCTTGCACTTGACCTTCTCGCCCGGTCCCAACTTGTTGTTGAGCGTCGGCACCTTGAGGGTGGTCTTGAACGTACGGAGGTCGGGCAGCATCGCCAGGTTGGTGATGCCCAGCCTCTCGGCAATGGCAGCCTGCATATATACCCGCACCAAGGTCATATAGTCCTCGATGCCTCCTACTTTTTCCTCTTTCTCTTTCTTTCCGAAAATCCTTGAAAAGAATCCCATATTATGTGATAACTGTTATTGAGTGGTTGTTAATAATGTCGATAATGGCTGCAAAATTACTCAAAAACGGATGCAATGCAAAATAAAAAACAAAGTTTTTGTCTGAAAGCCATCCAAAACAAGCCATACAAGCAATATAGGCTGGCGGGATAATCAAAAAAAACAATAAAATTCTATCAATATGTTTCCTTATTAAACTTTTATTTGTAACTTTGCGGCCAAAATGGCGTAGGACAAACAATTATAAGAGGGGATAGGGTTTCCCCGAAGCCAACGGAAGACAAAAACAGGAAAAAATTAATAGAACAAAAAATGGAAGAGAACAACAACGCTATCAATGCGGAGAACGTGCAACAACAGAACAATGACGAGTTGTCATTTTTCAATTTTCGCTCGCTTCTCCAGACATTCATTCTCAACTGGCAATGGTTTGCACTGTCACTGATCATCTGCCTTGGCATCACCGCAATTTATCTAAGGTATACCACACCGAGATATTCTGCAGTGGCCAAAATGCTCATCAAGGATGAGGACAACCCCAGAAGCAGGTCGACCCTGATGAGTGCCGCCAACCTGGGTATCATCTCCAACACTGAGGGTATCGACAATGAGATGGAAATCCTTTCCTCCCATGCCCTCGCCACCGATGTCGTGAGAGACCTCAAACTTTATGTGAGTTACCAAATGAAGGGACGTGTCAAGAATGTGCTTGTATACAAACGTCAGCCCATCAATGTAGACATCGATGCCGCCCACCTCGACAACGTCAGGAACCCCATCTCGCTCTCTATCACCGCCGAGAAGGGCAGTTACAAGGTGGAAGGCTACTACTGGGTGGCCACCGAGGACGGATACTCCAAAGGCCCGTACAGCATAGAGAAGACCTTTACCACCCTTCCCCAGACCATCAAGACCCACGCCGGCAACCTGTCGTTCACTTCCAACGGCAACTCGCACCTCAGCGACGGAAGCACCTTGTACGTTTCTATTGTGGCACCCGATGTGGCCGCCAAGAAATACAAGAGGTCATTCAGCGTATCACCTACCTCAAAAAACACCACCATCGTGAGGATGAGCCTCATCGACGAGATACCCAACCGCTCGCTCGACTACCTCAACCAATTGGCCATCTGCTACAACCGCCAAGCCAATGAGGATAAGAACGAGGTGGCATACCGCACCGAGGAGTTCATCAACGGCCGTCTTGAGAAAATCAACGCCGAACTGGGTGAGACCGAGGGACAGTTGGAGGCTTACAAGAAGAGCCAGCACATGACTGAGCTCCGCATGAACGCCAACGCAGCCATGGGCGGTGCCAGCGAGTACGACCACAAGTTGGCTGATGCCAACACCCAGGTGGCACTGCTCAACAGCATCTCCGACTATATGGACAAGCCAGAGAACAAATATCAGACCATCCCGTCTAACGTAGGTCTGAACGACGGTACCTCTACCAGCTTGATCAACAAGTACAACGAAATTGTGCTCCAGCGCAACAGGCTGCTCCGCACAGCATCCGAGGAAAGCCCCTCTGTGCTCCCGCTCACCTCGCAGCTCGACGACCTTGGCAACAGCATCCGCCGCGCCATGGCACAGAGCCGCAAGAACATGGAGATTCAGCGCAACACCATCAACCAACAGTTCAGCAAATACTCCGGACAAATCTCGGCTACCCCCGAGCAGGAGCGTATGCTGACACAGATTGGCCGCCAGCAGGAGGTGCGCTCAGGCCTTTACCTGATGCTGCTCCAGAAACGTGAGGAGAACTCCATTTCTCTCGCCTCCACAGCCGACAAGGGAAAGATTATCGAGCTCCCCGAGCCTCAGGGTCAGGTGACCCCGGTGCCCAACGTGGTGATTCCCATCGCTTTGGTTGTCGGACTGCTCATCCCGGGCCTCGTCCTCTTCCTGCTGAAATTCTTCAGATACAAGATTGAAGGCCATGACGACGTGGCACGCCTCACCCAACTGCCCATCATCGCCGATGTGGCTGTGGCAAGCGAGACCGCCAAGACCAAGGCCGACATCGTGGTGCACGAGAACAAAAACAACCAGATGGAGGAAATCTTCCGCGCCATGCGTACCAACGTACAGTTCATGCTGCGTGAGGGACAAAAGGTCATCATGTTTACCTCCACCACGTCTGGTGAGGGCAAGACGTTCAACTGCGCCAACCTGGCAGTGAGCTTCGCCTTGCTCGGCAAGAAGGTCATCCTCGTGGGTCTTGACATCCGTAAGCCCCGTCTGGCCGAACTCTTCGAGATTGACGACCACAAGCACGGCATCACCCCGCTGCTCGCACAGGAGAATCCCAGCGAGGCCGACGTGCGCGCACAGATTCTTCCGTCAGGCGTCAACGGCAACCTCGACCTGCTCCTCGCCGGTCCCGTGCCGCCCAACCCCTCGGAGCTTATCTCACGCCAGTCGCTCGACATCGTCATCGACATCCTCAAGGCCAACTACGACTACGTGCTCATCGATACCGCTCCTGTGGGTCTGGTTACCGATACCCTCCAGGTGGGCCGCGTCATCGACGCTACCATCTACATGTGCCGTGCCGACTACACACCGAAGTCAAGCTTCGACCTGGTCAACTCGCTGGCACAGGAGAAGAAACTGCCCAACATGGCCATCGTCATCAACGGTATCGATATGTCGAAGAAGAAGTACGGCTACTACTATGGCTACGGCAAGTATGGCAAGTACAGCCGCTACACCAGCTACGGCACCTATGGCCGCTACGGCAATTATGGCTCATACGGAGGCTACGGCAGCACTTATGGCTCTTACGGCAACTACAGCAACAGCCACTACGGCAACAAGAACGACACTTCCATCAAACTGTAATCCATGACCATAGCAGTCGACTTCGACGGAACCATCGTCGAGCACAGATACCCGGAAATCGGTCCCGAGGTGCCATTTGCCACCGAGACGCTCAAGATGCTCATCAGGGACAGGCACAAGGTCATCCTCTGGACCACCAGGGAAGACAAGCTGCTCGAGGATGCCGTGGAATGGTGCAGGCAGAGAGGCGTGGAATTCTATGCCGTCAACAAAGACTACCCCGAGGAGAGACAGGAGTACAACAACCACTTCTCGCGGAAAATCAAAGCAGAGGTGTGGATTGACGACCGCAATGTGGGCGGCATGCCCGACTGGGGCGAAATCTACAACATGATCAAAGAGCGAAAGTCTTTCAGCGACATGATTTCCGAAGCACGCAAGACAAGTCTGGCCGACCACGAAGCACCAAAGAAAAAACATTGGTGGAATTTCTAAGACAGATAAAAAGCAGGCTGCGAGCAGCCTGCTTTTTTCAACCACTCCAGCACACGACTTCTTATCTTCTTAACTACTTTAAATAGTGCGAATTAGGCTTAAAATTGCTTTTTCAACACAAAAAGAGAAAAAATACAAAAATAAATTTCCGTATCACAACAAAAACTCGTATATTTGCACTCCCAAATGAAATGCGAGTAAAAATATTATACAAATTTTAATAAATATCAATACAATGACCAAAGCAGATATCATCAACCAGATTTCAGCATCCACAGGATTGGCAAAGAAAGACGTAGCACTCAGCGTGGAGGCATTCATGGACGTAATCAAGAACAGTCTTCTCAATAAGGAGAACGTTTACCTCAGAGGTTTCGGCAGCTTCATCGTGAAGCACAGAGCAGAGAAGACCGCCCGCAATATCTCCAAGAACACCACCATCACCATTGCCGCACACGACTTCCCCAGCTTCAAGCCCGCCAAGAGCTTTGTCGGCAAGATGAAGGGTGAGGATGTAGAGGATGAGGACTAATCACACATCATATCAATAAACAATTTTTTAGTTATGCCAAACGGAAAAAAGAAAAAGGGCCACAAGATGGCCACACACAAGCGCAAGAAGAGACTGAGAAAGAACAGACATAAGAGCAAGTAGGCCGGTGCCGAACACTCCACAGTCTATTCGGCTGGATGGCGTGTCAACAGATTCCATAGGAATTGATTGACATGCCATTTTGTCAAGTAAGATTTTGAAGAAATGACCAGCGAAGTAGTGATTGATGTCCGCGCGAAGGAGATATCGATAGCTCTGCTGGAGGACAAAAAACTCGTAGAGTATCAATCTGAAGCCCGCTCGGCATCATTTTCAGTAGGAAACATCTACATAGCAAAGGTAAGAAAACTAATGCCAGGCCTCAACGCCTGTTTTGTGGATGTGGGATTTGAACGCGACGCCTTTCTCCATTATCTTGACTTAGGAAGCCAATTCAACTCTTACGCCAAATACCTCAAGCAGGTACAAAGCGACAGGAAGAAACTTTATCCCATTTCAAAAGCCAGCCGGCTGCCCGACCTCAAGAAAGACGGCAGCATCGCCACAACATTGACAGCAGGTCAGGAAGTGCTGGTACAGATTGTAAAAGAACCTATTTCCACAAAAGGTCCACGACTTACGGGCGAACTGAGCTTTGCAGGAAGATACCTGGTGCTCATGCCTTTCAACGATAAAGTTTCTGTCTCGACAAAAATCAAAAGCGGCGAGGAGCGCGCCAGACTCAAGCAACTCATCCAGAGCATCAAACCCAAAGGCTTCGGCGTCATCGTACGCACGGTGGCCGAGGGCAAGAGAGTAGCAGAACTGGACACAGAGCTGAAAGTGCTGCTCCAGAGATGGGAGGACGCCATCTCCAAAGTGCAGAAGACACAGCACAGGCCGCAGATGGTGTTTGAGGAAACAGGAAGAGCAGTAGCATTGCTTCGCGACCTCTTCAACCCCTCGTACGAGAACATCTATGTCAACGACGAGGAGGTGTTTCAGGAGGTGAAACACTATGTCACTCTAATAGCCCCTGAAAAGGCGGGCATAGTGAAGCACTACACAGGCCAGGTGCCTATCTTCGACAACTTCAACATCACCAAGCAGATTAAGTCGGGCTTTGGCAAGACGGTGAACTACAAGCATGGCGCCTACCTCATCATCGAGCACACTGAGGCGATGCATGTGGTAGACGTGAACAGCGGCAACCGCACACGGGCGGCCAACGGACAGGAGGCCAATGCACTGGACGTGAACCTCGGCGCTGCCGACGAACTGGCCCGCCAACTGCGCCTGCGCGACATGGGAGGCATCATCATTGTCGACTTTATCGACATGAACCTCGCCGAAGACCGTCAGATGCTGTATGAGCGGATGTGCAAGAACATGCAGAAAGACCGTGCCCGCCACAACATCCTGCCCTTGAGCAAATTTGGCCTGATGCAGATTACCCGACAGCGGGTGCGCCCAGCAATGGACGTCAGCGTTGAGGAGACTTGCCCCACCTGTTTCGGAAGGGGGAAAATCAAGTCGAGCATCCTGTTCACCGACCAACTGGAGAGTAAGATTGACCACTTAGTCAACAAGATTGGTGTCAAGACCTTCTACTTGCACGTACATCCCTATGTGGCTGCCTACATCAACCAGGGTTTGATTTCCCTGAAGCGCAAATGGCAATTCAAATATGGTTTTGGCGTGCATGTGATATCCTCTCAGAAGATGGCTTTTCTGCAATACGAGTTCTATGATGCACAAAAGCAGTTCATCGACATGAAAGAGGAAATCGAGACCAAGTAATCAAAAGAAGCATCCCCGGCGGGATGCTTCTTTTGATTTTTATACACCAATAAAGGGTATCATTCATTGAATGACCTTTCTCCCATTGACGACATAGATGCCAGGAGAGAGGTGGCGGCAGTCTGTGCCCCACCCCACCACTCTGCCCTGCAGGTCGTAGATGGCAGACGGTGCCGTGGTCGCCCACTCTGGAGCCCTGACGTCTGTCTTGTCAAACTCCATGATGTTGCGCTTGTATTTCTCCCATCCGTCGGCAGTAAGATATTTGAACAAGGCGCCTTTGGGCACATAAAGCTTGCGCAGCGAGATATCGAGCTCGTCGACAGCAGAGGGGACGATGGCCGGAGGTACGTTGTTGAGGACATAGGTGCGCGCCAAGTTGAAGCAACGGTTGAAGGCATATGCGCCGATATGTTTTACGCTCTCCGGGATGGTGAGCCGCTCATAGAGGAACCTGCCACTGAAAGCATAGTCACCCACCTCGCTCACCCCATCAGGGATGACATATTGGATGGCAGCCAAACCGTCGGGCAAGCATTCTATCAGCCGCTGACGGTCGGCAGAGAGCACAAAACCGTTCTCCACGATAAAGTCACTGTCACTGCCCGGACGGAGCACCACACGGTCGAGATTGTTGCAAGCGGCGAACACCGCTCCCCCATACGACCTCAGTCCCTCGGGCAGCACCACATCGATGAGCATGGAGCATTGGCTGAATGCCTTGTAGGGCATCTCACCATCATTTGTGGTCAGTTCCGCTCCATCTTCTTTCAGATAGGGTTCCCCTCCCGCTACGATTGCAGCCTCACTCAGGTCGAGGACGGAGAGTTGCCCATGCGTGCCATGCCCATCGGCGTCACATCCCGCCAATGCGCGCAGCACCTTCAGGTCGGTGCCGTTGATGGCGCCACGCACCTTCAGGCACACCACATCAGGTGTCACCCCAGGTTGCTCACCGAGGGTTCCCGGCGCTGCCACATCCACCACGACGGTGTCAGCCCTCAGCCAGTCTGTGGAGCATCTCACCACCATATCCTGATACATGGAGAAATCATAGAAATGATAGACCATGAGCGGCGTCATGTCGAAGAATCCGTCGGCATCGCCGCTCCATCCCCAGTTGATATGTATCTTTCCGTTGCTGTCGTAGCCGTCAAGCACAAACTCATGTCCCGTGTAACTCTCGTCGCTGCCTCCGTAGATGATGGGGATTCCCGCATTGAGGCTGGCGAAAATCATGTCCATCCACTCCTCCTCCGTATAACGGTCACGGTCGAGCGACACAGCATAGGGATAGCCCATGTTGTTGCGCAGTCCGTGGCACAGCGTCTCGCTGTATGCGCCTGTTCCTCCATACTCATAAATCGACTTGATTGACAGGCCGATATGATACATGAGCTTAGCCACCTCACTGCCGTTGTCCCTCATCCTCAAATCCGCATAGCGGTTGGCCATTTTGCTGTACTCATACCTCTCACCCAGTGTCTCCTCATAACGAGTGCCGTCATAGTCACCAAAAGGCACATAGGTGAACACCGTGCCCTGCCCGCTCTCCGGCCATTCGTTGTATCTCAGCACCTGCGCGGTGGCAGTGGCGACACATCCGGTCGGGAAACGGTTGGGACAGTACATGTTGTAGGGAGACTCTTGTCCCCAATGCGTCTGTATCAGAGGGTCCACATGGTCGGCATATTTCTCAGTGTCTGGCGCCACCATGTGATGGACGGCCGACGGGTCAGCCATCATCTGCTCCGCCGCCCTGAGCCACCAGTTGAAATGGGGGTTGGCGACAGCGGTCTCAAAAGAAGAGGTGGAATAGCCCAGCACATCAGGAAAGGCATCATCGGTGGCGATGACGGCAAAGGCGCTGTCATTGCCCATGACAGTCAGTCCGCTTAGTGTCTTCACCAAACGGATGTCGCATGTCTTGCCGTCAAAGGATATGTTGGGACTCAACACACGGGCGGCAGCCCTGTGCATCTCCTGCCTGCTTCGTGGCTCAGCCCAAGCGGCGAGCGTCATGAAGGCGGCGAGCATCAACACGCACCTCCTGCCCATTTTCTATACGATTACCTTGAAACGGACGCGGAAGGTATGCTGGTGCTCATCCCAATTGGTGCCCAGCAGTTCGAAGCGCCCTATCTGTGAGGTGGAGCGCACATGCTTCCCTATGCAGGGACACACGTCGTAGTCGCCAATCCTCACCAGGCGGATGGTCTGTGAGGCATCCTCGGGCAACCTCGACGGGTCGATACTCTCGGGCAGGTTGTCGCGGTCCACGAACTCATAGGTGACGGGGAGGTCGGCGGCTATCAACTCGTTCATCACCCGCTCTATCTCCCTTTCCTGCTTGCGGTCGGGCTTGCGCTCCAGCACATAGGTGATTTTGCTTTTCTTGCGCTCCACATGGGCATTGGAGGAGCGCTCACAGCCAAACATTCTCACCATGGTCTGGTTGAGCAGATGCTCTGCCGTATGTGCGGGCGGGAATTCGTCCTTGTTGTGGTCGTTGAGGATATAGTCGTCTTGGCTCATGATATGATTAGGAGACTTATATGTTAATTTGGGTGCAAAGATAAATAAAATGAGCGAAAAAACAACAATATATTATTGAGTTTCCGCTGCTTTGCATGCCACAGACCGACAATTTAAGGTTTACGCCGTATGCGGTGTGATGACAGCGTGGATGGTGTCGATATATTTGGCGAGGGGGAGCATGAAGGGGGTGAAGACCGACAGCCGCTCATCAAACGGCGGCTCATTGACGACGGTCTCCTTCGTGATGTCACCGTTCTCGCAGACATACGCTATAATAGTCATCAGGAAGTCCTCCTGCTCCGCATTCAGTTCATGACCCGAGATGAAGTCAGAGAACCGTCTGACGGCGTTCTTGCGGTCAACTCCCACCATCGAACGGATGAAGATGGCGACATTGCTGCCACACGTCATCCCCTTGGTGTAGCGGTTGTAGTCATCCTTGCTGCCCAACTCTTTCCACAGGATGCGCTCCAGTTCGGCGATGTCTGCCTCGGTCAGTTGCTCCATGTTGTAGATTTTCTGCAGCACGGGGAGTTGGCGGTTATTGGCGAGGAACTCCAGTACGCTCTGCTTGTAGGACACCCTCGGCAGGATGCCGTCTATCGTTCCGTCGTCGGTGATGACATCCTCGATATCGACCGTGAATGACTGATTGCCCGAACCCATGAGGAACTTGACCAAATCCCTGAGGTCTTCCCGCACCTTCTCCAGCCAATTCAGCGACACATTCTGCCATGCCACATCGGAGAGCACCTCCTTGATGGTGTCCATTTTCTCCTGCACCTGTGGCAGCGTGGCTTTCTCCTGCAGTTTCTCGGCGATATTCTGTACTGAACGGACTGCATTTACGGCCTTGGTCTCACCGTCGTCAATCAGCGACAACTCGATGGCAAGCACCAGTACGTCAAACTTCTTCGCTCCCTCGTCCAACGTGTTGCGTGGGAGCAAGGGCGAGATGACTGTGGTCAAGGTGGTCACATCCACTTCCGACAGGTATGTCCATGACTGCTCCTCCTTGAAGTGGCTGACATCCGCCCAATTTTCCCTTACGGAGATGTGGCTGTCGGACAGCAGGGCAACCTGTTCCCGCATGACGCTCTTTATCTCATCGTGCAAGCCTTTGGCGAACGCATCCTCTTGGTACTGCTGGTGCTGCAGGTGGAAGGCTATCTTCGCCCTCAGCGAGAATATCTTCTCCGTGAGCGACTGGACTGTTGTTCCTTTGCTGCCGTCGGGATTCTGGTCGAAGTACTCGAAGTTACGACACCAGTCGAAGATATAGAAGAACTCCTTGTCCTTTCCCGCTCCGAAGATGTCCTTCGACAGACGTGTGCCCCGCCCTATCATCTGCATGAACTTGATTTTGCTCTTCACCACCTTGAAGAACACCAAATTCAGTATGTCGGGCACGTCGATGCCCGTGTCGAGCATGTCCACCGATACGGCTATCTGCGGATTCCCATCACGTATCTCAAATTTGTCGATGAGGTCTTTGGAGTAGGTCACATAGTTGTCGATAAGGGCGCAGAACTCAGCACCATACTCGGGATAGAGGGTGTTGAACCGCTCCACTATCATCTCTGCGTGGCGGTGGTTGTAGGCGAAGATGATGGTCTTACCGATACGTTCCCCGCTCTGCACCTTCAGTCCGTTCTCCATCAAGTCCTGAAGCACATGGTCGATGGTGTTGATGTTGAAGATATACGTGAAAATCTCATGGCTGTCGATGTCCCGTTGACTGCCATAGGCTGGGAGCGGGTCTGCCACCATACCTACGCTCTCGTTCTCCACTTCTTCGATGACTTGCATGCCCTGCTCGTATGCCCACACCTTCTCGAGTTGCTCCCTCTCCTCCTCACTGAGGTTGTTGTACTTTATGCCGTCCTTCAGTATCAGCGAGCCACGCTGGAAGCCCTTGTAGTTGACGAGATAGCCATCAGCCACAGCATCCTCCAACTCGTAGGCATAGTTGGGCTGCCCCTGCTCCATCTGGAACGTCTCGTAGGTGCTGCGGTCTACCTCATCCCTCGGTGTGGCGGTCAGTCCCACCAACAAGCTGTCGAAGTAGTTGAAGATGGCGGAGTACTTGCCAAAGATGCTTCGGTGAGCCTCGTCGATGATGATTAAGTCGAACCGCCCCACGGAGAACGCTTTGTCGTCGGTGTCAATGTAGTTAATCATCGTCTGATAGGTCGAGAACGTGATGCGTGCCGTGGTGTCGGGGTCTTTATCCTCGCTAAGTATTGAGGTGGTCATGTGCGGCAGCAACTTGACGAAGTTCTTGTGCGCCTGTGACACCAATGGTATGCGGTCAGCAAGGAACAGCACGTTCTTCACCCATCCGTTGCGGGTGAGCACGTCGACCAACGAGATGGAGACACGGGTTTTTCCTGTTCCAGTGGCCATCACCAACAGTCCCCTGCGGTGCTTGGTGTTGAAATGCTCGCATACAGCCTTAATCGCCATCTTCTGATAGTGGCGGTCGGTGATGTTGTCCTTCACGCTGAAGTCCGTGATGTCATGACGCCTCCGCTTCTGCAGCAGCAGTTCGAGGTCGCTCTCGGTGTGGAAGGCATACAATCGCCGTGGTGGATAGCCCAAGCCATCGATGATGTGGGTCTCAAAGCCGTTGGTGTAGTAGATGACAGGTCTCACCCCATATCTCTTCTCCAAGCAGTCGGCATACAGTTCGGCTTGGTGCTTGCCCTTGACGGGCGACACGCTCGACCGCTTGGCTTCCACAACGGCAAGAGGCAGACCGTTGCTGCCAAAGAGCACATAGTCGCAATAGCCTACGCCCCCACTGTTGGGCATTCCCTGCACCTCCACCTCTATACAGGCTTTTGAGGGCTGGATTGCGCCCTCGGTGTCAAGCACATCCCACCCTGCCTCTTTCAGCATGAGGTCGATGTACAGTTTGCGGGTCTCAGCCTCTGTGATGTCAGGCGACACCACTTCCTCCACTGGAGTCTTGTCTTCCACCGCCTTTTTGTCGGCTGCCTGTACAATGGTTGACTGTGGTGTGATGACTACCGTGGTTGGTGTCAGACTTGGAGCCTGTGGTTTCTTGGGGAGCAGTTTCTCGTCAAAGGGTACGACCTCTTTGATGAGTGTCAGTTTGTGGAGAATGGCGGCTACCACATTATATATATTGAGGAGGCAGAAGAAAGCCTCCCGCTTGGTCACCTTGTTGTCATGGGCGCCGTCGTTGCCCACCTTGCGGACGTAATGCACCGCCATCATCACTCGCTCATCGCCGATGAACTCACGGAAGGGTTCGCCGTCAACCAACTCGAACAGGGATGCCCTCTCGGGTATCTCGATGTTCTTCATCATATAGAGTGACCTTACGACATACTCCAGTGCCTTCCGTGCGCTGATGGCACTGAGGTCGGGGTTGCTGGACTGCAACTCCTCAGCGGCAGCACAGTACTGATGGAGGTCGTCAAGACCCAAGTCTTGGAGGTAGTCGAAGTTTCTCATCGTCATATTGTTGTTATCGACATATTTCCAATGCCATCAGGTTCAACTGCTGGCATTGTTCTGCGGTGATTTTCTTTTTCTCATTATGGTGCTCCCACGGAGAAAGCATCAGCAACAGACCTCTTGCACAGGCATCAAACTGCTCTCCATGAGGTTTGGACATCGATGTGAAGCCGTTTTCCATGATGACTATGATGGGCAATCCTGCATCGAAGGCAGCCCGCATCACCCTTTTCTCTCCAGGAGAGATGGAAGGCGAGACGAGAACGGCGCCTTGTTTGGCATCATCCAGATAACGGGCAATCTCTTCGTCTATCTCGCTGTCTTTTCTTCGCCTTGACACACGCACGGCAATCCGCTTGGGAGCGGCGAGCAGACTGCAGTTGCCTATGCCGCTATAACTATGGGAGCCTATGCGCAGGCCAAAGAAAGGCCTCAGCCAGTCAGGGCGGGCCCGTTTCATCATCAGGCGACGAGGGTTGTCACGAAGGTAGTTCTGCCAAACAGACAGCTCATCATAAGTGCGAAGGATCAAGTCGTTATAGCCCCTTGCAAAGAGCTGGGGGACGGGGGCTGGTGCTGACGACGGCGAAGCCGTCATGTACTGAGAAGCCGGTGCGTCCTTCTGTGGTGCGCTTTTTTGCATCTCGCCCTTCTGTGTCTCGCCCTTCTCCGTAAACTGCGGCTTCGTCGCAGTCCCCTCAGCCCGCTTGGCAGCCGCCGCAGCCGCCAAGGCCCGCTGTGCTTTGCGGCACCCAGCTTTAAAGCCCGAGATGACTTGCCCCATGTGCACGGGCAGTTTCTCCCTTACAAAGAGAATGCCATGCATGTGGTCGGGCATCATTTGAACGGCCTTCACCTCGATTTGCGGGTAATGGCGATGAATGCCCAGCCATTCGCTCTGCACGGCCTTGCCCAATTCCGACAGTTCGATTCGCGGTTCGTGAAGGCTGCCTCGCTCGGCAAAGGCATCGCCGACAAGGTGACCGAAGACGGGGCGACGCCCCTCCACTTCCAGCGTAACCATATACATACGCCGTTCCGTGTAGTCGTGATGGGCATCACGGCGTTTCATCGAAGCCTTTTTCGCTCCGGCAAATTTCAGTCTTGCTATTCGCTTCTCTTCTGTCACGGTCGTTACGCTTTTTCTCTTCACCATTGGTATTGCTTTCCCCACCACCTTTATGAAAACCAATAGTCCATACGGCTGTTGAACAGAGTCTCTGCCTCTATGATGGATTGCTGAATGAGAGCCTTTTGGCGCTCTATGGCTTCTATCTTTGAGGCAAAGGAATGTTGGAGGGAGAGAGGGGGGAGTGGGATATTCATTCCTTGAACTTGTTGAGCATTTAAATGTGGTTGCGCAGCACGTCTTGTCAATGGTTTAATAACCATCTTAACATAATTATCGTTGTTTAGTATTCCATTGAGGAATATTGTATCTATTAAATCTGTATTTGCTGTAATGATGATATCATATCCTGCGTAATGACCAACATAATCAGAAGAAATATTGCAAGCATCCCCTGCGTTGACACCACTTCTTACAATTATTAAATCGTTAAGGGACAGTTTGCATTTTTCTATTTTTAAAGCCTCATTCGAATTAATGAATCGCATATCATTATTATCAATATGACCATTCTTAATGTTTGTGGCTCTAATAAAGCAATAACCTGTATCAGAAAAAGTAGGAGGAGTTCCTGTTCCATATTTGATATTAGTTATAACACATCCAATAGTACTTCTTTTAAATTTCGTTCCTTTCACAGGGTCGCCGAACATATCATAGAAGATGGATTGGGCGAGGGCGTCATTTTCTTTCAGTTGTGCCTTTTTCTTCTCGATGATGCTCGACAGAAGGTCAAGTTCATTAACGATACGCTGCTGCTCTGAGAGGGGTGGAACAGGGATGGGGATTTTCAAAAGGTCTATTCTTCGTAAACTTGGGATGGTTACAGCAACATTATGCTTTGAAAAGTCATAATTTTGGCAGAAATAAAAGAAGAATTTTGAAGCAAGGCATGCCTTTGAAGGTACAATACCAAATGCAGTATCAACATTCCAAAAATTCTCTTCAACGTAAATGGGATTATTTATATTTCCTTTTCTTCCAACAATAACGCTATAAGCAGGGCATTTGAAGTCATTTGCATAGCCCATTATTCCACCTGTACCATAGATAGGATATTTACCATCAGGGGATTCTACTTTTTTGTAGTCTTGCCCACATATGATTTCACATATCTCCCCCAATTTCTTATATGTCCATCCCTCTCTCATAGATACTTCTCCTTAAATTCTTGCATTGCCTTGTTGATTTCCTCTTGCAGAGAAGCAATCCTGTCGAAGATGACTTCGGGGGCATCGTATTCCACTTTGACACGCTCCACCTCCTTGTATTTGTTGATGGAGAGGTCGTAGTCGTTGTCACGGATTTCATCGACTGGGACGAGGAATGACTGCTCCTTACGTGTGCGGCCAGCCTCACCATCCAAGTTCTTGAAGCGAGCAATGACATCGGGGATGTCGTTCTCTTGGCATTCCATCCGCTTCTGGTCGAGGGTGTAGCCATCGGCTTTCATGTCGTAGAACCACACCTTGTCCGTGCCGCCCGCGTTGGTCTTGGTGAAAACCAATACAGCGGTGGAGACACCCGAATATGGCTGGAACACACCCGAGGGCATGGAGATAACCGCTTGCAGCCGTTGGTTGTCTATCAGTTCTTTGCGCAATGCCTTGTGTGCCGTACTGTTGCCGAAGAGCACGCCGTCGGGCACGATGCTGGCACAGCGGCCACCCATCTGAAGCATACGTATGAACAGGCTGACGAACAGCAGTTCGGTCTTCTTGGTCTTGGTGATGGCAAGTAATGACTTGCTCACCGCCTCATAGTCGAGGCTGCCTGTGAATGGGGGATTGGCAAGACAGAGGGTGTATCTGTCGGCGTCAGCGTTGTCGGTCGAAAGGCTGTCACGGTACTGGATGTCGGGGTTGTCAGCGCCGTGCAACATGAGGTTCATCGCACCGATACGCAGCATGGTGAAGTCGGTATCGAAACCATGGAACATGCCGTTCTTATAGTGGTCAGCGTTCTCACGCTTCAACAGTTCCTTTTGATAGTGCTCCTTGATGTATTTGGCGCTCTCCACGATGAAGCCAGCACTGCCCATAGCGGGGTCACAGATGGTGTCCTTCAAGGTGGGTTGCATCATCTCCACCATCATGCGGATGATATGCCGTGGGGTGCGGAACTGCCCGTTGTTGCCTGACGCAGCCATTTTGCCAAGGATGTACTCGTAGGTGTCGCCCATGGTGTCACGGTTGTTCATGTCGAGGTGGTCAATCCCCTCCACGATTTTTGTCAGTGTGCGTGGACTCTGGATGAGGAAGGTGGCATTCTCCATGAAGCGGCTGTATGCCGATTCCTTACCCTCGTTGAGCGTCTTGATGAAGATGAAGGCATCCTTGCTGACAGTACGGAACATGGTCTCAGGGTCTTTGTTCTTGAACACGCTCCAACGCAGGTCGTTGTAGTCCACGTCCCTGTCAGTCTCTGGATTGTGCCACAACCCCTGCTTGAAGGTGGGGTCTTTGACAGCCACGCCAAAGGCATTGGCATTAGCCTCCTTGGTACGCTGGGCGTCATCGAGCATCTTCATGAAGAACAGGTATGTCATCTGTTCAAGGATGGTGATGGAGTTGGTGACGCCTCCAGTCCAAAAGGTGTCCCATATGCTGTCTATTCGGTTTTTTATCTCGCCAGTAACCATATTTTCCCCAAGATTTAAGTTGACAGGACAAAGTTACGAAAAGTCGAGAGCAGAACAAAATGTGCTTACACATTTTTTATGCCGAGACAGAGTTAACTTCGCCATTTATGGCAAAGTTACGAAAAGTCGAGAGCAGAACAAAATGTGCTTACACATTTTTTTATGCCGAGACAGAGTAAATTCTTCAATTCGCTAATTCGGGACAATAAAATTGATGAAAAATTCGTGAGCTATTCATGGTCATTCGTGTGGATATTAAACATATAATTGAGCATGCAATTGAGCATAAATAGCCTTTAAGACGCAATATATTGCGTCTCTACAGACTGAGTACAGACATTCTTGTATTATGATGCTTCAACTTCTTCCAACTTGAGGAAGTTAAAGCATCATAATTGGATTTTGACAAGGCAGCCTCCCAAGGCCGGCACCTTGACAGTGACCGACTGGTTGGGTCGCAGCTCCACGATGCTCTTTGTCCCGGAGAGCAGGTCGGTGGCGGGGAAGAGTCCTTCTGCCAACTGCCACCACCCGAACACATGCTCGGGGATGCTCACCTGACATTCTGCCTCTCTCTCGTCGAAGTTCACCACAACGAGCATCAACTGGTTGCCGCTCTTGCGGAGGAAGGCGAACTGCCTCTCCGCCAACTGCGGGTTGACGTACATCAGGTCGTAGAACGCCCCCTCGCGGAGCGCTTCCTCGCTGTTGGCAAGGTTGAGCATCCTGGCATATGCCTCGCAAAGGTCTTTCTCTGCCTTCCTCAGCCTCCTTCGGTCATAATATCCTCTTCTGAGGGTGTCCACCGTCCAGTAGTCAAAGATAGTGGTCCTGCCGTCGCAGCCGCTGAATCCCTCGTGGTCCATGCCGCGCTCGCCAAACTCCTGTCCGGCATACACCATCACAGGCGAACTGTTGAGCCATGCGCACACCATCATTCCCGGGATGCCCTTGCGTGCGTCGGCAGCGAAGAAATCGCTTGCCACACGCTGCTCGTCGTGGTTCTCGAGGAAATAGAGCATATGGCTGAGGATGTCGTCGTTCACCTGCCACTGCCGTGTGATGTCAGCTGTGGGCCGTCTGCCGCAGATGACGTCTCTCAGACAGTCATACATCCCCACCTTGTCGTAGAGGTAGTCAAAACCAGCGGCGATGTAGTTTCTATATTGCGCAGGGTCATAGACCTCGCCAATGAACCTCACGTTCTGGTGGGCGAACTTCACCTTGTCGGTAGCCCAGTGCCAGAAGGCGGCAGGCACCATCTCCGCCATGTCGCAGCGGAAGGCGTCGATGCCCTTGGCAGCCCAGAACAGGAGGATGTCGGTCATCTTGCCCCATGTGTCGGGTATGGGATGGAAGTGCTCCGACCTTCCCCCGGCATCGCAGTAGTCGATGCCGTAGTTGAGTTTCACCGTCTCATACCAGTCGTTGGCGCACGGGCACCAGCCAAACTGGTCGTTGCCGGTGGCCCTGGCGGGATGCTCTTGGTAGGCGGGGCCGTCGTTGTCAGGCAACTGGCTCACGTCGAGGTCATGTCCCCAGCAATAGTAGAAATTGTTTCGGGTGGAGAAATGTAGGAAGGTGTCATCGTCCTGTCCCAGGTCCCTCACATTATCGGGCTTGCACACTGAGCGATACTCCCTTGCCACATGGTTGGGCACGAAGTCGATGACCACCTTCATCCCTGCCTGATGGATGCGGGCGACGAGAGCGGTGAACTCATCCATCCTCCGCTCCACGTCCTCCGCCAGGTCGGGGTCCACGTCATAATAGTCGGTGATGGCGTATGGCGAGCCCGCCTTTCCCTTCACCACCATCGGCGTCTGCCTTGGGATGCCAGCCTCCGAATAGTCGGTGGCAGTGGCATGGCGTATGACACCCGTCAGCCAGATATGGGTGACACCCATCTGACGGATACGGGCAAGCACGGCGCCATCGATGTCGTTCATCTTTCCGCATCCGTTCTCACCGATGCCTCCGTTGACGACAGGATGCTCATGGCGGTTGCCAAAGAGTCTTGTGAAAATCTGGTATATGACGGGTTTCTCGCTCATAATTCCTCCACCTGGATGTTTTTTATTGGATGCCCTGTATTGTCACCTCTTTGCTGATGCGCGAAATCATGCCCTGCAGCGCTTTTCCAGGACCGCACTCCGTGAAGTCGTCGGCACCGTCGGCAATCATGTTCTGCACGCACTGTGTCCATCTCACGCTGCTGGTGAGCTGTGCGATGAGGTTGGCCTTGATTTCAGCGGGGTCGGTATGGGGCTTGCCGTCCACGTTCTGATAGACCGGGCATGAAGGAGTCTTCACCTCTGTCTTCTCAATGGCCTGCTGCAGTTCTTCCTTGGCAGGCTGCATCAGCGGTGAGTGGAAAGCACCGCCCACCTTCAGCGGGAGGGCACGCTTGGCGCCGGCTGCCTTGATGCGGGCACATGCCTCGTTGATGGCCTCCACATTGCCGGAGATGACCAGCTGGCCCGGGCAGTTGAAGTTGGCTGCCACGACCACACCCTTGTCTTCCTTGCTCACCTCGGCGCAGATTTCTATCACTTTCTCGTCGTCGATACCGATGATGGCTGCCATGGTAGAGGGTGCTGCCTCACAGGCTTTCTGCATCGCCATAGCACGGGCGTAGACCAGTCGCAGACCGTCCTCGAAACTCAGTGCGCCGGCTGCCACAAGGGCAGAGAACTCACCCAGTGAGTGACCTGCGGTCATTGCGGGCTTGAATTCATCGCCGAGGCACAATGCCCTGATGACGCTGTGGAGAAACACTGCGGGTTGTGTCACCTTGGTCTGGCGGAGTTCCTCGTCGGTGCCGTCAAACATGATGTCGGTGATTCTGTAGCCAAGGATGTCGTTGGCCTTCTCAAAAAGTTGCTTGGCGAGGTCGTTGGTCTCATAGAGGTCCTTTCCCATGCCTACAAACTGTGCTCCCTGTCCGGGAAAAACAAATGCTTTCATCTTTAAAAAATTTGCATAAAACTGTCTGCCGGCTAACGCCGACAGCCTTAACATAAACACATCCCCAAGGGATGTTTCCAATTGAGACTGCAAAGTTACATAAAGTCGAGAGCAGAACAAAATGTGCGGGCATATTTTTTATGCCGAGACAAGGTTAACTTCGCTGTATTACAACAAAAAAAATGTACCTTTGCAATAATGAAGGACTCCATCTGGCACACTTAACGGCGTTTTCCACCATGATCAAGCATGTCCGTGCTCAGTCTGTAGAGACGCAATATATTGCGTCTAAGTGACATATACGGATTTTCATGACATTTTTGGTGGGAGACGTGATGTATCACGTCCCTACGATGCTGAACAGCCTTTTTGTAATGATATGAAACAGAAAAACAGCAATACAGATTTTTATAGGAATCGCCACATACGCGTGTTTCTCTCTTCCACTTTTGCCGACATGCAGGCAGAACGTGACATGCTTGTGAAAAAGACGTTCCCAGCCCTCAAGCGTCTCTGCCAACGCCGGAATGTAGATTTCTCTGTTGTCGATTTGCGCTGGGGCGTAACAGAAGAAGAAGCCCAAACAGGCAGAGTCATTGAGATTTGCTTGGACGAGATAGAACGCACACGCCCCTTTTTCATCGGTCTTATCGGCGGCAGATACGGGTGGACACCAACGGCGAATGACTTGGAATTGAACCCGAGACTTGTCAACCGCTACCCTTGGGTGAAAAACTGTGTTGCCCAGCAAATGAGCATCACTGAGATGGAGATACAATACGGTGTGCTGAAAAGCGAGCAACCCATACATGCCCAGTTTTTCATACGACAAGACAAAAAAACTCCCGCCCAACACCAAGAACAGAAAGACAGCCTCAGAGCCCAGAAACTCAACCAGCTGAAACAGACCTTGCACGAACATGCCGAACAAGGACGATGCCAATTGTCAAGATATGGGTCTCCCAAAGACTTGGCAAAAAAGGTGTACCAACAGTTCGCAACCCTTATCAATGAATTATACCCCGAGAAAGAGGTTGACCCTGTTGCCGTCATGCTGGAGACACAACAAGCACGAATGCTCAACTTTCAAAAGGTTTACCAGAACAAAGGAATGCTGGACATGCTGGAAGCGCAAGTAATGGACTTGGAGTCGTGCCAGTCGGAGGACACCCATAAAGGCAAAGCGAGAAAAACAAAAAAGGGGAAATGGTGCCTGATAATCAACGAGGCGAAGGGCTTTGGCAAAAGCGCCTTGCTGGCCAATTGGCGAAAAGGGCAACCTAACGTGATACGTACTTTCCTCGACAACAAGGTCAACACGGCCGCCCTGGCCCTGGAACACTTGAACGCCTCAAAGAAGGCAAGTGGTATCAAATCCAGAAGCGGACTCATATGGATAATCGATGGTTTGGAGCATCTGGCTTCAGAAGAGGAAAGGACACTTGAGTGGATGGAAAACATCGATGCCAACCTGATTGTCAGCACCAATAATGGCTTATTTGAACACTGCGCATCGTCCATGGCAAAACATAGCGGAAGACAATACGCCAAAGTTCACATGGTCGCTCCCACCACTTCAGAAATCATCGGCATCAGCAAACAATATCTGAAACAATTTGCCAAAGGATTGTCGGAAAAACAATTCCTGCACATAGCCAACCAGCAATTGTTTGCCAACATCAAATTGCTGCGTATTTTTTTGGACGAGGTGATACAATTTGGTGTCTATGAACAACTTGACGCCTTCATGAACAGCTATCTGCAAGTCAACAATGCGACAGAAATGCTGGAAAGAGTTCTTGACAGATTGGAAAACGACTATGGAGAAAATGTCGTGCGGCAATTCTTCGGTATGCTGTGTACAACAAAACTGGGCGTACCGGAAGAAATGCTGCAACGGCAGACGGACCTCAACAATATCGATTGGGCAGCCTTTTACAGCTCAGTAGAGCAATTTGTCACACCAATCGACGGTTTGGTGCGCCTCGATGAACAAGAATTACACACTATAGCCTCAGAGCGCTACCTTAGCGACGAGAAACAAGTACACAGATGGCGTGGCAACCTTATCTCATCTTATCAAAAAACACTCCGCCGGTTTCTTTCCACCCGAAAGTGGGGGGAAGCATTATTATATGATCCAATATGTTGGCTGGCAGGATTTTCAAAAGCCATATCTCTTGACCATACTCTTGAAAGACCCTATCAAAACATCGAGGCAGAAATATTTCTTCAAAGGCTATTGGACAGCCAAAATGATTATGTTCAAAAACATTACTCCATCTTAAGACTCTGCTTTATGATGTCTGGAGACAATGCCAGGGAAGTGCTTTTTGCCCTTGATGCATACGACTCTCAAAGAGCAGCGAGAAGCATTGGTTATACTACCATTCTCACGATTTACCTGACAGGCACATCAAGCGAAATGATGAATGCTATTTTCGCATTGCTTGGAAACGACAAAGAAAGCATGAACATCGTGAAAAAAAGAATCAGGAGCATGTGGCTGCTTCCAAAGAAAGTCAAGAAGGGAATGATTGAGGCCATTGACAATGCGGTGGGCACCAGTGAGGATGAAACCCCCATGGAAGATACTTGGGAAAGCATCAGCCTTGAAAAACTAAATATCGGGAAAGCCTCCGAATTTCTCACCTTCAACTTACCATTCATCATATCTGAGACACGCATCAGACATATCGCAGAAAAAGCCGACCTCATGTTGAATCGCATGAAAATAGCTGAAGACAACGATGAAGACATTAATAAAGGTATAATAGCCATATTCCAATGCATCAAAGCCTTATGCCTATGTCGTTTGGGCGACATCAAAGAAGCAGACGATTTGTACAGCCAAGCCTTACAGCATTTGGCAGCTATCTCTCAATACATTTTCCTACCCAATTTCCTCATTGCCAATGCTTTAGGTGACTGGAATCGCTGCAATGACTGCATCCAACGAGCATTAAACACCAACGGAGACTACCTGAAAGCCACCATCAATGCGAGGCGCGAAGCACTTCTCATGCAGATGGCCTTGGCTTGCGACGATGGGAAAGAGCAGCGTTTCGAAAGTCTGCTCCATCAGCTGGCTCATCTCTACGATGAACAGACCAATATGCCCGACCGGGATGATCTTCAACATGCCTCCATGAACAACGGTGCCTGTTGGCTGATTGGATTGAAACATTACAGGCATGCAGCCCGCATCTGCGAAGTTGCCGTAACCCTGCCTTCATTGCCGAAACAAAAACACATCGAGTATTACAGTCTGGCTTGCGACGCATATAAGAAGGCTTCCATGCCGAATGAAGCCATCCAGGCTGGCATCCAAGCCTTATCACTCCACAAAGAGATGGTGGAACATGGAGAAGCAAAACCAAGCGCCACCTATTATGACGACCTGCAGGCTATTTATCAAGAAGTGGGAGATTATCGTCGACAACGCCAAGTCCTTCAACAATTGAAACAGGTTTATGAACAACGGCAAGAAAATGGAAACCGGCTATGGGCTATAGGTCGGATTGCCTATTCCTTCATTGAAGAAGCGAGGAAAACAATTATCCGCCGCGAAGCCAACCAACTTTACGAGCAGGGATTTGCACTATACGAAGAAGTATGCCAACAAGACTCTTTGGAACAAAGTGGCGTTTCATACTATATACGCCGTTACAACAGGAACTACAATATAGCCCACAGCATCGTATTTAAAGGCTATAGGGTGAATGATGCTGCACAGGTGCAACAGATTGCGGAAGACATGATGGAGCTTAAGCAGATTGCGGAAGACAATCAAGAGGTGGATGCCGTTTTGGGCGACGTTAAAGAGCCGTTATGCATGTGCTTGGCTGCCACTGGCCGTTATGAAGAGATGGAGCCGTATTTAAGCCACCTATCCATAGATTTGAAGAACCTTTACTATATTCACACGTCTGAATCGGAAGAACCCATCAATAGTTATTTCTACTATCAGATTTCAAAGTATATGGAATGTTGGAACCAGGATAAACTGGAACGCAGTCTGCCGCTTACCTTGTATGACGTAGTACAATGGGAGCATCCTCAATATGAGGATTTCATGATTCCCCGCATGGAGCAGATGGCGGATGACAAGGAATCTCCCATCCGCGCTCAAGTAATGGCCTCGCTCATGATACATTATCATATTATGGAAGAGTCAGAAAAACTAAACGCCATGCGTGATGAAGCACAAAGGTTGATTGATGAAGATATGCTGGGCGATAAAGAAACTTACACCCTGTTGTTGGCATTGGAGTTGTTGTCATCTGGTGATGAGCATCAACCTGTGGATGACGAAACAATGCTGCGACTGATGAACGATGCCGATTCCGGATATGCAAAATTCAGGAATGCCGAACATACCATCTCGGCTGTACGCCAATTGTATGACAATGAAGAGTTTTGGAAAGGAGACGACAATCAGGTTGCCTTAGTTCGGCAAGCCATCGACGCATTTTGCTTTTTAGGAGAGAATGTTGACGGCAACTGCTATCTATTCCTCATGCTACATCACCAAAAACATTGTGACTGGCAGGACATACTGAACATCTGGGATGAAGTCAAAGAATCTGGATTGGAGCAAACAAAAGCGTTTCAACTTCAACTTGCCCAAGCACTCTTTTATCTCAGCCGTTATGATGAAGCCATCAATCAATATCATCAATTGCTGAAAGAGGGCAATCAGCTTGACAGAGTTGGATTTATGATAGCATACATTGAGGATTTGTTCCGCGCGGGCTATACAGACAAGGCTCGTACTATTCTTCAAAAATGCGAGGCCGAACAGAGAAAAAGTCAACTCAAGGTTGAGAGTTTTGATTTATTCTATTACTGGGCTGCATACATCATGGCTGAGTCGGGGCGGCATGCAGAAGCCCTGCAATATTTGGAGAAAGACATGATGGTTGCCAAAGGTGACAAAGAAGCCATGACTCACAACAATTTGGTGCGCGTATTCTGCTATATCGAACAAGGCAATATTCAAGATGCCATGAGACAGTTGTCAGCCTTGCCCCAAGAGGAGGTCTGCAAGGAGTCTTATTTGTTCAACATGATTATGGTGGAGTTGGCTTTCATCCGGCACCACTCTGCCCATAAGAATGTCTCTGAAGTCCGGCAACACTACGATACCTTATCTATGCTGGTTGAACGTTACGGCAAACGCGCGGGAATCATACAAAAAAGGCTCTTGGATATAGACAGACTGATTGACAACCTACCTCAGGCATAGTTTTCAAAAGGCATACAAAAAAGACAGAAGCACAAAACCATGCTTCTGTCTTTTTATCTTTTCCCCCGAAGGGATTGTATGTTTACTCAGCTGCGGGGATGTCCTCGTCCTCGTCTTCGGGATCGTAAGTCTCCTCAACCTCCACGATGGGAGCGGCCTCTTCTGCGTCCACGGCGGGAGCCTCTTCCTTCACACCCTCAGCAACGACCTTGACGGGCACTCTCACCTCCACGTCCTTGAAGAAGTGGATAAGAGCCTCATAATCGCCCACGGTCTTGATGTCGCGCATGGTGATGATTTTGCGGTCGACCTCGATGCCTTTCTTAGCAAGCTCCTGGGAAACGATGTTGGTGTTGACAGAACCGTAGAGCTGTCCTGTGGCGCTCACCTTTGCGGGAATCTCCAGAGCAACACCCTCGAGCTGTGCGGCACGCTTTTCAGCAGCTGCCTTCTGAGCCTCGATTTTGTGTGCCTGCTGGCGAAGGTTCTCAGCCAGCACCTTGAGTGCTGAGGGAGAAGCGATAACGCCTTTTCCTGTGGGGATGAGGTAGTTGCGGCCGTAGCCATCCTTTACCACCACCACGTCGTTCTTGTAACCCAGACCGATAATATCTTCTTTCAGTATAATCTTCATTCTGTTTCCTCCTCTACTTTATTTCATCAAATCAGTTACATAAGGAAGCAGAGCGATCTGGCGGGCACGCTTGATGGCGGTGGCCACGCGGCGCTGGTACTTCAGCGAGGTTCCGGTGATGCGGCGGGGAAGAATCTTACCCTGCTCGTTGAGGAACTTCTTCAGGAACTCGGGATCTTTGTAGTCGATGTACTTGATGCCGCTCTTCTTGAAACGGCAATACTTCTTCTTCTTGGTGTCGACTGACGGCGGGGTCAGGTAACGGATCTCAGTATCTTTCTCTGCCATGGTTATGCCTCCTCTGCTTTTTTACCTAATTTGTTACGTCTCTTCTCAGCATACTGTGCAGCATACTTTTCGAGCTTGACAGTCATGAAACGAATGACTTTCTCATCACGGCGGTAGCCGGTCTCAAGAGTTTTGATCACTTCTGGCTCAGCCTTGAACTCGAGCAGGACATAGAAGCCCGACGATTTCTTCTGGATAGGATAAGCCAGTTTCAGTCTTCCCCAGGCCTCTTCATTCACAATCTCAGCACCTTTGTCGGTGAGGATTTTCTTGAACTTAGCGACCGTTTCCTTCATCTGTTCATCAGACAAAACGGGAGTCAAAATGAAAACGGTTTCGTATTGATTCATAAAGAAAATAATGATTAAAAAATGTTGTTTTGCAAAAATGCGGTGCAAAGGTACTGCTTTTTCCCCATCCCACAAAATATTTTTTGTTTTTTTGCCTCAAATAGACCATTTTACCCCTTCTATTTCGTAATTTTGCCCCAAAATCCAAGCTTATTCAATGGAAATTGAGTAGATAAGTCGTTATAGAAGTTAAAGAAGTTAAGCCATATGAATCGTTTGTCGGCATCATTCCGGCGTCTCTTCGCCTCGGTCACAGCAGGTTGTGGATGGCTCGCCCTGGGCTGTCTGATGCTCGTCGTGGGATACCCCACCCATCTCAACGACAGCAACATCTGGCTGCTGTTCTCCCTGCTGATCATCCTTGCGGGTGCCGCCATCATCGTCGCCGCCTACCGAAGAAGGAGCAAGTATTAGGTTGGTCGTTTGGTCGTTTAGTCGTTTGGTGGTTTGGTTTTTTGGGAGTTTAGGAGTTTAGACACATGACTTTTTTGTAAGGAGTATAGGAGTTTAGACTGTAGTCCGACAAGTTAGAAAGTATTAGCGGTGGTGAAAGAAGAGAAAATAAAAAAACGCTCCGCTTAGGAAAAAGAATAAAAAATCTGAAAAAACCTTAGCGTATAGGAAAACTTGAAAAAGTGCCAAGGCACTCGCAAAAAGGATGAAAAATTCGTGAGCGATTTATGGACATTCGTGTGAAAAGAAAAACATATAATTATCATGTAATTAAGCATAAATTGCCATGCGGGTAACGGCATTTTTGGCTGGGAGACGCCATATATGGACGTCTCTACCACGCTGCACACGACAGGCATCTCAAGCGGACGCGATACATCGCGTCCCCACAGGTTGCACCGGCATTCTTGTAGGACTATCGTCTAAACTCCTAAACTCCCAAAACCTAAACAACCAAACGACCAAACCACTAAACCACCAAACAACCAAACGACCAAACCACCAAACCACCAAACGACCAAAAAAAATCCCTCCCGCTTGGGGAGGGCTGAGAGAGATTCTTACTCCTCTTCCGGAGTGATGAGTTTGTAGCCTTTGCCGTGGATGTTGATAATCTCAATCTGCTCGTCATCCTTGAGGTGCTTGCGCAGTTTGGTGATGTAGACATCCATTGAGCGGGCGTTGAAATAGTTGTCGTCGATCCAGATGGTCTTCAGGGCGAAGTCACGCTGGAGGATTTCGTTGGCATGGGCGCAGAGCAGCGCGAGCAGCTCGTTCTCCTTCGTGGTGAGTTTAGTCTGTTTCTCACCGATGGTGAGCAGTTGCTTCTGGGTGTCGAAGACGAAGCGTCCGATATGATAGACGGTCGACTCCTTGGTCTTCTTTCCCTTCACACGCCTGAGGATGGCCTCGATGCGCATCACCAGCTCCTCCATGGAGAACGGTTTGGTGATGTAGTCGTCGGCACCGATTTTGAATCCTTCGAGGATATCGTCCTTGAGTTGCTTGGCAGTGAGGAAGATGATGGGAATCTCAGCGTTGATCTGCCTGATTTCCTGCGCCAGGGTGAAGCCGTCTTTCTTCGGCATCATCACGTCGAGCACACAGATATCATACTTGGTCTTGAGAAACTCCTTATATCCTTCCTCGCCGTCGAGACAGAGCTCGGCGACAAAGTTCTTAGCCTGCAGGTACTCGCGAAGCAGCATACCGAGGTTCTCCTCGTCTTCGCACAACAGAATTTTCAGTTTTTCTTCCATAAAGCTTAATCTTTAATAAATGGTAATGATATAATGAATTTTGTTCCTTTTCCGAGTTCGCTCTCTACCTTGACCTCGCCCTTGTGCAGGTTGACGATATTCTTCACATAGGCGAGTCCCAGTCCGAAGCCCTTCACGTCGTGCTTGTTTCCGGTGTGTACGCGGTAGAACTTCTCAAAAATCTTCTTCAGGTTCTCCTTCTTGATGCCCAGTCCGTCGTCCTTGATGGAGAGGAGCACGTTGTCGCCCTCGTTCCAGGTGGCGAGGTGGAGGTTGAGCGGTTTGTCGGGCTTGCGGTATTTCACCGCATTGTCAATCAGGTTGAACAGCACATTGGTGAAGTGCATCTCGTCGACATAGATGGTGGAGTCTACGGCTCCCACCTCCGTCTGTATCTTTCCTCCGGTGTGCTCCACCCTGAGGATGAAGCTCTTGGCCACATTCTCCATCAGTTCGTTGATGTCGAGTTCCTTCTTCTTCAGGATGGCGTCGTGCTTGTCGAACATCGACATCTGCAGCACCTTCTCCACGAGGAAGCGCAGTCGCTTCGACTCCTCCTGTATGGCATTCGCCATGCGCTTGAGCATGTCCGGACTCTTGGTGAGCGCCGGGTCGTTGAGCATCTGTGCGGCGAGCGAGATGCTCGAGATGGGGGTCTTCAGCTCATGCGTCATGTTGTTGATGAAGTCATTCTTGATTTCCGAGTAACGCTTCTGTCTGAACACCACGAAGATGGTGAAGATGAAGGTGATGAGCAGGATGACGGTGAAGACGATGGCGGGTATCATGAAGCGGATGCTCGAGAAGATGTACTTGTTCATCTGCGGGAAGTGAATCCTCACGACGCCGGTCTTGTTCGACGGGTCGTTGCGGAAGAGCACCTGCTCGTAGGTGTATTCCTCACCCTCCTCATCGTAGTCGGGACAGCGATATACCTCCCTGCCCTCCTGTGTCGAGACGGTGAAGTGGTAGGGGATGCTCACGCCGTTGTTGAGCAGTTCCACCTTCAGGTCGCGGTCGAGCAGTTTGAAGTTCACCCGCTCCTCAAGGGGCTTGTCCGATGCGGAGTAGAGCAGGCTCATCACCACCTGGTCGAGCAGTGCCTTCTGATAGACATACCGGTTGCGCACCACGTCTTTCATCGACTTGCTGGTCTGGGGCAGCGAACTCCTGTCGTTGGTGACGATGAGGAGTTTGGGCACCGACCCGGGGTTCACCTGGTTGGTCTTCATCTCAAACGAGGTGTAGCCCTGCCCATGGGGCATATAGGGGTCGAGGGCACTGACCACAGCCGTGTCGCTTGTCAGTCTCTTCCTTGCCGCGGCGCTCACATCCTGCTCAAGGTAGCGCAGCGTCTCGTTGAGCTCCAGGTTTCGCGACACCTGGTTGAGCGAGCGGTTGATGGATTCATCAAACTGCTCTTTCTTCAGGTCCACCATCTCGCTGATATATTTTAGCTGCAGGAAGAGCAGTGCAAGAAAGGACAGACCCATGATGGTCGCGATAGTCCATATCGTCTTTTTCTTCATGGGAGCAAAGATAGTAGAATTCTTAATTGATTAACACAATTAAGTTAAAAAAATAAGCGAATTAAAGATTCGTTAACTATATTGAATAATATTAGTTGATAATTATTAATTATAAGATCCCGAATTTTCGAATTAGAGAATCAATCATTATCTTAATTCTTCAATTCGATAATTCGGGACATTAAAACAAGAATTCATTTCAACTTTTCACTGTCACGAATTTTCGAATTAGAGAATTCAATCGTGGTCATTCGTGTGAAAATAAAACATATAATTACCATATAATTTTGCATAAATTGCCTTACATAACGGCTTACTCCAACTTATCATTATCCCGAATTAGAGAATTGGTCATTATCCAAATTCTTCAATTCGCTAATTCGGGACAAATTAATTTTTGAAAAATTCGTGAGCGATTAATGGGCATTCGTGTGAAAATAAAACATATAATTACCATATAATTTAGCAAGAATTGCTTCATATCGTGGCTCACTCCAACTTATCATTATCCCGAATTAGAGAATTAGAGAATTGGACATTATCCAAATTCTTCAATTCGCTAATTCGGGACATTAAATTTTTTGAAAAATTCGTGAGCGATTAATGGGCATTCGTGTGAAAAGAAAAACATATAGATGCCATGAATGGCCGTCTCTATTACGATGCACAAGACAGGCATCTCAAGCGGACGCGATACATCGCGTCCCTACAGATAGCATAACCATTCTTGTAGGGGTATCGTCTAAACTCCTAGACCCCTAAACTCCTAATCAGTGAATTACTTTGCGATGTAAATGAAAGACCGCAGCCCCTGTGCTGGGAAATGATACATATACTCCACATACTGGGGTTTCTTCTTTATCACTGTGTCGACAATCTTAGCTGTCTGTTCTGCACTGAGTTTCTTCAGGTCGAGCTGAAAGATATCAGAGTCATCGACTGTCATGGCCACGCTCTTGGTAAACTTGAGGAAGATCTCGTCTTCAGAATCGTCGATGACGATGTCTTCTTTCTGGTCATTGTTCAGATTGCAGAAGATGTGGTAATCCAACGGGATGGCCACGATACCGTCAGTCAGCACACCCACTTGGAGCTTCTCTCCTTCAAGTTCTTCATAATTGTCGATAAGGACAATGTCTTTGTATTTGTCCTCTTTCAACACACGGCACTTGAAGTAATCTTCTTCCGCTTCCAGCATGTCGGCCTTGATGGGGGCGCACTCGATGTCCCCGACACTGGCTTTGGGGATGTAGGCACTCTCGATAGAGCACCATTCGCTAAGGGTGCATACCTTGTAGAAATCGCCTTCCTCACCGAGAACCGGATAAATCACACCTTCGCAAGCCATGATATCCGTGCTGACTTCGAACCCCGGCTTTCCTGGCTGGTCCGACCATTGGTAGATGTTCTCGCAAAAGTCACTCTCGCAGTCAGACTCAACCCATCTCATCAAGTTGGGGCTGTCGGCGTCAGCTTGTTTGTATAGACTCTCTTCTTCGACAGTCACCACCACGAATTTTTGAAAAGGCGGGGCAGACTGTTGGATTACGCTCTCGGTCTTGGCAGTTGTATCAGCCGATTCTGTTTTTCCTGCTGTTTTCTTATCACTGCAGTTCGTTGTCATCAAGGTAAGAAGCATCCCGGACAGCACAACAAAAAATCTGTAATTGAATGTTTTCATCATTGTGATATTTGGTTGATATGGTACAAAATTAATCAATCTTTTCCATATAGCCATAAAATCAAAAAATAAATGATTCTATTGCATGCAAATTCTTCAATTCGTTAATTCGGGACGACAAATACGATAAATCCAGATGCTTACTCTCCGAAATGGATGTAATCGACATCGAGGAAGGCACCGTCGTTGCTCTGTCCTGCACGGGTGTTGAAGAAGCCGATTTTTGAGCCAATCCATTTACCCTCCCTCAGGGTGAAGGGTTCGCCGATGCGCTGGAACTTCTTGCCGTCAAGACTGTAGCTCCACTCCGCGATGCCCTTGATGCCGTTGGCGATGCCCTCGCTATGCACCTTGACACGTAACCAGACATCCTGCGATGCGACACGAGCCGACGGGATGTCGTCCACCGCATACTTCACGGTATAAGGCTCAGGCAGTTTCTCGCTCTTCAAGGAGATTTCCTGATGCACCTTCTCCGCACTTCCCTTGTCTGCCTTTTCGCAGGTGACATACTGCAGCACCATGCCCTCCTTCGTATCAACAAACTTCAGAGCAGAGTAGTCCATGCCCATCAGCGTCATGCCGGCATTCTCACCCTTTGGCTTGTAACCGGGATTGGGGATGAACCTGACCTTGGCGGTGGCGGTGAAACGCTCCGTGGGGAGTTTCTGAAGCAGGAGATGGGGCAGGTCGTAGAGGTTTTTCGCACTCTCCATCTGCTGCACGCCATAAAGACGGAGTTTTGAGTTCGCAGCGTCGCAGAAACACCAATAGGGACTGTATGGACCATGCCACTGCCACTGCAGACCGAGTTGGGTGCCGTTGAAATCATCCGACTCCGCTGGCTGGAAGTTGCCGCTTGAGGGCAGGTTGGGCTTTTTCCACTTCATCACAGGGTCGCCGCAACCGTCGCCATCCTTGTCATCACCGATAATCAACCAGTCGTCTTTCCACTTGGCAGGCTGCAGATGGACGACGCGCCCGTAGGCATGCTTGTCCTGGAAATGGATAAACCAGTCCTCCCCATTTTGTGTGTCCACCCACGCTCCCTGATGAGGCCCGTTCACATATTTGTTCTTTCCCTGAGCCAAACCCACATATTCCTCATAGGGTCCGTAGGGATTCTTTGAACGCAGCTCCACCTGCCATCCGTATTTCACACCTCCAGCTGGACTCATGATGTAGTAGTATCCGTTGCGCTTGTAGAACTTGGTGCCCTCGATGGTCGGTTGATTCTCATGCCCGTCATAGACGATGCGCGACGGACCAATCACCCTTGTGCCGTCGGGTGACATGGGTGCGACAAACAGCACGCTCTTGACACCGGCACGCGAACCGGCACAGCCATGGCTGAGGTATGCCTTGCCATCCTCGTCCCACAGGGGGCAGCAGTCGATGAACCCCTTGCCTTTCATCACCCATACGACAGGTTCCCATGGTCCGCGCGGGTCCTTCGCCTTGGTCATGAACAGTCCCTGGTCGGGGTCGCCGCAGTAGATATAGAACCACCCGTCGTGATAGCGGATGGACGGTGCCCACACATAGTTGCCGTGCTGTGCTTTCTTGTGCCAGTCGAGGTCCGTACCCTGATATTCTGGCAGGACAGGATAGTCGTCCAAAAGAGCCGCCCCGATGAGTTCCCAGTTCACCAGGTCGGTGCTGTGGAGCACCTGCAGTCCCGGGAAGCACTGAAACGACGACGAGGTCATGTAGTAGTCGTTGCCCACACGGCACACGTCAGGGTCGGAGTAGTCGGCATCGATAATCGGGTTTTGATACATGCCGTTCTTGAGGTTGGGGTTCCATGTCTGCGATGGCGCCTGTGCCCCAACCGTCAGCGATGCCGTCAACATGATGGCGAGGGTGATGGCTGTATGGAGATAATGTTCAACTAATACAGATGTTGACAAACGAGTCATATGGCTTAACTTCTTTAGCTACTTACTTCTTAACTACTTCCCTTTACGGCACCACCGTGATGTTCACGTTGTTTTTCTTGACATCCTTATAGTTGGTGAACACGGCATCTTTCTTGGCAACGATGCGCACATTCTCCAGCGTGATGTCCTCGATGGGCATCTCAGGCAGTCCGTTGAACTCCATTGCCCTTCCGGCACCGTTGCATACGATGTTGCGGATGTCGATATGGCGGAAGATAGGCGTCTCCTCCGTGACGGGCATCTTGCTGACATTGTCGGGGTTGTCGCCGTCGGCCAGCATCTCAGCCACCGACTTGCCGCCATAGTACATATTGAAGGTGATGGCATCCGTCTTGATGTCGGTCATGGAGATGTCGCGGATGAAAATCTTCTCCACGATGCCGCCACGTCCACGGGTGGACTTGAAACGCAGTCCCACGTCAGTGCCGAGGAACTGGCAGTGGTTGACGAGGATGTTGCGCACGCCGCCGCTCATCTCCGAACCCACCACGAAGCCTCCGTGTCCGGCGAACACCGTGCAACCGTCGACCACCACATTCTCACACGGACGGCCGCGCATCCTGCCATCCTTGTCCTTACCGCTCTTGATGCAGATGCCGTCGTCGCCCGCATCAAACTTCGAGTTGACAATGAGGGCGTTCTTGCACGACTCCAGGTCGAGGGCATCGCCATTCTGGGCATATGCCGGGTTGCGGGCGAGCACCCCGTCGATGATGATGTTCTCACACATCAGCGGATGGATGTTCCACGCCGGGGAGTTTTGGAAAATCACGTCTTTCAGCAGCACATTCTTGCAGTTCACCAAACTGATCATCACGGGGCGCAGAAACCGTTTGATGGCGTTCCACTCCTCGTCGGTCTGTGCCTTCGGCACGTTCATGTCGGCATTTTTCTGCGCATCGGCATAGGCTTGGTTGGGCACCCACAGGTCACTTCTCACCGCCACGCCACCCGGACGTGCCAGCACCTCTTTCCACTGGCTCTCGGTCATCTTCGATTTCTTCACAGGACGCCAGAACTGTCCGTTGCCGTCGATGACACCTTGCCCGGTGATGGCGATGTTCTCCGCTCCGTTGGCATAGAGCGGCGACTGGCATCTACGAGTGTCCAGTCCCTCAAACGAGGTCTTAATCACGGGATAGAGCGCCTCGTCGCCCGAGAACTGGATGACGGCTCCCATCTCCAGATGCAGGTCGATGTTCGACTTGAGCACGATAGGTCCTGTCAGCCACACACCGCTGGGCACCAAAAGGCGTCCGCCACCCTGTGCGCTGAGCTTTTGGATGGCCTTGGCAAAGGCATCGGTGCATAGTGTCGTGCCGTCGCCCACTGCCCCGAAATCCTTCAGGTTCACCTGGCGGTCGGGTATCACGGGTGCCTTCACTTCCTGCATCTTGAAAGGCAGGTTCTGAGTGTACTTCTTGTAAGGATTAACTTGCGCCTGGGCGGCCATAGCCATCATCACCAGCGCGATACAGATTAGTCTTCTCATTGTTTGTTTTTTGATTTGTTGTGTTTCGCCTACAAAGATAGTGCAAGGCGAGTGAAAAGCAAAACAAAAAAGCATTTTTTTGATTTTGCTCTTCCGAGCCGAAGCCTTTGTATTTTTCCAACACAGAGGCACAGAGATACAGAGAGATGATGATATTAAAGAGAGATAAAGAGAGCGCCGAATGTTCTGCCGGATTTGCAGTGAAGAAAAAACGTCAAGAATGTTCTGCCGGATTTGCAATCATGGGTGGTCGAAAGATTTGCAAGCCAAACAAATCGTTAAATAATCATAATGAAAAAAATCGACATGGTTCTACTCGCGTTATTTCATCATTCACGAATCCTGACGCTACCATCTGTTCAAGGCCGTCATTTTTCTTCGAGGAACTAATTTGACGGTCTCTGACGGTTTGTTTCCCAGCAAGGACATATGGTTGTACAGCGAGCCCCCCAAAAACGCACATTAAGCTTACGTCCGATTCCGTAAGTTGGGATTTCCGTGTTAAACAAGATTAATGACTATTGCGCGTCCTTCCATCATTGCATATCTTTGCAATTGTTTGGAAACGTAAGGCAAAGAGTTATGCAGTTAGACAAGCTTAAAGTAAGCGCTCCGTCGGTTCTCCGCATGATACCGGACGACTTGCTGGCCAAGATAGCATCCGACACGAAAGTGGACTATTGCGCCAAGGTGCTGAAAGGAGAGCGCCTTTTTTATCTTTTGGTGTATGCATTCCTATGTGCAGACCGCCTTAGCCAGCGGAAGCTTGAGACGGTGTTTTCCAGCCAGCAATTCAAGTCCCTTTTCAACTATTCCGTGGACATGAAGGTCTCCCGCAGTTCCATATCCACCCGTCTGTCGGCCATCAACCTGGATTTCTTCGAGCAGGCATACGAGTTGATATACGGCAAGTTCTCCGCGCTCTATACGGAGAAGGAGGTGCGGAACCTGAACCTCATCCGGGTTGACAGCTCGATGGTTGCCGAAACCTGCAACAAGCTGAAGGAGGGATTCACAGTAGGTCGCAAGGGCGAGGGGAAGGCCGACCGTAAGCAGATCAAATACACAATGGCATACGACGGTTTTGCGGCCAAATTGGCGGAGGTGTTCTCCAAGCCCACCTATCTTAGTGAGGACAAGGCAATGCCGGCTTTGCTGGAAAGGCTCATCAAAAAGGACAAGGCCCACAGGAACCTCTATGTACTCGACCGTGGACTTACGGCCTTGGACAACTACAAGAAGGTAGCCCAAAGCGAGGCCGTATTCATTGGCCGTATCAATACCAACAGGAAAATGAAAGTGGTGAGAAGCCTGATGACCAAGGACACGGACAGGGACCTCGGCAACCTGGAACTCATGGATGATGTCATTGTCCATCTCTACAACAACAAGCATGAGGAGGACATCCAGGAGTTTCGTGTGGTGAAGGCTAAGTTCAAGGTGCCCAAGGACACAACCAGGAAATCCCCAAGCGGCAGCAACCGGAAAAAGGTGGAAGACGAGGTTTTCTTCATCACCAATGTAACCAATGAGCCTGGCCAACTGCAACTAACGCCGCAGGAGATAGCCGAGGCATACAGGAGGAGATGGGATATTGAAGTTTTTTACCGTTTCCTCAAACAGAATCTCTCTTTCTCCCACTTCCTCTCCACAAGCGAGAACGGCATCAAGGTCATACTCTACATGACGCTCATCACAGCCATGCTCATCATGATATACAAGCGACAGAACGGCATCGGATTCGAGGAGGCAAAGTTCTGTTTCAAAATGCAACTGGAGGACTGGATTATCGACTTAAATGTGGCTATCAGGACAGGCGAAACTGACCA
>CACXIP010000026.1 GCA_902767775.1 uncultured Prevotellaceae bacterium | reverse complement strand
ACCTGCTTCCTGACAGGTGGAAACCGAGAAAAAGCCTATAGACCAAAATCTATAGGCTTTTTCTTGAACCGTGCAATGCGTAATCGCGGAGACGCTTACAGAGTTTTTCAAGTTATTGAACTATTGAAAGGACAGACAAATCATCAAAAACTGGCTTTCAATAAACAAAATAACCAACCCATCAAATCTTTTTGTATCAATTCTTGCTATTTAAGTAAAAAAATGGCAAGAATTTGTTTTTCTTTCAATATGCATTTGTATTTTTGTGGAAGAATTGCAAAAAAGGATGCATTTTGAATTTGACGGTTACAGTGATAGCCTAAATCCGATTAAACTGTCCATGCTAAATACCTATGACATAAACTTAATAACATGATTATGAAAAAACAGATTTTGACCAATTGTGTTTTGCTACTGGGGATTGTCTGCTCTGTCTCTGCGCAAGTGAAGCTGCAGACGGACAATGTAGATGAAGTGCTCAAAGCCATGACGCTTGAGGAGAAAGCCATGCTCGTGGTAGGCGGCAACCGCCAGATAACGACAGGCGACAACAATGGCATGATTGGCGGACATGCCCAACGTGTGCCGGGCGCCGCTGGTGCCACACAGGCCATTCCCCGACTCGGCATCCCCTCTACCGTCCTCACTGACGGCCCCGCTGGTGTGAGAATCAGTCCGAGACGCGACAATGACTCCAACACCTACTTCTGCACAGGTTTCCCTGTAGGTACTGCTCTTGCCTGCACCTGGAACACCCAACTCATAGAGGAGGTGGGAAAGTGCATTGGCAACGAAGTGCTGGAATATGGCTGCGACGTGTTGCTTGCCCCAGGTATGAACATCCACCGCTCACCGCTCTGTGGACGCAATTTTGAGTATTATTCTGAAGACCCACTTGTAACGGGTAAGACTGCCGCCGCCTACGTGCGAGGGGTGCAAAGTCAGGGTGTGGGAACCTCTGTCAAGCACTTCGCCGCCAACTCTCAGGAGACCAACCGTATGGGCGTAGACGAGTTGATGTCACAACGTGCCCTCCGCGAGATTTACCTGAAGGGCTTTGAAATTGCCGTGCGTGAGTCGGCTCCTTGGACCGTGATGTCGTCCTACAACCGTCTTAATGGTCCTTTCACCCAGGAAAACCGTGAGTTGCTCACCACCATCCTGCGCGACGAATGGGGTTTCGACGGCATCGTTATGACCGACTGGACTGGTCTGCGCAATACGGCTGCCCAGATTCAGGCAGGCAACGACCTGATGGAACCAGGCAACGACTCACAAATCAATGACATCATAGAAAAGGTGAAGAGTGGCGTCTTAAAGGAAGCCGACCTTGACATCTGCGTAAAGCGCATCTTGCAGTATCTCGTCAAGACCCCTGCCTTCCGTGCCTACAAATACTCCAACAAGCCCGACCTGAAAGCCCATGCCGATGTGACGCGCCGCAGCGCCACCGAGGGTATGGTACTGCTAAAGAATGAGGGACAGGCATTGCCGATGGACGGCACGAAGACCATCTCCGTCTTCGGTGTGACATCATACGACTTCATTGCCGGCGGCACTGGCTCTGGCGATGTGAACAAAGCCTACACCATCGACCTGATGCAGGGGCTCACCGCTGCAGGATTGAAAGTGAATCCCAAACTCGCCGACCTCTACAAGAGTTACCAGAACTATCAACATAGCCTAACAGCTGCCGGTCCTGCACGTGGCGGTTGGTTCTGGGGCAAAGCCCTTCTTCCGGAGATGGCCGTCAGTCGTCCCATCATCAACGCACAAGCACAGGAGTCTGACCTCGCCATCATCACCTTAGGCCGTCAGGCTGGCGAAGGCTCCGACCGTCAGGAGGATGGTGACTTCACCCTAAAGGACGTTGAGCGCCAACTCATCACCGATGTATGCAATGCTTTCCATTTGGCCAACAAACCCGTGATTGTCGTGCTCAATATGGGCAATGTCATCGAGACAGCCTCCTGGAAGTCGATGCCCGATGCTATCCTCCTTGCATGGCAACCAGGTCAGGAGGGCGGCTATTCTGTGGCCGATGTGCTGACAGGCAAGGCTTATCCATCAGGAAAACTCACCATGACATGGCCCAACAACCTCGTCGACCTGCCATCCAGCGCCAACTTCCCCAACGTACGTCCTACGACAACTGGTCGCAGACGCGGAAACGAAAAGGTGGAGTTTCAAGATTACACCAAACACGCAGAGGGCATCAACGTGGGCTATCGTTACTTCACCACAGCCAACAAGTCAGTGTCTTATCCCTTCGGATTCGGTCTGAGCTATACGACCTTCTCCTATAGCAAGCCCGTGGTCAAAGCCACCAAGGATGGCCTCACCGCTACCATCACCGTCACCAACACAGGCAAGCGAGCAGGCAAAGAAGTCGTGGAACTCTATGTCAGCGCTCCCGCTGGCGGCCTTGAGAAACCCGCTTGCGAACTGAAGGCATTTGCCAAGACACGTGAGCTGCAACCCAACCAGAGTGAGACACTCACCATGAAGGTATCGCTCTACGACCTGGCCTCCTACAACGAAGCCACACAGTCCTGGGAGACCGCTCCTGGCAAATACACCATCGGTTTCGGAGCCAATGTGGAAGACATCCGTGCCACAGCATCATATCATCTCTCCAAACAGTATTCGGTGAAGTGTCACGATGTGATGAGGCCCGACATGTAGACTTTTTCATTCAAGAAATAATAGTTCTGGAATCAAGGAAAACTAACATGCAACAATTGCCGCTTCCCGTATCAGCACAGAGGAAGCGGCAATTGCTGATAATTCACTTATCTCCGTGCTGTAATAAAGAGAAGCTAAATTCGCATGGCGTTACAAATATACGAATAAAATGCGAACCTTCCAAAAATTCGAACTTTTTTTCGCAAGTTACACAAACGATTAGGATTATTCAACTATTTCTAAGTTTATCATTTATTTGTACAAAGAACTTAGAGCTTACTCTGACTCTCGCGCTTGAGCGTTGCGAACTGGGAAGCGGCGATTGTTGTAACGAATCAGATGTGTTATCTTCATAAAAAAACATATTTTTTAGGCATGATGATAGATTGACGGGAATCTATTGCTCTTATCTTATAACAGTCTATCATTTACAAACACAAAGTAGTATTCAATAATGTCAAGCAACATGTTCCATCAGTTGATGATTAGCTCTATGCATTTTTGGTAGAGTGTAACCAATATCGTCAACAACAATGAAAAGAACAGGAAAGAATTCGAAAATCGGTCTGTCCTACAGGTTTCACTGGCTGGATGGTTGTCAGTGGCTTATAAAGTATGACCGCAAGTATGTGGCCCACCACCATAATGAAGCAAGACATATTCCTTTCTCCCGAGGCAATTGCGGATTTTGGAGATCCTTGCGGTTTAAAAAGAATGTGTGCCATTACATCAAACGCTTTCTCCTCAAGCACGTCGGAATGGATGCCGGCATGATATTCCACAAGTTCAGCAGGATGGGTTGGAGAAACTCCTATGACATGTATGAAATGTGGTGCCGTTATGTGGACACCTGGCACAATTGCAAGCGAAAGCTGTACTATGTCTCAAAGGAAGGCATCTTGGAAGCTAATTACGAGGACAGTCCCTCTGAGAGTTGGCCTGATGAGACCGAAGAAATCGAAGAAAGACGAATCTCCGAAAAACACTGCTACAGACGTCCATCTTATAGCCCAAAGCTCCCTTCATGAGACTCTGGTGATGATAGTAGACACTTTGATGTCGTCGGCATCAAAACCTAACAAGAAAAAATTGGCGTATGGCTTGAGGGCCATACGCCAATTAATAATATCACTACAGAAAAGCCGTTTGTCAAGCGAACGGATTCTCGGTGGGATAATAATCGCCCTTGGGGAAATTGTAGTCAATCTCGTCGACGGGAATGCCCATGTACTTCAGCACCTCCCAGAGATATTTTCCTGCATGCTCAAACATCACGGCAGCATGGTGGGGATAGTGCTTCTCGATGAGGACATGGCGATAGAAGCGGCTCATGTTCTTGATGCCAAAGGTACCGATAGAACCAAACGAGCGGGTGGGCACCGGCAGAATCTCTCCCTGTGCGATATAGGCACGGAGCTTGGTGTCGGCAGTAGACTGCAGACGATAGACGGTAGCCTTGCCAGGTTTCAGGTCACCCTCCAGCGTACCGTTGGTCACCTCTACGGGCAGGGCGCGTGCCATGATGCGCTGGAAGCACATCTGGCAGCTGCACACCTTTGAGGAAGCGGTGTTGCCGCAGTGGAAGCCCATAAAAATCTCCTTCTCGGTATAGCTGTCGCACTCAAATTTCTTACCCTTGATGCTCTCCTCAAACATATCCTTGGGAACGGAGTTGTTGATGTCGAGCAAGGTGACCGCATCCTGGGTGATGCATGTACCGATGTACTCAGACAGGGCGCCATAGATGTCGACCTCGCAAGCCACGGGAATGCCACGACCTGTCAGGCGGCTGTTCACATAACAGGGAACGAAGCCAAACATCGTCTGGAAAGCAGGCCAGCACTTGTTGGCCATGGCCACGAACTGTCGAGAGCCCTTGTGGGCCTCAATCCAATCCAACAATGTCAACTCATATTGAGCAAGTTTCGGCAGCACAGACGGAATCTTGTTGCCTGTGCCCAGCTCGGCAGCCATATCCTTCACCACATCGTCGATGCGCGGGTCGCCCTGGTGCTTTTGGAATGCCTCGAGCAAGTCAAGTTCTGAGTTCTCCTCAATCTCTACGTCGAGGTCATAGAGGGCACGGATGGGAGCGTTGCAAGCCAGGAAGTTGTTGGGACGCGGTCCGAAGCTGATGATTTTCAAGTTCTGCAAGCCCACGATAGCACGTGCGATAGGCAAGAACTCATGAATCATCTCTGCACACTCGGCAGCATCGCCAACGGGTTCCTCGGGGATGTAGGCACGAGTCTTGCGCAGAGAGAGTGCCTGACTGGCATTAAGCATACCGCAGTAGGCATCGCCACGGCCATCAATCAAGTTGTCTTGTGTCTCCTCGGCAGCAGCGCAGAACATTGTAGGACCTTGGAACCAGTCGGCTATCATGGTCTCTGAAATCTCCGGACCAAAATTGCCCAGATACACACAGAGGGCGTTGCATCCTGCCTTCTTCACATCCTCAAGAGCCTGCTGAGCGTGAATCTCACTCTCGACAATGCAGATAGGACACTCGTAGATGTCGGCTGTGCCATACTTCTCTACATACTTGGCAATCATAGCCTTACGACGGTTGACAGCCAATGACTCCGGGAAACAGTCGCGGCTTACGGCGACGATTCCAATCTTGATTACTGGTACATTTTTCATATTGAAAATTACATTTGTTTTGGAAAAAAATTATTTCATAGGGATAGACTCATAGGTCTTGCTCAGCTTTTTCAGCTCTCCTTATCATCTTCTTAAGACTACTTGTCGATATAGATTACAAAGGTAGTGTTTTTTCCCGTCATTACTCATGATTGAAAAGAAAAAATGAATAAAATCTCAGTCGTTTGAAAGAAAAGCGATAACTTTGTGGCTGAAAATGATAGAGCAAACTTGTGCGAGACATTATTTACGGAGAGTGATTGAATGAAAAGGACCATCATCTGGATAGGCGCCCTCATAGTAGGTGCCATTTTGGGAATGTTCGGAATCTCCTGGCTCAACCAGTTGATGACGTTCATAGCCACTGCCTATACACGGCTGTTCCAGTTGCTTGCCGTTCCCACCATCGTACTGGCAATTATCACCACCTTGGCTTCATTCGGTTCAAAAGGCTACGGGAAAATCTTCGGACGCACACTGACCTATACGTTGCTGACCACCATCGCAGCCGCCGCAGTTGGTGCCATACTTTATGTGCTGATAGCCCCAGGCAGTCTGCCTGAAGAAGCTATCGCCCATGGTGGTGAGGCGTTGGAAGCGCCACAGATGTCATATGCCGACCACATCATCAATGTCATACCCGACAACATCACCAAGCCTTTCCTTGAGGGGAATGTCCTCTCACTGCTCCTCTTGGCCTTCGCCATTGGTATCGGACTGTCGAAGTTGCCGGACTCGGAGAACAAGTCGGTTGTCGTAAAGGGCTTCCTTGGTTTTCAGGAACTGCTCCATCTGCTCATCCGTGGCCTGATATGGACGCTGCCCCTGGGCATTGTGGCATTCTCGGCGCAACTGTCGGCACAGGTGTCTGCCGGTGTGGTGGGCGACTCCATCGGCAAATACATATTGGTGATTTTGGGAGGCAACTTCCTGCAGTTCTTCGTCGTTCTGCCCATCTTCCTGCTGGCAAGAGGCAACAACCCCATCCACGTCATGGGCAAGATGATGCCAGCCATACTGATGGCGCTCTTCACGAAAAGCAGTGCTGCCACGCTCCCCGTCACCATGGAAACGGCAGAGAACCGTCTCGGTATACGAAAGAACGTGTCACGTTTCGTGCTTCCCATCTGCACCACCATCAACATGAACGGCTGTGCAGCCTTCATCCTCGTCACCTCTCTCTTTGTCATGCAAAATGGCGGGATACCCATCACCATTGGCACCATCCTCTTGTGGATACTCATCTCCGTCATCTCTGCTGTCGGCAATGCCGGCGTCCCCATGGGCTGCTATTTCCTCACCCTATCACTGATGTCAGGGATAGGCGCTCCCATTGCCGTGCTGGGCATCATCCTGCCCATCTACACCATCATCGACATGATAGAGACAGCCGAGAACGTCTGGTCCGACTCCTGCGTGGCAACCATGGTCAACCACGACACGGAATAAAAATAGCCAACCTATGTGATAGTTTGGCACAACAATTGATGATAAGACATAAAAACGATATGACTGAAAACAAAAAAGAACTTACTTTAGCGGTACTGTTCGACGCAGACAACGTACCCTACTCACACGTTGAGGAGATGCTCAGCGAGATAGCAAAATACGGCGTTCCCACCATCAAGCGCATCTACGGCGACTGGACAAAGCCCAACTTGGCGGGTTGGAAAGCCGTGTTGCTTGAGAACGCCATCACGCCTATCCAACAATACAGCTACACCACAGGAAAGAATGCCACCGACTCCGCCATGATTATCGACGCCATGGACATCCTCCACAGCAACAAGGCCGACGGATTCTGCATCATCTCCAGCGACAGCGACTTCACCCGCCTCGCCACCCGCCTGAGGGAATCGAGCAAGTTGGTCATCGGCATGGGTGAGCGGAAGACGCCACGGCCATTCATCGTCGCCTGCGACAAGTTCATCTATATCGAGAACCTCGGCAACGATGATGAGGAAACACAACAAGATGAAGCTACAGCCCAAGAAGGAGCAGCATCCCTGGAGTCATCTGGCGGTGAGGAGAAAAAAGCGGCTCCTGCCAAGGAGAAAATCAGCTATTCCATCATCAAGCTGCTCCGCAAGACCATCGACGACCTGGCAGACGACAACGAATGGGTGTCACTTGCCGAGGTGGGCAGCCTGCTCCTGAAAAAACGTCCCGACTTCGACCCACGCAACTATGGTTTCAGCAAACTGACACCACTTATCGAGTCATGTCCCAGATACTTTGAGATAGAGAAGCGAAAGGCCGAGAACAGCCACGTGGTTCATGTATTCGTCAGAATGAGAAAAGGGAGGTGAGGCATTCCTGTTGCCCTACCCTTTCGCCAAAATAATATCTGGTAATAAGACTGCGGTTTCTTCCTTATCCCGTGGTTCATCCTTTGATTTCCACGCCACAACAAATCGGACAGAGACTGACCTTATCTGATAGCCTTTCTCCTGCCATTCGGACAGTTCTTTATGCATGGCAGAAGACAGTTTTGCCACTGCTGTTCCATTCTTGGGATTAAATAGGAAGGTGTCTTTGTATTCCAATGGGTCGCCGCTCCTCAACATCAGTACCTCTTTCTTTCGAGGTTTGAAGAAATCCAAATACAAATCCTTGTGGGATAGTTGCAGCACCACCTCCTCCGGCATTGGATACTGCTGTGTGGTGACCACATAGCGGTCGGTATGGAGATGGTCAAACATATTGCTATTGGTATGGATGAAGAGGCGGTTTTTTGCCCTGGTCATTCCCACATAATATTGGCGGAAAAGTATGCTGTCCTTATGGGGTCGATTGGATATCAGCATGAACACATCATCAAACTCCCTGCCCTTTGCCTTGTGGATAGTAGACACCATCACCTCTGATTTGGAGATATCGCAGAAGTCCTCAACCGAAGACTCGAAGACAAACTCACGAAAATCACTCATATATTTCACTTTTCCACAGGTCTTTTCAAACAGCATCACACAACGTCTCACATACTCCAAAGCCAAGCTGCCATCATAGTTCTGGAATGTATTTTGTTTTGCCTCTGACCATAGATCATCAGGTATAAGCGGAGAAGTTAGGCGCATGTCAAGATACTTTACAAGAAAACGTATCTCTGCCAGATTACAGAATCGAATACCATCCATCGACTGCACCAGTTTGCTGGGTATCCCATGCCTGCGCAACAAAGCTACAAGCGTCACTGCCTCATCATTTGTTTGGGTAAGCACACACATCGTACCTTTCCCCCGCTCCCGAATCAATTCTTCTACCAAAGGTTGATACATCTCAAGAGAAGTATGACGCGTCAGCGAAACGAAACCATCCGAGTCACGTTTGGATACAATGGGGATGGTTTTCATCCGTCCCTTTATGCATTTGACAAAAGCATTGGAAAAATCCACCACATGGCGGGCACTGCGATAGTTCTCCGTCATTTCTATGAACCTACTATCAGACTCTTGAGTGAGTTGGAGCAAGAAGCGGGAATCAGCCCCTCTGAACTCGAAGATGTTCTGGTCATCATCACCAACGGCAATCACTCTCATGGATTCGTTGATACTCATCAGAGCCTTCACCAATTTGAACTCCTCAGCACTCATATCTTGAGCCTCATCAATTACCAACACCTTCTTACTGATTTTGCTGGGCTCAACTTCTTCCTTGAGAATCATCTCCGCTGCCCTCCCAACAACATCTTGCGAATCCTCCAAATTGCCGACTCTCCCCAACAAATCAAAACTATAGGCATGGAAAGTCTTTATCTCCACATAGTTGGCCACGGCACCTATCAGGCCAACCAATCTTTGTTTGAATTCTGTAGCTGCAGCCCGGGAGAAAGTCAGCATCAGCAGTTGCTCGTGTTTCACATCCTCAAGCAGCAGAATGGAAGCCAACTTGTGAACCAGCACACGGGTTTTTCCGCTACCAGGCCCCGCTGCTACAACAATACAACGAGACTCCTTATCCGAAATGATTTCCTTTTGTCGCTCAGAAAGTTGGTCAAACAGTTGCTTGTATTTTCTTGGTGTTATATTGCGCTGTATCTCTTTAGCCTTCTCCCCTTTGAAGTACTTGGAGATGAAACGCTTATAGTCCATTTGGAAGTAGTCCTGCACATATTGCAATGCCGCATCATAGTTTTCCACCATCATATTGGCATATTCGCCCACAATATGTATCTGCTGGATTTTCTGTTTATAAAACTCATCGAGCATCCGGTAATCTTCCTTTCTATACCTGGCATCCTTCAGACGATGAATGTCCATCGGGTTATAGATAACCATAAAACCACCATCCAACTTGATGGCACCGATGTTTGAAAGATACAGGAGAGCCTCCTCCACATCCTCTATTTGCAGGTTGGCCATCGAATTAAAGAGCGACTGGTTGCCTGACTTCAACTGATTGAACAGTTCTACGATGGAGAACTGCACTTTTCTGTCCTGTGGCTCACCATGTCCAGTTTCATTCATCTGTTTTGGCAACCATTCCAGCGCAAATCGGCAAATGTCCAAACGTCTTTCACAACGCTCTATAGTCGTCTCCATATCCGCCTGGCGCATCAGTGAAATATTATGACCTGATTCCTCCCGCTTGTGTATATATTTTTTCACGGCGAGGAAATAAAGCAGTGTACGGATGTTTTTCTCGTTTGAATTTGCAAGGCCCCCGCTCACAGCATCTTCATTCATTTGTTTGCATGAAATCTGCACGCCTTTGTCAGGTATATGATGAATGATAAAATGTTCAAGCTTGGCGAAACGTTCCAAAACCATCATGGGCCTACGCTCCGACACGCCTTCATCCTGAAGGTAAGCCGTTATATCCTTGTTGTCCGCCAAGATTCCTTCCTGCCGCATCCTTACGACAGCCGACACCACCTCTTTTCTGGTCATTCCAAGAATATCCCCCAAATAGTCGACCCGTGACTCTGCCTCAGCATCCCTTGCCTTGGCGATATGTTTCTGGGTTATTAAAGATTTGATGATTCTGATGGCTTTCTCTCGTTCATCTGCGCCAAAGAGAGTTGACTCAGTGATACGCTGCCGTGCCTCATCCATGTTTCTCACCGTCAGACTCGTGGCAAAGACCTGAGGCATGTTGTTGCCACGCTCCAAATAGCCAGCTTGTTCCAATGCCGCTATAGCCGTCCTCACACGATTCTCTATATCAATCACATCGTCCCCCCACCCTGCCCATCGGGCAATTTCCAATGCAGAGCTACTGACCTGCTGACGGCGCTTGGTCATTTCCTTGATGGCTTTCCACACCTGATTAATCTCACTGATGCTAAGTTTCGTCTGGTTAAGCAGCACGAAATGCTTGTCAAGGTCTGCATCATCATAGAGGACATAACACTGTGCACTGAGTTGTGGGTCACGCCCCGCGCGTCCTGCCTCCTGTACATAATTCTCCAGCGAGTCGGAGATGTTGTAATGCACCACCAATCCCACATCTTTTTTATCCACTCCCATGCCAAAAGCCGATGTCGCCACAATGATGCGCACTTGGCCTGACATAAAGGCCTCTTGGTTGGCGATTTTCTCATCACGCTCCATTTTCCCATTGAAGGGCAAAGCTTTGTAACCATCTCTGGTAAGGCGTGCTGCCAAATCATGGGTGCGACGTGTCCGTGCCACATAAACGATGGTGGGACTATTGCTTTCTGAAAGCAACGACCTTAGCTTCAAGTATTTGTCCTCATCAGTATCAGCATGGATGACGGAGTAGCGCAGGTTGGTTCGCGTAGCGTTAGTGGCATACAATTCCAGATTGAGCCAATTTGTCTGTTTGAAATAGTCGCAGATATCCTGTATTACCTTCTGCTTTGCTGTCGCAGTGAAACACGATACTGGTATCGGTTGCAGGCAACCTTTTTTCCGTTGATATTCGCGTATAAACTTACCGATATAAAGATAATCTACACGAAAGTCCTGTCCCCACGAAGAAAAGCAATGCGCCTCATCTATCACAAACCTTACCACATGTCGTGCCATCAGGATTTTCTCAATGGTCTTGGAACGAAGCATCTCCGGAGCAATGTAGAGAAGAGAAGCCTCACCTTCTTGCACCAATTGAATGGACAGGGCACGGGTGATGGGGTCGAGCAAGCCATTAATAGTAACGGCATTGGTTATCCCTCTCCCAGCGAGACTGTCTACCTGATCTTTCATCAGCGACTGTAAAGGAGAAATGACCACAGTCAGTCCATGAACAGCACGTCCTGCCATCAGTGCCGGCAATTGGAATGTAAGCGATTTTCCACCTCCTGTTGGAAAGATAGCTAACAGTGAGCGCCCCTCAACTGCTGCCTGTGCAGCCCTTTCCTGCAAAGGTTCTCCCTCATAGGTGCGGAATTCGTCAAAGCCAAAAAATGATTTTAGGTTTTGATGAATATCCAACTGCCTTCTGCAGTAATCACAGTCAGCTTCTGTGCATTTACGCTGTCTCAACATCTCCATCACATACTCCACTCCAGGGTAATTATGAAGCACCCATCCTGGAGTGACAGAACGATAATCGGTGGTGTTTATCAGTGACAGGGCATAAGCCAGTTCGCAAGGTTTTTGTTCTGCCAAAGCTGCGATATCTGCATGTTGGCAAATGCGTCCTCTGTATTCATCCCTTATAAGAGCAGACAAGTCCCTGTCATCAGCATTTGCATCCACCAAGTCAAGGAAACCTTGGAATTCCTTTTTTTCTTTAAGCAGCAAAGTGTATATCCTCTGTTTCCTCTCAGATAATGTTTGCCAACAGGCAATCTCATCCATCAGTAAATCGCGAGCCTTCTCACAATCGTTCACTGGGTTATTCACCTGATCACTCAACAGTTTGTCGTCTTTTACAAGTCTGTGATATGGGTGCTCAGGAAAGAGCAAGGGCGACATATATAGGGTATCCATCAATTGCCAACGACATATCTCATCTCCAAAGAGAAACTTCGCGTCGTGGTGGATGATATTATGTCCACAGAGATATTCCACGTCTTGCAAGAAATCCATCAGTTCCTCTTTTGAGCAACCATGATAGACTGCTCCATCATATCGTATAGCTCCGATATCATGGATTTTTTGGTCTCTCAAACCAACTTCTGTATCTAATATGGCATACTTGCAAATCATATTCTACACAATGCTAATTACACCCCATAACATCATTGCGCCATAAACTCTATTATTCAGGTTTCCAGACAAACAGTCCTTCTGAAGCAGCCAAAGAGGTTAGCAGGGCTAAAATATCTTCTGTTGGATGATATACGGTCATATAGGTGTCATCGCTGCTGATGGTAATCATCGTCGCCTCTGATTTCATCAAAAAGTAGAGCATGGTTTTGTCGGACATACACTTCAGCACCATCTCTCCAATGTCCTTTGGAGCAGGATTTTTCTTCCATTCCTCACCATCTGTACTAACAGCGATGTCCAAATAGCAGTTCAACTTCAGCAAGATATTGATGAATTTCCTGTAGATGTCATCAATCCAGGGATGTTCCCTAAAAAAATCCTCTACTCGGAAAACCTGCCCCTCACCATGCTCTGGCACTTGCTTGGGCAAGATATCTATCACCCAATACGGCTTTTCAAGAAACCATTCAGTTGATTGTTCGTACTTCATAAGTTATTTCGATTAACATTGGATGAACGGAAATCACAGTATTCCCGCCATGCCTCCATTACATCCTCCATGGCATCTGCATCATCAAAGAAAGTGGCCTGGCAGTCGGCCTTAAATGGTGACCAGTTGCCGCAAATTATGCCGTCGCGGGCAATGATGGGCTGAAATATTCCGCTGTTGTTGTGGGCACGGTGCCTATGCTCAGGCGGAAGCACGATATCACGGCTTTTGTAGCTGATGAGATATTCGTCGTAAGGAGGAATCAGGAGAATTTTTCCCTTTTTGAATCCCCGTCTTCGGCAGTTGTCCGTCAGGTAGAAATCCCTGCCTTGCCATCTCTCCACATGGATGATGTCGCCCAAGAGAGCTATACCCTTTCGGCAGTCACTGATGTTCAGCCCCGACCACCACACAAAATCTTCCCATGTTGCCGGCTGGCGGCTTTGAAAGTATTTTCGGGTAAAGTGCATCAAAGCCTCATCCCTGTCCATCAATGCTGTCGGTTTTATTTTCTCTGCGCTGCATGCATAGGTAGCCTTCATCGGCAGCAGGTTTCCGCTGCATAGCCAGCCCGACATTTCCGCCATTCGGATGTGATACGACAGGCGATGGTCGTCCATCGACATGTCTTTTGCCGCCAAAGCACGGACAAAGTCCTCTTTTGTCACACTTCCCTTATCGGTTGCCGTCTGAGTAAGGATGTCCCTTACACGTATGAGCTCATCATCCGGAATGGCAATTTTGTTGCTGCTCATCCATCCCTTCGTCACCGCTATTGCTTTCGGTGCAAAGAGGTTGAGCATATTCCAATAGTCCTCAGCAGCCACCAATTGCCAAGTGCCCCGCATCAGATGCAGGCGTAAGATGCGCCCACTGTCGAAAGCCCGTTTGAACTTTTTTGCCGACGGCCTGCGTGTCCGCATCCCCACAGCCCATCGCATCATGCGATATTCCTGCGCCTGTATGGCACCCATGTAGCCAACCACCTCTGCAGGGTCACTGAACTGAGGTGCGACAAGTTGCTGGTTGAGAAGTCGGATGGATACAGGATTCATTTTCACATCTATTGGAGTATTTCTTCCAATGCCCCTGTTTCAGAATCAATGATGAACCCCCTGACAATGATGTCCTTGGGAACGAGTGGGTGTGTCTTGATGGTCTCCACTGTCTTGCGCACAGAGGTCGGCGTATCCTTGAATCCCTCCAACCATGCATCCAAGTCGATGCCGCACTTACGTACTGTGTCGAGAGTCTCATCGGTCACGCCACGGGCAATCATTTCGTTGTGGAAATGCTCGTAACTCATGTGGCAGGCTCCGCAATGGGAATGCGCCACCACCATAATCTCCTCCACACCGAGTTCATATATGGCAACGATAAGGCTTCGCATGGCAGAGTCAAAAGCAGAAATCACCAGCCCTCCAGCGTTTTTGATGATTTTGGCATCACCGTTTTTCAATCCAAGAGCCGCAGGGAGCAGTTCTGTCAGTCGGGTGTCCATACACGAAAGCACGGCCAGTTTTTTGTCTGGATACTTATCTGTGAGATACTTCTCATAGGCCTTCTGAGCCACGAATGTCCGGTTGTAGTCTATAATTTGGTTGATCATGATAATTGTGTCTCCATATTTTGTAATAATCTCAATAAAAAACAATTCCAACGGCAAAATTAGTAAAAACAGAAGATTTTTCGCTATATTTGTCCCCATATTTAACCCAAATTGACCAATGAACAACAAAAGCGTGATTCTCACCCTCGCCCTTCTGCTTTTCTCGACCATCACAAGGGCACAATATCAACAAGTCAACGACATCCTATATACGGAATCGACCGATGCCTATGCTCAGGAGCGTTGCAAGCTCGACGTGTATTATCCCACTAACGAGAAGGACGCCCCTGTGGTGGTGTGGTTTCATGGCGGCGGCATCGAGGGCGGCAGCAAGCATATCGACCCACAACTCAAGAACTGCGGTCTCGTGGTGGTAGCTGCCAACTACCGTCTTCTGCCCAAAGCCCACATCGACGACATTCTCGACGATGCTGCTGCGGCAGTGGCATGGACATACAAGAACATAGAGAAATACGGTGGCAGCAAGCGCAAGATTTTCTTAGCCGGGCACTCGGCTGGTGGCTATCTGCTCGACATGATAGGATTGGACAAAAAATGGCTCGCCAAATATGGTGTTGACCCCGACAGTTTGGCAGCCCTCGTTCCCTTCAGCGGACAGTGCATCACTCACTACAACATCCGCAAGCAGCAAGGCATTGGTCCCCTGCAGGCCACCATCGACCGTTATGCACCGCTCACCTATGTCCGTCCTGATGCACCACCTATCATCATCATCTCGGGCGACCGTGAGTTGGAACTTTACGGGCGCTATGAGGAGCAAGCCTATTTCTGGCGTATGCTGAAGTTGGTGGGGCACAAGGATGTCACGCTCTACGAGATGCAGGGCTATGACCACGGTGCCATGGCACAGCCTGCCTACTACATTCTGAAGCAGCACATCCGCAGGATATGTGGAAGGTGAGAGGTAAGAGAAATACCCGTGCAGCGTAGAAGAGACGTCCATATATGGCGTCTCCAAGCTGATTACACAGCCATTCTGATTCCATAGAAAAAGAAGAAATTCGGGCGGATTTGATGATCCGCCCGAAGTCTTATAGAATACAAATGCATGATGTAAGTCCAGATAGATGCGAGGGAGATTCTATTGCCTGGGCCTTGGACCGAAGCCAAAGCCGAAGCCCTGCTGAGGTGCTTTCTCTGGTTCGCCAAATACGGAAGCCTCAGCATCCTTGTCGTTGAGCTTGAACACCATGAACTTAGGATTCTTCTCCGTGCAAGGAGCCCAAGTGCCACCATTCTTGCCATTCGGGTCGCTGTACTTCACGAAATTGGTCCATGCCGTCAGCATCTTCTCAGACAGGTCCCAGTCGCCCTTGGTCCAAGGACGCCAACAGTGTTTCAATGATTTGAAGACAAACCAAAGGTCGGATGAGTGGAATGCTCCCCTCAGACGTTGTGTCACCTCCGGATGAGAGCCATCATCGGGCAGCGGACGTGCAAACTGATATGCCCATGCCTTGCCACCCTTGCTCTCACGCACCTTGCAGAACTCAGCAATGTTGGGAGCCATGTTGCCCATATCGTTGAGGGTGAAGCCAATCATATAAGGCACATCGGCCAAGGAACCCTCTCGGGTGGCATCATCGAAGCTCTTGATGCTGACATAACCGTCAATCATCGGCATAAACGGCAGTCTGATGCGGTCGCCCGTCACTTGTCCGTATAAGTTGCTGAGGGCGAAAACAGTCTCTGTGGATGCCTGACGCATCTTCTGCAGGTCGGTCAGTCCTGCCCAGTCGAAGACTTTCTTTGCATTGGCAGCAGCATCCTCAATAGAACCGCCGCTGTAGCGGGCTCCCATCATACCTCCACCATTGGGATTGGGGATGCTGAGTCCTTGTGCGCTCATGATGACAGCTTTGTGGAACAAACCGCGAGCAAGAGGCGACTCGCAAAGGGTGCGCACGCTGCCACCACCTGCACTCTGTCCGAAGATGGTCACGTTGTTGGGGTCGCCACCAAACTGAGCGATGTTTTTCTTTATCCATTTCAGGGCTTCTATCTGGTCGAGGATACCATAGTTGCCCGACACCTTGTGAGGGCTCTCCTCTGCCAGTGCTGGATGGGTAAGGAAGCCAAACACACCGAGACGGTAGTTGATGGAGACGAGCACCACGTCCTTGGCGCCCCATTCCTGTCCGTCGAACTCAGGTTCGGAGCCCCATCCCTCGCGGTATCCGCCACCATGAATCCACAGGGCAACCGGGAGTTTCTTTGCCGTCTTGCCAGGCGCCTTCGTCCATACGTTCAGATACAGGCAGTCCTCACTGTATGGAGCCTCTTTTCCGTATCCCCACTCTGTGAAATAACCACCAGGATATTGGATAGCCTGATAGCTGGGGTGACCGAAGGTGTCGCATATTTTCACACCTTTCCAAGGCACGATGGGCTGCGGCTCCTTCCAACGATTCTCCTTGATTGGGGGTGCGGCATAAGGGATGCCACGATAGACATACACGTCAGGATGGTCGTCGGCCAAAACGCCTTGCACCTGACCTCCTTCAATAGTTAACACTGGGTTTTCTGCTGCATGAGCAGACACTGCTACCATGAGCAGAAGAGGCAAAAATAATTTTTTCATAATGAATAGTTTTTCTTACATACGTTTCACTCCAACGTACCTTGCAAAGATACGATTATGCGAACAGAAAGCAAAATAAATAGTTGGTTTTTATTGCCTTTCCCGAGCGGAAGTAACTTCAATGAAATTAATGGTTACATTCCAACACAGAGACACAGAGAGACAGAGTCACTTTTTGTTTCATTTATTCCAACACAGAGACACAGAGATACAGAGTTTTTAGTTTTTTCGTACCTCTGAGTTTCTGTATTATTGTATTGGCATTAAGTGACGATTATAACATTAATTGGGATGAATAATTAAAGAACATGAATTATCGCAAATTAACCAAAAAATTTCTGACGCGCAGCTATTTATGATTAATTATATGGGATTCGCTACGCGCTTGGCTCGTCCAAGAATTATATGTTAAAATATTACCAAGATATTTTTACTTAATAGATTTTATCGGCATCTTTCAGCACGGGAAACTTGTTGCGGAAGCGGAGGAGTTCTTCCATGTCTAATTCAGCCATGGCCACTTCCTCCATGTCTGGAGTGCATGAGGCAATGATGCGCCCGTAGGCATCAATGATTACCGAGTCGCCTACATATTCACAAACCTTGTCACCGCCCACGATGTTCACCCCCACCACATAGCACTGGTTCTCCAATGCACGTGCCTTAAGGAGTGTCTGCCAAACCTCACGACGGCGTGCCGGCCAGTTGGCGACATAAATAATGGCATCATAGTCACCCCTGTTGCGTGAGAAGACCGGAAAGCGCAGGTCGTAGCACACCTGCAACAAGAAGCGCACGCCCCGCCATTCCACCACCACACGCTGGTCACCTGCCACATACTCATCCGTTTCTCCGGCATAGCCAAAAAGATGGTGCTTGTCGTAATAGTCATAGCTGCCATCAGGTCGGACGAAAAAAAGACGGTTGCGCAAAAGACCTTTTTCGTCGTCAGCCGCCACACTTCCAGCGATGGCAGCATCGAGGCGTTGAGCCTGTTGCTGCATCCACGAGAAAATGCGCTGCGACTCCTCACCAGCCTTTCCTGCAGAGCCCTCCGCCAGAAAACCGGTAGCGAAGGTTTCGGCCAGCACATAAAGGTCAGCCCCTGTCTGTTGGTCAAGAAGTGAAGTAATATGTTGGAGGTTCCACTCCAATTCATTCCATCTGATGACGTGTTGTACGATTGCTGTCTTCATCTATTATGCAATAGAATTATCTGTATTCACGACAAAGATAGCACTTTTCTCCGTATCGCATGACATCTGAATATGATAAATGGGTGAGATTTCGTAGTTTTTAACGTTTTTATTTTGCAGAAACAAAACTAATTACTAACTTTGCACCGCATTTTGAGGAAGGTTGGCAGAGTGATCGATCGCGCTGGACTCGAAATCCGGTATACCCCTTTCGGGTATCGGGGGTTTGAATCCCTCACCTTCCGCTGGGGATAGGAGACTTGACTGACAGGCCTCCTATTTTTTATGCTTAAAATCAACCTTTGAAATCCAAGGGGGGTGTCAAATATAATAAACGGCTTGAGAAAAGAACACCGTGAGCCGAATGGAGCTCCCCTCCCCACGTGGGGAGGGGTTGGGGTGGGGAATTATTTTTCTGAAAAACAGGAAGTTACATACCCCACCCCTGCCCCTCCCCTTCATGGGAGGGGAGTTGCTGGCGCACAAGGTTTTCCATTTTGACAAACCCTCATTTCAGGTTTTAATCAATAAATATACACCAATAATTTCTAACCATCGAATTTTTAACATTATGGAATTCCACGCAGAGATTGAGAAAGAAGAGAAGAAAAGCGGCTGGGGAGGATCCAGGGAAGGCGCCGGACGCAAGCGGAAAGGTGTCCACTACTATGGCTTCCGAGCCACACAGGAGGTGAATGACATCCTCTCGCAGGTGGAGGGGTCAAAGGTAGACTTCATTAATGACTGCATCTTGAAGGCTGCCGGGGAGAAAGGGTAATCAATCAGAAAAGCCCCGGACCTCACGGCTCGGGGCTTCAAAAGTGATCTTTAAACATATTGTAGAACTGGTTTATCTATCAGATGACCAGCTGCAATATCCTTGGCTACTTGTTGGAATAACGGCAAGAATTTTCACAAATTCCTACCGTTGAAAAACATGTTTAATTAAATAATCAGTTTTCTATTTGCAAAGGTATGTAAAAACCATAAATCATGCAACTTAATAGTTTTTTTCTAAACGAATCTACAAAGAAAACCGCTCTGTCCTCACGGAACGAGGAAGCCGGCGATGCCGAAGGCGAAAAAATAAGCCAGTAGGCATTGACGAGCTCCTCGGTCATGCCCTTGGCTGCGTCGGCCTTTCACTCGATGACTTCTGCAGGCTCACCCCCGTAGAGTTTGAGGCCGTGTGCAAGGCATGGCATATGCGCCACGAGGACGAGATGCACGACAGCTGGGAGCGGATGCGGATGAACGCCACGATAGCCATACAGCCCCACATCAAGGGCAAGAGACGCCAGAGAAACTGCTTCCCTTTCCCTGGGAGAAGAGCAAAAAAAAGGCCGAAGCACCCAAGGTGTCGGCTGAAGAGGCGAGGAAGCGGTTTGAGAGGTTGGTGGGTAAGTGATGGTTATTTTATTTTGAAAATATCATTTGTGAAAGCCACGTATGCAAAGGTGTAGCAAAATGTAAAACACAATGTAAAGAATGATATAACCAACAATTTTGCACTTAATATTATGAAGGAGACGATTGTCAGAATGATAGAAATCGGGCATATTATCACGCAAAGCCCGCAAATCAACTCGAGGATGTCCTTAAAAGTTTTCATATCATCAACAGTTTAAAACCTTGCAAATTTAATCATTCTTTACCATATAGAGTAAGAAAATAAGGAAAATCTATCATGCCGTCAGTAAAATTTGATGTCAACATAGTCGTCAATGGACAGAACGTTGTAGCAAGAGTTTCTGCAGAAGCCAAAGACCTTGCAAAGAACCTTGATGCCGCAGCCGCTGGACGTCAAGGGTTCAGGGACATGCAGTTGATGCGTCTTTTTTCTCTCTCATATAGTATGGCAAGCATAGGCTTGTCGCTCGATGACTTCTGCAGGCTCACCCCCGGAGAGTTTGAAGCTGTGTGCAAGGCATGGAGAGACTATGAGGAGCGGATGATGCAGGACAGTTGGGAGCGAATGCGGATGAACGCTACAATAACCATACAGCCCCACATCAAGGGCAAGATGACGCCAGAGCGGTTGCTTCCATTCCCCTGGGAGAAGAGCAAAAAAAAGGCCGAAGCACCCAAGGTGTCGGCGGAAGAGGCGAGGAAGAGGTTTGAGAGGTTGGTGGGGAGTTAGAACCAATCGTAAGGCGGATAATGACCGTTTCCCTTTAAGTCGCCTATATTGTTGTTGCATACCATCGCGAACCATATAATTCCAATAGCCCCTAAGAGACCAGTGATGACGGCGGCATCAAAAAGGTCAAAAATAAAGCAAATGATGCTAACGAAAGGCCCGAGCAATGCAAATGCCATAAAGATATTTTTCAATAATTCTCTCATAGTTGCTTCTTTTTTTACAAAGATAGTAAAAGTTTCGAGATTCTATCACCATAAAACAAGAAAATGGCAAAATCGGTCAATTTTACCGTAAAATTGAAGATAGATGGCAAGGAAGTACTTGTCGAAGCTGGTGCAGATGCCAGAAGATTCGCCGAGCAACTCGGAATGGCCAAAACAAGGTCAGAAGAGTTAAAGGCGTCTTTGATGCATTTCAATCAGGTAATTCAGGCGTTCAATAATTTCCAAAATGGATTACAATCGATAGGCAACGTCTTGAATAATTTGACGGAGGAAAGTCGGTCTTTTTCCGCGGCCATGAAAGCTACCAACACAATGGCGGGGAAGGAATATTAAAGGTCAGTTAAATTTGTCATTCAAGATTAAATATTACTTAATTTACATATAATTTTTATCGTTATTCGACAAATATTACTATTTTTGCACCCAACAAAATGTATTTAAATAAGAATGAATATGAACGAAAAAATGATTAAGAAACTGAAATGGCTCTGCTATACAGCTTTGTTTGTATGTATATGCTGGTTTTTGTTTGTGTGTTTACATAGTTACGCAAACATTTACAATACAGAAGGCCAACATATCCATTTGGAGGCAAATAGTTCGATAGTAAGATATACGATTTCCTTATTTGCCATACACCTACTCCTAACATTCGGACTGATTGGCATATGTATAGCTTTCTTTGTCAACATACTTCGCGGCCTACGAAGAGAAGAGCTTTTTCCAAAAGCTAATATTCTTGTCATCAACATTGGCGCCATTCTCATCTTCCTACAGACTGTGACGGCCGACAATTTCAGTCAGATATTTATCTCTGAAGGTCCAGGACAAATCATCCTTACCTCGAATCCTTTTGTCTGGGCATTGGCCGTGCTTGTATTCGGTACCATGTATAAAATTGCCAGCAATATAGCTGTAGAACACGATTTAACCATATAATGCAAACAGTTCATGATAATAGTAAATCTTGATGTGATAATGGCCCAAAGGAAGATATCGCTCAACGAACTCTCAGAGCGTGTGGGTATTACAATCACAAACCTCTCGAAGTTGAAGACGGGCAAGGCTAAGGCTATCCGTTTCAGCACTCTTGATGCTATTTGCAAGGCATTGGAATGCACACCTGCCGACATTCTGGAATACAAAACCGAGATGTAAACATGAAACAGATTCACTATTTGGCGTATTTTCTTGTTCTTCTTATTTCTTCATCAGCCATCGCCCAAACAACTATCAAAGGTCATGTTGTTGACGAAGGTGGTCAATCCGTGGAATATGTAAGTATTGGTTTTGAGAAAGACAGTATTGGAGTCATCTCCGATGCGCAAGGTTATTTTGAAATTACAATTCCAGCAAACAGAAAAGACAGTTTGTCGTTTACCCATGTCTCTTACCAGTCAACAACGGTGCCATATGATATCTATTGTAAGAAATCGGAACTGACCGTGACGATGCTCAACAAAGTGGTTGAACTGAACGAGGTTGTGGTAGGCAAGAAGAATCGTCCTCGTACCCTTTCGGGCAAGTCGTGGGTCAATGTTGGGGTTGTGGCATTTATCGGTGACGACAATGAATATTCTGAATGGGGACCTATATTCAAAAACGGAAAAGACTATTTGTTCAGCGACATTCTACTGAGCTTGAAAGAATGCACATACGAGCAATGTACGTTGAGTTTCAATATTTACGAGATACAAGACAATCAATTTGTCAACATTCTCAACAAGCCCATCTATCAGGTTGTCAGTCCAGCTGATAACGACAGGCAATTGGACATTTCACCTACAGAAGACATCATATTGAAAGGAAAGAAGCAATATTGCATCTGCGTCAGCCCGGTTAACGTCAAAGGCAAGGGCGCCATTTATTTTTCCGCCACATTCAGGAGCAGTTTCGCCCGTAACTCCGTCAAAGGCAAGCGGCGTAAAATGCCCATTTGCCCCGCTATTGTAGTAAAAGGGTACGAGTTAGGGATTTAAGTCATGACCAGAAGTTCAACATATCAATCAAACCATCCAAATATGACATACAAACGATTCTTTCTTATGCTTTGTTGGTTGACGGCAGCCATCAACAGTTTTGCCAATGACAGCCAACGGGATGCCATCCTCAGCCAAATCACCGGTGCACAAATCCCCGAAACAGTCATCAACATCCAGAAGATGGGAGCCAAAGGTAACGGCACTGCCGACTGCCTGCCCGCCTTCAAGAAGGCCTTCAATAAAGCAGCTCGCCAGGGAGGCGCGCGCATCGTAGTTCCGGCAGGCGTCTATTACATAAAAGGGCCACTGCATCTGGTAAGTAACGTGTGTCTGGAAATACAGGAAGGGGCCACGCTGAAATTCGCGCCAGAACCAGAATACTATCTTCCTGCTGTCAAAACTTCGTGGGAAGGAACTTTTATGCAAAACTATTCGCCGTTCATCTATGGCTACCAGCTTCACGATGTGAGCATCATCGGCAAAGGAACCATCGATGGCAATGCCATGACCACCTTTGCCACATGGCGTAGTTTGCAGAAACCAGCACAACAGCGTTCGAGGGACATGAACCATGCCGGGACGCCTGTTTCAGAACGTAATTTCGGAGAAGGCGACTATCTGAGACCTCACCTCATCCAGATGTACGGTTGTGAGCGTATCACCATCGAGGATGTGTTCATCACCAATTCTCCCTTCTGGTGCATCCACTTGCTGCAATCGGAGAATGCCATTCTGCGAGGCATACGCTTCGATGCCAAATTGGTGAACAATGATGGCATCGACCCTGAAATGAGCCACAATATCCTTATCGAAGATGTGCATTTCAACAACGGTGACGATAACGTGGCCATCAAGAGCGGACGCGACCATGACGGACGGGGCGCAGCCCTTCCTTCTGAGAACATCATCATCCGCAACTGCCATTTCAAGGGACTCCATGCCGTGGTATTGGGCAGCGAAATGTCCGCTGGCGTTCAGAATGTCTACGTGGAGGATTGCGACTATGCGGGTTATTGCAAGCGCGGCCTGTACATCAAGACCAACCCCGACCGTGGCGGTTTCATCCGAAACATTTCCTTCAAGAACTGTGTGTTTGACGAGGTGGAGGACCTTTTCTATATCACCAGCATGTATGGTGGAGAGGGGCTAAACAACTCCTTCTTCACGGATATCGAGAACATCACCGTTGAGAATATTCAGTGTCGCAAGGCACGTGCAGGTGGATTGGTCCTTCAAGGCACCAAAGCGAAACCATTGCGCAACATACAGTTTCGGAACATCACCATTGGAGAGGTGAAGAATGCTGTCAGTTTCGACGACACAGAGGATGTGATTCTAAAAGACTGCCATTTCGGAGGCAAGGCCGGTGTACCAACAACAGTCTCTGAAAAGGATCACATATTCAGATAGCCCCACTCGCTCACGGCAGGATGGATGGGATACGCAGGAGATTGGAGATTATTCCAGCTTTGATTTGGGTTCTCGTACAGCAGAGTAATGGACTCTGAGTGCATCCGCCTCTCTGAGCGCCATTTTCACCTCATTGACAACACCCATGGGCACATGGCGGTCGATTTTCATCGACACCGTCATCAGTTCCCGCTCGTCGGGCAGCAGCATCTCGCGATAGTTTGCCACACTCGCAGCGACCTGACTGAGCGGCACATACTTGTCGTGAACCTGTATGATGACAGAGTCGGTTTTTCCGGGAGCATTGCCAACAAAGATATAAAGAGTGGTGCTTTGCTTTTTCAGAGGAGTCACCACTGTTCCCTCAGGCGACTGAACTTTCACCTTTACCGGAACACTTCTCATGGTGGTGACCAACATAAAGAAAAACAAGACGGTAAAGATAAGGTCGGGCAATGACTGCATGTTGAGTTCGGGTTGCCTGCGCTCTCTTTTCTTGAACATACTCATGGCGTGCCTCCTTCCGTATTGTATACTTCAGAGATGCGCTGTGGATAGTAAGTTCTGATAGCCTCCCTCTGCATCTCATTGCACTCAGCATAGGAGGTATGGAAACGCTGCTGAGCCAGATTCTCACGCAGTTGGCGATAGGCCGCCACAATGGCATCCTGCACCTTGAAATAGGTTTCGTATTCTGTTTGGCTGTCTGCCTCCAGTTGGATGACATGTCCGTCGGTAACCATGCATTCTCCCAATAAGTCAATATCCACCGCATGCTTTTCCGGCAGGTCAGGCAAGTTGTCAGGATTGTCGACAAAAGTCATCACCCTCTCCTTGACATCTTTCAGGTTGGACTTTTCCCCCTGAATCATCAGGCTGTTGTCCGCCATCAGTTCGATTTTCAACACGTTCCTCTCCGTCACCTCCGGCAGTTCTGACATGTCTGAAGCAAGGGGCGGCAACAGTCGTGTCAGTCCCTTGTCATCATCCATCGACGTCACCACGAGGAAGAGGATGAGCAAGGTGAATGAGATGTCGGCAATGGAAGCCATGTTGATGCCAGGCACCCTGCGCTGTCTGCGTCGTCTCAGCTTCATCATCTTTTCTTGCGGAATTGAGACCTGATGGTTGACACGGCCGCTGCTACGGCAGCGATGGCCATCAGTGCCAGAGAAGTGAAAACAAACATATCCGCCAACCTCAGTTTGGTCGTGTCAGCATAGTCTTTCCCGTTGACCGTTATGGCCGCCGTCGACCCAACCCAATAGGAGACCAGCATCATGGCAATGATGAGTGCAACGATGATGGCAACAAGCCGTGAGGTCGGCAACCGTCTGTCTGCCTTTGCGAGAGAAGCCCTTTTGCGGAAGTCGGACAGCATTGCCCATGCCGTCACTGCAACAGCAAGGACTACGACAAGCAATGCGAAGAAAATCAGCACTGACGTCAGCCGTGGTTCGATGAAGTCAGGGTCTTCCGCATATGGATGGTTGTACCCGATAAGGAAGAATGCAAGATACACCACCACCGTGAGCATCACGATGATACGCAGCACCCTTTGGGAAGCCGTTCCCTTGAACCATCCGAACATCCTCATCTTCCTTTGTTTTGGTATTTCACTATAGCATCAAGCAGTGTGATAGAAGCATCCTCCATCTGTGTGGTGAGCGCTTCGATTTTGTTGAGGATATAGTTGTAGAACACCTGCAGGATGAGGGCAACGATGATACCGAAAATGGTGGTGATGAGCGCCACCTTCATACCAGCAGCGACGATGGTGGGACTGATGTCGCCCTCCATCTGTATTTGGTCGAAAGACATCACCATACCTATCACCGTTCCAAGGAATCCCAGTGACGGGGCGATGGCGATAAACAGTGTAATCCATGAGCACCCTTTCTCCAGGTTGGACAACTGCACCTGACCGTAGGAGGCCATTGAGCGCTCAATGCTGTCGACATGCTCATTGATTCTCACCAGTCCCTGATAGCAAATGGAAGCCACGGGACCGCGTGTGTCGCGTGCGATGTCCTTAGCTCCCTCGATGTCGCCATCCTCGATTTTGCTGTCGATATCAGCCATCAGTTTTTTGGCATCCACTTCGGCAAGAGTGAGGTAAATGATACGCTCGATGCAGAAAGCCAGTCCCAGGATGAGTGCGAGCGCCACCAGTGACATGAAGCCCACATTGCCCTCAATAAATTTTCTTTTGAGGGCCTTATACACACTCTCGTCCGGGTGTCGGGATGCCATCATCTCGTCAAATTCAGCCATATCCTGAGCCACCATTGAGTCCAGGTCAGCGGCCTGCTCGATTTCTTCCTCCTCATCGATGCCCAAGTCGGGGACACTGTCCTGAGCCATGACTCCGGGGCATGTGAGGATGAAGACAAGTACCATTGCACAAAGCCTTGCAATCATTGTTTTCATCTGTTCTCTTCAAAAATGTTTCCGAAGGTGCAAAATTAGGAAAAAATCTGTTATTTGAAGACAGAGGGAACAATTATTACAATTTGTTAAGGAAAACGGGCATATTGTCTTATTCCTCCATCAGTTTACGATAGCGTATCCGTTTAGGTTCCTCCAATCCGAGGCGCATGGCCTTGTTGGCCTCATACTCTGTATAACTGCCTTCGAAATAGAACACGTTGCCCTCTCCCTCAAAGGCGAGGATGTGCGTGCAAATTCTGTCGAGGAACCATCTGTCGTGGCTGATGATGACGGCACAGCCGGCAAAAGCCTCCAAGCCCTCCTCCAGTGCCCGCAGTGTATTGACATCGATGTCGTTGGTCGGCTCGTCGAGGAGCAGCACATTTCCCTCTTGTTTCAGTGCGATGGCAAGTTGCAATCGGTTGCGCTCACCACCTGAGAGCACCGCGCATTTTTTCTCTTGGTCGGCGCCGCTGAAATTAAACCGTGAGAGATAAGCCCTCACATTGACGTCACGTCCTCCCATACGTATTGTCTCATTTCCTCCGCTCACCACCTGATAGACCGACTTGTCGGGGTCGATATCCTTATGCTGCTGGTCGACATAACTCAATTTCACAGTCTCTCCCACCTGGAATGCTCCGCTGTCGGGCTGGTCGAGTCCCATGATGAGTCTGAAAAGCGTTGTCTTCCCCGCGCCATTGGGTCCGATGACACCGACGATGCCGTTAGGCGGCAGCATGAAGTTGAGGTCGGTGAAGAGCACTTTTTCTCCGAAAGCCTTTGCCACATGCTCTGCCTCGATGACCTTGTTGCCCAGTCTCGGTCCGTTGGGGATGAAGATTTCCAGTTTTTCCTCTTTCTGTTTCTGTTCCTCATTGAGCATCTTGTCATACGAGTTGAGTCGTGCCTTTCCTTTGGCATGGCGGGCTTTAGGAGCCATCCTCACCCACTCCAGCTCGCGCTCGAGCGTCTTGCGCCGTTTGGATGCCGTCTTTTCCTCCTGAGCCATGCGCAGGCTCTTTTGCTCCAGCCACGAGGAGTAGTTGCCCTTCCAAGGTATGCCCTCTCCCCTGTCGAGTTCGAGTATCCACTCGGCCACATCGTCAAGGAAGTATCTGTCGTGTGTGACAGCGATGACGGTTCCCTCATATTGCTGCAAGTGCTGCTCCAGCCAGTCGATGGATTCTGCGTCGAGGTGGTTGGTTGGCTCATCCAACAGGAGCACGTCGGGTTTTTGCAGCAACAGTCGGCAGAGCGCCACTCTTCTCCGCTCTCCACCCGAGAGGTTTTTCACCTCCCAATCACCCGGCGGACAGTTGAGCGCATCCATCGCCCTGTCGAGTTTGGAATCCATGTTCCATGCGTCAGTCGCGTCGATGACATCCTGCAGTTCAGCCTGCCGTGCCATGAGTTTGTCCATCTTGTCGGGGTCCTCATAATATTCAGGCAGTCCGAATTTCACGTTGATGTCGTCATATTCTGCCAAGGCGTCATAGACATGCTGCACTCCCTCCATCACATTTTCTCTCACTGTCTTGGTTTCATCAAGCGGCGGATCCTGCGGCAGGTATCCCACAGAGTAACCGGGACTCCACACCACCTTTCCCTGATATTGCTGTTCTATCCCTGCGATGATTTTCATCAGTGTGGACTTACCAGCTCCGTTGAGTCCGATGATGCCGATTTTGGCCCCATAGAAAAAACTGAGATAAATGTTTTTGAGCACTTGCTTCTGGTTCTGCTGGATGGTTTTGCTCACTCCCACCATCGAGAAGATTACTTTTTTGTCGTCGACTGTTGCCATGGTCAAATAAGGATTTCGTTTTTGTTTTCGCCCCAAAGTTACAAAAAAGTGAGCAAAACGGGATGGAAATCAAATAAAAAACACTATATTTGTGACCAAAACGAAGAAGCCTTTTGCCTCACTTACAAATCCGAGCCTTATGATATCATCCAAAAACTTCAATGAGCTGAACGGCACCATCACCTACATGGAATCTGTGCCATACGATGTCACCCGCCAGCAGCTCTATTCTGCCAGTGAATTATATCAAGGATATCATCTAGACGATGAGACAAGTTTTTCAAGTTGTTATGATACGCTTGTGTATCAACATTTTGTACAAACGGGCAAACAAGCGAAGCTTGTCAACGAGTCGCTTGCCAGGGCTGTTCACGACCATGGCATCCACACCGCCCTGAACCAGTTTTTTGAGACTCACGACAACCGTCTCTGCGTCGGCATCATGGGCGGGCATGCCCTTTTGCGCACAGACCCCGTATTTCATGAGATTACACTGCTCAGCAAACGCCTCACAGAGATGGGATTCTTCATGCTCAGCGGTGGCGGACCCGGCGCCATGGAAGCCATGCATCTCGGAGCCTGGATGGCGGGCAGAAATGCCGAAGAAATGGATGATGCCTTCCGCCAACTGAGTGCCGCCCCTTCATTCAAGGACGATGGTTGGCTGGCTTCCGCCTTCCGTGTGATGGAGCGCTATCCCCAGCAACAATATGTCAGTCTTGGCATTCCCACATGGCTTTACGGTCATGAGCCATCCACCCCTTTTGCCACACATATCGCTAAATTTTTTGAGAACAGCATCCGTGAAGACAGCATCCTCACCCTGGCATTTGGCGGCATCATCTACACCCCTGGCAGTGCGGGAACGATGCAGGAGATTTTTCAGGACGCTGTGCAGAACCATTATTTGTCATTTGGATTTGCCAGTCCCATGATATTCATGGGCCATCAATTCTGGACGGAGGACATGCCCATTTTTCCGCTGCTGAAGCAGTTGTCGGAAACGGGTAAATACAAGAATCTTCTGCTGACACTCACAGACAAGCCTGAGGAAGTCATCAGCGAACTGGTCAGATTCCGTGAGAATACTTAATTGAAGTTTCCACCCTCACAAATCACGTAATAGTTTTATTTATCACGAATTTGACGTATGTACCCTACAAAAGCTCGCGGCACCAAACCTTGTTGGTCTGGTGCCGCGAATTTTCTCGATTACCCCTTTATTGTTTCTTCATTAGTTCTGCAATCTTGTACGGCAGCAGTTGCTTATACTCATCAGGCGTCATGTTGTCGTGGAATTTTGGCAGTATGTCGCAGAAATACTTGTATGGGGCTATGCCCAGCAGGTTGGGATGCTTACGAACAAGACAACGCCTTCTTTACGGATATTGGATACCAAAAATCAGCGAAAACGACAAATTTAATATCGTTTTCGCTGATTTGTAAAATTGACTTGTCAACAAAAGACAATCTTTTCTTAATAGTTTGCCACCAAAGGTGTCATATTTCCATCAATAAGCAATGGTTTTCATTGAAAGTATTTCTTTCCATTCTTTATGACAATACCTTTTGCACTTGACGGATTCACACGTTGTCCCTGCAAATTATATACAACCGAATAGCCGTTTGTTCTTGTGAATAAGGTATCCTGAATGGCCGTGTCCTCACTCTCATGGTAGCGGAATGTCACTTTGTTGAACTGCAGAGTGGTACCAGCCTCCAACACAACACTCCTAACATCAGACCCTTCGTCGGGCGACCACACGCAAGTGGCCGCGAAAGAGCCCGTCGACCAAGTGTTATCCGCACTAGTCATATTTGAGGCGTTGCCGCTCTCAATGTCGATACCATCAAGTATGTAACCTTCAGCAACTCTAAAAGTCACTTTGCTTCCTTTATATACTCGGAGGTTGAGCGAGCCACTGTTAGAAGCAAAGACCCTGCAATCTGTTGCTGCTTCCCCGTTGTCGAATGTCATTGTTGCGATTTCATCACCCAAAGTATTTCCATTGACAGAGGTTCCTTTTCCGTTTTCGGGAATGGAAATGTTCCAAATGCCATATTGTTCCGGGCTAGTCAGGTCGAAAGTGGAAGACAACCCCATGTATGCCTCCTCGTGGTCGCCATAGCTGATAGTCAGCACGTTGATGCGTGTATTAGATGTACAACTGAGTATGACAGGATTGGCCTCTCCTGTCCATGCAGTGCCAGAGGCCAAACCTTCAGAGGCAGAGAAATTGACGCTGTTGGCTGTGGTCCAAGTCATTTCCTTGATTAATTTTCCTTCCGGCACAGTGATGGTGAGGGAGGCATTCTTATAGATGCGGAAATCAAGCACACCGTTGTTTGTTGCCCATATGCGGGTGGGATTACTGGCTGATCCGTTGTCTATGGAGATAGTGACACCATCTTTCACAATGTCGGTTGTGATGTTTGTGCCGGCTCCGTTTTCAGGTGTTTCGATGCCCAATGCGTTGATTTCTTCGGCATTGGTAAAGTCAAAAGTCACGCTAGTGTCATCATCGGCTGTCACAGGTCCTGCAAATATGGCAAGGAGTGACAAAAAGTATAATTTTCTTATCATAACAATAAATGTTTAAAATATAATTTGTTTGGTAATTCCTATATTATTCAAGCACCTTCCAACTGCCTTTAGCCATGCCTACCGGGTCGTGCCCGACTCCTGGCACCTCGCCGAACTGCCAGTTGAAAGGATAGCCTTTTTCGCTTGCAATGGCTTGGGAACGTTGGAAATAATAGTGTCCACGCTGGTTTCGGTTCTCTCCTTGTTCTACCGAACCAGGGTTGTTGTTCAGTCCAACCGTGCTTGTGTCGTCGCCACCAACGAAGACATAGATTTGTCTACCCAAAAGTGTTTTCTGCATGTCGCTGTCGGCACCCTCAACAGGGCTGAATCCATAAGGGAAGGTGGCATTGAGGTCTGGCATGGTATACCATCCACTGTTGCAGGCTACAGCCTTTTGCACATGTGCCTGTGGCATGAAGGTTACATAGCGGTGAACGAACTGAGCTCCAGCCGAATGTCCCCACATGTCGTAAGTTGTCTGGTTGGAATTAGTGGAAGCCTTGAGTTCATCGAACAATGACTCCACATAGTTGAAACTCCATTGTTCTCTTGGCAACAGACCTGTTGCACTCTGCTTAGTGTTCATCCCTCCGAGAATGTACTCTGTAGTAGAGGGATAGTATTGCTCACTGTATTGCAGTGCGAAAATCATCACTTTGTTGCTGTTGGCCCAGTCAATGAAAATCTTCAGATGGTCACTGGCATTGCGCGACTCTCCAGGCAAGATGAAGAGCATGCGCATGGTGGAAGTTTTTTGGCCCTGCGGTATGTAATAACAGACATTGATCGGCTTGGAGGCCAAAGGCTGATATCCGTTGAAAATAAACTCATGCCATTTGCCATCTTGCAGCAAAGAAATGCTGCTTTCTGGTTGTGACGGCTGCTCCTCCGGCATTATGTCGTCTTCCCAGCAACTGCTCATGGAACAGATAAGCAAAGTTAAGAGAAAAACTCGTATCGTTTTCTTTGTCATACTCATAACACTGATATTAATCGAGTTAGAACATTACCTGAACATTGAGTTTCACAGAACGGTTCTTGTATGGTTTCATGAATTCTGTGCGATACTTAGTGTAATTGCCCAATAGTTGGAGTTTTACAGTGTTGTTGAAGATATACTTCGACACACCGAGGTCTATGCTACTCTTCTTATTAAGAGATGAGCTGTCGGTTTCGTCAAATTCGGGCTTGACATAGCTCCATGCGGCATCCACGGCCCACAGTGAGCGGAAAAGATACCCCACCTGAACATCCACCCCGTTGCCCAGTGCGAGATAGTCGGCAATCTGCTCAGGCCTTAACTTGGATGCTGCACTTGCAGCGGTATAGAGGTTGTCGAGATGAGTGGCCGTGGTGTTCTGCCAGTCGGCCAGCAGTGTGAAGCCCTGCCATTTTAACATGAGGTCGGCAGACCACTTGCGGTAGTCAGGGTAGGCCGTCTCTCCGTCTATGTCGTACATGGTAAAGTCGCCATGTCCTTCTCCCACCTTGTGACTTGTACCATCATTGAAACTGAACGCAGCACCAAGGGCGATTTTCGGTGTCGTTTCTCTTACGAAGTCATGAAAAACCATCTCGTTGCCACGTTTAAAGTATCCAAGGGGATACAGTGTCACACGCCCACCATACTTCAGTCCGCCGCAGTCAGAATCAACACTGCTCGAGCCGAAAGAGTTGCGCCCGTCGCCTGAGGTAACTGCTGCGCCAATGTCAAGTCCCACTGTTTTTGAAGGAATTCTGTACTCGGCAAAGACACCCAGTTCGCGCCCCGTGTCATTGAGCGACTGGCTCATGCCTGAATGCCTCCCCCCGAATGCAGTCATCTGGTCGTGCAGCATCATGTCACGGCTGTTGGTGAACGTTTGTTTTTGTCCGGCCGTAAGCCTCAAGTCTTTTACAGGCTGCCAGGTTACGTAAGCATCGAGCAAGGGGTAGTTCAAAGTGAAGTCAGTCTGCAGGAAGAAGCCCAGCTTGTCGTCGAGGAAAGAACCCTCTACATTGAAAAGGGTATGCTCCAGATTAAACCCACTCTCGTTGTTGTCGTTCTTCACTTCTGTAAGATGACCTTCAGCAGAGATGAAACCTCCTATGCGCACTCTGTTGCCGCTACCTCCCAGGTCAAAATTGAGAATCCCGTCTGTGAGCATGGGCTGAGCCTCGCTGTGCAAGCTCTGAGCTGGGGCAGCCGTAACCGTCAGGCATGCCATCAGCAATAATGTTTCCTTGAATTTCATATCTTGTTGTTTTTTATATTTGCGTAATAAAAATATGGTTGATGCCTATTTGTTGCCAACACTTCTGTATATTTGCAACGTGGTGCCTGTCTTGGCCTCTATGACACAGAAGTTCACGAATCCATTGGCACATTCAGGCTCAAGCAGAATGCCTGCCAGAGTAGCCAGAGGCTGGCTCATGGAAACGCGTATGCTTCCAGCCGGCAGTGTGACTTGATGCCTTTCAGTCCTCACTTGTACATTGACAGGATAAATTCCCAGCACCTCTGTCCACTGTCGCCGTGTCTGAGTCACGGTGTAACTCTCAAGCGGCAGGGTGGCACTTTCAGTGAGTGTCTCATACTCAATGCCAAACTTCTTGATCAAGTCGATGGCAAGTGTTTCGGAGGCGCTGATATAGTAGGCTTCCGGGCGTGCGACTTTTTTCTTGACCACCAAGTTCTTAGCGAGGTGTGCATCAATGGCTATCGACATTTTCTTGTTGCCAAGCAAGTCGATGAACTCAAAGGAGTGGTCTTTCTCCACCGGTACCTCATATCCTGTGACGATGTCGCGTTGCTGATGCAAGGCAGCATTCGTGGCACGCAAGATTTCCCCGGCATTGTTTTTGGCAGCCTGTGCATAAGTGCAAGCCAGTTGGTAGGCCGTGTTGACGCGCCGCAGATAACTTGTTCGTCCCAGTCCGACGCCCCGGATTTCCATCAGCATCGACACACATCCCCTGAGGGCCATGATATTGCTTGATGAACGGGCAGCCTGTCCGCCGATATTCATAACAGTCTTGCCCCCACTGCTTTTGGTAGTGTAATAAAGACTCGTGACAAGCCCCCATTGCCGTGCCATTTTCTCTGCCTCGGGTATGAAGTGGTTCTCCACCACATTGGTGAGACCAGGATAGACGTTGGGGTTGCTGCTATAGAGATACATGTAATCGTTTGGGTTGCTGATGATACGTTTGGAGAAACTGCTGTACGACGACCGCAACGGTTTGTATTCATGGAAATCGATAAACACATGTGGTTTTACCCTGCTGGCCACCAGATGCATGCACTGCACCTCGGGGGTTGAGAGACGTGTCTGGTCTCGATTGGGGTCGGTGCCATTGTTTGTGTACCTGCTGTCGGCCTCAGAGCCATCAATGTTGACCATGGGCATGATATAGAAATCAATACCATCAAGCAATTGGCGCACATTGTTGTCGCTGGCAAGTTGATGGATGAACCAAAGCAGTCCCTCGGTGCCTGCATGTTCATTGCCATGCACACATCCAGTGTAGAGCACGCGTAGCTTTCCATCATCAGCGCCACTTCCCCTGACAACGACAAGGGGAATGTCACGGTTTTTCTGTGTCTTGCCTACGTTCTCGATTGTTATCAGTTGTGGATTGGCGGATGCCTCATCACGCAGGAATTTCATCATCTCCTTATATGTGGTATAACCGAAATTGCGCTTGAAAGCAGGCGTCTCAATCTTTACGTCGGGGTTGGGGAACCATGTGCGGGTCACCTTTCGAGGTTGCTGTGCCAAGGAGGTCGCAAACGCGAGCAGGATGAAGATCGAAGAGATAATTATTTTTTTCATGTCTTTACGTCAGAATTTAAATTGTACCATCATAGACGCATTCCATTCGGAGCCATTGAAATTTTTGCTGTCGGGAGTGCGGTTCTCCCCATTAGACCCTACCCAACCCGCGGTCAGTTGCACCTTGCTGGCATAATTCCGGTCAAGGTAGCGGGAGACGCTGAAGTCCACGTAGTCGGGACGATTGTAGTAGAGTGTGTTCTGTAGGTAGGAATACTTGTCGCTCTCGATGCGTGTGTAACGTGCGTCAACGCTCCACAGATTACGGAACATATATCCAGCCTGGATATTGAATCCCCACCCGAGCATCATGCGGTTGCGGATATAGGCATCCACATCCTGCACTCCATCGACAGCGAAGTCGGTCGTTGCGGTCCCCGCAGTCCGTACACGCTGTGTGATGTCATCAGGCACATGTGCCCATGATTTGGCAAACTCTGCGAGAACCGACCAACCTTGGTATTTGAAATTGATGTCGGCCACCAATTTCGACATGTCGGGCAGGCAGTATCGGTCACGGCTGTCAAGATAAAGCATGTCGCCTGACGAGCGTCCACCACGGCGGTCACTGACCCCCTGGTTGTAACTGTAGGCCACCCCGATGCATAGTTTTGGTGTGAACTCATAAGCCATATCGCCCTCACGACCCTGCCCGTAGGTGCGGAATGTGCCAAAGGGCAGATAGTTGATTCTGCCGCCATATTTGAGACCTCCATATCGCTTGCCTCCGTTGACAGGTCCATCACCGTCGGTAATGGCAACAGACGGGCGAATCACGCCTTGTGTATGGCCTACTTTGTATGACCCGCTGACGAAGATTCCCACCTCACGTATTGTGCTGAAAACCGAGGTGATTTTACTTCGTTCAACAAACGCCAGGGTATGCGACGCCATGCTCAACTCAATGTTGTCGGTGGGTGTGGCATACTGCCCGATAGTGACTTGCAATCGGTTGTCGCCCCATGGACGATATGCAATCCATGCATCATGAAGCATGGAACCTGCCCCAGTGTCATCAGTCTCGCTGCCCTGGACCATATCGAGTCCAAGCCGGTAACGCAGTCGGTTTCGAAATGATGTTCCGTCAAGAATCATACGTGCACGGCGTATGCGAAATCGGCTGTATAACTGGTCGACTCCTTCGAAATGGCGTGTGCTAGCGGTCATTTGAACAAGGCCGGAGAGTGTGAGGTTGCTTCCTCCACTATCTATTATCCTCAGTCCGTTGCCCAATTGGTAGTGACTTACGTGAACCTTCGACCCTTCAGTCTCGGCACCTTCTATTTTCTCCACCTCGTCGTTGGTTTCCATCTCGTCCGTGTCTTCCTGAGCAAGGACCGACGGGCAACACGCCACCAGCAACATGGTCGTGAGTGTAAGGTATTTGAAATTGATTGTAAACATATTGGATATGTGTTTTTTCTTTACTGTTCGAAATTACCTTTCTTAATTACTTTCCCCTCATGCATCATCTCCTTGCCACGTGCCCAAACACCCACCAGATTCCATTGCTTGTCGAATAGGGTGAGGTCGGCATCAAAGCCTTCAGCGATAGTGCCTTTACCATAAAGGTGCATGTTGCGTGCCGGATTGGAGGTGATGAGAGAGAATGCATCAGTGGGTGAAAGGCCATCCTCACGGACGAGTGCGACCACTTGCTCAAGATTCTTGTCGAGTGGTGCAAGTCGGTAGGTGTCCTCTCCTGTCTCTGGGTTCTTGCGCCGCACACCAGCATTGCCATCGCTCGAGAAAGTCATCTGCCGAATGTCGACACCTGCCTGCAATCCCTCCATCACGGTTGAGTGGGGCTCGCTGTATTTGGTTCCCCCGGTGCTAATGTCTATCATGCCGCCCATTTTTGCAAATTCGACACCTTGAAGGAAAAGGTCGTGGGTGCGCCCCATGTGTGTAGGAGAGATATAGGATATCAATGACGGGAACTCCCTCGCAATCTCCAACAGCATGCTAATGCCTGTGGGAAGCGCGCCAAGATGCACATGCATGATGCCCCCCTTGGCAGATGTAAAACCACCCAGACGAACCTGCTGAATAATCCGCAGCAGTTCCTGCTTCGTAGGATGCGACGACCTGTCGTCGCTCATAGCTATCTTGCATCCGATGCAGCGTTCGAGATAAATCATGTCTTCTGCTATCGAGGAAGTGATTGTAGGTGTTGGCAATCCATAGAAACCAGTCAGCATATAGGCGGTGATGCCATCCTGGCACAAGGCCTTTGTTTTGGCATGGAGTTGTGGCAGGGACTTTACGAAACCATCTGTACCGAGCAATCCCACGACGGTTGTCGTGCCCGCCTCGATGAGCCGGCTCAAAGGAACTTCAGGCGCCAGAGAAAAGAAACCTGTCTGTCCTCCTCCTCCTATAATGTGTACATGCTGGTCGATGAGTCCAGGCATACAGTTCATCCCCTGTCCGTCGATGGTGGTGAGGGCAGTGCCTGAAACCTGTATATCCTGTGCAATGGCTACGATTTTCTCTCCGGCAATCAGCAACTGTTGCATCCCCTTGTACTCAGGGGTGTAAAGATGTACGTTTTTGATTAGTTTCAGCATTTTATATATGATTTTTTAGTTAAAATACATAGTGAACAAGCACCATTGCCGCAAGTCCTACAGACAGCGGGATGGCATTTCGCTTGACGAGGTCGTTGGTTGAAACACCAGCCACCTCGGCAATGGCCACAATGACTCCTGCAATTGGCGAGATGGCCCGCCCCATAGATGATGACAATTGCATGGGCAGGATCATGTCGACCGGGTTCATCCCCACTTTTCCGGCAATGCCAGGAACAAGTGGTCCGAAGGAAAAGAATGAAGCATTGCCGCTTCCCATCAGTATGGCTGCCAGAAAGATGATGATGATGATGACGACGCTGATGAGCACCCCTGTAAAACCAAGGCTCGTGCAGCCTTCCACCAGTGCGTCGATGAATCCAAGAGCAATCAGGCCTTTGCTGAACACTTCGGCCGAGATGATGAGTGTGACCACATTGCCAAATACTGTTCCCATGCCTTGCCAGAAACTCTTCACATTGGCAAGTGTCTTCTCGAAAGAGCGCCATCTCACCAACTCAAAGGCGAGGGCTACGAATAGGGATATGACCATTGCCGTTGTGGTGTCCAAAATAATTGGACGGCCAAAGAATTGGAAATAACTTGAGAAGATGATGAGCAGCAAGAGAGGCAGTGCCGGAAGGATGGCATAGATTAATGGTGCCTGAACTTTCATTTCCTTGACATCGACCGTGCTGACAGTAGAACGCCCCATTTTGCGGTCCTTGCGGTCATAGTAACGATTGCAGAAATAGTAGAGCACCATGAGCAGCAATGTGATTGGGATGGCCAGTGGTAACTGGTGCTCCACAAAATACTCCATATTGGTCATGCCTGCAAGTTCTGCGGCACGTGCGGTGTTGGCCGACCCTGGCCCCATATCGAAAATAGTGCAAGCGGATATGATACTTACTGCCGTCAGCCTGCTAACACCCAGATTGACCAATATGGGGAAAATACTGGCGACAAGCAGCAGTCCGAGTCCGGCGGCACTTGGCGTACAGATGAACAGCATCTGGCCGATGGGCAGCATGAGGATGGCAGCGATGTCGGGGTGTCGCTTGAAGAGAACCAGCGGCTTCATACTGACGTAGACGAGTGCATCGGATGCCTGTATCTTCCTCATATATGCCACATATCCACCGATGGTCATAATCATCAGTCCTACGCGCAACATGTTTGTTCCCATCACTTGCTTGACAAGTCTGAAGAGGTCGAACCCTATCCATCCTGTGGCATTTCCATCGAGGTCTTTTTCAATATCAATATGGAATGTGCCAATAGCCATGCTCACTGCGATCATGATGATACCTGAGACAAGGAGCACCGCCTGCGGGTTGTACTTATGTGTGAGCGCATAGGCCACAATTGCAACAAAGCAAATGGCTATGGCTGTACCTATATAAATCATCGTTTTGATAGAGATTAATGAGACAGTTACTTTTTCTCGTATGTGGCTGTTATCACGTTGATGCGTGTAGTGCCTGTGGCAGTGAAGGTAATGGCGCTGAGTTTCTCGCCATCAGGAGCGGTCCAAACCCCGGAGGCGATTGTCCCGGCAGAGGGAGTCCACTTGTCGATGTTTTCCATATTGGCAGAAGTCCACGACAGTGCGGTGATATAATAATCGTCAGGAACACTGTAGGTGATGGCGTCGCCGGTGTATGCGCGAAGGTCAAGTACACCGCTGTTGGTAGCCCATACCCTGATGGGATTGACACCTTCCGCATTAGTTGGTGTAAGGGTGAACTTGGATGTGGTAATTGGTGAAGAGAGAGGCGACCCCTCACCATTGGCAGGTACGGCAATGCCCATAGTCCCGAGCGTCTCGGCCGAAGTGAAATCGAGGTTGACGGTAACAGGTTGATTATCTTCTGGCTGCGAAGGAGTGACGGGCGAATCATCTGCCTTGGCATTGGGAGTTCCGGTTTCATAGCCGAAGGTAAGCACATTCATACGAGTGGTGGCCGTGGCAGTCAATGTGATGCTTTGGTAGGTCTTGCCTTCAGGTGCAGTCCACACACCATTGCTCACACTGCCGGCGTTTGCTGTCCAGGAGTCAATGGTCTCAGCATTGGCCGAAGTCCACGACAACTGTTTGATGACGTATCCCTCGGGTACGCTGAACGTAAGTGCGTCACCTTTATAAATGCGAAAGTCGAGCACTCCACTGTTGGTAGCCCAGATACGGGCGGGATTTGCTCCTTCTGCATTGGTCGTGCTGATTGTGGCCTTCTCTTTTGTGAGTGAAACAATACTTGTTCCACTGCCATTTCCGGGGATAGCAACACCCAAGCCAGTCAGTTCTGCCGAAGAAGTGAAATCGAAAGTGACCAATCCTGACGTTCCGCCAGATGGTTCGTCCTCAATGAGTTCCACATCATCAGTCGTACAACTGGTGAAACAAAGAGCCAAGACTGTTGCCGGCAACAAAATCCTGGTAATTTTGTAAAGATTAATTAATGTCTTCTTCATTTTGTTAAATTATTTTTTTATATGTTTAGGAGACTTGTTAAGGTATGGTTTAATCACATTTTCTGCACAAAGATATGTGGATTTCGGAATCATTCATTCCCCGTCAAGGCCATAATCAAGATTTTTTTGCGAAGAAATATGTAATTTGTTGAAAATCAAAGAAATAGTTTTTAGACAATTAATATTTCATAAAGATATCAAATAAGAAAATATAGATAATAAATTCAGGAAAATATTCTTGATTATTCGCTTTTATGCATTTTTTTCATATCTTTGCACCAGATTATAGGCTAGCCCGACATAAATGTTATGAATTCAAGAATACGCTCTGTCATTTTGTTCTTTTTTATCCTTTTCTCTTCCCATATCATGGCTCAAAAGGAAAGGGTCAATCTCGATTCTATATACGATGCCCTGTCAGAAGTGCTCAGCAGGAGCAATGACTTTATTAAGCTTAAAGAAGATACCATCAAAATCAAGACCTATGCATTCCAGCACTTCTTAAGTAAGGAGGACCAATTTGAGGCAGCTTTGGAGCTTTACAAAGAATATCGGTTTTATGACAATGATTCTGCACTTGTCTATCTGTTCCGTTGTCTCAATCTGGCTCAGTCCATACAAGACAAAAGGCGGTCTGCCGCTACTATGTTGCGAATCGGGCACCAGTATGTCGTGTCGGGCTACTACTATGAGGCAGAAGAATATTTTAAAAAGGTTTCCACTGAAGATCTGGACACATCCCTGCTTCCCACCTATTATCATTATTATTCACATTTCTATCGAGAATTGGAAAAATTCACCATAGATGTCAACTTAAAAAAAAGATATGAAGAGTTATCAAGGATGTTTAACGACTCCTTGGAAATGGTGAGTTCACGAGACAATGCGCTTTACTACCAACGTCGTTGCATCTCTCTTTGTTCAGAAGGCCGTTACGACGAGGCAAAGAACATTAATGACGAATGGATGAAATGGGTAGAAGAAGGCTCTGTCGGATATTCCTTGATGGCATACTATAGGGCTGAGATTTGTGGAAACAAGCAGCAGCATGATGAGCAGAAATATTGGCTTGCTGTTTCCGCCATTGCCGAGATTGAAAGCTGTGATATGAATCAGACATCGCTGTGGAACCTTGCGGAAATCATTTACAAGGATGGAGACATCAACAGGGCAAGGAAGTATATCGAATTCTCCTGGGATCATATTTCACGTTTCAGCACCCATAAGCGTGGGTGGATTATGGCGCCTATTATGAATGAGATTCATAAGGAGTATCAAGCCAAAATCACATCGTCCAACATGTCGCTCCTTATTCTTGCTGTGGCTATAGGTTTGCTCGCGGTCGGACTGTTGGCAGCTTTTTTTTACGCCAGGCACGAAAGACGTATCGCGATTGAAGCAAGGGAATCACTTCAGAAGACTAATCTACAGCTACAAACACTTAACAACCAGCTTGGAGAGACCAATAGGGTCAAGGATGAATATATCCGTGATTTCCTCCAGATGTGTTCCTCATACATCGACAAGATGGATAAATACCGTGTCCGCGTCAATCAGAAATTGAAAGCCAATCAAGTAAAAGACCTGATTAGAATGACAAGTTCCGAGCAACTCAAAAAGGACGAGCATGATGAACTCATGAAGCATTTCGACACTGTTTTCCTTCACCTTTTCCCTTCTTTTGTCAATGACTTCAACGAACTCCTTTTGCCTGAATCACGTATTTACCCCAAGGAGCCGGGGTGTCTTAATACAATCTTACGTATTTTTGCACTTGTAAGACTGGGTATTGAAGAGAGTTCAAAGATAGCCGACTTTCTCGACTACAATGCCAATTCCATATACAGTTACCGTTCACGAACCAAGAATCAGGCAGTTCATAAAGAAACGTTTGATGAAGATGTAATGAAACTTAGCACAATCAATAGGGCATGATGATTTCGTCTGGTTAATTGTTGGATTTGTAGTTATAAGGTGAGCATTCCACTTTCTTTGCCAATTCCTGATTGAAAATATTTCGACAAATCTCTCAAATTCGTGAAAAAATATGGGATACTTCAATACTTAATACGTGTTGTTGCTATTGCTCAGCAGTCAAAGCCCCATTGCCATTTTGACCACGCCCATCACGTCGGTCACATTGACTTCTGAGTTGTAATTGACATCTGCCACTATTTCATCCACCTCAAAGTGGGATTGTCCCATCACATAGTTGACCAGCATCATGATGTCGGCCACATTGAGGGAACCATCCTGATTGACATCTCCTATGCCTCTGAATGTTTGGAATTTCTTCCAAAACTCAGCCGAGGCATAATCACCTTTCGACTTGAAGGGCGCATAGAGCACCACATCTTCATAGGCATCAAGCGAAAACAGCTCCTTGGCAATAGAAGGTGGTGTGCCAGCCTTGCAAAGGATATATTTAAGTCCGGTGCATGAAACAAACGCATTATCTCCTATGACAGTCACACTCTCTGGAATCGTAATGGATTCGAGGGATGCGCAGTTGGTGAAAGCACCATTCCTAATGGCGACAAGATTGTCGGGCATCACGACCTTGGAGAGGTCTTGGCAATAATAGAAAGCATAGTCCTCTATGACAGTAACAGTGTTAGGTATGGCATACTCTCCCTTGAAGGTGGCTGGACAACAGATGAGACTTGTCTTGTCGGCATTGAACAACACCCCATCCTCTATAACGAAATGCGTGTTGGCATGATTCAGTTCTATGGTTTGGAGAGAGAGGCATAGGCGGAAAGTTCCAACCCCAAAATGGTTGAGCGAAGCCGGCAGACTCACTTTTTGCATGCTGCTGCAGCCCATCAGCGCAAAGTTGCCGATTGTCTGCACACCTTCCGGCACTGTCAGTTCCAAAATGCCCGCACATCTTTCAAAAGCATGCTCACCGATGGACTTAAGCGCAGAGGGCAATGCCGACAAAACCATTCTTTTGCAATTATAGAATGCGCTTGCTCCTATTCTCACCACACCATCGGGGATACTGACACTCTGCAGGAAACCGCATCCGTAGAACAGCCTGTCGCTGATTTCAGTGATGCCCTCTGGTATATTCACAGACTTCAGCACGGTGCAAGACCGGAAGGCATCCGTTCCTATTTCTGTCAGCGACTCAGGCAAAGTGATGGAAGTCAGCCGGCTGCAACCATAGAAAGCTGATGGCGCCAGTGTCCGCACGGTTGCCGGAACCTGATACTCTCCCTCCTTAGCTCCTGGGCAAGCGATGAGCGTGGTGCCACTTTTGTCAAACAGCACCCCATCAACACTCATGTATACTGGGTTGTCGGGATGTACAATGATGGCAGTCAGTTTTCCGCAAGCCTCAAAAGGAACCTCCCCCAATTCGGTCACTGTGGCAGGAAGGGAGACAGATGTTAATTTGGATGAATAGCTGAAGGTTTCCTCCTCGGCAGCCGTAACGGTATAGACCACTCCATTGTTGGTCACTGTCTCCGGGATGACGATGTCTCCCGTATACCCATTGTTAAGGCCGGTAATACCGCCGCCAGAACTGCCAGAAGTCCCATAAGGCAGTACGCTGACCGTGTTGGAAGACGTCACCTTATAATTGACACCATCCACTGTAAACTCCACAGCCCTCACTCCAAGGACTGCCATCAAGAGCAAAATGGACAATGCCGTCTTCTTCATCTTTTAATTCTGCAATAATGCCGGACAACGCCCCCTGGATGCCACACTTACCTTGTGACAATATATGCACCCAGCAGCACGAGTATAGCTGCAACGGGCTTGTCCCATGTGAACACGTCCTGATGGACAGCGATGGCCACCAGTGAAGCTACTACGGGTTGGATATTGGTATAGATGCTCACCGTAGTAGCCCTCAGGAACTTCATGGCATAGGGTATGAGGAAATAGCCGAGTCCCGTGGCAAAGAGAACGATGAACGCCATCTCCGCCACCCCACTCCATTGCCAGGCTGATGAATACAGTGTCTGATGCGGTTCGGTAAGCAATGCTATGGGCACAGTGACGATGGTGGAGACGAGGAACACATATTTCATTTGTGTGACCGAACTGTATTTCTCCGACACCTTTCTCGTAATGATGAGGTATACAGCCCATGTGAGCACGCTCAGCACCGCGAGCGAGATGCCGAGGAGGTCATTGGAACCTGTCCCTCCGGTCCACGACATATACAGCATCAGCAAAGCGCCACTGATGCCGAGTATGACACCAAGCGTCTTAATCCCCGTGATTTTCTCTTTGAGGAAGAATGCGGCGAGCAACATGACAGAGACTGGTGTCAGTGCTGCTACGAGCGAGAAATACACCGGCGTTGTGTATTTGAGTGCTTCGGCTGTAAGCGTCTGTGAAATGACGAATCCGAGGAGTCCTCCGAGCATGATGGTGATGAGGTCGCGCCTCTCCACATGTTCTTTTGGCAGGAAGCAGGCAACCACCCAGAAAAGGATGGTCGCACCCACACACCGTGAAGCCATATATCCCATGGGTGTCACCCAGTCATCGAGCAAAGCCTTGGTGACCGGTACGCCCAATCCGAAAATGACGTTCGCCATCAGAATGGCGACATGTCCTTTAGCGAGTTTTGTATTCATCGTTTAAAGATTGAAATCATTCCTCAAGTTTCTGCACCTCAATGGTGAAGAAAAGGTCGGAGTAGGGTTTGACAGCCCCTGCCGCCCTTTCACCGTAAGCCTGGGCATAGGGTATGTAGATTTCCCATTTCGACCCTACGGGCATATTGACGAGTGAATGCCAGAATCCCGGCACGGTTTGGCTTGGCCGCATGGTGACAGCCTCCCCTCTCTTATAGCTGCTGTCGAATACGGTTCCGTCCATGAGCTTACCCTCATAGTGCAGCACCACCTTCGTATCATCCTTTGGCTTAGGTCCTTTTCCCTCTGTCAGCACATGATAGAGCACGCCTTTTCCTTTGGGAAGTTCCTTGAATCCCATTTTCTTGTATTTGAGCATATTGACCGCGCTATTAGGTCTTCTGCTGGTCTCTTTGCCTATGGCTTCAGCCAAATTCTTGTCCTTGATTTGGGCAGCCAACCTGTCGGTCACCTCCCTGATGTCATCATACGACACCCAGAAATTGAAATCGGTAGGTTCAAGCGCCTTGTCCAAATTGGCATTGAGTTCCTCCAACTTGTTGGCCAGTTCGACGATGGAATCACCTGGGTTCTCCGTGAGCTGAGCCAGTTGTGTAATCAATCCATACGCCGTCTTGAAGTTTTCCTGAGTGTCACGGTATCTGGCAGGCGTGAGCTTCAGGCTTGCCACATTGTCCTTGATATTCTCCACGAGTTGTTGCAGCAACTCGGATGCTCCATTTTCTTTGTAGAACTCCTGTCTCCATTTCACCACCTGTGCAGCGTCTTCGGTAGAGACAAGCTCACCCTTGGCATTGGTGCCCAGTTGCTCGGTCTCCGTGCGCACCCAGTTGGTCAGATAATCATCGAGCATGATATTTGACAATCTTGACGCTACGATAGTGTTGACCTTCATCTGCATGGCATTGCTTTTGTAATTATTTCCGAACAGGATGAAAACCAGCCATCCCACACATACCAGTCCGATAACGATAAGACATGCGAGAAGCGTCTTTTTCAGATTGCCGCTTTTTCTGTTTGTGGATTGTTTTTTCATTTAAGTTACATTTTCCAAACCAATATGACAAGCAGACAGCCACCAGGCGGTCTGCCCTTCTTCAAAATTCGAATGCAAAATTATAAATAAAAAACGTGTTTGTGGCAACAACTTGGAAAAAAATTTGCACATCTGAAAATAACGTCGTAATTTTGCACAAACTGGATTGACATTTGCTCATGAACGAGATTGCTAAGAAGAGAAAGATATATGACGTGACCCTCAAGGGAGCCGTCATCAACATCCTTTTGCTGTTGTCCAAATTATGTGCCGGTATTTGGGGACACTCGTCCGCCATCTTGGCAGATGCTGTTCACTCCCTGTCAGACTTGCTGACCGACATCATCGTCCTTGTGTCGGTGAAGTTCAGCGGCAAGCCCAAAGATAAGAGGCATGATTATGGTTACGGCAAGGCAGCCACAGTATCTGCCGCCATTGTGGGTGTCGTTCTTTTCATCATCAGCCTGATTGTCTTCTATTTTGGGATGCGCAACATGATTATGGCGTTTCAGGGAACTATACTGGAGCGTCCGAGTTATTTTGCCCTTATTGTGGCGATTGTGAGCATCATTCTGAAAGAGTGGGCCTACCGTTTCACCATACGTGTCGCTCATTCGACCGACTCTGTCGCCGTAGCCGCCAATGCCTGGCATCACAGGTCGGACTCTTTCTCATCGATAGGCACCACCATTGGTATCGCCGGCGCCATATTCCTTGGGGAGCGCTGGCGTGTGCTCGACCCTATCACTTCGATTATTGTCAGCATTTTCATCATGAAGGTGGCCTATGACCTATTGGTTCGCGCCATTGCCGAACTGACCGAGACCAGTCTTCCTGATGCCGTGGAGGACGAGATAGCCGCTATTGCCAAAGGTGAGGAAGGTGTTGTGAGTGTGAAGCAGGTGCTCACCCGCCGCATCGGCAGTCAGGTTGCCATTGAGATAAACATCATGCTTCCTGGCGACCTCACGGTGAGTGAGGCACATCAGCACGCCCTTCGAATCGAGGACCAATTGAAACATCGATTCGGAGAAGGCACCCATGTGGGAGTGCATATTGAACCTTGTTTGATTTGAGGTTTGAGGTTTAAGCTTCGCTTGATTGTCGGCGGCACCTCGGCATACAGAAAGCAAGCTTTCGTCTGCACTCGGTTTGCACGACAATTGAGATTTGCTTGATTGTCAGAGGCATTTTTTGATTCGCCCGGCAATTGTCGTTTAACATCATTTAACTTACTTTAAACCAGCGATAACACCAAGCAAAGGTTATTTTTATTAATTTTGCAACGAATTTACAAGAGAATTATATTATCTACTTGATATTCAAGTAGTTAAAGGAAAATCAAGGTATATTTAGGATGAGACAATTAAAGATTTCTAAAAGTATCACCAACCGATCAAGTGAAGCATTGGACAAATATCTTGTTGAGATAGGCCGTGCCCCTCTTATATCGATTGATGAGGAAATAGAATTAGCCCAAAAAATCAAGAAAGGCGGTCCGGAAGGAGAGCGCGCCAAGAACAAATTAGTAACAGCCAACCTTCGTTTTGTGGTATCAGTAGCCAAGCAATATCAGCATCAGGGTCTTACTTTGACTGACTTGATAGATGAAGGCAACATAGGACTGATCAAGGCCGCCCAAAAATTTGATGAAACCCGTGGTTTCAAGTTCATTTCATATGCCGTATGGTGGATTCGTCAGAGCATACTCCAAGCAATAGCAGAGCAAAGCCGCATCGTACGCCTTCCCCTCAACCAAGTTGGTTCACTCAACAAAATCAATCACGAAATCAATAAGTTTGAGCAGGAGAACATGCGTCATCCCTCAGTTTCTGAACTTTCAGAGGCTACCAAACTCGATGAGGAGAAGATAGGCCAGAGCTTGATGGCAGATGGTCATCATGTGTCTATCGACGCACCTTTCCAGGATGGCGAGGACAACTGCATGCTCGACGTGATGCCCAGTGGCGAGGACAGCCGCACCGACCGCTACGTCGACCACGAGTCGATGGCTCTTGAACTTGACTCCGTGCTCAACAAGGTGCTTAAAGACCGCGAGATTACCATTATCCGTGAATGCTTCGGCATCGGACAGCCTGAGAAAGGACTTGAGGAGATAGGCGACCGTCTTGGTCTGACCCGTGAGCGTGTCCGTCAGATACGTGAGAAGAGCATCGCCAAACTGCGCGACAGCGGCAATGCCAAGATTCTGATGAAATATTTGGGATAAAACGACATTACATCAATAAATGAATGAGGGTGTGTCAAAATGAATAATTTGGCACGCCCTCATTTTTTATTGTGGCGATATGGTGAAATCGGCCTTATGCAGCCATTTTCGGCATTGGGC
>CACXIP010000025.1 GCA_902767775.1 uncultured Prevotellaceae bacterium | reverse complement strand
CCACAGGTTACTTCCACCGTTCCATGACAGGTAGGACAAATCAGGCGGCCTTTTCCTTGACAGTTGACACAGTCCTCCAGATGATGGGAACCCGCCACACTCCTTTCACATTTGTCTGTCACCCATTCATCGCCGATATCACGCATCTTATAATTCCACACATTGACCGAACGGACTGTCCGGTCATCCACCTTTTCACCCTTATATGGCTTGCTGACCGACCGGCTATGTCGCTCATCAAATTGTGATACCACGCGGCAAAGCATAATGGGATGTATAGTCTGGGTCAGATTGGATATCTCATCAGTAAAGTGGCGCAAATGTTCGGGGGCATGCTCCTCGGCATAGCTGTCCAACAGTTCCTTTATTCTTGTTATGTCTTCCTGTTCCATGTGTGTTTCACAATTAGTCAACGTGAGTTCAACGATATATCAGTGTCTGCGAATATGTTGATTGGCGAAATTTGTTGTAGCTTCATAGTGTTGAATTACAAAGGTTTACATACAATCATCGCTATAATCAGCGAGGGCAAAGATACAGAATTATTTTGTATTGCAAATGATTTCAGCGTGATTTTTAATGCCATGTATACAAATTATTGTCACATCGCATCCGCCCACAACCCCCGATGAAAGAACACGAATGGATTAATGATTAATTATATGGCAATTATATGTTTTTATTTTTCAACGCGAATTACCATGAATTATTCATGAATTTTTTTCGGACGCGATACATCACGTCCCTACCCCGCAGGGGACAGAGCAATTGATTCGTTGGAAAAAGTGTGCTGAAAATATAATTATTCGTTGGAAAAAGTGTGTTAGTCAGTAGGGACGTGATGTATTGCGTCCGTAAAGACAAGAATGCCTTGACAAGTAAACTAATGTCTAAACTCCCAAACTCCTAAACTCCTAGACAATAATCATATGTCTAAACTCCTATACTCCTAAAAAAGTAAACTGTGTCAAGTATCAAATAACTGTTGGCTCCTCAATCACTTTTCCACGGCAGAAGCGGTACTCAATCTGGCGGTCGTCGCCGAGATAGATATATCGTTCTAATCGCTCCAGCAGCGAGTAGTTGTCGAAGTTGAGCACGCTGTCGTCGATGACCAGCGCATCGAACTCATAGCCGGGTTCGAAACTGCCCACTTTGCCAAAGAAACTGCCAGCTGACTTGGTGGCAATCCAGAAGATTTCGGACAGGGTAAGGAAATGCTTGTCATGACTATTTTGGTAGTGCATCTTACTGACCTGAATGGCATATACCAACATGCGGAACATATTCAGGTCGTGGCCCCCGCTAATGTCGCTTCCCAGTCCGACACGCAGACCTTCATCGAGGAAGGTGCGAACGGGTGCCATGCCCGATGCCAAGTTGTAGTTGGACGTGGGACAGTGAGCCACCATCACATCGTTTTGCTTCATCAGTTCCAGTTCATGGCCATTGGTCCACACACAGTGAGCCATGATGGTAGGTGTCTGTCCGAAGAGTCCATAGCGGTTGTAGGCATCACCATAGCTCTTGCTTTCAGGTTCCAGCTCAGCCACCCATTCAATCTCTGACGTGTTCTCCGAAAGATGTGATTGCACAGGCAGGTGGTATTTGTTGGCCAGTTCACCACAGGCGTTCAACAACTCCGGTGTGCACGACGGCACAAAACGTGGTGTGATGATGGGACGTACCAAAGCATCGGGCTGGTTGAATTCGGCAATCAGTTGCTCATTGCCTTCTACGGCTGCCTCCACATCTTCACAGAGCGCATCAGGACAGTGACGGTTCATCGCCACCTTGCCGACCAGTGCGCCCATGCCAGTTTCCTGATACAGCTTCATCAGCAGGCGGGTACTTTCCGTATGGACGGTGCCGAATACGCAGCTGCGCATAGTTCCAAAAAGCCACTGGGTATGCAGGAATCTGCGATACATGCTCTCTGCGTAATGAATGTCGGCATACTTTGCTTCCTCTGGGAAAGTGTAGTTCTGCAACCACGGCAGCAACTCCAGGTCCATCGCCACGCCTTGGTTGCGCACCTGCGGAGCATGCACATGCATGTCGTTCATGGCGGGTATCAGCAGACGGTCACCAAAATCAACGACCTCTGCATCCTCACTATCCAACGCCGCCAAATTGCTCGCAACTCCTATCACACGCCCGTCGTCACCGACAGCGATATATCCGTTCTCAAGCACTTCGAAATGGCTTTTCTCCTTCGTGAAGAGGATATGGGCTTTATAGATTTTCTTCATACTATTATATTGATTAGGTTTTTGCAATTGATTAGGTTTTGCATGCTCACAACTTTTGGAAATTCAATATCCAAAAGTACAAAACAATTGTCTTTGCAAAACTAAACAATTATAAGTAAAAACCCAACAAAATCGTGAAATAAATCTCCCACCATTCATAGCAGTTCATCGGGATTTGTCGCTCGGCTCTGCCGCTTTTCCCACAGCAAAAGACATCCGTCAGCAGAAGTCCCTTGCGATGACCTCTATGATGACTTACTTCCTAAAGAATGAGGCTATCCACAGCACGATAACGGCTCCCACAACGGCTGTGATCAACTGGCCGACGATGCCACCCAGTGAGATATTCAACACATCAAACAGATAACCACCTGCTAAACCGCCGTTGATGCCAAAGAAAAGGTCCCACAAAAGACCACCGCCCTTGCCCATGATCTTGTTGGCTATGAAACCAGCCAGAAAACCAATGATAATCGCCCCAATAATTCCCATAATCGTAAATAATAGGTGTAAAAATCTGATACTAATATATAAGGTAGTAATTTACCACAAAAGTACAAAACATATCCATATTCTCCAAAATAATTGGGATACTGTTCCCCAAACGACCAAACGCCCAACCCCCCAAACGACTAAACGCCCAAACAACCAAACGACTGAGAGACGCCATATATGGACGTCTCTACCACGTTGCACCGCCATTCTTGAAGGGGTATCGTCTAAACTCCTAATCTCCTAGACTCCTAAACTCCCCCCCCAATCCCCCCAAACGACCAAACGACCAGCCCCCCAAACGACCAAAATGCGACAGATTCTAAGGCTGCTGTTTGGGTTTGTCGCAAACAGAGGTGCCTGTCGCAACGAAGTGAGGCGAAATACTCAAAAAAAGTTGCGGACGGAGATTTTCGGGGTTAACTTTGCAATGTCAGAAGGAAAAAACAATCTTCCAGAAGACAGAAAAAAGAATAACAACAAATAATAATAACAACTAAAAAATTACAATTATGAAAAAGTCTACATTATTCCTCGCAGCACTCCTTTGCATGATGATGCAATCAGTTTCCACATTTGCCGGTGACAGACTCATCCCCACTGAGCAACTGCCCGCAGCAGCCATGGCATTCATCCAAGAGAACTTCCCGGGAGAGGGAGTCATGTTTGCCAAGAAAGATTTCGACAACGGAAGAAGACAGTTTGAGGTACACCTGAACAACGGCGTCCAACTGGAGTTTGACAAGAAAGGCAATTGGGACAAAGTGGACTGCCAATTCAATGCCGTTCCGGCTCATCTGGTTCCCACAGTCATCGCCAACTATGTGCAGACTTCCTATCCCGATGCCACCATCGTCAAGATTGACAAAGAGCGCTACGGCTTCAAGATAGAGTTGTCCAACGACCTCGAGATGAAGTTCAACAAGCAGGGAGCTTTGTTCGACATCGATGACTGACAAGATAGCATCCAATTTAGTGAAATTCAAAAAGGGCGGGAGAAAATCCCGCCTTTTTTTGTCCGTCAGCATGAGCATCCTTTAGACCTTGCCGAGAACATATCATTTGCTTCTCATGACTGTTCTTCGTCTTGTGGGCTGAGGCCTTTGGGCATGCGGTATTCAGAGGGCAGCATGCCGAACATCTTTTTGAAGTTGGTGGCAAAAGCCTTGTGGGTGTTGTAGCCCACCAGGTCGGCTATCTCGCCAATGGGCAGTTGGGTGTCGGTGAGCAAATTCGCGGCATGCTTCAGACGGACATTGCGGATGAAATCGGCAGGGGAGATGCCAAGCATGTTGCGTAGTTTGGTATAGAGTGCCGAGCGGCTCATAAATACATCCTGCGCCAGTTGGTCGACTCCATAGTCCGCATCCGACATGTGGTTTTCTATAGCTTTGAGCATACGTTCCGTGAGTTGCTGCTCCTCGATGTTCAAACCAATTTTCTGAGGGTCAACATTGGTGGCTTCGGCAAACTGGTGGCGGGCTTCTTCGCGCAGTTCGAAGAGCTGGTTCACCCGGTTGTCATTCTCGCGCTCCATTTTTTGTTGTTTGCGTCGGAGATAAATGCCTGCAAGTGCAGCGACCAACAGGATGCCTAACAGGGCATACAGCGTTTTCGCCCACCATGTCAGCCAAAATGGCGGACGGATAATGACAACCTGACGAGTGGGTTCTCCCCATTTGCCGTCATCAATGGCGGCTTGCACCTCAAAGGTATAGGTGCCAGATGGCAGGGCGCGGTATTCCACTTCGCCAAGACAGCCATCATGGGTGACGGGTTGTTGCCACTCGTTTTCCAACCCCAATAGTCGGTAGCGGTAGCGCGTATGCGATGGTGTCGCATAGTTGAGTGCTGAGAATTGGAAGATGAGGTAGTTCTGATGGTGTGCGAGCGTGATACGCTGTGTCAGTTGCTGCAACGGCAATGGCTCGCCGTTGACGCTCATGGCAGTGATGACTACCGACAGAGGCTGTTGTTCAACACTCAGCCACTCAGGAAGAAACTGCACGGCATGGGTGGGTGTGATGACAAAGAGCAGATGGCCGTCATCGGTGAGACATGCTGCTCGCTCCATCATCGAGACAGCAGGGATACCGTCGTCAGGACTGAAATTGACCACATCATACGAGAGGGTGGGGGATTGTCGGTTGATGATTTTGCTGATACCGCATGAAGTGCCTACCCATATATTTCCTCCGGCATCAGGCAGCAGACTCCGGATGCAGTTGTTGGCAAGTCCTGCTATACTTCGCCCCTCGCAGAACAGTCCATTCTGTGTCCCAATCCACAGTCTTTTCTGGCTGTCACGTACCACACAGTTGTATTTGTCTGTATACCGTTCGATAACCTTTGCTGCTGGCAGCGGAGCTATGGTGTCGGCCTTTGTATTGAGCAAGAAAGCTCCGTTTTGTGAGTAGACCAATGTCCATTCATCGTCGACGACGCAGGCACCCACAAGATGGCGGTATTGCCCCAAAACCGGCAAACGGTTGTTCAGCAGCACATATTCCTTGCGTTCTGGATAGAAATAACCCAGATAGCAGAGGGAGTCGCAGAGCAGGAAACGGCGGTCGGGCAGTTCGGTGATAAACGTGGTTTTGTCGTGGGGCAAGTTGATGACGTTTGTTTTGTTGTAACGCACTATCACTCCATTGGTCTCACACTCCAGCCCGTCGGATTTGCAGCGCCAGATGCTACCATGGCTGTCGGTGGTGCTGCGGGCGAGGTCGATGAGTGGATGGTTGCCTTCTATCTTTTCGGCTATCTGACGTGGGGGCGATTGGTAGGTGATGCCGTTTTGAAGTGTTCCTTTCCAATGGCCTCCTTGGCGGTCGGTGACTGATGCTGACGAAGGAGAGAAGCTGTTGAGCAGACCTTCTGTCAGCCTTTTCTCCACATCATAGCGAAACGAACGGATGCGGGCATCGAAGAGATAGATGCGGTAGAAGTCGTGAAGCCATAGCAATGAGTCACCCTGCCATTGCTGGCCATATCCCGACAGGTAGTGGGGCATGCGGTAGGCGAGGTTGTAGTTGCATGGCACAGTCTGGAAACCCTTGCCGTCGGAAAGACAAAACACTCCCTCGCAATTCACGAGCATCTGTCCGTTGGGCAGTTCCACAATCTGATGAACCTCGCCTGTGGGCAGTCCGTCGGCCACCGTCCATTGCTTGTCCACGGCATGGATACTCACCAGCACCGACATGCATAGGAGGGTAACATATAGTCTGATGCGAATCATTTTCTTGATTGTTTTTGCACCCAAAGATACAAAAATATGGGTATAAATGTGTTTTTTTGTCCAAAAAACATGGGTGCAGACGTGCAAAAATGGGGATGACACATCAACAACCATCGATTTTGTACAATGTGTGGTTCCTTTTCTGCCAACAAGAAGTAAATTTGTGCCAACCAAACCAAATCCATAAACAATTGATGTCAATGAAAAGAATATGGCTGGCCTTTGTGGCTGCCGTGATGTCCATGTCAGGTGTTGTCATGGCACAAGAGGATGACCACTTGAGGATGCATTTCGATTTTGAGAATGTGTCGGGTACGGACGTGGTGGATTCCGCATCGGGGATTACAGCCCGGGTGATGGGTGCCGCCAAAGTAGTGGAAGTGGGCAAATATCATGCCCTTGACCTGGGCAACGGCGTCGGCTTCCTGAATATGACCGCCACGGCTGGTGCCGTGGTGAAAGAGTTGGGCGACTTCACCGTGTCGGCTTGTTATCGCGTGGCTGATGAGGCATCGCTCTCTGGCAATGGCTATTTTCTATGGGCTTTCTCCACTTCTGCTGCATGTACGGCGAGTGAGGGCAAGTATATGGCTTATCGCCTGAACGCCCAGCGAATTGCCACCTCGACAGGTGGTTTCGGCGCGGAGAGCGGCATAGAGGTGGGCACGTCTTCGCAAAAAGGTAGGTGGATGAGTGTTGTCTACCGGCAAAGTGGTTCGATAGGAGAACTCTTTGTTGATGGCAAGCGAGTGGGACAAAATACAGCCATGCCCATCCTGAAGAATACCTTCACCACGGCTCCCATCTATTGCTGGATAGGTCGCGCGCCATTCACAGGCGATAGCTATCTGAAGCAGTCCCTCATGACCGACTTCCGTATATATGATATTGCTGTGACCGACGAACAGGTGAAGATGCTCACTGCCGTGGCTGCTGACATAGAAAACGAATTTCGTTATGGAAATCCGGGTGACCCCACTGTCTTGCTGTCAATGGTGGAGGAAGCGAAGGCTTTCCTCTCTTCGGCCACTGAGGATTATGCACCCAATGCCATTGCAGAAGTGCAGGATGCCATCAATATCGCAGAAATGGAAATTGCCACGGCACGAGCCTCGCAGCCATTGCTCGATGAGCGCCGGCAAAACATTCAGAATGCCATCAACCATGCCAAATCTACAGTAGGCTTTGTTCCAAAAAGAGTGGTGGAACCTTCTTCCGACTATGGATTTGTGCATCCTGGCGGCATCGTATCACAGGATGACATCGACCATGCCAAACAACTTCTGGCTGCTGGTGACGCCCGTGTAAAACGGGCTTGGGACATCCTTTGTGCCAACGAATATGCGCAGTCTACCATTGCCACCTGGCCTACAGAGACCATTGTGAGAGGTGGTGGCAGCGGGCAGAATTATATGAACGTGGCGCGTGGCGCAGCTATGGCATTCCAAAATGCCCTACGCTGGAAAATCGGTGGCACTCGGGACAATGCAGACGCAGCCGTGCGCATCCTCATGGCATGGGCAAGAGGCAACAAATGGGTAAGCGGTGACACCAATCTTTCGTTGGCAGCCGGCATCTATGGACATCAACTGGCCAATGCCGCCGAACTGATGCGTGACTATGACGGATGGAGCCGTGACGACTTCGAGGAGTTTCGCCAGTATATGGTCAAGACATGGTATAACCCAGCCATCGATTTCTTGCGCAGACGTCATGACACATGGCTCAATGCCCGCAATGCCAATGTTGGTCAACGTCCAGGACACTATTGGAGCAATTGGGGACTGTGCAACGCGCTCTGTGTGATGTCCATCGGCATCCTTTGCGATGATGTGCATATGTACAACCAAGGCCTGTCGTTCTATAAATACGACCATGTGGGCACGTTCAAGGACCGCTCCAAACAAACAAGCATACTAAATGACGGATGCAATGAGTTTATTGGCAACCTCGTGCCAGTGGTATTGCCCGACAGTCGGGGGCCGCTGGGTTTCCTTGGTCAGATGCAGGAGAGTGGGCGCGACCAAGGCCATGCCCTCATGGCACTCGGTCTGGCCATCGACATCTGTCAGGTGGGGCTCAACCAGGGCGATGACCTATATGCGTACATGGATGACCGCATCGCCGCTGGTATCGAACATGTGGCGGCTTTCAATTTTGGTGGTGTGGCAGGCAGCAATCTGCCTTGGATTAACTACAATTATGCTGATTGCCGCACTGCATGGAGTGCACCTTGGGTGCAGTCGGGTGGTCCTAACGAGGGTGGCAAGGGTGAATACCGTCCCTACTGGGACCGCGCCTTGGGATACTATGAGGGGCAGCGAGGCATCAAACTCCAGTATGCCGAGAAAGCCAGTGCCAAGGTATGTCCCGATGGCGGCGGTGGAAACTACAGCCAGAATTCCGGTGGTTTCGACCATCTGGGATTCTCCACACTTACCCATTACCGACCGCTTATTGACCAAAAACAAGCCAAGGTGCCGCTCAGTGGCAATATCGTCTACCATGGACAGACATTTGTCAACCAAACCAATCTTGGTGGTTTGAAGTACAACTACGAGGCTGGCAAGACGAAGGCTATCCCTGCTGATGGTACCGAAATCATACTCCAGCCACAGTTACCTGAGGGAACAGAGGACACCGGACTGTGGGTATGGAACACGGGTGCAACAACTCGCGAACTGACTGTCAAGGCGGACCACAGCCACATCTACCGCGTCACCTATACTGCACAGAATGGAGTGAAGAGTACGCAGGCTTTTGCGATTGCTGTGGCGGGTGATGCCCCTGCCGACAAAATGGACACTGAGGTGACCGTCGACGGTGTCATCGAACAGACCACCGAGAAAACAGTGCTCTATGGCACCAGCATCATCCTCTATGCAGGAGCCACCACGGGATGGACCGATGATTATCTGTGGGACAACGGACAAACGGGCAGCACCATCACCATACCGGCACTGACCACCTCGCGTGAGTACATCTGCCAGTATGCCAACCAGAGTGGTGCCGTCAGCCAGACTACGTTCAGACTGAAAGTGGTGCCGGCCATCCCCACCATCAACGGCAGTGAGGGCTCCGAGACACAGGTGCTTGCTGGTTCCACCGTCACCCTCGGCCTGCTCGTCCCAAGTGCTGCCAATCCTGAGAGCATCATCTGGAGTGACGGCAGCAAGGGCTCCTCGCTCGTGGTGAGTGACGTGCAACAAGACATGCTAATCACCGCCACCTATCAGGGCCAGACCTATACCTATTCGATTGATGTGAAGGCTACCTCACATAGCTACTACTCGTTGCTTACCTCTGACCGTGGCTATCAGTTGGTTAACACGGTCAGTGAATTGGCGCAGTTGTGCCAAGACCATTATTTCGTATTGGCTGCTGATGAGGCAGACCTGCTGCTCTCGCTCCAAAATGCCCCGAAAAACGGCAACAAGGCACTGGTGCTCAGGACACCCGCAGCAGATGGAAAAACGAAATCGCCAACCTTTGCACAACTCTTCCAAATAGAAACCTATTCGACTGGCTTCACCATGCGCAACATGGACTACGATGGACTGACGCTTCAGACCGAGTGGGACCGTCCCGATCAGTTGCGCACCCACGACCAGCCCTACGCCTGTGAGTGGTCATTGCTGCTCATGGACTATCAAGATGGAGCGTGGACGATAGAAAATGGGAAGTATCCCGGTAATTGGATGGGGCTTTGGACACCTGCCAATGGCTTGCGCGATGGAGAGGAACTGGCTTGCAACAAAACGGGCAGCGATATCTTGCGTCTGCAGATTTTCGCCATTGGGAAGAACCGTTTTCTCGCTGACTATATCAATGAGCAATCCGCTATTTCAGGTGACTTGACACCAGTGGATGTTACACCATTCCTGGTGAACCCGGCATTTACTGGCAACGGCTACGGATGGACGATGACTGGCACTTGGGGCAACCAGCGCTACAATGGTGCGGTGGAAGTGTGGCACAGCACCAACTTTGACTTCACGCAGACCATCAGCGGACTGCCCGATGGTGAATACACCATCTCTTGCCAACTGGCTAATGGGGAAGGGGCCAACACAGGGTATCTCTATGCCACCAGCGCTGGCGTGACGGAAAAGGCTTTGGTCAGAGCCTCATGTAAAAACAGCAATTTCGATGCCGAACGTGACAAAATGGCTGCCAGTTCCTCCTATGCACTCCTTACTGTGGACATTGAGGTGAGAGATGGCTCGCTTTCCCTCGGCATAGCTGAACCTTCCAGCGGAAATACATGGCTCGTTTGGGACAATTTCACCCTCTCTTACAAAGCGCTGCCATCCGGTATCGTGGAAAACCATACCAGAGAGAAAACGGATTGCAACGATAAGTTGTATGACTTGCAGGGCCGTATGATAAACAGTCTCTTGCCTCGAAAGGGTATTTATATACGCAATGGCAAAAAGTATTTGGTGAAATGATGAAGATACTCACATTGGCTTGCCTGTTGGCGTTTTCCTTGCCTGATGTGGCTCAGACATCATCTTATAAAATGGCCGGACCATTTGAGGTGATTGCCCGTGATGGCAAATATGCCTGTACCAAGGCGGGCAGCGAGCGCGACATGCGGGCGGCTCTCGACTTCGCCCTTAAGGGCGACACCGCTGAGGCACGCCATATCATTGATGCCTATGTCGGAACTTTGAAGCACATCGAAGGGCATGACGCACCGCTATGTGCCATTCAGTGCTATTGGTTGGTGAGGGCGATGATGTTGGTGGCTCCGTCTGAGCCAGTGAAAGGTGATGAGATGCTCCGCCGTGCTATGCTCCCGATGATGGAGCAGTTTGAGGCAGACAGTCCTTATGCCAACGGCAATTGGGGAGCAATAGTCAACCGATTGCGCATGGCATGTGCGATTAGTCTGAAAGACAGTATGCTGTATCGGGCATCGGTCGATTATTTTATGGATGCCAACGACAATGGTTCGCTGCCTCGCTATATTAGTGAGACAGGGCAATGTCAGGAAGCAGGACGCGACCAGCAGCATGTGCAACTCGGTCTTGGGGCATTGTGCGACCTTTGCGAAATGGCATGGGAGCAGGGTGATGACTTATATGGTGCTCTCGACAATCGTTTGTTGAAAGGATTGGAATACACTGCGAAGTATAACCTTGGCTATGATGTCCCTTTTGAGACATGGCATGACTGCACGGGTCTCTATTGCAATTGGACGGAACCTGGGACAATGGGTCGCGGACGCATCCGCGATATCTATCGCCAGGCATATCAACATTATGTCGGCCGACGTGGACAGCAGATGCCCTATACCAAGCGATTGATGACCCTGCAGGAAAAGGCAGAGAAAGCAGGGGAAATGAGGAAAAATATCGAGGCTGATGAGTTTTTGGTAAAGGGTGTGAGAGAAGGGCTGAAACTGCATCAGGTGTTCACCTATCCAGCCCCTGATGGTGCACCTCTCAAGCATGAGTATGATGTTTATGTGCGGCCGCGCAGCAGTCAGGAGTGGGTGAAAATAGACACCTACATGGCCAAGGTGAATGCCCCTGTGGAAAATGGAAAGCACCGTGTGTCGGAAATCAGCTATGGTATGTTTGATTTCACGGGTGATGTGTTTGTGCGTGTGGTCACCAAAAACAGGAATTTCACTACTGCACAAATACGCCCCGCTTACCGTGGTGTGATACCAAATGTGCTGAATGACTCGACCATACAGTTCCTGCTCTTCCAACCCGAGAATGTGAGCGTGGAGTTTGACGGTGACATCACCAACAATCTCTTGTTGTTCACTTCCAAACCTCCTGTAAGCCGGCAACAGGCGGAGATGGCTGCGAAGAGACAGGGCAGGGAATTGGTCTGTTATGCTCCCGGCTTCTATTCGAATGATACAATACGTGTGCCGTCGTACACGACGGTCTATCTCTGCGGAGGAACCTATTTCACCGGTACCTTTGTCATTGATGATGCTGAGAATGTGAGCATCCTGGGACGGGGTATCGCCCGACCAAAAAGCGGCTATGAGGGGTGTCATGTCCATCGCTCGAAGAATGTGCTCATTGATGGACTCGTAGTGAACACCTGTCCAGTGGGCGAGAGTGATGGGGTGACACTGCATGATGTGCGAAGCATCTCGCACCCCAGTTGGGGTGACGGACTGAATGTCTTCGCATCGAGCAATGTGGTCTACGACCGCGTGTTCTGCCGCAACAGCGACGATTGCACCACGGCCTATGCCACACGGAAGGGTTTTATGGGAAATGCCCGCAACATCTCCATGCAAAACTCCACTCTTTGGGCAGATGTGGCACACCCCATCTTCATCGGCATCCACGGCAATGCGGAGCGGGGCGACACCATTGAGAACCTGAGATATGAGAATATCGATATCCTCGGACAGGCGGAGCAACAGGTGGACTATCAGGGTTGCATGGCCATCAACTGCGGCGACAACAACCTTGTGCGCAATGTCGTGTTCGACAATATACGGGTGGAGCAGATAAAGCAGGGTTGTCTTGTGCAGGTCAAGGTTGGTTTCAACCAGAAATACTGCGCAGCCCCAGGCCGGGGAGTGGAGAATGTCGTCTTCCGCAACATACGCTATCGTGGGGAACTGCCGCATAGTCTCTCCATCATCAGCGGATACGATGAACAACGCCTGGTGCGGGACATCACTTTCGAGAACCTGAAAATCAATGGCCGGTTGTTGCACGACCGAATGAAAGAAAAACCGACATGGTATGCCACTGCCGACCTCATGCCGATGTTTGTAGGGCCGCATGTGGAAAACCTGAAGTTCAGCAAGGATGGCAGGTAAAAACTAAAAAGGCGGGATTTTCTCCCGCCTCTTTAAGTTTAATTGGATTGTCTGCATCAGACCATGTCGCCGTGAAGGGGAATCTTGTCGATGCGGGCCTGATGGCGGCCGCCCTCAAACTCAGTGGAGAAGAACTCGTCCATGATGAGGGAGGCGGTGGCCTCGTCGATGAAACGTCCGGGCATCACCAGGACATTGGCGTTGTTGTGCTGGCGGATGAGATGGGCTATCTCGGGAATCCAGCACAGTCCGGCGCGGATGCTCTGATGCTTGTTGAGCGTCATGCTGATGCCCTCGCCGCTGCCGCAGATGGCGATGCCGGGAAACACCTCGCCGCGCTCAATACCTTCGGCAAGTGCATGACCGAAGTCGGAGTAGTCGCAAGAGGCTTCGGAATAGGTGCCGTAGTCCTTCCACGCATATCCGTTGTCGTCGAGATATTTCTTGACAAACTGTTTAAGCGCATAGCCAGCGTGGTCGCTGGCTATGCCGACGGTCTTTACTTCCATATTACTCGCTCAGAAGTTTCTTCACCTGCTCATAGACGTTCTGGCCGGTGTAGCCCAACTTCTCGTCAAGCACCTTGTAGGGAGCGGAGAAGCCGAAGCTCTGCAAACCCCAGACGACACCGTCGCCGCCGACAAGACCCTCGAGGGTCACAGGCAGACCGGCGGTGAGGCCGAACTTCTTCTTGCCGGCAGGAAGGACGCTCTGCTGATATTCCTTCGGCTGTGAGCGGAACAGTCCCTCGGAGGGAACGCTCACCACGCGGAGTTTCACGCCGTCGGCGCGCAGCAGGGCAGCACCAGCCTCAAGGGTGGATACCTCTGAACCGGAGGCAAGGAGGATGACGTCATAGTCGTCGTCGCTTCCAGCCACCACATATGCACCCTTGGCAGCCTGACTGTAGTCGTTGCCTTCGGGCAGCATGTCGATGTTCTGGCGGGAGAAAATCAGAGCGGTCGGTGTCTCGGTGTTCTCCATAGCCATGCGCCAGCAGACAGTGGTCTCCTCGGCGTCGGCAGGACGCACCACGAGCATCGAGTTCTTGCCGCTGTGGTTCTTCAGTTTCTCCATCAGACGAATCTGTGCCTCCTGCTCCACGGGCTCGTGGGTAGGACCATCCTCACCAACACGGAAGGCGTCGTGAGTCCAGATGAACTTCACGGGCAGTTCCATGAGGGCTGCCATACGGACGGCGGGCTTCATGTAGTCGGAGAACACGAAGAAGGTGCCGCAGGCGGGAATCACACCACCGTGCAGAGCCATACCGATGCAGCAGCATGCCATGGTGAGCTCTGCCACACCTGCCTGGAAGAAGGCACCGGTGAAGTCGCCGCGCACGATGTCGTGGGTCTTCTTGAGGAAGCCGTCGGTCTTGTCGGAGTTGGACAGGTCGGCGGATGCGCAAATCATGTTGGGCACCTGCTCTGCCAGTGCACCGAGGACAGTGGCGGAGGCACCACGGGTAGCGGCGCCAGCCTTCTGCTGCACCTTGCTCCAGTCGATGACGGGAACCTTGCCGCTGAACCACTCCTCAAGCTGCTTGGCCTGCACGGGGTGACCCTTTGCCCACTCTGCCTTCTCGGCATAGCGCTCAGCACAGATTTTCTTCAGTTCCTCAGCACGACGGGCATACATTTCCTGCACCTCGGGGAAGATTTGGAATGGGTTCTCTGGGTCAGCACCCAGGTTCTTCATCGTCTGAACGAAGTTGTCGCCACCGAGAGGAGCACCGTGTGTGGCGCAGTTGCTCTCGTAGCTGGAACCGTCGGCCTTGCGGGCACCCTTGCCCATGATGCAGTGACCGATGATGAGGCTCGGACGCTCCTTCTCTGCCTGTGCCTTCTTGATGGCTTCGCGGATTTGGTCGACATCGTTGCCGTCAATCTTCTGCACATACCAGCCCCATGCCTCATACTTCTTGGCGGTGTCCTCGCAGGTCACCACCTCGGTCTTGGTGGACAGCTGGATGTCGTTGGCGTCGTAGAACATGATGAGGTTGTCCAGACCCAGGTTGCCGGCGATACGGCCTGCACCCTGTGAAATCTCCTCCTGCACACCGCCGTCGGAGATATAGGCATAGATGGTCTGGTTCATCACATTACCCAGACGGGCTTTCAGGAACTTGGCGGCGATAGCTGCACCGACGGCGAAGGTGTGGCCTTGGCCGAGCGGACCGGAGGTGTTCTCAATGCCGCGGGCGAGTTCGCGCTCGGGGTGACCGGGAGTGACCGAACCCCACTGGCGCAGGTTCTTCAGGTCCTCAAGGTCGTATTTGCCGATGAGGCAGAGCTGTGAGTAAAGCATAGGAGCCATGTGGCCCGGGTCGAGGAAGAAACGGTCACGGCCTTCCCAGTCGGGGTTCTCGGGGTCATAGACGAGGAACTCGCTGTAGAGGGTGTTGATGAAGTCTGCACCGCCCATGGCACCACCTGGGTGGCCCGACTTGGCTTTCTCAACCATAGCGGCAGCCAGGATTCGGATGTTGTCGGCTGCCCTGTTCATTACTTTGTTGTCGTTCATTATTGATTGTTTTTAAAACTACAAAAAATCTTTGATTGGAAGTTTGGTAGTTGAGAAGCCTCTTGAGCAGGAGTAATGTCTAAACTCCAAGTCTCCTAAACTTCTAAACTCCTTTCATACATTTTATTTTACCTCCAGCACGACGATGCTCTTGGCGGGGAGTTTCACGGTGAGCTGGTCTTTCTTCAGCTTCGCATCCTTGAAGGCAGCGGGCTGCACCTTGTTGGGATGGTCGAAGTCGTTGAAGTCGGCCACGTTCTTGCTGGTGAGGATACGTCCGCTCACGTCCTTGGCTTTGATGCCGCTGAGGCTGATGGCCACTTCCTGCTTCTTGTCAAGACTGACATTGGCAAGTGAGATGATGACACTGCCCGATGCGGTCTTGGCAGCCGATGCGCTGATGAGCGGCAGGTTGCGGTATCCCTCATCACTGCTCTCATCCATTTCCTTGTTCATTTCATGGCGCACGTGCATGACGTCGCACTTGAGGTCGAGAGGCAGATAGGTGGCCTCCTGGAAGGGCTTGAACATCTCAAACACGTGATAGGTGGGGGTGAGCACCATATGGCCAGGACCCTTAGTATCGGTGAGAATCATTGCCTGAAGCACGTTGACCACCTGTGCGATGTTGGCCATCTTCACACGGTCGGTGTACTTGTGGAACACATTGAGCGAGATGGCGGCGACAAGAGCGTCGCGAAGCGCGTTCTGCTGGTAGAGGTGTCCGCTGATGGTGCCGGGCTCCTCGTCCCACCAGGTGCCCCACTCATCAACGAGCAGACCGATTTCCTTCTTGGGGTCTTTCTCGTCCATGATGGTGCAGTGGCGCTTGATGACATCGTCTATCTCCAGACACTTGCCCAAAGTCCAGTAATACTGGTCGCTGTCGAACTTCGTGGCAGAGCCTTTCGAACCATTCCAGCCAGAGCAGGTGTAGTAGTGGAGCGACACACCGTTCATGCGGTTGCCGATGCGGTCCATCAGCACCTTTGTCCAGGTGTAGTCATAGTCGGAAGCACCACTGGCGATGCGGTAGAGCTTGTTGCCCTGCTGGTCGCGGAGGTAGGTGTTGAACTTGCGGAACTCATCGGAGTAGTACTCCGGAGTCATGTTTCCACCACAGCCCCATGCCTCGTTGCCGATGCCGAAATACTTCACATGCCATGCCTTGTCGCGGCCGTTCTGGCGGCGCAGGCGTGCCATGGGCGTATCGCCGTCGCTGGTCATGTACTCCACCCATTGTGCCATCTCCTTCACTGTGCCCGAACCGACGTTGCCGCTGATGTAGGGCTCGCAGTCGAGCATCTCGCAGAGGTTCAGGAACTCATGGGTACCAAAGGAGTTGTCCTCGATGGTGCCGCCCCAGTTGTTGTTGCGCAGTGATGGACGCTGGTTCTTGGGACCGATGCCGTCCATCCAGTGGTAGTCATCGGCAAAGCATCCGCCCGGCCAGCGCATCACGGGCACCTTCAGGTTTTTGAGTGCCTGGAGCACGTCGTTGCGGTAACCGTCGGTGTTGGCGATGGGTGACTCAGGACCCACCCAGAGACCTCCGTAGATGCAGGTGCCGAGGTGCTCGGAGAACTGTCCGTAGATTTCCCTGGGAATGATTTGGGTTCCCTTGTCAGCCTGGATGCTGATGGTGGCATCTTGTGCCTGTGCGGAGAGCGAAATCGCTGCGATGAGTGATACTAAAGTCGATTTTTTCATGTTGGTTGTTGTTCCAATCGTTATTTTTTGCACTTGACGGCTGCCTCCTCGATGGGAAGACCTGCCTTGTAGTTGACAATATAGCGGTTGAAGCCTTCCACATCCTCAGGTGTCGGAGCAATCTCGACACCGGCGTTACCGGCGAATACCACCTGGTCGAGGTAGTCGGCGAGCACGAGCTTGTCGGGGTTGTTCACCAGATAGGAGGCGAGCAGGGCGATACCCCATGCGCCACCCTCACCAGCGGTCTCCATGACGGAGATGGGCGAGTTGATGGCGGCAGCGAGGATGCGCTGACCCACACCCTTGGTCTTGAACAAACCTCCGTGGCCAGTGATGCGGTCTACCTTCACCTGCTCCTCGTTGAAGAGGATGTCGTTGCCGATTTTCAGCACACCAACAGATGCGTAGAGATGAGCACGCATGAAGTTGGCGAGGTTGAACTTGTCGTTGGCACCGCGCACGAAGAGCGGACGACCCTCGGCAAGACCGGTGACAGGCTCACCTGAGATGTAGTTGTATGAAATAAGTCCGCCACAGTCGGCATCACCGTTGAGGGCGTTGTTGTAAAGCTTGCCATATACCTCGTTCATGTCCACGGGAATGCCGAGCAGTTGCTGGTATTCCTTGAACAGGTTGACCCATGCGTTGAGGTCAGAGGTGCAGTTGTTGCAGTGAACCATGGCAACGAGGCTGCCGTCGGGTGTGGTCACCATGTCAATCATCTCGTAGGGTTTCGACAGGTCTTTCTCCAACACAATCATGGAGAAAGAGGAGGTGCCGGCAGAAACATTGCCGGTGCGCTGCTTCACGGCGTTGGTGGCTACCATGCCGGTGCCTGCGTCGCCCTCGGGAGGACAGAGTGGAATGCCGGGTTTCAGCTTGCCGGACACATCGAGCAACTTGGCTCCTTTCTCGGTCAGGAAACCTGCTTTCTCGCCTGCCAACAGCACCTTGGGGAGGATGTCGAACAGACGCCAGCCGAAGCCACGGGGTGCTACGAGGTCGTCAAACTTCTTCACCATCTCAGCGGAGTACTGTTTCGTGGCGGGGTCGATGGGAATCATGCCGGAGGCATCGCCGATGCCCAACACCTTCTCACCGGTGAGCTGCCAGTGGATATAACCTGCCAGGGTGGTGAGGAACTTGATGTCTGCCACATGCTCCTCGTTGTCGAGGATGGCCTGGTAGATGTGTGAGATACTCCAACGAAGCGGGATGTTGTAGTTGAACAGTTCCGAAAGTTCGGCGGCTGCCTTCCCGGTGTTGGTGTTGCGCCAGGTGCGGAAGGGAACGAGTATCTGGTCTTTCTCATCGAAAGGCATGTAGCCGTGCATCATGGCACTGATACCGATGGAGGCGAGAACCTCGATTTCTGTGTCGTATTCCTTGCGTACATTGTTGCGAAGGTCGGCATAGCAGTCTTGCAGACCATACCAGATGGCCTCAATGCTGTAGGTCCAGAGGCCGTCGACCAACTGGTTTTCCCATTCATGGCTGCCCTGTGCTATCGGGTTGTTGTCCTCGTCGATGAGGACGGCCTTGATGCGGGTGGAGCCAAACTCAATGCCGAGGATGGCTTTTCCGGATTCTATGGTTTGTTTTGCAGTCATAAACTTATTTTTTTATTGAAGATTGAAAATTGAAGATTCTTTTTCTTTGGCATAGGTTTTTGCCAATTCAATCCCAAATCTCAATTTTCAATCTTCAATTTTCAATAATTTTTATTTAAGCGCTTTGTTAAGCATGTAATACACCTCATTCATCTGGAGCTCGTGCTTGAACTCGCTGGTCTTGGTGTCCTTGTTGATGCGGACATACTCGATGCCGAGCATCTCAGCGAAGTCCTCCCAGTATTCCTCGGTGATGTCGTATGAGAATGCACTGTGGTGGGTACCACCGGCGAGAATCCATGCACCTGCGCCAATCTCGAATGTGGGCTGGGGAACCCAGAGAGCAGAGGCAACAGGAAGTTTGGGCATGGGTTTCGGCTCAATGCACTCCACCTCCTGAGAAATGAGACGGAAGCGGTTGCCAAGGTCAACAACAGTAGCCTTGATGCCACGGCCTACCTTTGAGGTGAACACCAAGCGGGCTGTCTGCTGCTTGCGGATACCGATGCCGAGGAAGTGAACCTCGAGTTTGGGCTTGTCGGAGGCGATGAGCGGACAAACCTCAAGCATATGGCTCTGCAGACATGAGCTGCGGTCGCCGGCGAAGTTGAGCGTGTAGTCCTCGAGGAAGGAGCAACCAGTGGGCATACCCTGCTGGATAATCCACAATGTGCGATAGAGGCAGGCGGTCTTCCAGTCGCCCTCAGCACCGAAGCCGTAGCCCTCTTCCATCAGACGCTGGGAGGCAAGACCCGGAATCTGGTCGAAACCAACGAAGTTGGGGTCGTCGATGTCGGCATCGCCGAGGTCGTCGAAGTTGGTGGTGAAAGCAGTGGCACCCTCGTCCTTCAGCACGCGGCGGAGTGCAATCTCTGCCTTGGCGGCGCTCTTCACTTTCTCCCAATATACTTCCTCACCGCTCTCGTCAATCTTGATGGTGTAGAGCTTCTTGTACTCCTCGACGAGTGCGTCGGCCTCTGCGTCGGTCACTTTCTTGAAGTACTCCATCAGAGAGGAGACGGGATAGTAGTCAACATGGTAGCCCAGACGCTGCTCAAACTCCACGCGGTCGCCATCGGTAACGGCAACATTGTTCATGTTCATACCGAACATCAGGCAGCGCACGTTCTTGGCATCAGCGACACCGGCAGCCACGCGGGCCCAAACGGCAATCTTCTTCTGTGCATCCTCGCTCTTCCAGTAGCCGCAAACCACCTTGCGGGGAACGCGCATACGGGTGCAGATGTGACCGAACTCGATGTCACCGTGAGCACTCTGGTTCAGGTTCATGAAGTCCATGTCAATCGACTCCCAAGGAATCTCGGCATTGTATTGGGTGTGGAAATGGAGAAGGGGCTTCTGCAGTGCCTGCAAACCCTTAATCCACATCTTGGCGGGGGAGAAGGTGTGCATCCAGGTGATGATGCCGATGCACTTCTCGTCGTTGTTGGCAGCCTTCATCACGTCCTCCACTTCTTTAGAACTGTTGGCGGTGCCTTTGTAGACCACCTTCACGGGGATATTGCCGCTGGCGTTCAGGCCCTCGACCATCTCCTTGGAATGTCCGTCTACTTGTACCACTGCGTCGCCTCCGTAAAGAAGTTGTGCACCAGTTACCCACCAAATCTCATAATTCTCGAATGCTTTCATAATGATTGTTTTTTTATAGTTGTTGATAGATGATAGTTATTGTTTGATTTTCTAGAATATCTAGATAATATTAATGCTTTTTCTGGCCGTAGTAGGCGTTGGGGCCATGCTTGCGGCTGAAGTGTTTCTCCACGAGGAGGGGATTCATCGTCGTCTCTGGGTTGACGCAGAAGGACACGAATGCCATCTTGGCGACCTGCTCCATGACGACAGCGTTGTATACAGCGTTGTCGGGATTCTTGCCCCAGGAGAACGGTCCGTGGTTCTTCACCAGCACGCCGGGGGTATGCACGGGGTTGATGTTGCCGCTGCGGATGCGGTCGACAATCACTACGCCGGTCTCTTTCTCATACTCTGCCATCTGACTCTCCACCATGTCGCCTGTGCAGGGAATCTCATCGTGGAAATAGTCGGCATGGGTGGTGCCGATGTTGGGGATGTCCTTGCCGGCCTGTGCCCAAGCGGTGGCATAGGTGGAATGGGTGTGTACGATGCCGCCGATTTTGGGGAAGGCACGGTAGAGCACCAAGTGGGTCGGGGTGTCGGAGGAGGGATTGAGGTCGCCTTCCACCACGGCGCCGGTCTCCAAGTCGACGACCACCATGTCGGAGGCTTTCATCACATCGTAATCCACTCCAGAGGGTTTGATGACTACAAGGCCTTTCTCGCGGTCGATACCCGATACATTGCCCCATGTGAAAATCACCAGATTGTGTTTCACCAGATCAAGGTTGGCACGAAATACTTTTTCTTTTAATTCTTCTAACATAATGTATTTAGATTTTTGGTTGTTGTTTGGACAGACAAGTCATTCATGTCCTACTTGGATGACTGGATGAGTTGTTGTCAGAGTTTGAACGCTGTCTCTTGGGCAAACATCTTTTTGTTGAAGCGGTAGAGATAGGCGCCACGCTTGGAGGTGAGCTTGTCGATGTGCTCGGTCTTCTCGATGAACTCCAGTCCCTTGACGCGCTTGCGGAAGTTGCGCTTGTCAATCGTCTCGCCGAGGATGGCCTCATAGACATGTTGCAGTTGGGTGAGGGTGAACAGTTCGGGAAGCAGGTTGAAGCTCAGCGGTTCGGTTCCGATGCGGCGGCGCAGGAGCGTAACTGCCTTCAGCACCATTTCGTTGTGGTCGGAGTAGAGGCGGGGCAGTTCGTCAAGGTTGACCCATTCCACTCCATGCTCCTGACGAAGTTGGTCGTCATAGTCGTTGACATTGATGAGTGCGCAGTAGGCCACTGTGATGACGCGCTCTCCCGGGTCACGGTCGATGGCACCAAAGGCACCAACCTGTTTCATGTAGATGTGCTCAAGACCCGTGAGGGTGAACAAAACTCGGTTGGCTGCCTCGCTCAGACTCTCATCCTCGCGCACAAAACCACCGTAGAGCGACCACTCGCCACGTCCGGGGTCCATCTGACGCCTGCCGATGAGCAACTTCAGTTTGTTGTGGTCGAAACCGAAGACGATGCAGTCCACGGAAACGAATACTTTGGAGTGCTCACCATAAAATCCAGTCATAATCTGTTTTTCTTACTAAATAATCAGTAATCTTTTATAAAATGCAAAGTGCGGAGGGAACACACGTTCCCTCCGCTGTAGGTTTACCAGAAATAAGCGTAGAAGCAACCGCAGAGGCAAATCACACCAATGGTGGCTACGACGTCCCATACGTTCCAGCTCTCGCGAATCTGGCGGCGATAGTCAGAAGTGAAGGTGATGGCTTCCACCTGCTCCTTTGACGGGGCGGGAGTGAAGAACGACACCACAATCATAAGGAGGACGATGAACACCAGCAGCCAGCACTCGAAGACGAGCCAGTTAGTCTGCCAGAACCATGCGGTGTTCTCCCAGAAAGCACCTGTCATTGCCTTGCTGCCAGTCTCGGTGAAGATATTGGTCAGCAGACGGAGCATACCGATGACAAAACCGCCGATGAGACCCCATTCGCCTGCCTTCGGAGTAATCTTCTTGGAGAAGATACCGAGGGTGAACACAGCCACCATGGCAGGTGCCAGCAGCGACTGGATACCTTGCAGATAGCTGTAGAGATTGCCCATGCCCATCATAACGGGCAGCCAGAGCAGACCAAGCACCACCACCACGACGGTAGCGATACGGCCGACGAGCACATAGTGCTCCTCGCTCTTGCCTTTCTTCATCGGCTTGTAGAAGTCCTCAGTGAAGAGGGTTGCGCAGCTGTTGAAGAATGCAGCGAGAGAGGTGACGAGGGCACAGATGAAACCAATGGTCACGAAGCCCTTCACACCGGCAGGAAGGATGTTCTTCACCATCATGGCGAAAGCACCGTCGGTTTGGTCGTGGTTATTGATATCCATGGTGATTCCGCTGGAGGGATCGTTGGAGAGGGCGATGGCAACCATGCCGGGGATAAGGAACATGAAGACTGGCAGCAGCTTGAAGTAGCCGGCGCAGATGGAACCGCGGCGGGCGCGCTTCATCACCACGCTGTTGTCCTCATTCTTCGTCTGGCCGAGCACACGTTGCACGATATGCTGGTCGGTGCACCAGTACCAGAAACCGATGATTGATGCTCCTATGAACACCACGAAACCGGGATACTCATGATATAGGGGGTCGGGCTTGCCAGAGGCATTGATGTCAGACCAGTGGAACATGTGGGTGGTGCCGTAACCGTCGTGCAGACTGCGGCAGTAGTCCATCATGGTGCTCCAACCCTCAGTGATGCTTCCGTGGCCCAGTGTGTTGAGGCCGAGGAACAGCACGAGGAACGAACCGATGACAAGAATAGGAGTCTGGATGGTGGACATCGTCATCACACCCTTCATACCGCCGATGACGGTGAAGACAGCAGTAATGACAATCAGACCCAAAGCACCCCACCAGAAGGGCAGTCCAAGCAAATACTTGAAGAAAATACCACCAGTGAACGCGGTCACACTGACCTTGGTCAGGATATAGGCTACAAGGGTGATGATGCTCAGCCAAGAACCTGTGCGCGGGGTGTAGCGGAACTTGAGGAAGTCGGGCATGGTGATAATCTTGCCCATCTTGTTGTTGAGCAACTGATAGAACGGTACGAAGAGCCAGCCGAGGATGAGAATCATCCAGCCCTGCATCTCCCAGTGAGCCATGCCCACACCGTCCTTGGCGCCTGTTCCGGCGAGACCTACGAGGTGCTCCGAACCAATGTTGGCGGCGAAAATGGCCATACCAATCACATACCAGGGCTCACCCTTGCCGAACAGATAGTCCTGAGAGTCGGCGCCCTTCATCTTCTCCTTGTCTTTCTTGATGGCATGATAGACCAACCATACTACGCCAATGACACCAATGGCCATTACCAGCCAGTCAATCCAGATAAATTCTTTAGTGTTCCAATTCATGATGTCTGTATTGTTTTAAGTTGTTGTTGATGTCATTTCACGGAGAACTTGTAAGCAGCGTGGCTGTAGTATTTCTCTCCTGGCTTCAGTGTGGGCTGCACCCAGTCCTTCTTGTTGGGGGAGTCGGGATACTTCTGGCTCTCGAGGCAGACACTCACGTGCTTGGGATAGAGGACACCGAACTTGCCGGGAACGCCGTTGCCCTGGAAATTACCGGTGTAAACCTGCACACCGGGCTCGTTGGTGAACATCTCCATGAAGATGCCGGTCTTGGGGGAGTAGAGGGATGCGCAGACGATGTTGTCGTCACCCTTGCCGTCCTTGAAAGTGTTCAAGCACCAGTTGTGGTCGAAGCCTGTGGCATTCTTGACATAGACGTAGGAGGTGTCCATCTTGGCGGCGATTTCGCTGGGCTCACGGAAGTCCATGGGTGTGCCCTCTACGGACTCAATCTTGCCGGTGGTCATGTAAGTGGCATCTGACGGGGTGAAGTTGTCTGCATTGATGTAGAGCACCATGTCCATGCCTTCCTTCGAGAAGTCACCGTTGAGGTTGTAGTAGTTGTGGTTGGTCATGTTGATGATGGTCTCCTTGTCAGTGGTAGCCTCAAAGGTGATGTCGAGCGTGTTGTCGGCAGTCAGTTTGTAGGTGGTCGTGGCAGTCACGGTTCCGGGGAAGCCGTTCTCTCCGTCGGGAGCAACGATGGTGAGCTTCAAGGTGGAGGCATCCACCTGCTCGGCATCGTAAACCTGGTTCATCCAACCTGTGTTGCCGCCGCCGTGGAGGCTGTGCTTGGCTCCGTTGCCGGTGTCGTTCTGGCGCAGCTGATAAACGGTGTCGTTGATGGTGATTTTGCCATCGTTGATGCGGTTGGCATAACGGCCCACAGATGAACCGTAGTCGCTGGGACTGTTCAGTGTGTCGGCATACTGAGCGATGTTGTCATAGCCCAACACGACGTCGGTGAGGTTGCCGTCCTTGTCAGGCACCATCAGCGACACGACGCGGGCACCGTAGTTGGTGATGCAGGCTTCCATACCGTTCTCGTTGGTCAGCACATAGAGTTTCACCGGTTTCTCGTTGATGATGGTGTCAAAACGAGCCGGGTCAAGATTCGACTTGGTGAGGGCTGCCTCATTGCCTGTCGTGCAGGCGGAAAGCATGGCAATGGCCACGCCAGTTCCTAAAATAAAACCTTTGAAGTTTTTCATAATTGAATTGTTGATTGTAGTTGATACGATTTTGGGTGTAAAGATACAATTATTTGTTGAAACTTCCAAATAATATGACATGATATTTTATAAAAAAGTGTATTTTTTACACTATTATATAAAATCGGCGGGAAAAATCGCCTTTTTGAGCGTTTTTCCCGCCGATTTTTATGGGTTGGAATGAATTAGCAAATCTTGCGTGAGCCATCACCGATGACCACATCGATGACCTTGGGCTCCTTGCCGTATTTCTCGAAGTACTTCTTCTTGGCGTCGGCGATGAAGGCGTCATAGAGTTCGTCTTTCACCAGGTTGATGGTGCAACCACCGAATCCGCCGCCCATGATGCGGCTGCCGGTCACGCCGTTGGCCTTGGCGATGTCGTTGAGGAAGTCGAGTTCCTCGCAGCTCACCTCGTACTCCTTGCTCAGACCTTCGTGGGTCTCATACATCTTCTTGCCTACGGTCTCGTAGTCGCCGGCGACGAGGGCGTCGCAGACAGCCAGCACGCGGTCTTTCTCACCCAGCACGAAGTGGGCGCGGGTGTAGTCCTCTTCGCCTACCTCGGCGCGGACCTCCTCCAGTTGCTCCCAGGTGCAGTCGCGGAGAGTCTCAAACTTGCCTTCCGGATGGTGTGCTGCGATGTGCTTCACTACGTTCTCGCAGGAGTTGCGGCGGTCGTTGTAGGGTGAACCTACCAGTTCGTGCTTCACGCAGGAGTTGAGCAGCACGAGTTTGTAGCCCACGGGATTGAAGGGGAAGTATTCAAACTCCCTGGAGCGGCAGTCGAGGCGCATCAGGTGGCCTGCCTTGCCGAAGACGCTGGCAAACTGGTCCATGATGCCGCAGTTGACGCCGATATACTTATGCTCAGTGGCTTGGCCTGCGAGGACGATGTCCCATTTCGACACTTTGTTCTCGCCGAAGAGGTCGTTCAGACCGCAGCCGAAGCAGCTCTCCATGGCAGCGGAGGACGACATGCCGGCTCCGAGGGGCACATCACCTGCGAAGGCAATGTTGAAACCCTTCACGGGAACGCCAAGTGCCTCCATCTCGAGTGCCATGCCATAGATGAAGCGTGCCCATGTGGCACGTGGACCCTCACCGTCGTGGAAGTCAAAGTCTACACGGTCCTTCAGGTCGATGGAATAGGCGCGGATGGTGCTCTCTGTCCCATTGGGGCGCATTTCTGCCATGATGCCGCAGTCTACTGCTCCGGGGAACACGAAGCCACCGTTGTAGTCGGTGTGCTCACCAATAAGGTTAATACGTCCAGGTGAATGGTAGATGTTGCCAGTCTCGCCATCAAAATGCTTGATGAAACGGCTTCTTACAAATTCAATGTCCATAATTTAGTTTTGAATTTTGAGATTTTAGTTTTGAGTTTTAAGATTTATCTTTTTGAGTTTTGAGATTTGAGTTTTGAGATTTTGTGGTTTTGACGATTTTCATGAGGACAGAGTATAATAAAGTCCAATCTTTGTAAAGAGAATCATACTCTATGTCATCAAGGTATTTCGCCTGGTGAAGAAGATCTATCCAATATCCTGTTTCTCCAGCTTCTTTAAGTGCGATGTTCATTTTGAAAGTGAAATCATCTCTGCTATAAGCATTCTTTCCTTCAAAGGCGTTTGCTCCAATGCTGGTTCCTGAACGGAGCAGTTGTTTGGATATTATCTTTTCTTGTTTTTGCTCTGTGAGATATTGGTATAATTTGACTATACGTAAGGCGAAGTTGCTCGATAGTTCATAGACATTATTCGCAACATGATGAATATTCTCCATCGCCTTTGTCAAATCTCAAACCTCAAATCTCAAATCTCAAAATTTAATATCAGTCCACAGGAATGTCTTTGTTAACGTTCTTGCAGCCGATGAGGGCATAATAGAACATGTAGGCTACGGCGAGCAGATAGACGAAGTAGCTCGGCATATAACCCATGAAGTCGGCGAAGAAATTCTGCACGACGGGCAAGACACCGCCACCGACAACCATCATCATGAAGATACCGGATGCCTGTGCCGTATATTTGCCCAAACCTTCAGTGGCCAGGTTGAAGATGGATGCCCACATCACAGAGGTGCAGAGACCGCAAAGGACGAGCAGCAAGGCACTCATAGGCACGGTGGTCATCTCAACGCTTCCTTCCAGAATCTTCACCAAAGGCATGCCTACAGTCACTGACTTCGGGGTCAGCATGGCTGCCAAAATCAGCACCATGGCGACAGAGGTGGTGCAGAGCATCATCTGACGGGAAGAAACCTTTCCGGCAATGGCACTTGAGACAAGACGGCCCACAAGCATGAGCAGCCAATACATGGCGGCTACGGCACCACCGATAGTGGCGGCGTTCAGCACAGCCTCAGGATTCACCCATGCACCTTTTGCAGATGTGTCGGACAGGTAGAAGTTCAGACCACCGGGAATGCCGACCTCGACACCCACGTATACGAAGATGGCGATAACACCAAGCAAAGTGTGGCGGAACGACCAGGGAGAGTGCTCGAAGACGGTGTCTTTGGTCACCTTACCCATCTCAGGATCCTGAATCGGGATGAACAACAGGATGAAGAAGGCGCATGCGAAGACTGCCATGGCGATGAACATCACGAGGTTGACATCAGCCATCTTGGTGGAAGCGGTCACCGTACCTATCAAGGCACCAACCAACATGGGGGTCATGGTGCCGGAGAGTGAGTTCAACGTACCGCCGATCATGTTGAGCTGGTTGCCGCGGTTGCCGCCGCCACCGAGCAGGTTGAGCATCGGGTTGACAACGGTGTTGAGGATACAGACGGAGAAACCGGAAATGAAGGCTCCAAGCAGATAGATGCAGAATCCGGGGATACCTCCGGAGAATCCAGAAAGGTATTGGATGAGGACTCCGAAGAAGCCAACAGCGATACCGATGAGGGCGGTCTTCTTATAGCCTACTTTGGTCAGCATCTTGCCAGCAGGGATACCCATGAACAGGTAAGCGAAGAAGTTCATGAAGTTACCCATGATGCCAAGCACGTTGCTGCCACCAATCTCAGGCTGGTTTTTCCAGATGACGCCGATGGGGGCACCGAGGTTGGTGACGAAGGAAATCATAGCATAGAGGAAGAACATCGTCACGATGGCGATGACACTTCCATTTTGTTGTTTTTTGCTCATTGTTGTAGTTATGGTTAGATTTTGATTTTTCGGTCATATTCCCCTAAAACTGTTGGCCATTCGGGCAATGGCTCAAATGGCCAACAGCAATAGTGGGAATGATGGGCTGACTATTTCCTCACGCCAAACTGATAGATGGTCTTTTGCTTGTAGCGGCGGCCGGGTTTCAGCACCACGGATGGGAAATAGGGATGGTTGGGGGTGTCGGGGAAGTGCTGTGCCTCGAAGCAGATGCCGCTGCGGCGTGGGAATGTGGCGCCGTGCTGTCCTTTGTAACCGTCTGCCCAGTTGTCGGTGTAGAGTTGCACACCGGGCTCTGTGGTGTAGACGTCCATCGTGCGCCCGCTCTTGGGCTCATAGATACGTGCGGCAAAGCTCAGCTCGCCCTCCTCATGCTTGTTGAGCACATAGCAGTGGTCATAGCCTGCGCCATTGCGGATTTGCTCGTTGTCAGCATCGATATCCTGACCGATGGGTTTCGGGGTGCGGAAGTCAAACGGTGTTCCTTTCACGAAGCGGATTTCGCCTGTGGGAATCGATGTCTCATCGATGGGCAGGTAATAGTCGGCGTTGATCTCGCACTCCAGGTCGTCGATGGTCGGGGTGGGGTCGGCGATGCCGGCAAGGCTGAAGAAGCCGTGGTTGGTTAGGTTGATGATGGTCATCTTGTTGGTAGTGGCAAGATACTCAATCATCAGCTCATTCTCGTTGGTGAAGGTATAGACAACAGTCACTTTCAGCTCACCGGTGAAGCCTTCTTCTCCATATGCGGAGATGAGTTCCAGCACGAGCGACTGGTCGTTCATCTGGGTGGCATCCCAAACACGGGCGTGGAATCCCTTCGGACCGCCGTGGAGTGCGTTCGGGCCGTTGTTGATGGCCAACTGGTAGTCCTTGCCACGCAGACGGAACTGTCCGCGGCAGATACGGTTGCCGTAACGTCCGATAAGGGTTGACAAATAAGGCTCGGGGGAGTTGATGACGTCCTGGATGTTGTCGTGGCCTTGGATGACATTGGCGTAGTTGCCGTCTCTGTCGGGTACCATGATGGCTACAATGGCTCCACCATAGTTGGTGATGGCTACTTCGTTGCCAAGGCTGTTCCTCAGGATATACAAATCAGTGTTTTTTCCATTGATAGTGGTCTGGAAGTCTTCTCTTCTCAGGCCACAAAGGTTTTCTGTTTCCGTGTTCATAATAATAAAGGCTTTAGTTACTATGTGGGTACAAAATAACTAAAAAAACATGAGAATCACAAAGGAAACAAGAAAAAAGTGTTCAAATACAATTGTTAAAAACAATTAATTCATTTCTTGCTGGTTGAAAGCAGGTCTGCCACCACATAACTGCTGCCGCCCACGAAGATGAAGTCATCGTCGGAAGCTGCACTCAAAGCGGCGTTGTATGCCTCGGCGACGGTGGGGTAGGCTTCTCCTTGCAGTCCCAGACTCTGACCGATTTCTTTGACGGTACTCTCTGGGATGGCGCGCTTGCAGTCGGCTTTCGTGAAATAATAGGTGGCGTCTTTTGGCAGCATGGCCATGACGGTGTGAATGTCCTTGTCGTCGACCATGCCGAAGACGATGCGCAAATGCTTGCATTCCAAGGATTTCAGTTGCGCTGACAGGTAGAGCCATCCACCCACGTTGTGCCCGGTGTCGCAGACGACGGTGGGGTGCTCGCTGAGTTGCTGCCAGCGGCCCATCAGTCCTGTGGATTGGCAGACATCGGCGAAGCCCTTTTTGATGTTGTCTTTTGTGACGGCAAAGTGTGGTAAGTCACATAATCTCTCTATGGCGGTCAGGATGGTGTTGGCATTTTTCAATTGATAACTGCCGCCGAGTTGGCCTTGGATATATCCATATTTACTGGTGTAATACCTGTTGCCATTGTTTGGACTTTTGGCCATACGTTCCACGATGGGGTGGTCTTCTGCGAAGACGATGGGGGCACCTACACGCTCCGCTGTCTGTTCGAACACAGGTCGCGTCTCCTCGTTGGCCTCACCGATGACCACAGGCACGTCTTTCTTGATGATGCCTGCCTTCTCCTTGGCGATGGCGGTAAGGGTATTGCCTAACAGTTGGGTGTGGTCCAGACTGATGTTGGTGATGATGGAGAGCAGGGGGGTGATGATGTTGGTGCAGTCGAGGCGCCCGCCCAGTCCCACTTCGATGACAGCGATGTCAACTTCCTCTTGGGCGAAGTAGTCGAATGCCATGGCGGTGGTCAGTTCGAAAAAAGAGGGATGGAGGGGCTCGAAGAAATGGCGGTGCTTCTCTACAAAGTCCACCACAAACTCCTCACTGACACACTCACCGTTGACGCGGATGCGCTCGCGGAAATCCACTAAGTGGGGGGAGGTGAACAGTCCCACCCGTTTGCCGGATTGTTGCAGGATGGCGGCCAATGTATGCGACACCGACCCTTTGCCGTTGGTGCCTGCTACATGGATGGTGGCGTAATGGCGGTGGGGATGCCCCAGGTGCTCGTCGAGGGCAAACGTGGTAGACAGCCCTTCTTTATAAGCACCCACCCCGATCTTTTCGAAGACCGGGGTGCTGTCGTATAAGTATTGTACTGTCTGATTGTAGTTCACAAGTTTTGGTCGTTTGGTCGTTTGGTCGTTTGGGGAGTTGGTCGTTTGGTCGTTTGGGGATTGGGCTTTTTAGACAGTATCAATCCTTCATTCCACAAAAGTGGACTTAGTTGAATTAGTTGAAATAGTCCCTGAATTTTTGGAAGATGCTCTGCCGGGTTGCCTTGTCGCTCTTGAAGTTGTCGCTTTCGCGCATCTTCTCGAGGGCCTCGCGCTCATGACGGTCGAGGGTCTTGGGCACATAGACGCTGATGTTGACGATGATGTCACCATTGCCGGAACCATATCCCTGTACGGCGGGAAGACCTTTGCCGCGCAACCGCTTGGTGGTTCCGGGCTGGATGCCTGGCTCAAGGTTGATTTTGAGCGATTTCCCATCGACGGTGGGAATCTTTATCTCACCGCCTAATGCAGCGGTGGGGAAGTCAAGCAATAGGTTGTATATCAAGTCATTGTCCTGGCGAACAAAGGTGTCGTCGGCTTCCTCGCTGATGAACACCTGGATGTCGCCGGGGATGCCGTTGTGGGCTCCCGCATTGCCTTTCCCGCGAACGGTGAGTACCATGCCGTCGGCGACACCGGCGGGGATGTTGATTTCCACAACTTCCTCTCCTTTCACCACTCCATTGCCATTGCAATGGGAGCACTTGTGCTTGATGACCTTGCCCTCACCATGACATGTGGGACAGGCGCCTTGTGTCTGCATGATGCCGAAGAGCGTTTGCTTGGTCTGCACCGTGTAACCGCTGCCATGGCAGGTAGGACAGGTCTCGGCACTTGTTCCGGCTTCTGCTCCCGAACCACCGCAGTGGGGACAGGTGACGTCTTTCTTGACGCGGAATTTCTTGGTCACGCCGGTAGACACCTCCAACAGACTCATTTTCACCTTCAGCCGCAGGTCGCCGCCGCGCACCTTGCGCTCACCGCCGCCACGGCTGCCGCCAAAACCGCCGAAGCCGCCAAAACCGGCGCCTTCGAAGACACTGCCGAACATGGAGAAAATGTCGTCCATGGAGAAACCGCCGCCGCTGAAACCGCCAAAACCTCCAGGAGCGTCAAAGCCAAACTGGTCGTATTGCTGACGTTTCTGGGGGTCGTGGAGCACATCGTATGCCTCGGCTGCCTCCTTGAATTTCTCCTCGGCTTCCTTGTCGCCGGGATTGCGGTCGGGATGGTATTTGATGGCTATCTGGCGATAGGCTTTCTTGATTTCATCCTCGCTGGCGGTCTTGCTGACCCCCAGTACCTCGTAGTAGTCTCTCTTTGCCAAAACTCTTAACTATGAACTATGAACTCTTAACTCTTAACTATAAACTATCACTGTCCCACTGCCACTTTGGCAAAACGGATAACTTTGCCGTTGAGGGTATAGCCGGTCTGCACGCAGTCGATGACCTTGCCCTTCTTGTCGTCTCCCATGCCGGGAACCATAGCGATGGCTTCATGGTAATCGGTGTCGAAATCTTTGCCCTCGGTCTCGATGCGCTCAACGCCTTCTCCCTCAAGGATTTTCAGAAATTTCTTAAAGATTAGCTCCAGTCCTTCGCGCAGCACCTGCGCATCGTCGGTGGTCTTGCCGTTGGCAATGGCGCGCTCAAAATCGTCTATCACGGGGAGTATCTTGGTGATGACCTTTTCTCCACCGTTGAGGATGAGGTCGGCTTTTTCCTTCAGGGTGCGCTTGCGGTAGTTGTCAAACTCTGCCACCTTGCGCAGGTATTTGTCGTTGAGCTCGGCTATTTTGGCAAGGGCAATATCCAATGGGTCGGCTTCGGCTTCTGATGCCTCTCCGCCATTTTTGTCAGCCTCCTCTTGCTTTTCCTCTGTTCCCTCTGCCTCTTTGGCAGACTCCTCATTCTCGGTGTTTTCTGTCTCGTTTTCAGGAGTCTCGGGCTTCTCGTCCTGAGGCTCGTCTATCTTTTTCTTGTCTTCTTCGTTCATGATGGTTGGTTTTTGTTTCTGTATTGTTTATAGCAAAAAACTTGCCAAACTCGATTCGGGCCTGACAAGTTTCCGGTTTTATAGGTTATTTAGAATCTTTCTATGACAGGTTGTCGCCATACATCTTTGCTTTCTGCTCCTTGATGGCATCATCATAGATGTAGTCATCATACTGCATCAGTTTGTCGATGGTGCCCACAGGGGTCAGTTCGATGATGCGGTCGGCGACGGTCTGGATGAACTCATGGTCATGGCTGGCGAAGAGGATGTTGCCCTTGAAGGTGACCAGGTTGTTGTTGAATGCCTGGATGCTCTCCAGGTCGAGGTGGTTGGTTGGCGTGTCAAGGATGAGGCAGTTGGCATTCTTCAGTTGCATACGTGCAATCATGCAGCGCATCTTCTCTCCTCCGCTCAGCACGTTCACCTTCTTCTCCACTTCCTCTTGTTTAAAGAGCATACGGCCAAGGAAGCCTTTCATCATCACCTCGTTGCCCACACCAAACTGACTGAGCCAGTCGACGAGGTTGAGGTCGCTCTTGAAGAACTCGGTGTTGTCGAGCGGCAGATAGGCGGTGGTGATGGTGATGCCCCATTTGTAGGTGCCGGCATCGGGCTCGCGGTTGCCATTGATGATTTCGAAGAGGGCGGTCATCGCCTTCGGGTTGTGGCTGAGGAAGACGGTCTTCTGTCCTTTCTCGATATTGAAGCTGACATTGTCGAAAAGCACGGTGCCGTCAGTGTCCACTGCCTTCAGCCCCTCTACCTCAAGAATCTGGTTGCCTGGCTCACGCTCCATTTGGAAGAGGATGCCGGGATATTTGCGGGATGACGGGCGAATCTCGTCGACGGTGAGTTTCTCCAGCATCTTCTTGCGGCTGGTGGTCTGCTTGCTCTTGGCAACATTGGCGGAGAAACGGCGGATAAACTCTTCCAGTTCTTTCCTCTTCTCCTCTGCCTTCTGGCGTTGGTTTTGTGCCTGGCGCAGGGCGAGCTGCGAACTCTGGTACCAGAAGGAGTAGTTGCCGGCGAAGACAGTTACCTTGCCGAAATCGATATCCACGGTCTGCGTGCTCACAGCATCAAGGAAGTGGCGGTCGTGGCTCACCACGAGCACAGTCTGCTCCACGTTGCTCAAATACTCCTCAAGCCACTGCACGGTGTCGAGGTCAAGGTCGTTGGTGGGCTCGTCGAGCAGCAGGTTGTCGGGGTTGCCGAACAATGCTTTGGCGAGCATCACGCGCACCTTCTCATTACCCGACAGCTCACTCATCTGCTTGTGATGAAGGGCCTCTTTGATGCCGAGGTTGGAGAGCAGCATGGCGGCATTGCTCTCTGCGTTCCATCCGTCCATCTCGGCGAAGCGCTCCTCCAGTTCTGCCACGCGGTTGCCGTCGTCCTCGTTGAAGTCGGGCTTCATATAAAGTGCCTCGCGGTCCTTCATGTTCTGCCACAGGGGCTGGTGCCCCATCATCACCGTGTCGAGTACGGTGAACTCGTCATACTTGAAGTGGTCCTGGTCGAGCACTGACAGACGCTCGCCGGGTCCCAACTCGATAGTGCCCTTGTTGGGCTCCAACTCTCCGCTGATGGCTTTCAGCAGAGTCGATTTTCCGGCTCCATTGGCTCCTATCACACCATAAATGTTGCCGGCGGTGAACTTGATGTTCACATCCTTGTAAAGTGTGCGCTTGCCAAACTGAATGGCAAGGTTGGTCACTGTTATCATGCTTTTTCTTTACCTTAAACTATTTGATGGTGCAAAGTTAGGCAAAAATTGTGAATTAATATGCTACTTTGGTGAAGAAAAGCATTTTTTCCCCATCTCACTCTACGTTAAGACAATTCTTTTGCGATTGATTGATAGCAGACCAATGATATTTCAATCGGAAAAAACCATTTAAATTTGGCATTTCTTTCGCTTTTTCTTAACTTTGCAGAATACTGCATACAACAAGGCAGATTGTCTCTTAAAATGAATCGTTATAATACAATTATGACAAGAGATGAGATAAAAAAGAATTTGGCTGACCAATTAAAGAAAGAGTGTTGCTTTTGGTCATTCAATAATGTTGATTTCAAAGAGATTCCCGATGATGTTTTCATTGAGAAAGTTTTGGTATATCTGGATTTGAATGACATTGATATGCTCTTTTCTCTTTATCCTTATAAAATGGTAAAGAAAGTGTGGCTTAATTATTTGGTTCCTCAGCATGATTATTATCATACTCTCAATCGTTTTTTGGCATGGTGGTATTTTGGAATCAAAAGGCCAGATTCATATTTGAAGGCAATGAATACCCGCCATTTACATCAATTATTGAAATGAAAGGATTGGCACCGCATACAGAAATCATTTTTGAACGTGTTTCTTCTTTGGAATGTATAAAACCATTCGTGTTGGTAGGGGGAACAGCACTCTCATTGCAGATTGGTTCACGTTTGAGTGAAGATTTGGACTTCATGAGATGGAGAACATCAAAAAATGAGAGGATGGATGTGAATTGGCCAGTCATTAAAAGAGAATTAGAGACAATAGGAACAGTAGAGACAATGAACTTGATGGATTTTGACCATGTTGAATTCGTTGTTGACGGAGTAAAACTTTCTTTCTATGCTTCAAGTCGTTATTCTCCTGTGATACAACCTATACAAATGCTCAATAACTTACGTATAGCAGATATCAAGTCCATTGGAGTGATGAAAATGGAGGTGTTGCTCAGAAGGGCAAATTTCAGAGATTATTATGATATTTACAGCATTTTAGTTGCTGGAGTAGATATTAACGAAATAATGCGCCAGGCTTTGGATTATTCTGGTCATCAGTTAAAATCAAAACAACTGATGGCATTGCTCACAAATGGAAATCGATTTAATCGTGACAGTAGGTTTGAGCAAATGTCTCCACTTTATTCTGTTACGCCTCAAGAAATAGAACAATACATCAAGTGTTTGTTATTGGAAAACCGATGACAATTTGAAAGAAGAAAATAACGAAATAAGAACTTTTCATTTATGAAACGAAATTATCATACCGAACCGCAATACGACCACTATATCGTGGATCATGAGGCACCCTTGCTGGAGTATCTTCTTCAGACCATCAAGGGGCAGAGCCGAAACAAAATCAAGGCAACCCTTCAGGGCAGGGGCATCAAGGTAGACGGCAAACTCGTCACGCAGTTTGACTTCCTCCTGAAACCGGGCATGAAGGTCACCGTGAGCAAGTCGAAACGCAACGACCTCTTCAAAAGCCGATATGTGAAAATCGTATATGAGGACAAATACATCATCGTCGTGGAGAAAAACACCGGCATCCTCTCTATGGCTGCAGGACATTCGTCGCTCAACGTGAAGTCGGTGCTCGACGATTATTTCCGCAAGTCGCGCCAACCGTGCCGGGCGCATGTGGTGCACCGACTTGACCGCGACACCAGCGGTCTGATGGTCTATGCCAAGGACATGGAGACAGAACAGATACTGGAGCATGAGTGGCACAACATCGTCTACGACCGCCGCTATGTGGCTGTCGTCTCGGGTGAGATGGAGCAAGACGGCGGCACCATTGCCAACTGGTTGAAGGACAACAAGGCGTATGTCACCTACTCATCGCCTGTGGACAATGGGGGAAAATATGCAGTCACCCATTTCCATACCCTGGCACGAACCACTGAGCACTCCCTCGTGGAATTCAAACTGGAGACGGGCCGCAAGAACCAAATCCGTGTGCATGCTGCCGATATGGGGCATCCCGTTTGCGGTGACAGCAAATATGGCAATGGCGACGACCCGATTCACCGGCTGTGCCTCCATGCCTTCCTGCTCTGCTTCTATCATCCTGTCACCCATGAGCGGATGGAGTTTGAAACCCCCGTTCCCACAACTTTCAAGAACTTGTTTAAATAAGAGATAAAATGGAAATTCAAGAATCCCTGTTCACCACCGAGAATATAGCATATGTCGTCTTTGCCATCCTGGCGGTCATCGTGGCGTTCACCCTCATCAAGAAAGTGGCAAGCTGCCTTCTCCGCACTGTCGTCTTCCTCCTCATGCTGGCTGCCCTTGCCTATATCTACCTTAATTATATAGACAAAGGCGAGGAGAACGCTGACCAACAGAAGACGGAATACCGGACTCCAAGCAGCAAAGTGTGACGCTTTTTCAGCCTATCAGCAGACCTATGGTGACGAGGATGCCGTAGATGAACATGTTGCGGGCATTTTCTCCCAATATGCCGTTGAGCCGCACACCGCTGCCAATCGCCACCATGCGGCGGTAGGTGAGGGTGTGGAGTCCCAAATATAAAAGAGGTAGAATAAATGCCCAGATATGGCCGTAGGCGACATAGGTCAGTCCCAGCAGGCATCCTGCTACACCAAGACCCAGAAAGAGCCTTTCGCTGGCTTGCTTCCCGATGCGCACCACAAGAGTTCGTTTGCCTGTCCGACGGTCATTGTCACGGTCGCGGTAGTTGTTCACCATCAGCAGTGTGTCGATGATGATGCCGCAGGCCAATGAGGCTGCCAGCACCTCGAGTGTGGCGGTGTGTGTCTGGATGAAATAGGTGGCACATACGGGAACGATGCCGAAAAACACCAATACGAGCAGGTCGCCCATGCCGCGGTATGACAGGTGGGTGGTGTAGAGGAAGCAGAACAGCACACACAGCACACCTACCGACACCATCTCCCAACCGCCATAATGGATGAGGGGAAGTCCCGTCAGGCAGGCAAGTACGGTGGTGATGGCTATGGCGATGCGCATCGCCTTCAGCGTCACCCACCCTTGGGCACAGGCACGTTTCGGACCCAACCGCTGTTCATCATCGGTTCCCTTGCGGTAGTCGAAATAGTCGTTGATGAGATTGGCGTCAATCTGCATGATGAAGGCAAAAAGCACACACAGCACCGCCGGAACCCACCGAAAGGACGTGCTGCCGCAGTCGTTCCATGCCAGGGCCAATGCCACCATCACGGGGACGGCGGCTCCGGTCAGCGTCTTCGGACGGGCGGCGAGCACCCACGCGCGTGGGGAGTTGAGTTTGACAACTTCTTCTTTCATGGTTTAAAGTGGAAGATGACCATTATTGGTCAACAAAATTATATAATAATTTCAATAATCATTCCCTTTTTCAGGAAAAATCACTAATTTTGCTCGCAAAGCACACGGATATGATTGACAAGAATGTTAGCCTTGACCTTATGGAGTTTGTGGAGATGAATATCCTGCCACGCTACAACCAATTCGACAAAGCACACAACCTCTCACATGCCACACGGGTGATACGACAGTCCATCGATATGGCGCGCTCCTTCGGGGCTGATGTCAACATGGCATATGTCATCGCTGCTTACCATGACCTGGGACTGGAGGGGCCACGCGCCATCCATCACATCACCAGTGGGAAGATTCTCGCCGCCGATACCCGCCTATCCAAGTGGTTCTCGCCGGCGCAGATCAAGTTGATGCGTGAGGCGGTGGAGGACCACCGCGCCTCGGCATCGCATGCGCCCCGAAGCATCTATGGCAAGATAGTGGCGGAGGCCGACCGCGACATGGATCCGGAAACGGTGATTAGGCGCACCATACAATACGGACTGAACCATTACCCAGAATTGGACAATGAGGGGCATTGGCGGCGTTTTATGGAGCACATGGAGGCGAAATATTCCGTCAATGGCTATATTAAGATGTGGCTTCCGGGGTCAGACAATGAGAGAAAACTCAATCAGTTGCGCTCACTCATCGCACATCCCGACCAGATGAGACCAGTCTTCGATAGGATTTACAAAGAGGAAATCAGTTGAAGAAGTTCCACGACACACCGAAGCGGAAGATTCGCGGATTGATGGGGTAGTGGGGAGTGAGGAAATATTCCCCGCCGGCCGACGAATGGTTCACATGGCTCATCATCACAAAGAACCGCGCATGCTTGAGGAAGAAGTTGGCATACACATTGACAATGGGGTAGTTGCCAGCCTTCACCCGGCTGTCTGCATTTTCCTGCACGGCAAACTGTGCGATGCCCGGAACGAAGTCGGGGGCGTTGTATTTGGTGAAATACCTTGCATCGGCGCCCAGGTCACAGTCGAGCACCTTGGCAATCTTGAAACGCAGATACAGGTTGGCATATGCATTCAGGGCTGGCAGGGGGATGATGTCCTCATGGCTTGACTTCTGATAGGTGAGATGTGCGTCAAGGTGTAGCAGACGGTATTGGAACTGCTGGAAAATGCCTGCCGTGAAAATGCTGATGTTGTCGGTGCTCTGGCGGACACCCGCTGTGTTGTTCAGACGGAAAAAATCATTGCCAGAAGCAACAATGTTGTAGTTGGTGCCAAAATAGACGTAATTGCTGATGTTGTCCACCGCCACACGCAGTTGGGTCTTGGTGCGCTCCCACGTGAGCCGTCCCTGCAACCGGGTGTGGTTGACGCTTTTCATGTCGTCGTTGTCCCACCAGAAATGACGCGAGTGGTATTTTGTATAATAGAAGGTCGGGGCATAGTGATGGAAAAAGCCATCGGCAGCCAACTGCACGGTGTCGCCCAGCAAGGGGAAGTTGAGGTCGGCAGTGCCGTCAATGAAGAAATCGCTAAAACTGTCGCCCACGACGCACGCCTCTCCTGTCGCATTGTAGTGCAGGGTGTTGCCCTGTGTCTTGCTGATTTGTCCGCCAACAAAGAGGCTCTGCTCATGGTATTTCCGGGCATCTGTAGCACTGTCGGGCAAGGTGAATTGCTTCAACTCATGCCGGGCAAAGACTTTCAATCCTGCTGCCGCATATTTGTTGAAACCCTCGAGGAGCGCAATGGCAAACGTGTTCTGCAGTATATAGTGTTGCGTCTTGTCGTAAATGGAGTCATTGCCGTAAGGGGCTTTGACATCATAATTGTCGGCGTAGTAGTCTTTTGGGGTGTAATAGGCTTGGTAGATACGGCGTAAGTAGTCGAACTTGGCGGTGTGGATGAAGCTGGTCACTGGCACATACTCGTCCTTGGTCCAGGTTGTGTCAGTGGGTTCGCTCTCCACCGCGGTCTGGGCATTGAGTGCCAACTGCTGTTCGTACTCCTCCTCATCCCACTCCTCACCGGCTTTCTCTGCCCTACGGCGGGCTTTCTCCTTCGCCTCACGGGCTGCGTTCTCTTTGGCCGACTCGATGGCGAATTTCTTGGCATTGATTTCTTCCTCGGTCATCGGCACCTTGCGGTTGAAACCAAAGCTGTAGCGGTGGGTGAAGAAGACATGACTGTTGTTGTTGCGGTTCCAGTTGCGTTCCAGCATGGTGGGAATCTCAGCGGCGGTGTATTTGTCGTTGAAACTCTCGGGGTGGGAGATGTAGTTGTCGTTGGTGATGCCGCCGTTCTCAGCCTGTTTCTGATGGTTGGTTGATAAAAGCAGATGGGCCTGGTAACGGTCGCCGAGGTAGGAGCCATAGATGGTGTAGTTCATGAGCGACGCACTGTTCTCCTGATAATAGCCGCGCCCATAGAGGTAGTCAAACTTGAATCCCGCACCGATGCGCTTGCCGGCATTCACGGCAAAGAGGGCCTTGAAATGGTCTTCTCCGTTGGTGCGGTTGCCACAGGAGTTGAGACTGACATTGGTGATGGGGGAGTAGGTGTTGGTGAAATGGAAATCTCCAACTTGGGTGGTGAAGTAGTCGTAACCGTGGTTGAAGATGAAATCGTCATTTTCAGAACGGTCGGTAAAAATGCGGTTTTGACGGGCAGCACCAAGATTTCCGGTCGTGTTGTACTCACCATACATGCCTGTGGTGAAGATGGTGTTCATGTACATGTGCGACAAGGTGTCGGGCTCGGCAGGGGTGATGTCGCCGAATTTTTCATCCACGGTCCACACCTTGAGGCCACGGGGGAAGTCCACCTTGGTGCTGTCGCCTTTGTGACGGCTGCCCTGACGGACGTTGCCGCCTTCGTCCATGCTGTAGTATTCCTGTGCTGAGATGCCAAGAGGCAGCAGCACCAACAGGAGGATGACAGGCAGCAGTGTATGTCTCATCTCAGGTTTTGTTGTGTTATGGTCACCTCAGCATCCTTATGCAGCATTCCACCATCTTGAATGCCATGCCGCCGATGACGATATAGGTGCCGATGGTGCTGTCTACCCACAAGTATACCACCACGCCTATGATGGCGAGCACCATGAAGATAATGTTGAGCACGTTGCGGAAACCCAGCAGCTGGTCGCTGGCGGGCTTGCGGTGACGGCGATGACGGGGAAGTCCTTCCTGTACTTCCTCTGTCTCGTTCATGGGGTCTTCAGTCGGTCTCATACACTACTGTGCTCCCAATTTCATTCCGATGTTGTTGAAAATCTCTTCTACGCGGTCCACGGTCTTGCGGCGGAACTTGCCGGAGAGTCTGGAGAGGCGTGTCTTCTTCTTGTTCAGAGCCCACTCGTCGGTAATCCACTCCTCGGCACGGTAGCGCTCACCGCCATTGCGGTTCTCGTCATACCAATAGTTGATACGCAGGATGCGCACGGTCACCTTGTTGTCCTCGCAGTCGGCTGTGAGGGTGTATATGAAACGGGTGCGGTCGAGGTTGATGAATGTGTTGGTGAAGGTCATCCACTCCTCATAATGGCCTATGATTTTGTGCTCCTCCTTGTTGACAAGCGACACGTTGCTCTTGTCGAGCTGTATATCCTCCTTTGTCATGGCGGTGAGCAGGCTGAGCATGGTGTTGTAGTTGTCTTCAGCATTTTTACTGTTGACAAAGGTTTTCTCCCATACCACCTCACCATTTACCACAGGGACCACATTGCCCAAGTATTTGGCATATTGATATTCCGTTGATTTCTGTGGGGTAGCCTTCTCCTGGTTGGGCTTCTCCCAGTTGCCTTGTGCTGCGGCTGCCAAAGGAAGGCATACCAGCAACGCGATGATCAGTTTCCTCATCTTGATATTTTTTTGGTTTCGGGTAGCAAAGTTAGTGCAAATCGAGTGCAATACAAAATAAAAAACACTTTTTTTGTTTTTATTGCCGAGATGCAGCCTAATTTCGGCGTAGCCAAAGTTAGTGCAAAAAATCGAATAAGTGAGAGAAATGCTAATTTATTTGCATTTCCGAACGAAAGATTTTTAGAATCCTATTCAAATCGAGTGCAATACAAAATAAAAAAATAAAAACAGGGAGTGCATCACTGCACCCCCTGCCTGCCCCGGGTAACTTAACCTTTTATTTACTACTCGTTTTGATTTTATTAAATCTGGAGTTTTATTTCTCCTCACGAATGTTCGAATTCAAGAATTTCATGTGCTCACCAATTCTCTAATTCTCAAATTCGGGAAGTTATTCCTGTCACGAATTTTCGAATTCAAGAATTTCATGTGCTCACCAATTCGCTAATTCTCTAATTCGGGAAGTTATTCCTGTCACGAATTTTCGAATTCAAGAATTTCCCATGCTCACCAATTCTCTAATTCGCTAATTCGGGAAGTTATTCCAGTCACGAATTTTCGAATTCAAGAATTTCCTATACTCATCAATTCGCTAATTCGATAATTCGGGAATTTATTCCTGTCACGAATTTTCGAATTCAAGATTTTTCTATGCTCACCAATTCTCTAATTCGCTAATTCGGGAAGTTATTCCAGTCACGAATTTTCGAATTCAAGAATTTCATGTGCTCATCAATTCGCTAATTCGATAATTCGGGAAGTTATTCCTGTCACGAATGTTCAAATTCAAAAATTTCATATGCTCACCAATTCTCTAATTCGATAATTCGGGATAGTTATTCTTCTCTTGAGATTTGGTGGTTTAAATGGGTGATGGTCACTTTTCTGCTTCTTCTATTACCCATTTTTGGTTGGCATTGCTCTGTGGGTCTTCATTGATGTCATAGCTGAACACGGCAGCCCCTTCCTTCTCCTCACCTCCGGCAAGGTCAATGCAACGCCCTGTGGCTTTATTGACAATTGTGATTACACCATCTTTATCGATAAGCTTCCATTGTTGAAAGGGATTGTTTTTGTTGAGGTAACGGAAGATGAGCCACTGCCCCTCTTCGGCCTCAGAACCGTCTTCTAATGCAAACAAATCCTCTGTTACAATGAAACAGTCCTCGCTCACGGCATCGGTGAAGCGTGTATCGACAACGACAGTTGGCACAAACTTGAAGCGGAACACCTTCTTGTCGGTGATGATGATGCCGTTGGGACCTTGCCCAGATGGAGCGGATTCCTTGTAAGCGCTGGCGTGATGATTGTAGTCGAACGATATACCCAACTTGGCACCAGTTAATTTGTTGACGATGGTGTAGTATTTGTTGGGAGAGTAACTGAAGTTGGTAGACATCTCGCTGTAGGGCATCTTACCATAGAGCACGTGCAAGTCGGCATCGTCCCCTTTCATCTCCAGGATATAGACCGTACGGTAATCTGGGTCAGTGTCGGCTATACGAAGTTCGTAGACATAGCCATTGCCATCAGTCGTACTTTCTTGGGTGTAATAACCATTCTGCGAATTGCGTAAGGCGTTGATAAGAGGGGCGAATTTCTTCGGTTTGATGTCGTGAAAAGCGTATTCTGTGATATGCCGTAAAAGTTTTCCTGTTTCTTGGTCTTTGTCAAGCATTTCCCTTGATGGTGTCTTGGGATAGGTTTTCAGCAGTTTACTGATGAGGTCATCTACTGTGTTTTGTGTTGAAGCTGTCAATGTGATGGTCAGCATCAGCAGGGTCATTGCAATCTTCTTCATTGTTTTTGAGAATAATTGGTTATTGGTTGTTTGGTCTTGGTCCGTAGAGAATATAAAGTTTGGCTTCCGTCCTGCCATCTTTGAAGGGATACCATTTTAAAACATAGCAGGTACGGTAAATCTTATGCTCAGGGTCAATCACCGAAAGTGAGACAAAACAGTATTCAGTGGAATGACTTTCCAATCGCTCACCGTTCTGCAACGTAACGGTATTGCGACGACGCTTGAGAGTGGCCTGGTTATATGCGGCAGATGTGCGTATATAACTGTAGCCCTCCATTTTGTCGGCATCGAAGGCGCACAGAAGAGAATCAATGGCCGAGGCATCGTTCATTGCCAGATGGTAGATGCGATTGGCCTGGGCTCCAGTCTTTCTCGGGTTGGTGCTGGCACTCTCGCTCTTCCCATAGTTGACAATCCACTCTGGATGCTTGGCAAGTATGTCATCGACAGTTTGCCTGACGTGTGTTTGCGCGATTCCAACCAATGCGCAACTCCACAAAATTGTTAGAAGTATCAGGTGTTTCATCTTTTTATAGAAAAATATTGGTTTCGTCATCTGTTTCCTCTTTTTTCTCTTCGTGCAAGAAAGATTCATCGATATTCATAGAACATTGTACCGTCGCCATCGAAAAGGCCATGTCGGCATCTTCGAGCATTTTGTTGATATGCTGTATACTTTTTTCTTCCTGTTTATGTTCTTTCTGAATAGCTGACTTCTCATTTTTAATACGACGAGTTGACTTAACTGTACGTGCTTGTTTTACCTCTGCTACAACAGGCTTTTCTTCCACTACGGTCTCTTGCTTGGAATCCTTGTCAATGGTGGTAGGCATCTCTTTCGTTTGGGCAATGACCTCTGATGGCTTGCTCGTTTCCTCTTGGTGCATCCACAATAGCCCTATTCCGAAGATGAAGGCTAATACCGCTGCTGCGGCACACCACTTCAGAGTAGTCCTCTTATGTGAGGCTGTTGTCAAGGGTTCACATTTCTTGATGCCCCTGAACAGTATAGAGAAATTCCGCCATTCAGCGGGGATGTCACGATGACTGTTGAAATACTCGGAGAGAAGTTGTTCCTCTTCTTCGGTTGTCTCAGCAGACATATATCTGTCAAGCAGTTTCTGTATATACTCTTTTTTCATCATCATGTTATTTTGCTTATTAGTTGCAACAGTCTTTGTCGTGCTTTCGACATCATACCTCGGCACGATGATTCGCTGGTTCCCAGCACCAGGGCAATCTCTGCAAAGCTCATCTTTTCGTATTCCCGCATCTCAACTATTTTCCGCCAGTTGTAAGGTAATTGGCTCATGGCGCGACGAACGATGTCGCCCGTTTCTTCGTCTTCCACATAGTGTTGAGGGGTGAATGGTTCGGGAATGTCGTATGATTCATCATCTTCCTTCTCCCACCAATGGAATAATCTCATAATGGGATGTCGTCGCCGATGGCGTAAAAGATTCAGCGAAAGATTTCTCGACATCAAGTTTGCCAAATGCTTCACTTTGTCTTCGTCATCGTACAAATCTCCATGCCTTTCCCATAATTTCAGCAAAACCTCTTCTGCCACATCCTCTGCAGTATCATGATCGTTGAGCAACGCCATTGCTCTTGCCATGGCTATTTGCCGCAGCTTCGCTATCAACGATATGTACTTTTGACGTTCCATACTTATATTACACCAAACATACCTTAAACGCTACGCCAGAATCAACATTTTTTTCTTCCTTGTTCCGGCGGGCATTCTCTGTATTGGCCCAAAGATACGGCAAATATCTGAGTTCAGCAATTCTGAGGTATATTACATGGAGCATTTTATGAAGAATCCGTGTCCCATTTTGTGGTATTTCGGACAAAAATGTGTACTTTTGCACAATACGGATTTACCCATGAATTCATTTGGAAATCAAAATATTAAAGGTCCCACGGCTGAACGTGAGCGGTATGTCATACTTGATGCCTTGCGGGGAATGGCCTTGCTGGGTATTGCCATGGCTAACTTTCCTGAGTTCGCGCTCTGGACCTTCCTGTCATCAGAGGAACAGGCTGCCATGCCTACGGCTGGCGTTGACGAGGTAGTGAAATTCCTGCAATATTTGTTTATTGATGGCAAGTTCTACTCCATATTCTTTATGTTGTTTGGCATAGGATTCTCTCTGATACTGGCTCGCCACAGTGTGTCGCTCTTCCTGAGGCGTATGGTGATTCTTGCTGTGATAGGATTATGTCACATGATGTTCCTATGGAGTGGTGACATATTGTTCTTATATGCCGTAGGTGGTATGTTGCTGCTACTGTTCATCAAACTGAGCGACAAAGCCCTGCTGTCCGTAGCCATCTTGCTTATCTTCATTCCCGTCGGTCTGGATGCCTTGACGGAGTTTTGTGGGATTGACTTTGCCAGACCTTTCTACAATGCTTGGTGGACGAAAGCTGCCGAACAGGGTATTACGGAGGAAAATTTTGCCTCATGGCTTCGTGATGCTGACAGCTATCCGCAGATGTTTGCTTTTCTATTGCAGGGGGCATATGAGCGGGTGTGGGAGTTTGTCAGTGGGCATCGCTTGCCAAAAGTGGTGGGCTTGTTCATTCTTGGCCATTTGATAGGGAAGCACCGTTTTTATGCACAGCTCGGTTCGTTGCCGTTGAAACGATTCTTTGGCTGGACTCTTGCGTTGGGATTCCCCACTTCTCTTTTCTATGCATGGAGTGCAGTTGGGGGCTGTCCATGGGGCCTGACTTGCCATTCAATGCTTTATGCGGTGAGTGTCATTCCTCTGACCTTTGCCTATATCTCTGGCATTTGCCTGCTTTACAGCCGCTATACACAAAAGGTGATGCCTGCCTTTACGCTTTTTGCAGCATCGGGACGTATGGCTTTGACAAACTATATCTCACAGTCGTTAATGGGCATGCTGCTGTTCTATGGCATCGGAATGGGGTGGGGCACATCGGTAGGACTTGTCACTATCGAGTTCATAGCCATTGGTGCTTTTCTTCTGATGATGTTGTTCAGCAAGCTGTGGCTCCGCTGTTTCCTATTCGGTCCTCTCGAGTGGATTTGGCGCATCCTGACTTATGGCCGTTTTTTCAAGATTGTGAGGTGAGGCTCGCGGTCGCTCCCTGTCCTCTCAGCACGCACAAACGACAATTCGGGCAAAATCTATGCCGTTTAGGGTAGATTTTGCCCGAATTGACCAAAATGACTTCAATGTTCTGTCTGACAGTTCTTATGGGACGAGCTGGTTAGCGCCATATTTTCTTCTGCTGTTCCGGGTCCACATACATACCGGTGGGCATCTGGAAGAAAACCAGGTAGGTGTTGATGAACTTTGAGATGGCTTTCTTGCACTTGGCGACTACGTCTACATGATCATGCTCATACTGAGCAATAGTCATTGGGGTTGCATTCATTGTCTTCATAATCTTTTCGTTTTTTATTATTTATTATTTTTGTTTTTTGTTCTTTTTCTGATGCAAAGATAGAGCGGCTTTAAGCGTCAGCAAAGTTTTTTCGCTGTTTCTTGATAAAGTTGGCGCGACACAATACCTAAATTGCGACAGTTCCCTCAAAAGCGATGAGAATACTGTCGCAAGACCTTAATAAATACTCTATTATACCGTTGAAAACGAGAAAGATAATCTTTATGGCATCAGTAACTTCTCTATCAGTGGCACATACCATGTGCGTACTTCATCAGCAGTCGGGGTATGACCGCCGGGGAAATGAAAAGAATGGCTGTAGTGTTCCAGAAACAAAGGCTCGAAGTGCGCCAGCGTGTCATTTTCACCGAACAAACCCCAGATGCGGTCTTTGCTATCGGGATGGCAGGAATCGAACTGAACGGCCTCCAGTTCTGCAAACTCCTTTATCAAGGTTTCATCGATGACAAACCGCTGTTTGCCATCCTTGCGTGGTGACTTGTACTCATGTTCGCCGATGCGTGTCTTCAGAAACTCCGTCATCTTGAAATGTGGATTACCCAGCAAGGCTGGCGTTCCGATGATGGGTGCAACCATCTGGGCATAAAACGAGCCACAGCTGTTGCCCACAAGTAGGTCGGGCTTCTCCTTGTCACAAAAAGTCTTGATTTGTTCCAATGCCATCCGTGGATGTGTCGGCAGGTCAGGTGTCAGCACCTGCGCTTTCCCTTCAAATGCCTCCCGCAAGGTCATAGCAGGGATGCACTGTCCGCTGGCATAGAAGCCATGAAGAAACAATATCTTTTTCATATGTTCATGAGGCAAATTGCAAACTACCATACAAACGGAATCATCTTGTATTTCACATGCATCTTATAGTCTTTGTAACCTTCCAGCCCTTCTTCCAGGACTGTTTCTTCATTTCGGATGCGCTTGGCTATCACAGGAATGTATCCCAGCATAATCAGAAACGAGATAGGTGATGCCAGCACCAATGGCATGGTCAGGAATAGTGCTGTTGTGGCCATATACATAGGATGACGTACAATCCCGTACAGACCAGTATCTATCACCTTTTGGTTGTCTTGTACCTCTATGGTTCGGGAAAGATACGTGTTCTCCCGCATGACTTCTGCATACAAGAGATATGAAGCCAGAAAGATGACGGCGGCAACCCATACCACCCAATCAGCTAACACCCACCAGTCAAAACGCCAGTTCAGTCCGGCAACAATAAAAGTGGTGATAAACAACAAACCGCTAATGGTTACAACGGCCTTTTGCTCTGTTTCCTTTTCTTTGGTATTGAGGCGCTTTCTCAGCAATTCTGGGTTTTTGACCATCATCACGAAACCGGCAATGGACATCGGGATGAACAAGATGCCCATCAACAGCCATCCTTGCCAGTAATGGAAAGACCCCGCAGGGAAGAACAACAGAACCCCGAGGATGATGACCCCGAGAAAATACTTGGTTAGTGATTGTATCAGCAAGTTTTTATCCATTGTTTCTCAACCTTGATAGGAGTTCGTCTTTCAAAATATATGCAAAGATAACACTATTTTTGATGAATCCTCTTGGTATGGCTCATATATGAAACAATTCGGGCGAAATCTATGCCTTATGGGGTAGATTTCGCCCGAATTGACCAAAATGACTTCAATGTTCTGTCTGTCAGTTCCTATAAGACGAGTTGGTTAGCGCCAAATCTGTTTCTGCTGCTCTGGGTCCACATACATTCCGGTGGGCAAAAACCAGGTAGGTGTTGATGAACTTGGAGATGGCTTTCTTGCACTTGGCGACTACGTCTACATGATCATGCTCATACTGAGCAATAGTCATTGGGGTTGCATTCATTGTCTTCATAATCTTTTCTTTTTTTTGTTATTTGTTATTTTTGTTTTTTGTTTTTTCTGATGCAAAGATAGAGCGGCTTTAAGCGTCAGCAAAGTTTTTTCGCTTTTTCTTGTAGAAGTTGAAGCGACAGAATACCCATGTTGCGACATTTCCCCAAAAAGCGATAGGAAAACTGTCGCAATACCTTGAAAAAATGGTCTCACATTGGAGAATCACAGTCACCAGACGACGTTGCGGGATGCTATTTGGATCTAAAAAGTCGATGAAAACAATTTTCTAACGGTGAAAAGATAAATCTTCTATTGAAAATTGTGGTATTTCGAGTAAAAGCACTACCTTTGAAGCCTTGTGAGTCAAAACGTCGTCCAAAAAGGGTTATGGTCTGCATGGATGATTCACAAAATATCGAGATGGGGATTGAATAGACCATACCACCCGATTATGATTTTTTAACATTATTTTGTGCAAGGATTGAGCATTTGCTGCATTTTAATAAAAAGACTATCTTAACAAGCGGTATGTATACAAGCAGATATAAAAACTGGAAAAAGTACAGGTTGATATTTGTCTTTATGATGGTTGTCGCACAGAATGTTGGAGCTCAGGAGTATTTCCCCTCTGCTTCAGATTTTGCCCGCCTGTATGTTGGAGCACTTGAGCCACAATACCAAACATGGTTGTGGCATGACATCCCATATTATAATAACAATACTGATATGTATCCAGGCCGTATCAGCTATTATGGTGTGGTCTATGATCATGTGCAACTACGTTTTGACCAATTGAAGCAACAAGTGGTGGTTCTTGCTCCAGCGAACAATTTTATATGTCTGCCAGAGAAAAAATACGTTGACTGGTTTGAGATGGATGGTCACAGATATGTGCGTGACCCAGAGGACAGCACACGATATGCGTCACAACTCTGTGATGGAAGCACTAATGGCATTCGTCTGTATCATAGCATGTGGAAGATTGATGGCGGTGAAAGAGCTTATGAATTAAGGAAATATCTAAGGGTGCTTAACACTATGCAGCATTATACGCTCATTACTCCAGACGGAGAAATGCATCATGTGAGGCGGGCATCCGATGTGGCTAAGCTCTTTCCGGAGCAGAAAAAGCAAATCAGGCAGTTTGCAAGGAAAAATCATCTTTCTTTCTCAAAGAGTAAGCGTGAGAATAGCCTTATGAAATTAGTGGAAAGCATTTCTGGCTCTCCAATACAGAAATCCGGTGGTGAGGGACAAAAGGTGAGAGGTAAGAGGATTGTTAGCCAACCTCCCCAATCAACCGATGAAAAGATGATGGACAGAACCGATTTGTCGCTTGTTACCGGTATTCCTGTCCTTGATAGCGATTCTGACGCAAAGAATGTCGCCCATACAAAGACAAGGACCTATATTGTGCCGGGTGTGAAGAAAGCAAGGGCGAGCATTGCCGACGATCAGGAACTTGACGAGATAGTGGTCGTCGGTGGCCGACCGTCGGCTGTGAACAACATGATGATGGGTTCTGAGAAGTTCAAACCTGTGCTGCTCAAGAACATCCCGTCGGCCTTTGGCGAGTCAGACATTATGAAAATCGTGCTCTCCCTGCCAGGTGTCACTACAGTTGGAGAGGCCTCAAGCGGTTATAATGTGCGAGGAGGTGCGACAGACCAGAACCTTATACTGTTCAATGGTGGTACTGTGTATAATCCGTCACACCTGTTCGGATTGTTTACGTCTTTCAATTCAGATATGGTTGAGGATGTGGAGCTGTTCAAGTCAAGTATCCCTGTAGAATATGGTGGCAGAATAAGCAGTGTGCTGAAAGTGACATCGAAGGAGGCTAATATGCAGAAGCTTACTGGTTCGGTAAGCATAGGTGCACTTACCAGCAAGGCGAACATAGAGATACCTATTGTGAAAGAACATGTGTCACTGCTGTTGAATGGCCGCACAACCTACAGTGACTGGATGCTCAAAAAATTGCCGGAGAAAAGCGGTTATAGGGATGGTAGTGCCAACTTCTATGATTTCGGTGGCGTACTGACATGGAAGCTCAATAGTTTGCATCGTCTCAAGGTCTATGGCTATTGGAGCAACGACTGGTTCTCGTTCAGCTCAGAGGATAATTATGGCTATCAAAACCGTAACATATCTGCAGAGTGGCGCTCTATCCTGAACAAGGGAATAACGGCTACGCTTTCTGCCGGACTTGACCATTACGACTATTTCAATGAGGACAAGAGCGTGCCTTCCATGGCTGCCCGATTGAGTTTCGGCATCGACCAATTGTGGGCCAAACTGCATATTCGGCAGCGTCTGTCTGAAAAGCAGGTTATGTCATACGGACTCTCCGTGCAGCACTACAATGTACAGCCAGGAAAATATGAGCCGGTGGGTGAGCTATCCTTTATTATGACAGACCAGTTGCAGAAGGAAAAGGCATTGGAGAGCGCAGCATATTTCGACTATGAGCGCTCACTTACAGAAAAACTGTCGGTCTCTGCAGGTTTGCGCTATTCTGTCTTCAATGCGCTTGGTCCGCGTGACGTGAATGATTATGAAAGCGGTGAACTTCCATCAGAGAGGACGTTGTTGGAGACACGTCACGAGACTGGCATCATCAAGACCTATCATGCTCCTGAGATTCGTCTGTCGGCTCGTTACTCCTTGCAGGAAAACCTTTCTTTGAAGGCGGGTTTCAACACGATGCACCAGTATATCCATAAGGTGTCGAACACTTCCATCATGTCGCCTACTGATACGTGGAAACTTTCCGACTTGAATATCAAGCCCCAGAATGGCTGGCAGGCTGCTACTGGCATCTATTACGAGACTGCTGACAAAAAATACGAGTTGTCTGCAGAGGTATACTATAAGCATATCAGCGACTATCTCAATTATCGCAGTTCTGCAGTTCTGCTGATGAACCACCATCTTGAGACCGATGTCATCTCGACTAAGGGAAGAGCTTATGGCATAGAACTTCAGGCAAAGAAACCTATCGGCAAGTTGAATGGATGGGTGAGCTATACATTCTCGCGCTCCTTGCTCCGTCAGGATGACAAGAGGGTGGCTATGCCTCTGAACAATGGTGAATGGTATCCTGCAGAATATGACAGACCTCATGAGGTGAAGGCGGTGCTCAACTTCAAGTTTACCGAGAGATATAGCTTCTCAAGCAACTTCAACTATGCCACAGGCCGTCCGACAACGCTGCCAGCGGGTAAATATTATGATACGCGCAGTTGGAGATACATGCCATACTATTCTGAACGCAACAAATACCGTATTCCTGACTATATGCGACTGGATCTTGCGTTCAACATAGAGCCGACGCATAAACTGACCAACTTTTTCCACGCTTCGTTCTCAATAGGTGTTTACAATGCCCTGGCACGCAAGAATGCCTATAACATATATTATGTCACTGAAGAGAACAAGATACAAGGATATAAGTTGTCCGTGTTTGGCACAGCCATTCCTTATGTTTCACTTAATATACGATTCAACTAATATATGATGAAACTGAAATCGCTATATACTGTGCTATGCCTGATGGTAGGTGTATGTACAATGTCGGGTTGTATAGAAGAATATGAGGCAAGTATTTCTTCTGATGATTCCCGCTTGCTCGTCGTTGAAGGCACGATATGTTCAGCTGATACCAACAGGTTCTATCTTTCACGTACACAACCTCTCAATTCTTCAGATGCTCTTAGGATGATAACAGGAGCAATGGTTTCTGTACGAGGGAGTGACGGCTCCGAATATATGACAAAGGCAAATGGCAATTGTTATTCCTGCTGGATTGACCACCTGAATCCTGACACGGAGTATTATCTGCATATAGAGGAAGATGGCGAGATTTATGAGTCTGAACCACAGAAACCTCTGCCTACTGAGAAAATAGCGAACATTAGTGGTGAGCAGAACACTCCGGAAGGTGATATTGATATACTCGTCACCCCTGGTGTCCCTATTAATCCTGATAAGACGAATTATTATACTTGGACCTATGATGAGACATGGGAAGTGCATTCCGACTATACTACCTTCGTGTATTTCGATGTAGAAAAAATGGAGAAGGTCGATACTATAGGTTTGTTCCCTGAATGTGGATGGAAGGATGCAAGGGGAACGAATATATTGGTTGGCTCCAGCACCAATTATGACAGTCAGCACATCGAAAAGCTCAAGCTTTACGACATATACCGTGGCGATGAGCGCATCCTTCACAAATATAGCGGACTGGTGCGTCAACGCGCCATTTCCAAGGCTGAGTATGAGTATGAACTGGCGCGGCGTCAGGCTGGTTCTGAGATGGGAGGCTTGTTCACACCACTACCGTCTGCCCTGCCTACCAATATCCACTGCCTCACTTCACATAAGCTCGTGATAGGATTTGTAGGATGCTCGTTGAATACCTCTGAATATAGGTTTTTCCTCTATCCCCATGAATTCTCCATCTACCGGCCCTATCAAGGTGATGCCCGACTTTGGCTTGAGGACTGTACCGAGGCTGATTGCTTGCGATTGGTGCGTGCGGGTATGTTCCTGTGCGAATGGCGTGATGAAAGAATGATGGGTGGACAGTTGACAACAGCGTGGGCTTTCCGTTATCAACTCGATGTCAGAATGAAAGGTGCATATATTGAAAAACCTGATTATTGGGATTAGCTTGAAAATGTTAGTTATTAAGATGAACAACAAAGTATTATCACTTATAGTTGCGATGGTGCTTGCCCTCAGCACCTATGCTGCGAGTATAGAGACCGACCGCTCATGGTATCTTGCCGGTGAGGCGATGAAGGTCAGCGTGACCGCCGACAATGCCTTGATAGCATACGCTGAGCTCTGCGATACGCGTGGCCTGGCGGCTGGTGTCGTGGTTGGCCTTGAAGACGGAGAGGGCTCTGGCATTATCGAACTGCCTTCACACCTCCATAGTGGGTTCTATGTGTTGTCTGCCTATACTCGCGACAACTCCCATGTTGCACACCGGCTCGTTGCTGTCATCAATCCTCTTCTCAAGAGTGGAGACGATGATATCAAATGGGTGGAAATCACACATCCCGACTCTTTGAGCTATTCACAGGCAGAAGGTGGAATGTTGGGTACTGCCGATTTGGTAGACGAGAAGGATGTCGATGTGCGTGAGACGGAAGGCCACATCATCAAGGCGCGTGTCAGGAATGTCTATGAGGGTGATACTTTCACAGGCAGCCAGATTCGTCCTACTTTAAGCATTGTGGGGCAGCAGATACATTATTTTGAGGGAAAGATGGTCAATGACTCCATTGCCGTCTTCTTCACCTTCGGCATCCACGGCAAGCTGCCGTTGGTGCTTTCTGCCAGGTCATCTACAGGCGTGAGGCTTCCCATCGAGATGATAAGTCCTTTTGCCACCTTGCTCCCGAGAAAACTTCCGCATCTCGTGTTCCATTACAAGCGCAGTGAGGTGGAAGCCCGCTCTATTGACATGCAGCGGCATCAGATGGCCATTGCTCCTGCCAAGCGTGAACTGCAGTTGGGTGATGATGCTGATGAAACGGCAGAAGAGGGAGTGGTGTTGGACTATGACGATACTGCCTTTGGCACCAAACCTTATCTGTCATATAATCTTGATGAGTACCGTCAGTTCCTGACAATCAAGGAGGTGCTGGTTGAATATGTGAATTGCGTATGGAACAGGAAGAACAATGGCGTGCAACAACTGTTTGTCCATTCTGATAATTTCCAATACAACAGTGCATTGCCATCATTGGTTCTGATTGACGACATGCCTGTCAGCGACGTAGAGCGACTTCTTAACTATGATGCCCGCCGTATTCATTACATCAACATCTACAGTGCCCAATACACATTTGGTCATAATGTATATAACGGCATCCTGTCGTTCGTAACACGCTCTGGGCGACTCACAAACTATCCAACCGAGCCCAACATGCAGTATCTGGTGTATGAATTTCCCGAGTGAGGCAGTAGCTCACTCTTTTCTTCTTCATCATGGGGCGTTTTCGGGAAAATCCCCAAACCTTTAGGGATAATCCTCCCGCAGTTTAGGCGTATTCCTTTTCATCATTGCCAAATCATGCCTACTTTTGCATCAGAGAAAAGGAAACAACAAGTACAACCCATTAAAAATATACGACAATGAAGAAGATGATACTCATGGCAATGATGATGACGATAGCCATCTCCGCCAGCGCAATGACATACAATGAGGCTCGCAACGAGGCGCTGTTCCTCAGCGACAAAATGGCATACGAGCTGGGTCTCAATGATGCACAGTATGAGGCAGTCTACAATCTCAACCTTGACTACCTGATGTCGCTCAACACCCGCGCCGACCTTTACGGCTCACGCTGGAGCATCCGCGACCGCGGCCTTCTGCGTGTGCTCACCAGGGCACAGTATAACCTCTATCTGAACCGCAGCTATTTCTACCGTCCGGTGTATTGGGGCAGCCGTAACTTTGTCTTCGGTATCTACGACCGTTACCACCGCAGCCATTACTTCCGCCATCACCCGCCAGTGGCTCCGCGTCCTATCGTGGCTCCGCGTCATGGTCATCGGCCCGGTATGGCAGCTGGACCCCGCCCCAGCGGACATCGCCACAATCCCGCTCCGGCACGTCACCACCGCAGATAATGATAAAGAATGAAGAAATGTTATTACTCTTGATAATGAGATTTGGGATGCGATACGACTTCGCATCCCTTTTTGTTTAGGTCAGATAAGCTTAACTGCTTTAACAACTTAACTTCTATGACTACCTTTAATTTGCACGAAAGTTGTATATTATGTTTTGCCGTTTTCGTACTTTTTATATCTTTGCAGAAGATTTCATCAAAATAGAATATGAAGAGAATAATAAAAGTGCTGCTGGGCCTGTTGGTGGGAGTGACCGCCGGTCTGCTGATAGGGGCTGGGTTGTTCGTCCTGACCAATGATGGAGGATTGGCGGCGTTTTTTGAAAAGTTGGCGTCTATAAAGGTGTTGGAAGTGCTGTCACTCATCGGATTGATGATACTGTGGTTGGTCGTTTCGGCTGTCTTGCAAATCATCATCCACGAAGGTGGACATTTGGTGGCAGGACTGTTCATGGGTTATCGCTTCGTGTCGTTTCGGGTTTTCAGCTTCACGTTGGTCAGACAAGAAGGGAGGTTTCGGTTGAGACGTTTCTCATTAGGTGGAACGGGTGGTCAATGCTTGATGGCGCCGCCCGACAAGCCTGTTGACAAAATTGATACAAGGTGGTACAATCTGGGCGGCGTGTTGGCCAACGTGCTGGTGGCAGGTGTGGCGTTGACGCTTTTTGTGGTGTGCGACCTGCCTATGTGGGCAGGCACGTGGATGTTGATGATGGCTATCATTGGAGTGATATACGCTTTGCTCAATGGGTGGCCGATGAAGATAGGCGGCATAGGCAATGACGGCTACAACTTGATGCATTTGGAGAAAATGCCCGATGACAAAAGGCTGCTAATCCAAATGCTTGACTGTAACGCACGCATACAAGAGGGACTGCTTCCCAAAGACCTGCCGGCAGAGTATTTCGGACCACAAGGGGAGATAGATTGGGGTGATGGGCTGCAAGCCAACTGGCAGATGATGGTGGTAGCGCATATGGAGAATCTGCACCAATGGGATGAGGCTTACAAATTGTTAAGCGAGGGCATCAACGCACGTGGAAAGATGCCTGATCTGTTTTGGATGGAAACGGCTTGTGAGATGGTTTTCGTGTGCTTGGCCACAGGACGAACGGATGTAGCACAAAGGCTATACACTCCGAGTTTGCAGAATTATGTGAAGACCTACTCCCGCACACAAAGCAGCAAACAGCGCATCGCCTTCGCCGTGGCGCTGTTGATGATGGGCAGACATGAGGAAGCCTCGCAGATGCTTGACGCGCTCAAAATGAATCGTCATGAATACCTGCTGCAAGGAGAGGTGGAGATGGACATCGAACTGATGGAGACTTTGTTGTCCGAATCAAAGACTCCGTAACTGTGATTCATATGAAGATTCTACAGACTTTTTTTCTCAATCTTCATTTTTCAGTTATCAATTTCAATCTTTCGTTTAATTTCAGCACTTCGTCCCTATATTGGGCGGCCTGGAGGAAGTCAAGCCTCTTGGCTGCCTCGGTCATCAGACGGGTACTCTCGGCAATGGCGGCTTCCAGTTCAGCCTTGGTCATCTTGCTGACAATCGGGTCGGCTACCATGCGGTCGCTGTCGGGTTCAATATAGGCGGTACCATAACCTTTCGAGGCAGGCTCTTCCTTATGTGACACTGGTCTCAGGCTGCCCTTGACATCCTTGATAATCTGTTGGGGAGTGATGCCGTGTTCCTCGTTGTATTTCATCTGGATGGTGCGGCGGCGCACTGTCTCGTCGATGGTCTTCTGCATGCTCTCAGTGATGGTGTCGGCATACATGATGACCTTGCCGTTGACGTTGCGGGCAGCACGGCCTGCCGTCTGGGTGAGGGAACGGTGGCTGCGCAGGAATCCCTCCTTGTCGGCGTCGATGATGGCGACAAGTGACACTTCGGGCAGGTCGAGTCCCTCGCGGAGCAGGTTGACACCGACGAGGACGTCGAAGATGCCGGTTCGGAAGTCGCTCATAATCTTCACACGGTCGAGGGTCGCCACATCACTGTGGATGTAGTTGGTGCGCACATCATGGTTGAGCAGATACTCGGTCAGTTCCTCCGCCATGCGCTTCGTCAGGGTGGTGACGAGCACCCGCTCATCGCGACCGACGCGGGTGAGAATCTCCTCCATCAAGTCGTCAATCTGGTGCTCGCTTGGGCGCACCTCAATATCGGGGTCGAGCAGTCCGGTGGGACGGATAAGTTGTTCCACCACAACTCCTTCTGCCTCTGCCAGTTCAAAGTCGGCGGGTGTCGCGGAGACGTAGATGACCTGTTTCACCATCTGCTGAAACTCATCGAAGCGCAGCGGCCGGTTGTCGAAAGCGGCGGGCAGGCGGAAACCATATTCCACAAGGTTGGTCTTGCGGGCACGGTCGCCGCCATACATCGCATTGATTTGCGGCACGCTCACATGACTCTCGTCGATGACCATGAGGAAGTCATCGGGGAAGAAGTCGAGCAGACAGTAGGGGCGCTGGCCTGCTTCCCTGCCTTCAAAATAGCGCGAGTAGTTCTCTATGCCCGAGCAGTGGCCCAGTTCCTTAATCATCTCGATGTCATACTCCACGCGCTCCTTGATGCGCTCTGCCTTGATGGGGTCGCCCATCTCGTTGAAGAAGTCAATCTGCTTGAGCAGGTCGTCCTGTATCATGCGGATGCCTTCCGCCTGCTGCTCCTTCGTCGTGACGAAGAGGTTGGCAGGGTAGATTTGGTAATCCTTGAAACTGCCGATGCGGTGGTAACTGATAGGGTCGACTTCCTCAATCGACTCTATCTCATCATCCCAAAAAGTGATGCGGAGCACATTGTCGCTGTATGCCATGAACACATCCACGGTATCGCCCTTCACGCGGAAATTGCCGCGTTGCAGGTCGATGTCGTTGCGCACATACAAGGCGTTGACCAACCGCCGCAGCAGCATGTTGCGGTCGAGCTTTTGTCCGATGTGCAGTTCGGTAATGCTTTCCTTCATCGCTATCGGAGCACCCATGCCATAGATGCACGATACCGACGACACCACCACCACATCACGCCGTCCGCTGAGGAGGGAGGAGACAGCGGAGAGACGCAACCGGTCAATCTCGTCGTTGATGGCGAGGTCTTTTTCAATGTAGGTGTCGGTGTGGGGAATGTATGCCTCGGGCTGGTAGTAGTCGTAGTACGACACGTAGTATTCCACCGCATTGTCGGGGAAGAACCCGCGCATCTCCTCATAGAGTTGGGCGGCAAGTGTCTTGTTGTGGCTCAGGATGAGGGTGGGGCGGTTCACATTGGCAATCACGTTGGCGACGGTGAACGTCTTGCCCGAGCCAGTGACGCCAAGCAGCACCTGGGCACGGTCGCCACGGAGCACTCCCTCTGTCAGTTCGCGGATAGCCTCGGGCTGGTCGCCCGTCGGACTGTATTTTGAAGTCAGCTTGAATTCCATCGTCTTGCAAAAATAGTAAAAAAACCTTGTTTCTGTACCCTCAAAAGCAATTTTTTGCTAAAATACAACCTTAGGTTTTGCAAATGTATTGAATTATGTGTAATTTTGCAGGTCAAAGCTGAATATATGAAGAAAATACCCTTAATCGCTCTCTGTGCCGTCATCCTGTTCTCGGGATGCGCCAAAGAGTTCAACAGGGTCTACAAGACCGATAATTACGAGTATAAGTACGAGTATGCCAAGGAATGTTTCGCCCAAGGCAAGTACAACCGTACGGTACTCCTGCTTCAGGATATTGTCACAATGATGAAAGGCTCCCCTGACGGACAGGAGTGCCTATATATGCTGGCAATGGCCGCCTATTGCGGCAAAGACTATGATACAGCAGCGCAGTATTTCAGGAGATACTACCAGTCATACCCGAAGGGAACGTATGCTGAGATGGCTTCCTTCTATGTGGGGCAGAGCCTCTATATGAGCACACCGGAGCCTCGCCTCGACCAGACGCCCACCATGTCGGCCATCGCTGCTTTCCAGGAATATCTTGATTTGTTCCCTGCAGCACAGCTAAAGGACATCGCCCAACAGCGGCTCTATGAGTTGCAGGACAAACTTGTTGACAAGGAACTGTACTCAGCCAAGCTCTATTATGACCTCGGTTCCTATTTCGGCAACTGCACCAACGGCGGCAGCAATTACGAGGCATGCATCATCACCGCACAGAATGCCATCAAGGACTTCCCCTACAGCACCAAGCGCGAGCAATTTGCCGTTTTGGTGATGAAAAGCAAGTATGAACTGGCGCAGAGCAGTGTGGAGGAGCGCAGGCTCGACCGTTACCGCGACGCTGAGGATGAGTGCTATGGCTTCATCAACGAATACCCTGACTCTGAATACAAGAAACTGGCAGAGCGATATATCCAGCACTGCAAGAAATACACAAAAGAAGATACTGAATCATAACTCAACATCAACAAATGGATTACAAGAAATCAAAAGCACCTGTCAACACGGTCACCCGAAACATCATGGACCTTTGCAGGGAGACAGGCAACATCTATGAGAGCGTGGCCATCATCTCAAAACGCGCCAACCAGATATCGGTTGAGATCAAGCAGGACCTCAGTCAGAAGCTGCAGGAGTTCGCTTCCTACAACGACACTTTGGAGGAGGTATTCGAAAACCGTGAGCAGATAGAAATCTCACGCTACTACGAGAAATTGCCGAAACCCTCGCTGCTCGCCACCCAGGAGTTCATTGAGGGCAACATTTTCTGGCGTGACCCATCCAAGGAGTCATAATTATGTGGCAGCGCATTCAAACCGTCTATCTGCTTCTGGCACTCATCGCTACAGTGGTGTGCCTTTGCCTTCCTTTGGGACAGTTCGTTCCTGAGGCGATGGGAGGCAACACTGTGATGTACAACCTCTGGAACGTGATGCCCGACGGCACACGGAATTTCGGAGGGGTATGGCCATTGTTTGTTCTGCTGTTGCTCACCTGCCCGTTCAACCTCTGGGCAATCTTTGCTTATAAGAACAGAAAACTGCAGGTGCGCCTTTGTCTGGTCTGTGTCTCCCTGATTTTCTTATGGGTATGCTATGGCATTGGTGTCGTCCGTGGACAGAATGTGGGATTTGAGAGTACTTTCCGCTACTCTCTCACCGCAGCTTTGCCTCTCGTGGCATTTGTCTTCTATATGCTGGCGCGCCATGGCATCATCAAGGATGAGAAACTTGTGCGCAGCATGGACCGCATAAGATAAATGAATGAAAGAAATGCTCAAGGGGATGTGTCAGATGGCACATCCCTTTGTTGTTTTTAATCATCTCATTTGTCTCGCTTTCAGGCTCGTCAATCCTCATTTTGGCTTTTTCTTGTTCATTTTTTTGCATATTGATGATTTTGTGTTATCTTTGCTATCTCAATTGCAACCATATGGTTATGGGATGATCATAATTATTATACTAACCTTAAACTTATCAAATTATGCTGGAAAAGATTTTATCACCCGAGACCTACTCAATGCTGGGACAGTGGGCATTGAGTTTCTGCAAAAACCTGATTGTAGCGCTTCTCGTCTACATCATCGGTAGCTGGATTATCAAATGGATTAACAAACTGTTTAAAAAGATGCTCAAGAAGAGCAAAGTAGACCCATCGCTCTACTCATTCCTGACAAGCATCGTCAGTGTGGTGTGCTGGTTGCTGCTTGCTATCGTCATCATCTCCATCCTCGGCATCGAGACCTCTTCGTTCATTGCTCTCTTTGCATCCGCAGGCGTTGCCATAGGCTTGGCACTGAGCGGTACCTTGCAGAACTTCGCAGGTGGTGTGATGATTCTGCTCTTCAAACCTTATAAGGTAGGCGACTACATCGAGGCACAGGGCTATCAGGGCACGGTGAAGGAAATCCAAATTTTCAACACCATTATCCGTACCAATGATGCACAGACCATCATCATCCCCAATGGTGAGATGTCAACAAAAAGTTTGAAGAACTACTCCACAGAGAAATACCGACGTGTGGACCTTGACTTCCATTTCGCTTATGGCGGTGACCTTGATGAGGTGAAGAAAGCCATCCGTGAGATTCAGGCAAAGAGTCCGCTCATCATTCAGGGACCCGTTGAGGATTCCGAGGTGGTGGCAGAACCATGGGTGGGACTTACCGAATTGGCAGAGAAGGGCGTGGTGGTCAACACCCGCACCTGGTGTCTTGGCTCCGATTACTGGACAGTCTATTTCTACATGAACGAGACTGTTTATCAGCAGCTCAAGGAGCGCGGCTTCATGTTCCCATGCAAACGCCTCGATGTCAAGATGGTCAAAGAATGATTTAGTTGTTTAGGGGGTTGGTCGTTTGGTCGTTTGGGGGATGCAACTAAACGACCAAACGACCAAACAACCAAACGACCAAACAAAAATTTGCCGCAGACCTCAACGGAGCCTGCGGCAGTCTTTTTTTTCTATGCTTCTTTGTTTGGCTTATTGGCCAATGGCGCCCTTCAGCTTGTTGGCGGCGTCGTCGATGGCACCGGCAGCCTCCTCAGCGGCAGCAGCCACATCGGGAACCTCGATGGCGGGAAGGTTGTTCACTGCGTCAATCACGCTGGCCACAGCACCGGTACCTGCTAATGCCTTGATCTTGTCAGCATTCTCTTTCAGAAGAGTCTGGATGGCAGCAAGATAATCCTTTGCCTTAGCGGGGTCAATCTTGGTCAGCTCTTCAATCTTAACCTGAGCCTCAGTGAGCAGAGAGCTCAACTGGGTGCTGTCAGCAGCCTCGATAACGGCAGCGATGGAGTCGATGGATACCAGCTCTACTTCGGGGCTTTCGATTTCTAATGAAACAGTCTCTGCCGGAGCGTTCGTTTCGTTACAACTTCTTAAGAACCAAAAGGATGCGAGTAAAGCAACGATGATGAAACCCAGAGCTAAAGGAATTTGAGATTTCAATTCTGTACTTTTTTCTTTAGTCATCTCCATATCAGGTTCTTCCACCTTATAATACTTCCTTTGGGGAGGTTCTTGAATCTGTGGAGTTGGAGATGTTCGTGCCTTTTCTTTAGGTTTCTCGTTAACAACTATAGTTTCCTCAATAGCGTCCAATATCCTTGTATCTTCTGTTGTATAGGAATTCACACCTTGCATCAGTTTTCTAACTTCTTCAACTGACTGTGGCCGGTCAAGACGGTCAGTGGTCATCAGCCGGAGGATAAGCTGTCGTGTCTTCTCAGAGATTCCGGTAGGCAAGGGCAGAGCGAGGTGCTTGTCTGCAGAACGGTCATCATCAATGTCCGACGGCATCGGTGGCTTTTGATTGGCAAGGAGATTGTAAAGCGTCGCTCCAAGAGCATAGAGGTCGGTCCAGGGGCCAAACTTCTCCAAGTTTTGCTCCATCTGCTCACGGGGAGCGAAACCATTGGTGAAACTCACGGCGGTGGATGTGGTAGCTCCGCCCTTGTTGCTGCGCTGCTTGCTGGCACCGAAGTCTATGAGGCTTACATTGCCGTTTCTGTCAACCATGATGTTAGCTGGTTTGAGGTCGAGATGCCAGATGCCCTCCTGATGTACACATTCAAGGGCATCAAGAATTTGCGGCAGATAGCCCATCACTTCCTTCTCGCTGAGAGGCTTTTGCAGTCGTTTGAGCCTTTTCGATAGGTTCTCTCCGTCGATATAATCCATCACATAATAGGCGGTGCCATTCTCCTCAAAGAGGTCATGCACCGACACGATGTGCGGACTCTTCATCTTGCGAAGTCTGCGGGCCTCCTTTTTGAATTTTTGCAACTGTTCCTTAAAAAGGGGCTTGTTCTCAGTGTTGCTTACGCTTATTGTGGTGTTATTGGCATCACGCTGGGTCACTCCCTTCATGAAGAATTCCTTGATGGCCACCACCTCATCAAACTCAACATTGGTGGCCACGTAAGTATTGCCAAAACCACCCGAGGACAAGTAACTGTCTATGCGGTAGATACCTCTGAGAATGCTCCCCACGGTGAGCATGGGACTTTGGTTGATATTTTGCTCACTCATTTTTATCTGGTTTGTAAGGACTTACCATATCCACGTCCTTTTCGGACGAATGATTGAATTGATTCTTTCTTTGTGTTGGAGATGATAACGGCTCCATATTGATGGTCTCTTGTTTCTCAGGCTGATTTTTATTGTTGTCTTCATCAGCACTCAGACTCATCCAAGCATAGAAAACCACTGCAAGAATAGCAGCGAGCAGCAGCAAAAACAGCCATCTGCGGTCTTTCTTTCTCGAAATGGAGGGTGAATTATCACGGTTTTTCGTTCCTGTCTGTTGATTGTCTTCCACTATTTCCGCCTCAGAAATAACTGGTCGTATGTTGAGGAAATTGCAGCGGGCAGTCCCCTCATCATCCTGTATTGTTTCGTTTTCATCCATGGTTACCTCACGGATATGAATCAGGAATGCGGAGTGGTTGTCGCTGTTGCCTGCGGTAGCCTTGATGAGCCGCTGCCGTTTGGTCTCATCACTCTCATTCGCACACAACAAGTCCATCAACTCGCTGTCGTCCATCTGCTCCAACATACCATCACTGCACATATACAGATAATCACCTTGCCTTAGGTTGCCGATATGTACGATGTCGGGCCGCACTCGGTTGTCCTCCCCTGGTTGCATCGCCTTGGTGATGATGTTCTTCTGTGGCGAGGTGCTCATCTCCTCATAGGAAATCTCCCCTGCCTGATACAAGTCTGTCACCAAGGAATGGTCACGGCTGCGGTATAGCAGACGACGCTCTGCCGTCCGCAGGTGGTAGATGCGGCTGTCACCGATATGTGCCATAGTGCATCCACCCTCATGCAGCACCAAAAGAGTGAGAGTGGTACCCATTTTCTTCACGGCATCATTATCCCTGGCATCAAGAGCCTCATAGGCAGCCCGGATAGCATCGGTGATGATTCTGTCTGTCACCATCCCATCTTCTGGCCAATGAGCATAAAGATACTTATAGATGGTAGAACTTACTATCTGACTTGCCACCTCGCCATGCTCATGACCGCCCATACCATCACAGAGTACGAACACACGCTCATTGGACGTTGCAGTCCCCAACTCAGGATAGAGGGCATCCTCCTGGTTGTCGCGTTTCCCTATTTCCCAAATAGCCTGAGGTGAGCCAATATTGATATTCATGATTGTTCTATTTTCAAAGTCATTGTTGTCATACCCATAGTGAAATTGTCGCCGTCGTTGAGAACAATCTCGTCCCCAGGTTTCAGTTGCAAGGTCCCCACCTTGATGGGATTCTGATTCTTGTGGTTGGCGATGCTCACCTGCAGTTGTCCACCAGCCTTTATTACATTGATGAAGGCATTGAGACGACTCATGTAGCGGTCGGAAACATCGAGTTGAACATCCGCTGTTGAGGTGGACGCCTTCCGCCCCACAATTTGTCTACCCTCACGCAGTTCGTATTGCTTTCCCTCACAGACGATGACGGCTTTTCCTGAAGTGTTTTTCACATTGGCAATTATCGTCTCACTACCTCTGCCAACTCCTGCAATGTGTGTTTCGGCATCTATGGCCTCATTTGTCTGCTTAGGGAATCGTACTCGCAGAGTTGTACCACATTGGAGACAATTGATGATTTTCACCTCCTCATTTTTGGAGTTCTTCACTTCGAGCACTACTTCACACGAAGGGCATTTCACTTTTTTGATTTGCATTTTTTTATTGGAGTTTAGGAGTTTAGGAGATTAGGAGTTTAGACATATGATTGTTTTGAGAGGAGTTTAGGAGTCTGGGAGATTAGGAGTTTAGACGTATGCTTTTTGAAGGAGTTTAGGAGTTTAGGAGATTAGGAGTTTAGACATTAGTCCTGCGAATGATGAGCGGACGCGATTTTTATTACCACTTAATAATCGTCATGTTTTTGTCAAAGTTTCCCCACATCACGGGATGCTGGCGGTCTTTCGAATCCTTAACCACCCCATTGTGTACAAAGTCGTAGAGTTCTCTTGCGGTGATGGTTTTGTCACGGTTGGTATCGGCTCCTCCACGCAATCCTCGTTCCAAATAGATGGTGAAGAAACTGTTGGCAAAAGGTGTCTCCATCGACCGCTCTGAGGTTCGTGATGACAGGAAGAACATGATGTTGCCATCTCTCGTTCCATCGTTTGCCTTATGCTGAGCGGTGGAGCGCATTTTCCCGGCATAACAGGCATCGGCTATCACGATTTTTGTCTTTGCTTTCGACTGCTGCATGACTGCAACTATGTCCTTGTAGTAAAGAAATCCGTCCTGACAGACAAAACCGCCCGGCACGCCATGTCCGCTGAAGAAGAACAACACCGCATCGTCTGAGCCAGCCCTGCTGAAGGTCTCTGCCATCGCCCTTTTCACACTGGTTAGAGAAGCTTTGCTATTGGTGAGACATTTGATGTTGGCGTGTTTGTTCGCAGCATATATGTTCTGGATTGTCATCGCATCATTGGCGCTCACCCGAAGGTCATTCTGCCTACCCGGATAATCGGAAACGCCCACGCACACCACATAGTTGTGTGCGTGGACCGCTATGGATGCCAACAATAATAATGCTGCGAGCGTTTTTCTCATACCACGTTTCTATGTCGGGATGTAAGCATCGTCCATATAGTCGGGCATATCGGGAGCCACGTCAGGATTCACCATATAAGCCTGATGCTCTTCTCCGATGAGGGAGACGGGAGGGTTGCCTTCAGCTATATCGCCAACTGTCGTCGCCGTACCATCTCTGAAAACCACCACATCTGGTTCGTTGAGCGACAAGGAGTCGTCGGCATCAATAATCACCACGTCGGCATCACCATTACCAGTCATGTCGAGTGCCACAGCACTGTGCCCCTGCACTTCTCCCTGCCCCACGATATGCACATCGTCATCATCTGCGACTGCATCCTGTTCTACAGCAGTGCGGCCTGTGGCAGCATGGGGTTCGTCAGTGTAATGAGCCTGTCCCCCATGTGCATCTGTCACCCTGACGTCTACCACAACATCGGGATGTGCCTCGTTGATGAGGTTCACACGGATATGCTGCGGAGTCACCTCTGGATTCACCGACTCTGCGTAAGCCAGTTTCTGTGCGTCGCTCATGGCATCCCACTCTGTCTCGTAGTAGGTGCCGTAGATGCCGCCATGCCATGCAAACACGCCGCCAGGACCTACCTCGGCACGCGCAGCAGCGAAAGCCTGATCAAACGACATGCTGTCGCTGACATGCGCCACGGGTGCATCAGCATATACAGGCACCTCAGCCTCGGCATTGTTCTCAGCCTCGGCACCCGCCTCTTCTTCATTGTCTTTGATGTGGTTGACGCCCTGGATGGCACCAGCACCGAGCAGGATGCCCGAAGTAGTGCCCAAGGTCACTTTCTTCCAGAGTCCGCTGGCCACGGCCCCTGCCATACTGCCCTCACCAATTCTCACGGTATTCTCATTGTCCATAATGATTGTTTTTAGATTGTTCTTAGATTCTTTTGACGAAGACAAAGATAGCAACATTCACGTTCTTTTCCAAATCAATTGTGGGGTAATCCACAAAATCATGGTTTTAGATGATGAAATGCCCTCTAACAGTGAAAAAACATCATTTCTTGAGTTTGCTCTTGCATTTGGGGCAAATGTCCATGTTCCTCGTCAGGATGCCATAGTCGGTGAATCCGAAGAAATAGCCGCACTCAGGACAGCAGTAGTCGTGGGTGAAGCGGTTTCTGATTTCCTCCCGTCGCTCATCATTTTTGGCAATGTCTTTCCATGCCTTCAGCGAGAAGAAGATAGTAAGAGCGATGACGAGACCATAGATGATGTAAAACGCCATCCCTCTTCCTCCTGAGATATATCCGATGAGTACCGCACTCATGGTGAACACCGGCACGATGCCTCTGACCACCTGAAACCGCTGTGTGCTCTGCGTCACTGCCTTGGTTTCTACATTGTAGTTGTTCCACACCTCCTTCAGCGGCCGGATATCCGCTTCTTTGGGTTTTGCTTTTTCAATGAGGTCCCAACTGAGCAGATAGCGTTCAGCGCCAAGTTCTACTCTGTCGCCACGTGTCACGGTCTTGCTAACCACCGCCACACCGTTGACGTACGTCACATTCTGCGGGTTGATATTTTTGATATGCATCGTTCCATCGCCATTGATGGTCAACTGACAATGCTGTCTGCTCACACTTTTGGGCACGCTTCCCGGTGCTCCAACAACTTGTGCATTGTTGTCCACATTGATATTCAGTGCTGAGGATGCTGCGTCTCTGCCGATAATGATAAAAGTATTCATATTTATTGGGGGTTGGGGGGGTGGTTGTTTGGTTGTTTGGTCGTTTGGTTGTTTAGGGGGGAGTATAGGAGTTTAGGAGTTAAGACATATGACTTTTATTAGGAGTATAGGAGTCTGGGAGATTAGGAGTTTAGACATATGCTATGATTAAAATGGTGGTGCAAACTGTAGGGACGCGATGTATCGCGTCCGCTTGAGATTTCTGTCGTGTACAGCGTAGTAGAAACGTCCATTTATAGCTATTTCACAATCAGTTCTTTGATGGTTTTGAGGGCTGCCTTGGAGACAGGCAGTTGGAAAGCGAACTGATTGAAGTCAGAGAGGACGAGGCATTGACGGGAGATGTTCACCTCATAGATGTATTTGCGGTTGATGATAAACCGTTTGCCCACTCTCATGAATCCCGCTGCCTGTTCTTTCAACTGGTTGGCGAGAGCCTTTTCCACATGGCTCAGACTGAGTGTTACCACCGCTTTCAGTTTGTTGCCCATGACTATCTTGGTGTAGTTGCCATCTGCCTCGAAAAAGACGATTTTCGAGATTTCAAGCCTGAGCAGCTGGTCACGGGAGTTGAAGATGATGTAGTTCATATGTAGTATGATATAATTAAATTATAAATTTCAATAATAATATGTTTTTTCAAACATTGTTTATGTGGTTCGCTTGTCAAATTTTCTTTTTTTGCAAAATGAATGTGTGCTACTTTTTGCATTATGGAAAGATTTTCATATCGTATTTGAGAAGATTATTTATTTGTGTAAGTAATCCTGACCAAATAGGTTCTCTACTATGTATTTCCCAACTATCAAGAACCAAACGAATTCCATTATCAGAAGACAGAGAATCGTAACTACGACTTGACACACGACAACATTTTGGGTCACTTTTATAATCCCCACCACGTATTACTATTTGTGAGCCAGAAGAAGAACCTATAGGATTAATCTGAAATGAAGAATTGTATTTTCCATATATGTCGCTACACCATTCCCACACGTTGCCGCTCATGTCGTAAAGCCCTAATTCATTTGGTGTTTTTTGTCCAACAGGATAGGGATCCGTACGATTTTCCTTATTGTCACACCAAGCCACAGAGTCAATCACATTACTCCCTGCATATTTGAAGCCTTTGAATTTATTTCCTCCTCTGGCAGCATATTCCCATTCTGCTTCAGTCGGAAGGCGAAATTGCAAACCTGTTAACTTATTTAACTCTTGAATGAACTCTTGAAATTTATTCCATGAACTTTGATGAGGCATCATTATTATCTCCTTGAATTTCATTCCTGGAAATACAGTCTTTATATAACCAGAATGAAGCAAAAAAGAAGAAGAAAAACCACGTACTGCTATCCACTCTTTTTTTACAACTTCGCATTGCCCTATATAATAAGAAGACAAACGCACCTGATGTACTGGCTTTTCGTCAAATTTTGCATCATCACCTTGTTCCGAAGTAGCACCCATATTAAAAGAGCCTCCTGAAACAAATACCATATTATTGACAAGTCTTTCTATGGTATTCAAACTTAATCTCAAATCAACAAATAGAGTTATAATAAAGGACAAAAATACAATTATAATTGGAGACAGGTTTACGAAAACACAATTTAAAAAAGAATGGATATCAGTGAACATATTATTAAAATCAAAACTCTCTGGGGAGAATCTAATATACATAAAAATCAAATAACAAAGGCTAACTATTCCACTAAGCGAAATAACAATCACAACATCAATAAATAATTTTCTCTTTTTAATTCTTTTGAGAGCTTGCTTCTTTGATTCATCCTTTTCTTCTACATTTGTTTTTTTTATTTTACCTATACTTTCCTCCAATATACATGTATCTTCATTTTCAGATATACTCATATCTGCATCTATTGCATTATTGTCTGATTCATTATTATTTTGTTTAAATATTGATATAAAATCTTTTATACTTTTCAGCCGATCTTGAACTCGAGGCTGCATTGCTTTTTCTATTGCCTTCCTGATATTCTGGGAAATGTTGGATGGCATGTTAGGAATGCCTTCATTGAGCATGTCCGAGGCATTGGGAGGGGTGTCGCCAGTAAGAAGCTTGTATAGCGTGGCGCCTAGGGCATAGATGTCAGCCTGAGGGGAGAAGAAACTTACGCCTCCGGGTTTATATTGCTCAAGCGGAGAGTAACCATTGCTTACACCTGGAGGAGTGGTAGTCGTTTGGTCCTTCTGTTCATCGTATTGTTTTGATACTCCGAAATCGATGAGAACAGGCTCATCGTCTTTCTGACGTATCATGATGTTGGCTGGCTTAATGTCGAGATGGTTGACATTTTGCTGATGAATGTAATCCAACGCATCCGCCACCTTAGAGATGTAACGCAAAGCCTTTTCTTCCGACAAAGGTCCATTTCTTTTGATGATATCATCGAGACTCTCACCCTCCACATATTCCATCACATAGTATGCCGTGCCGTTC
>CACXIP010000024.1:95031-131416 GCA_902767775.1 uncultured Prevotellaceae bacterium | reverse complement strand
TAGCCAAGGATTAAAACTTTATCAATGACTGAGTATAAATTGTTTGGCCATAACATCTTGATTAAACGCGTGGGATGCGGGAATGGGGATTCCATGGGATCCCCCATTCCTCCGAGCCTCAATCTTTTCGTCAAAGTGACGAATGGATGTAATGCAAACTGCCTTTTCTGCTCAAATGCCGGCCACACTCAGGACCGACATCTGTTTGATGTGGATAAACTATTCGCTTGTATTGATGAGATATTGAATCAGCGCATTATCCTGAACCGATTGAACATCACTGGAGGCGAACCTTCAATTGTGCCGGAAACAGTGAACCGAATCATAGAGAGGCTTAATGCATCACCAGATTATCAACGTATTCACCTGCATCTGAACACGAATGGCTTGCTGCCAAAGTCACAGGAAATGATGCGCATAGCACGTTTCGACTCCATATCTATTTCCATGCACCATTATGACATGAGTGTTCTCTCTGAGATATACAACTGCCACATACCTTCAAGGGCCATAGATTTTGAAGGAATAGACATCGGCAAAATAAATCTGAGTTGTAACCTCATCAGGGGGTATATAGATTCACCAGAGGAAGCCAGGAAGATGCTCGACAAAACCATTGACATTGGCATTCCCAGAATAGGATTTGTCGGTCTTATGCCTGTCAACAAATACTGCAAGGAGCATTACATCGATCTTGAAGAGATAAGGCTTGACAGCATTCCCCACGTTTATTTTACCAAATCCAAGAACAGAGGGAAAAATTGCAAATGCAGCAACTATCTCTATAATAGAGACGGTAGAATACTGGAAATCTATATGCGCAATTATATGAATCCGAACTATTGCGAATCGTCGGTTGTATTCGACGGTCAGCATCTTAGACAGGGGTTTCACGATAACAATATTATTTACTGATCATGACGGAGACAGAAGTACTTTTTGAGACCAGAAAAGAAATAAGTGACTACAACACCTCCTATCCTTTGCATCCTTCCGACTGGAGTTCGTGGAAGACATCTGATAGGCTCTCTTTTGATGACGTCGAAGACTTGTCGTTTTACATACACATACCTTTCTGCCAAAGTTTGTGCAGGTATTGCGAATACATCAAGTATAAAAAGACATCCGAGTCCATAGAACGCCAATATCTGGATATTGTTGACGGTGACATGCGTGCGTTTGCAGAGCAATCTACGACTGCGGAAACAATCTTGCGGGGATTTGACATTGGAGGAGGTACACCTACAGTCTTAAGCACTGAAAACTTCGCAATGCTCATTGAAATGTCCGCCGAATATGCGAGACGCTTCAAAAGGGCGGAACACTTTAAAGGTAGCATTGAAGCGACGTTTAACACGATTGACGAGAGCAAGATAGCCATCATTAGCGGCCATTCTGATATCTTCAGCCGAATCTCATTCGGATTGCAGAGCACGAATTGTGCCTTTCTGCGAGATAACAATAGGGACAATGGTCAGACACAGAGGATGGCCGACATCTTCCGCAGCTGCAGACAGCAAGGCATCGACACCATCAACCTGGATCTTATGTATGGTTTTGTTCATCAGACGAAAGAAGAAATAGAAGCAACAATGAAGGTTGTGGAACGGTTGATGCCCGAACATCTCACAGTCTATGAACTGCGAACCAATATGCTCAACAGGTATCCCATTGCCACTGCCGAGCTACGTTTTGAGCAGTATTCGTATCTTTATGATTTAATTACGAGGCTGGGATATAAAGGACGTTTCGGAATGAATACATTTTCATTGATTGGTGACTATGGCTTGTCGTCATACCTTCAGCATCGAATGATGGAAAATGGCTCCTATAAAGGATTCGGCATAGCTGCACAGAGTAAAAACGACACCGGTATTTCATATAACATCGGGAAAAATGGTGAGTCGCTGGAATGCTGCCTTTCTGAGAACACTTTTGAAAAAGGCGGTGACTCTTATAGGCTTCCGCCAAGGGAGCTACTCTCAAAATATGTAGCCATCAGTGGCTATTGCGGAATGATAGATTTGTCTGTGATGGAGAAAAGTCTGTGATGGAGAAAATACTTCATTCTGACCCTAATGTGGTATTTGAAAATGAATTGGGCTTCTTGCTGAACAATAATTACATTGAAAAGATTGGCACGATGTTATATATCACGCCCAAAGGTTTTCTTCATTATGGTGGTGTGCTTTCATTGTTTTATAATAGGCCATTAATTCCCTCACAAAATTGGCAAAAAAATAAATATTCCCTCACATAATTGGCAGAATAATGGTCAGTTTTTATCAGGGGGACGGGGAATCTGATACGTTTTGAGCCATCTTATGATTATCGGGGATGATTATCGAGAACGGTTCTCAATGATTATTTTTTCGAGAAATGCATTCCATTCACCCTCGTGAGTCCAATATTATTCCCGAAAAAATCCAGTCCATTCATATGGAACTCCTTTATAATTATGTAAGTCCCTGACAGTCAATGCTGATTGAAAATACTCCATTTTAAACGGTACAAAAACAGTGCAAACCGAATGGGGGTGTGTCAAATATAATGAACGGCTTGAGAAAAGAACGCCGTGAGCCGAATGGAGCTCCCCTACCCACGCATGGGGAGGGGTTGGGGTGGGGAATTATTTTTCTGAAAAACAAGAAGTTACATACCCCACCCCTCCCCTTCATGGGAGGGGAGTTGCTGGCGCACAAGGTTTTTTCCTTTGACACACCCTGTAAGGTGCAGCCTGTTTTCATACGAAGTATAACTTTTTATTACCCGATAATGGATTCTTTGGTGTCACTTTGTTGGATTTTTTGACAACCATAAAGCGGTCGAGGGGTAACAAAGTTTAAGATTTTGTTAAGATTGTTTAATTGTTTAACTACCCAGCATGGCTCTAAAATGGGGTGAAAAGGACTTTATGTACCAAAATCTTGGTTTGACATAGAGATAATCATTCTGTGATGCTGGATTTAGTCAGAATACACCCATCATTATGGAAAAAAACAGTTAATTTATATCTTTCTTGGCAAAATATTTTTGTATTTGACAAAAAAGATATACTTTTGCAGTGGCAAATACAGATATGACAGCAACGGAAGTTATATTGAACTATGCAGTGGCACAGGGAGGAACTTTCCACAGGAAAGACCTAATGCATGAAGTTGCCCGCCAGCAGACGGGCATCAAGGCCAGTGCAATTACCCTCCAGATTAACCGGATGCTTGCATCAGGCAAACTTCATAAGGTTGGCCACGGAGTCTATGAATTGGCTCATGACAGTCTGCCGGAATTCGTATATCAGCCATCAGAGATGGAGAAGGACATCTATTTGAGGCTAAAGCTGAAGTTTCCGCTCCTTGATATGTGTATCTGGAGCCCACGGGTGCTTGCCTCGTTCATGCACCATGTGCCAGACATCGGCTATGTTTTCGTGGATGTGGAGAAGGACGGTATGGAGACGGTATTCCATGCCTTGCAGGAGATGAAACTTGACAGAAACATCCTCCTGTCGCCTTCACCTATTGACTGTGACCGTTATCTGACGGGTACTGATGCCATCGTGGTGCGCCAACTGATAGGTCAGTCTCCGCTGACCATCGTGGATGGTTGTATGGTACCCCGTATAGAGAAAATCCTTGTAGATGCCATTGGCGACAACGAACTGCTATTCGCCAGCGGTTCAGAGATATACAATATATATGAGTATGCGCGTGAGAGGAATCATGTCAACATGCGCAAACTGCTGAGATATGCCTCTCGCCGTAACAGGAAAGAGAAAGTTGAACATATCATATACACGATAGACCATGATCAATCCCAAGAGTAGAAGCCTTGAGTGGATAACCGAAGCCGCCCGCCAAATGGGTATCCGCGACATTGCATTGGTTGAAAAGACCATCCGTGCCTTTTCGTTGCTTGAAGCACTGGCTCGCTCAGGCTGTCCTTTCATCTTCAAGGGCGGCAGTTCGCTGATGCTTCATCTGAACACCAGCAAACGATTGTCAATAGACATTGATATCATCTGTCCTCCAGGAACCATCATAGAGGAATATCTCAGCCAGTATGCCGAAGAATACGGCTTTGGCAAAGTGGAACTCGTGGAGCGCATATCGCGCACAGAAGTCCCGAAGCAACACGCCAAATTCTACTACGAAGTGAGCTATCCCGGTAAGGGAGGACAGGACAAGATACTACTTGACGTGCTCTTCGAGGAAACGCACTATTCCCAGATCGTGTCGCTACCCATACAGAGTCCGTTGCTGATGATAGACGAACCTCTCGTCACGGTCAGTTTGCCGAGCCATGAGGATTTGTTGGGCGACAAATTGACGGCTTTCGCTCCGCACACAACGGGCATCCCATTTTTCAAGGGCCAGAAGAAATGTACGATGGAGATTATCAAGCAGCTCTTTGACGTAGCCTCGCTGTTTGACATCACCGAAAACATCTCTGTTACCCGCCAGACCTTCCTGAAGTTTGCCAAGGTGGAATTGCAATATCGCAACCTGCCATCAAATGACATTCAACAAGTGCTTGATGACATCTACCAGACGGCCATCACCATATGTATGCGCGGTTTGGTGAATCCTGAGGAATACAAACTCTTGCAAGATGGTATTAGTCGTATTGGCAATTTCATTCACAGCGAGAAGTACACCTTGGATTCTGCCATCATCAATGCTGCCAAAGTGGCTTATCTCAGTCGACTTTTGGAGAAGGGAACTAACGGGATACGACACTATACTCCAAACGATATAGGTACGTTAGCATCACAGACTCTTCAACACCCTATGCCCACCAAACTCAACAAACTTAAAAAGTCACATCCCGAGGCCTTCTTTTATCTGAATGAAATACAACTGATTGGATAGGCTATAACCGTTTAAATCACGGGAACGGAGTTCTTGATTCACTGCACCGTGTCCTCCATATGGAACTTCTTTGTAATTATGTAAGTCCCTGACAGTCAATGACGATTGAAAATGCCCCATTTTAAACGGTACAAAAACAGTGCAAACCGAATGGAAAGTAAAAACGAAGTTTTTCTTTCCTGAGGTGCCGCCTGTTTTCATACGAAGTATAACTTTTTATTACCCGATAATGGATTCTCTGTTGTCGCTTTGTTGGATTTTTTGACAATCATAAAGTGGTCGAGGAACAACAAAGTTTAAGATTTGGTTATAGTTAATTAACAAATAAATAAAGCGGCTCCTGGAATTAGGAACCGCCTTATCTGGTATGATAGACTCGTTGGCTGAATTGAATTTGTAAAATATTTTTATGAAAAAAGATGCACATGTCATTGATTTTTAGCAACTTAGTGGTCTCTAAACTATTAAGTACTATTATCGTAGATATGCGCAACTTCGTTACAAATTTCAGAAAAATCCTTGAGATATGCAAACAATTTGCAGGAAATCAAGTAAACGAGAAGGGAAATGTTCCTCGTCGCGGTGTTGTCCCCACGTTCTCCGACTTGGAGGTCGTGGCACTTTCCATCACAGCTGAGGCATTCAGTATTGACAGCGAGAACTATCTTTTCAATCGGTTGAACAGTGATTGTCCGGATGCCATTCCCAATCTGATCAGCCGTCGCCAGTACAACCAGCGCCGTAAGCTGACCATGAGACTTGGGGAGGATATCCGCCAATCCATTGCAAAGGCCATCGATGGCGGTGAGACCGTTTTCAGCATTGACTCCAAGCCCGTGAAAGTCTGTCAGAATGCCCGTGCCGCCAGGTGTCAGATGGGAAAGACCGATAAGCCTATAGGGCAAGTTAAGTATGCTTTATTTTAATTCATCCAACAGGTATAGACACTTTGGGAGAAGGAAGAACTAAAGAGCGAGCCGTAGGCCAATGCTGCTTGACCGGAGCGACGGCTTGCCGTCCATACCAAGCATCTGCGTCCGGCAAGAAACACGGCAATTGTTGTCACTCTTGTTCCAGCTGCCGCCACGATAGACGCGGTAAGAGCAACCTTCAGAGAATCCCTTGGGGTTGTTTTGTGGAGAACTTTTATAATAGTTCCAACAATACCAATCGGAGCACCATTCAAATACGTTGCCTGACATATCGTAAAGGCCAAGTTCATTGGGATTCTTTTGGCCCACAGGGTGGGGAGTATTGTTACTATTGCCGTTATACCATGCCACAGAGTCAATAACATTAGAGCCGGCATATTTATAGCGCTTTGGGCCACGCTTTTTACGAGTTTTGCCAAATTGTTGATCTATAGGTTGTGTCGCAGACTCTTTATCAGAACATATCTTACTGCCGCCACGGGCGGCATACTCCCACTCGGCCTCAGTGGGCAAGCGGAACTTTTTGCCTGTCATCTCATTAAGTTTGTCGATGAAAATCTGACAGTCATCCCAACTCACACTCTCCACAGGATTTTTTGCATTTTTGTAATGTGAGGGGTTGTTGCCCATGACGGCTTCCCACTCTTCCTGAGTGACCTCGTAGCGGCCTATAGAAAATGAACTAAGACTAACGTTGTGGGCGAGTTCTTCTGGATTAGAAAGAGCAGCGCGACCCGGCTCTGGGATGGTACCCATAGTGAAGGTACCGCCCTCCACATTGACCATATTGGCGATAAGATTTTCAATCACAGGGGATAGTTGCATTACGGCGGAGTCATCTTTGGTGCTACCTAATTGAGTTTGCTGAAGCTGGGCAGACTCATCTTCCATAAAATCTTCACGAACAGGCTTGACTGGTTGTTGTGTAGTGGATGACTGAGAAAGGGCTATCCGCAGTCCGTTGGTGCCAGGATAGCCAGGGAATTGGCGGTACAACGGATGGAGAGATTTACGTGCAGAGGTACGGCAAGACTTGTTTCTTTCGAACCAACTGCCACCACGAAGGACACGCGCACCGCCCTCAGGTCCCTTGGGGTTGTTTTGCGGAGAATCCGCACAAGCACAAACACCGTAATAATCTGCACCATACCAATCAGAGCACCATTCATTTACGTTTCCAGACATGTCGTAAAGGCCAAGTTCATTGGGATTTTTTTGACCCACAGGGTGGGTAGCCTTGTCACTGTTGCCACTGTACCACGCCACGGAGCCGATTTTACCAGAACCAGAAAACTTCTTGTTTCCAGACTTGTTGCCACCACGGGCGGCATACTCCCACTCGGCCTCTGTGGGCAGACGGAAATCCATGCCTGTCATCGTGTTCAACTTACGAATGAATGACTGGCAGTCATCCCAACTCACATTTTCTACTGGACGCTTGGCACCTCTGAATCTCGAGGGGTTGTTGTCCATGACGGCTTCCCACTCTTCCTGAGTGACCTCGTAGCGGCCTATAGAAAATGAACTAAGACACACGCTGTGGGAGGGTTTTTCGTCAGAATTAGCATCGCTACCCTGTTCTGAGGTGGCGCCCATAGTGAAGGTACCGCCCTCGACATAAACCATATTGGCGATAAGGTTTTGAATCACCGGGGAAAGTGTTTTTTCCATAATTATTGGGTTGTTAGTTTTACTTTGATAATGATTGAATTATGATGAAGATGACATGATTGATGGAATAAACTAGGTTATTACTACCTAAATTCCGCAGCACTTTAGTTAAACATTTTTATAAGTTCCTGAGCAACAAAAGTTGCTCAGCTCGGTCCTGCCAATATCTGCATAAAGCGCCTTGGTTCAAGAATGCGCTCCCGGAGTGTGTGATATTGCTTTCGTATATAAGTCATACTCAAAACGATTGTATATTTTACTCAATTCTCATTGAAATTTTACTCAATTCTCGCTGCGAAATTACTCAATTCTCGCTGCGAAATTACTCAATTCTATTAAATTAGCCAAATAAAACATACAAGTAATCAACATCCATTACTTAAGGACAATTAACTTAAATTATATTCGGGGTTAACAGGTATATAGTTCCACTGCAAAATTATAGAAAGTCATTACGGAATTATCCTTTTTCAAGAGAAAGGGCTTTTTAGTAGGATTAGATTATGCATTGAGAATTTTTGTGGAGAGAATAATAATGCAACTCAAGCTCTGGAAAGAGATACAGAGGGCACTAAGAAAAAAGAAAAATCTCTGTAACTCTGTGCCTCTGTGTTGAAATAGAGCTTCGCCTAAAGTACTCATGCTCGGAAAAGCTCAAATAATATTTGGCTTTTCGCTCGCTTAATCGTACTTTTGCAGTGATGAAACCGAGTTTTATGATAGCGGCACCCACAAGCGGGGCAGGTAAGACCACCATTGCCCGCGGACTGATGGCACTCTTCTCCGCCAAAGGGAAAAGGGTACAGCCATTCAAATGCGGACCCGACTATATCGACACGAAGTTTCATGAATTGGTTTGTGGCAGACCGAGCATCAATCTCGACACATTCATGGCATCACCGGAACATGTGTGCAACCTATTTGCCCTTTACGGCAGGGAGGCTGACGTATGTGTTGTAGAGGGCATGATGGGACTGTTTGATGGCTATGACCGCGACTTCGGTTCCTCTGCGGAAATAGCGCGGACATTGGGACTGCCCATAGTCTTGGTGGTAGATGCCAAGCGGACGGCCTATTCCTTGGCAGCTCTGCTTTCTGGTTTTGTCCATTTTCGGAAAGATGTGCATATCTGCGGAGTCATTTTCAATAGGGTGGGTTCGAAACGTCATCTAAATATGCTTCGTCAGGTGTGCGATGACATCGGATTGGATTGTTATGGGATGCTGCCCAACCATCCCGACTTGGAACAGAACTCACGCTATCTCGGACTCGACTTTTCTGATATGCCTGAGTCACAAACACTGACCAGAATGTTGGAGGAGAATGTCGACTGGCAACGTTTGCTCGCCCTTGGAGCGGAAACAACGTTTCAGATAACTGCTGAATGGGAGGCAAAAAATAGTCCAAGACTGGTGGTGGCCCGCAACAAGGAGTCTTTTTCATTCGTTTATCAAGAGACATTAGACGCTTTCCATAATGTGGCGTTTTTTGACCCCGAGACGGAGATGCCATGCTTGGAGGAGAGCGACTTGCTCTATCTTCCAGGCGGATACCCAGAAAAGCACCTCGATGCACTTGCCCAGAACGAGAGGGCTCGTACTGCCATCCGCCAGTTTGCGGAAAATGGAGGTCATATCGTTGCTGAGTGCGGAGGAATGATGTATCTCTGCCAAAGCATTGCCAACGATGAAGGTGAATACCCGATGTGTGGTGTGTTGCCATATACCATTACAGCAAGAAAACAAGACCGCAAACTCTCATTGGGCTACCGTCGCTTCATGCTGGATGGCAGGGAATACCGAGGACACGAGTTCCATTATACACAATTCCTGGACAGCACTCCCCAAAGTATCACACAGGTTGTCAACGCCAAGGGAGAACCAGTCGACACGCCCATCATGAGATACAAAAATGTTTTGGCAAGTTACACCCATCTTTACCAAATCTATGAAACAGATATACACCAAGACAGGTGACAAGGGAATGACCGGTCTGAGAGGCGGAACAAGAGTTCCCAAGGATGACATGCGCATAGAGGTCAATGGGCAAATCGACCATCTGAACGCCTGTCTGGGGATGGTGCGCTGCATGATGGAAGAAGAAGAAACCGACCGATTGCTCCTCTACCGTGTGCAACAGGAACTGATGACCGTCATGAGCCACATTGCCACTCCAGATGATGAGGTTAACCCAAGACCTTTGCATACCGAGGAGATGACAAAATTGATGGAGCAAGCCATTGATGCCATTTCCTCGCCAACAGGATTTGTCATCCCCGGAGATGGTGGCATGCTGTCGGCCCGTTTGCACCTGGCACGCACTGAGGCTCGCACTGTGGAAAGGCGACTGTGGACGCTCCATAGACAACATCCAGTGGATGAGAGCATCCCCGTCATGTTCAACCGTTTGTCTGACTACCTCTTTATATTGGCATTGAAGTATGAGAAAAGATAGACTTCATCCCATCATGTTTGCCGGTACGGGCAGTGATGTAGGCAAGAGCATCATTGCCGCCGCTTTCTGCCGTATCTTCAAACAAGATGGTTACCAGCCTGCTCCCTTCAAGGCACAGAATATGGCACTCAACTCCTTTGCCACTCCCGAGGGGTTGGAAATCGGTCGTGCTCAAGCGGTGCAGGCTGAGGCGGCGGGGATACCTTGTCACACAGACATGAATCCACTGCTGCTCAAACCGCAGTCTGACCATACCTCGCAAGTGGTGCTCAACGGCAAACCTATCGGCAACAAAAATGCTTATGACTACTGGCGACGGGGCAATTCTGACATCGATTTCAGAAAAGAAGTGTGTTGTGCATTCGACCGCCTGGCAGAAAGGTTCAACCCCATCGTCATGGAGGGTGCGGGAAGCATTTCTGAAATCAACCTAAGGGACAGGGACTTGGTGAATATGTCGATGGCACGTCATGCTCATGCCGATGTCATCCTTGTGGGTGATATCGACAGAGGAGGCGTTTTTGCATCGGTCTATGGCAGCATCGCATTGCAGACACCCGAGGACCGAAAGCTCATCAAGGGTGTCATCATCAATAAGTTCCGGGGCGATATGAGACTGTTCGAGGAGGGTCGGAAAATGCTTGAAGACATCTGCGGTGTTCCCGTTCTGGGAGTGGTACCATATTATAAAGATATCCATATCGAGGAAGAAGACAGTGTGGCACTGGCACAGAAATCCATGTCGTCAGTACGTGGAAAGGTGAACATCGCCGTTGTGATGTTGCAGCACCTGTCCAACTACACCGATTTTGACTCTTTGGAGCAAGACTCGCGCGTCCACCTCTTTTATACCAATAATGTGGAGGATATCGGCAAGGCAGACATCATCATCCTGCCTGGTACGAAATCCACCCTCCACGACCTATACGAACTGCGACGCAACGGATGTGCTCAGGCCATCATCAAGGCACATCGCCGTGGAGCCACCGTCCTTGGCATCTGCGGCGGTTACCAACTGATGGGCATCGAGGTTTGCGACCCTGACCACCAAGAGGGAGACATAGAGCGCTTGCCGGGACTGGGCTTGTTGCCCATCACCACCAACATGAGCAATGAAAAGACAACCAGGCAAGTGAGATGCGAATATGGCCGCGGATATGAGATACACATGGGTGAGACCCGTCCTTTTGGTGATGCGAAACCATCGCCTTTGCTCCATCTCGAGGATGGCAGCGACGATGGTTATATGGTCGACCAGAAATGCATGGGCACATATGTCCATGGCATATTGGACAACGCCCCGTTTGTCGATTTCCTGCTCTCACCATTCTCTGAGAAAATCGAACAGGCTGGAAAACCATTCGATTACCAGGCTTTCAAGGAAGAACAATATGACAAACTTGCCCTTCATGTGCGCCAGCATGTGGAGATGGAAAAGATATACCAAATACTGACCGATGACTAATCCCCTGTCGCTCCTTGCCGGTTGGCTGCTTGACCTCATTTTGGGCGATCCCTCGCGGTTGCCCCATCCCGTGGTGTGGTTTGGCAGGATGATTGCCTTTGGCGAACGGCATCTCAACAAGGGACAACATCGGAAAATAAAAGGTGCCTGCTTGGCCGTCACGCTTATTTTCTTCATTGTGCTGGCAGGATGGGTAATCCGTCATTTCCTTTTTCTTGCAAACGTATATCTGGGCGTTGCTTTCGACATCATCGCCGTGTTCTATTGTCTGGCTGGCACCACACTCATCCGTGAGGTGCGTGACGTGTTTGTCGCTCTCGACCGCTCATTGGAGGAAGGCAGGGCACAGGTGGCGCGAATCGTAGGCCGCGATACCTCGGCATTGTCGGCACAGGAGGTGCGGACAGCAGCCCTTGAGACCCTTGCCGAGAACCTGAGCGATGGGGTGGTGGCCCCGCTTTTCTGGTTGGCCATCGGAGGCACTCCGGGAATGCTGGCATACAAAATGGTCAATACGCTCGACTCTATGATAGGCTACCGTACGGAGCGATACAAAGACTTTGGGTGCTGGGCAGCACACATCGATGATATCGCCAACTACATCCCTGCACGCCTTACCGCACTGCTGATGGTCGTGGCTTCAGGTAGATTGCCGCTTCTGAAGTTTGTCGCCCAATATGGGCGCAACCATGCCAGTCCCAACAGCGGGTATCCCGAGGCAGCATTGGCAGGCATACTCAACTGCCGCTTCGGCGGACCACATTACTATTTTGGAGAACAATTCGACAAACCTTATATCGGAGACAATGAGCGCCTGCTCACCACTGCCGACATGAAAACAGCGGTGCGCATCAACCGCCTGGCTGAGGTGATGATGGTGGCTCTGACCACCTTGGTCTTATATCTTTGCTCCCAAACTCCCTAATAGAAAACTCTAATGTCTAAATTCCCCAACTCCCAAGATAAAAACATAGCCCCTCCAATCAATCGGGCTAATGTCTAAACTCCTAAACTCCTAAACTCCTAAACTCCCAAACTCCCAAACAATATACCTCCCCAATAAAAACTCTAACGTCTAAACTCCTAGACTCCTAAACTCCTAGACTCCTAAAAGAAAACCTCCTAAATAAAAAAACAATGAAAAAAATCATCATAGCAGGCATCGGACCAGGCAGTCGTGAAGACATCACACCCTCCGTGGAAGAAGCCCTCCGACATGCAGATGCCGTAGTGGGATACCAATATTATTTCCAGTTTATCCAACCGCTTTTGCGTGATGGCTGCATCTGTGTTGACACCGGCATGAAAAAAGAGCGGCAACGTGCGGAGCAGGCTTTTCAATTGGCAGAGCAAGGAAAGACCGTAGTGGTCATTTCCTCTGGTGATGCGGGCATTTACGGGATGACACCACTCATCTATGAGATGAGAAGAGAACGGGGAACTGACGTGGAGATAGAATCGCTCCCAGGTATCTCAGCATTCCAGAAAGCCGCCTCATTGTTGGGAGCCCCCATAGGTCATGACTTCTGTGCCATCTCATTGAGCGACCTGCTGACACCATGGGAAGTGATAGAGAAGAGAATCAAGGCTGCCATCACAGGCGACTTTGTCACCGCCATCTACAATCCCAAGTCACATGGCCGCTATTGGCAAATCTACCGCTTGCAGGAACTGTTCCTGAAATGGCGCTCACCGGAAACCCCCGTAGGATATGTGCGTCAGGCAGGCCGTGATGAACAGGAGGTGAAGATAACCACGCTGGGTGATTTCGACCCCGAGGATATAGACATGTTTACCGTGGTACTCATCGGCAACTCTCAGTCGTATGTGGCAGATGGCAAAATCATCACCCCCCGCGGGTATTACGCTCAGGAGAAGAGCGATGTGAAGCCGGGGCAGCAAATCATGATGGACTCCTTCAGTACCATAGCCGGTGAACTGAGGCATCAGGACTGGCCTCTGGGACATAAATGGGCATTGCTCCATGCCATCCACACCACCGCCGACTTTGAGATGGAGCGAATCCTGCATACCGATGAGCATGCCGTGGAATCATTGTATGGAAAAGTAGCCAGTGGTGAACTCAAGACCATTATAACAGACGTGACGATGGTGGTGAGCGGAATCCGAAAAGGTGCCTTGTCAAGGCTTGGCATGGAGGCAAAATGCTATCTTGGCGACCCCCGTGTGGCAGAGATGGCATCTGCACAGGGTATCACAAGAACGCAAGCAGGCATCCGACTGGCTGTGGAGGAGCATCCAGATGCACTCTTCGCTTTCGGCAACGCTCCGACGGCACTGATGGAACTGTGCTCACTGATACGCAAGGGCAAGGCACATCCTGCCGGCATCATCGCCGCTCCTGTTGGCTTCGTCCATGTGAGAGAGTCGAAACACATGGTCAAACCATTCAAGGATATACCCAAAATCGTCGTTGAGGGAAGAAAGGGTGGCAGCAATCTGGCGGCAACGCTGTGCAATGCCATATTGACCTTTGATGATGCCGAACAACTCAAACCAGGGAGGGATTTATGAGATTCACTGTCATAGGAATATCCGACGACCCTCGGCCGTTCTTCCCACCTGAGGTCATGAAGGTCATCAGCGGAGGAAAGGTCTTTGCTGGTGGAAAACGGCATCATGACATTGTCGGCGATATACTGCCTGCGGACGCCGCATGGATAGACATCACCGTTCCCCTCAAGGCGGTCTTTGAGCAATTTGCGAAGACCAATTCCGATATCATCGTGTTTGCCTCAGGCGACCCGCTGTTTTATGGTTTTGCCAACACCATCAGAAAAGAAGTGCCTGATGCCGACATCACACTCTTCCCATCGTTCAACTCCCTGCAGACGCTGGCACATCGGTTGGTGATGCCATATCACGACATGAGAATCGTGTCGCTGACAGGACGGCCATGGCATGAATTTGACAGAGCATTGATAGAGCGCGCAACCAAAATAGGGGTGCTCACCGACAAGGTGCATACACCTTCTGCCATCGCACAGCGGATGATGGAGTATGGATATGATGGTTATGCTATGAGTGTGGGAGAACATTTGGGCAACCCAACGCGCGAAAGGGTGACGGTCGTATCACTCGCAGAAGCTGCAAAAACGGAATTCGAACAGCCCAACTGTCTGATACTCTCCGCCTCAAGACCATTGTCACCCAAACCATTTGGCATCCCTGACCATCAGTTTGAACTGCTTGACGGACGGGAGAAAATGATTACCAAGATGCCCATCCGCCTGCTCACACTGCAGGCACTCGACCTGTCGGGCAGACGTGTGTTGTGGGACATCGGTTTCTGCACGGGCAGCGTGTCCATCGAGGCACGGCTGCTGTTCCCCCATCTGCAAGTGGTGGCATTCGAGATACGTCAGAATTGTGAAGAACTGATAAGCCACAACTGCCGTCGTTTCGGCACACCAGGAATAGATGTGCATATGGGGGATTTCCTGCAAACCAACACCAACGACCTGCCTCGTCCCGATGCTGTGTTCATCGGCGGCCATGGCGGCAAACTGAAGGACATCATTGCCAAGGTGCTTGAGGTGTTGCAACCTGGGGGATGCATTGTCACCAACAGCGTCACCTCTCCTGTTGTACAGCAGATGACAGACAGACGAAGCAGCAAGGACTTGTTCCACGAAGCATGTGAGGAACTGGGCCTGACAGAGGAGATTCCCACATATATTCAGCTCAATGACTATAACCCCATAGAGATATTGAAATGCGTAAAATAGCCATCATACAAATCAGCGAGGCAGGAAAAGACGTTTCCTGTGTTTTAAAGAGCCAGTTGAATGCAACAGTCATCAACCGCAGCGAAGTAGGAAAGAGATGGAAGGATTTCGATGCTTTCATCTTCATCGGAGCCATGGGCATCTGCGTGCGCACCATATCTCCTTATATCAGGGACAAGCACGATGATCCGGCAGTGGTGTGTGTCGACACCTTCGGACTGAATGCCATCTCAGTGTTGTCAGGGCATGTCGGCGGTGCCAACGAACTGACACAGACTGTCGCAGGGGTGCTTGGGGCAAATCCTGTCATCACCACCCAAAGCGACAATGCCGGTCTGTGGGCACTCGACACCTTTGAACAGCGGTTTGGCTGGCAGATAGCCAGCGAGGACGAGATGAATGACTGTATCTTTGCCTTTGTCAACAAGGCGCCAACGGCATTGCTGATGGACGTGCGTGATGAAGGTACCGACTATTTGGAAAAAACACTTCCCGACCATGTCACCATGATCAATAGCATCAGTGAGGCTGACCCAAGGAAATACAAGTTGCTGATCATGGTGACTCCTTTCAAACGCTTTGCACCAAAAGGTATGCTTGAACTGCATTTCGTACCGATGGTCGGCACAATAGGTTTCGGACTGGCACATCATCCTGATGATTATGATTATATCTACGATGAGATTGACTTGGCGTTCTCCAAGAAGGGGGTGCTGCCCTGTGCCCATTGTTACTGCACCATCGATGTCAAGGCAGATGAACCATTCGTGAATGTGCTTAGAGACGAGTACGAAGAGGAGGTGGTGTTTTATTCGGCAGAAGAACTGGCTGCTGTGGAAGTGCCCAATCCCAGCAAGACGGTAGCCAAGCATGTTGGCACACCCAGTGTCTGTGAGGCGGCTGCCATATTGGGTTCCAATCACGGCAAACTGATTGTGGAGAAGGTGAAAGGCAAGAATTGGACTGCTGCCCTCGCCATTGATAGGAAGTATCTGCGGACTAAGGAAGGACATGTGGAGATTGTGGGTGCAGGACCTGGTGACCCCGATTTGGTCAGTGTCAGAGGACGTAAGCTGCTTGAAAAGGCTGACCTCATTCTATATGCCGGTTCACTCGTGCCCAAGGCACTGACCGACTGCCATAAGCCAGGAGCAGTGGTTCGCTCGTCAGCAGGCATGAATCTTGAAGAGCAGTGCCAGTTGATGAAGGAGCATTATGACAAGGGACATTTCATCGTCCGTCTGCATACGGGCGACCCCTGCATTTTCGGTGCCATTCAGGAGCAGATGGCTTTCTTCGATGCCAACGGCATGAGCTATCACATCACGCCGGGCATATCCTCATTCCTCGCAGCTGCAGCAGAACTGAGAAGCCAGTTCACCATCCCGGAGCGTACACAGACCATTATCCTCACCCGTGGAGAGGGGCGTACACCCATGCCCGAGAAGGAGCAACTCCATCTGCTGGCGAGAAGCCAAAGCACGATGTGCATCTTCCTCAGTGCCGCCATCGTAGATGATGTGCAGCGAGAGTTGTTGCAGGAATATCCCGAGGATACGCCTGTGGCTGCTTGCTATCATCTGACTTGGCCTGACCAAAAAATCTATCGTGGCGTACTGAAAGACCTCGCCAAAATCGTTCATGACAATCATCTCACACTGACCACCATGCTTGTCGTGGGAGAATCCATCGACAACCGCAAGGGACTGTCCGAACTCTACAACAAGCATTTCACACACTTGTACAGAAAGGGGGAGTAGGTATGATTCTCGTTTTCGGAGGGACGACAGAGGGACGCAAGGCTGTCGAGGCTTTGGAGGCTGCGGGGTCACGCTATTATTATTCCACCCGGAGTGAGGAGCAACAGGTGAACCTCACACACGGCATCCATCTGAAAGGGGGCATGGACTTGTCTGAGATGCTGTCTTTCTGCAATGCCCATGACATTCGGCTCATCGTCGATGCCGCACACCCTTTTGCAGAAAACCTGCACTGCAACCTGTTGCAACTTGCCCTTCAACTACAACTGCCGGTCATCCGTTTCGACAGGATTTATCCTCCTCATTCCAAGGATGTCATCTGGTGCAAGGACTATCAGGATGCCATTCGGCTGATGGAAGAGCAGGAGATAAAGCGATTGTTGGCATTGACGGGTGTCAACACCATTGTTCCGCTCCGTCCTTATTGGAGCAGGCACGAATGCTGGTTTCGCATCCTGCGGCGCGAGTCTTCCATACGCATGGCAAGAGAAGCGGGATTTCCCGAGAATCATTTGGTCTTTTATGAGGAGGATGAGACGGAGGCACTCATCGACCTGCTCCATCCAGATGCCCTTCTCACAAAGGAGAGCGGCGTCAGCGGGGGCTTTTCCCAAAAGGTGGAAACAGCTAAAGCGGCAGGAATAAAGGTCTTTGCTGTGCAACGTCCCGCTTATCCCCCAGAGAATGTGATTCCCAAGGACAAAACCGTGACAATCGACTATGTTAATGGACCGCACGGACTGCGGCGCACAGTGGAGAAACGATTTCCGGAGTTCTATCCGCTGCACAGCGGACTGACAACGGGCACCTGCGCCACGGCAGCGGCAGTGGCAGCGGCGAAAGCTTTACTGTGTGGGGAGAGACCTGATGAGGTGCCGGTTATTCTACCTGATGGTGAGACTATCCATGTCACGGTAGGATATGGCGATGGATTCGCATATGTCACCAAGCCAGACAGTGACGACCCTGACGTGACCCGTGGGCTTGAGGTAAGGGCGGCTGTATCCGTCCTCCAAAGAGAAGACTTGCAAGCGATAGAAATCAAAGGTGGGGTAGGAGTGGGCATCTTCACACTGCCGGGTTTTGATTTTCCTCCGGGCGAACCTGCCATCAACAAGGGACCGAGGCAAATGATTCGCGACAACTTGGCTGTATTTGACACACCACTACAGGTGGTCGTCTCTGTGCCCGAAGGTGAGGAGGTGGCTCAACGTACTTTCAATCCGAGGTTGGGCATCGAGGGGGGCATCAGCATCATCGGCGTATCCGGCATCGTCTTGCCTTTCTCTGAAGATGCGTTTATCGATTCAATCAGAAAATGCATGCAGGTGGCAAAGGCAAGCGGAGCACCAAGGGTGGTCATCAACAGTGGGGCGAAGAGCGAGCGGTTTGTGCGAGCACGCTATCCTGAACTGCCACAGCAGGCATTTGTGGAATATGGCAACTATATTGGTGAGACACTGAAAATGGCAGAAGATTTAGATGTTGAGAAAGTCACTTTGGGCATTATGCTGGGCAAGGCGGTGAAACTGGCTGCCGGTCAACTGGATACCCATAGCCGAATTGGAACGATGGACAAGGAATTCATCTCACAGATGCTGGCCGAGGCCAACTGTCCAATGGACATCACCAACCTCACATTGGCAAGGGAGCTGTGGAAGATGATACCCGATGAAAAAATTCAAGACTTTTGCAGGGTTGTCATCAGCCATTGCCGTCAGCACTGTGCCGCTGTAACCAAGAAGTGCGAACTCACCATCTTGCTTATTGGGGAAAATGGGGAAGTCTATTCCTGAATGTCGTTTTTGTTTTTCCTGAACAACACAGCAGCAATCACGGGAGCACCAACAAGGGCGGTGACGGAATTGACGGGCAATGCACCCTCAAATCCGGGCATACGGGCAAGCAAATTGCAAACCAATGCCAGAATGCCTCCTGCAAGCATTGTGCCGGGCATCAATATCCGATGGTCGCTGGAGCGATAGAGGGCACGGGCGAGATGGGGCACTGCAAGGCCGATAAACATGATAGGACCGCAATAGGCGGTGACGATGGCGACCAGCACACCCGAACTTGTGATGACCAGCAGACGCGACCGCTGGATGTTGAGACCAAGGTTCTTGGCATATGCGTCGCCCAAGAGCAACAGGTTCATGGTCTTGACCAACAGCATACTCAACGGGAGAAGTATGGCCATCAGGGTGACAAAGAGTATCATCTGGTCGCCTGAGACACGGGCAAAGGAACCAAGTCCCCAAACGACAAATGCCTTGACGTCTTCCTCTGCTGAGAAAAATTTCAATACACCGATGATGGCATTGGCCAAATAGCCTATCATCACACCGATGATGAGCAAGGTGACATTGCCCTTCACTTTCTGTGATATATAGGCAATGAGTCCCAATACCGCCAGCGCTCCGATGATGGCGGCGATGGACATGGCCACATCACCGAGATATCCCAGACGGCTGAGTGCAACCCCACCCAATGAACCAGACAGCAGCACGACAAACGCGACACCTAAGGAGGCTCCGTTGGATATGCCCAATACCGACGGTCCGGCAAGAGGATTCCGGAAGACGGTCTGCATCTGAAGACCACTGACGGCAAGTCCGGCACCTGCCACCATGGCGGTCAGGGCCTGGGGAACACGGGAGTTAAGCACAATGTTCCGCCAGATATCATTGCCGCTGCCACCACCCAACAAAATCCCGCATATTTCGCCGATAGGGATGTGGACCGTGCCAAGCAACAGGTTGAGCACGAACAACACCACCAGCAGCAGCACCTGCAAGATTGTCAATGCAGCCGGACTTCTCATCAGCCTATTTCAACAAACGGTAAAAAACGGGTTGATAGTCATCAGGCATCAATTCAGGGTGGAAGATGGCCACAAGGTCGGCCAATACTGCATCTGGTTTCACAGGAGAGACCTCATAGTAAGGTGTCTGCTTCATGTTGCAGTAGATGATATGGCGGTCCTTGAATGCCTTGAACAGCCTGTTGCGTGGCTCGGATGCTTTCAGCGCATCGTAGGTGAAGTCGCCGGGATAGCTGTTGAGAATGCGCCAGTAGTCGGCATTCGCTGCCGTGGCATACATCTGCTCATATTCGATGGGGACTCCTCCCGTGTTGTCGTCCTTCAATACGTATTCTGCTCCAGCGTCACGGAAAATCTGGGCAAGGTAGTTCTTGCCTCCCACGGCATACCAGTTGCCACCATGCATCTCCCCGCTGAAGACCGTCGGGCGCGTTGTTGTGCCTTCCACTTTCTTTTTCAAATCGAGATAGCGGTTTTCTATCTCTGCAAAAACCTTGTCGGCCTCTTTCTCCTTACCGATGAACATGGCAACATACTTTATCCATTCTGCCTGTCCCAGTGGGTCAAGTTCCTTGTAGCCCAAGTGGGGGATAAGGGTGATGCCAGTTTCCTTGATGGCATCATATCCGCCGCGTTTGAAGGGAGAAATGAAAATCACCTGAGGATTGGCCGACAAAATCAGTTCGGGGTCGAAATTGCCTTCCATGCCTATCTTGACAATCTCGCCATTCTTCACCCGCTGGAGGATGTCTTTGTCAAAAAGATTTTTAGTACCGGTGATTCCTTTCACCACATCATGCGCATCAAGGGCAGTGAAATTGGATAATTGGAGCATGGTCATGACAATGGTACGCTCGATAGGCACTTTTACCTCGGTATAACCATCAGGCACCTTGGCATCAATGTCTCTTGGCACCAATGCGAAGTGGTAGGATACTGGCATACGGTCCTTGTCTTGCTGCGGATCGGCAACGTCCACCAGTCTGACACCATTCTCAATGGCCTTCACCGTATATCCCTTGGCATATTTGGGACCACTCAGGGAGTCGGCAACGTTACCACTCACATCTCCTGTCTTGGCATTCTGCTTGCACGACCAAAATGCCACAACTGTTGCGCAAAGGGCGCAGAACAATAATACTTTGTTCTTCATCATAAAAAAGATTTCGCCCTACATCCTTACTCCGAGAACATCGGGCATGATACAAATTTCAGAGGCTGGTCTTCTGACTTTGGACCTACCACCAAGCACCTTCCCACCCAACTATCATACAGGCAGTGGTGTCAAGCTTGGTGGCGATAAAAGGACCTTACAGCTGCGGGACAGTTGGGGATTCTCACCCCATTCCCATTTCATCGCGCCATGCGAACCCCAGAATCACCGACAAAGGTAGTGAAATTATGCGAATAATCAAATAAAACAAAGATTATTTGTCTAACGGGCGTCAGGCATAACTATGCATTCCTCCCAAAAGGTAATTCACACCGAAATAGGTGATGATGACCGCAAGGAATGCACACACCATGTAGATATGGTAGCCATGAGGCTTTTGGAAAAAAACGATAGATGTTTTGTGCAAAGGCACGGCGTAGACCATAAGTGTGATAAGTGCCCATGACTCCTTTGGGTCCCACGACCAATAGTCTCCCCATGAGATGTTGGCCCAGACGGCACCTAAGAAAATGCCGATAGTGAGCAGGAACACACCGGGGTATAGCAACAGCTGAGACAATGCGGTGACTCGTTCCAACTCATCATTGCTTTTTTCCCTTATCAGAAGCAATGCTTGCACGCCCAACAGCAATTGCAGGGCAAACAGCGCATAGGCACACATCACCGTCATGACATGGACGGAGAGCAGCGGCGACTGGAGCACGGGCATCAGTGGGGTAATCTGCGAATTGCTGCCAGCCAGCATGGATACCAACAGACAGAATGAGGCGATAAGTGGACCGAAACCTGAGATGATGGGGAACTTGTGGCGAAGAAGGATGGTCAACAGAAGCACCACCCATGCCATGAACAACATGGTTTCGTGACCGTTGCTCACGGGTATGTGCCCGCTTATCCACCAACGCAGACCGAGCAATAATGTGAGATATATCGTTAACAGTGCGACATACAATAGTGAAACCGCCCTGAGCCATGCTCCTCTTGATGATACGAGTATGGCCACGCACAACAGCAAACTGAGGGTTAGCGCAAGGAAGACCGGCCATTTCTGGCTTCGTATCGTATTGTAGAAGATTTCTGCTTTTACCTTGTTGTCATTGGGCAGCAAATCATCTGCCGTCACTTCTGTGCTATGCTCGCCAGCTTGGAGCATTTCGCGCTGGAAGAGCTTTATTTTTGCAATAATCTCAACAGCCCTGTCGTGCTGTCCCGTCACAATACTCTCTGTCAGGTAGTCCATGGACTGCTTGATGAAGAACTGTTCCTTGACGGGAATTTCCCTCGGCAGGGACTGTCCGCCAGGCATATACCAGTTGGTGGTTGCACCGCTGCGATAAGGGAACATCTTGATGAATTCTCCGCGGTAGAACATCTCTATGATATGGTATTTCTCATCGGCATCCATCAGCGCTTTTCTGTCGATGGATGTACTGCCATTCATTAGTTCCTCCACAGCGCCTTTCAATTTGTATTCTTGATACCCGTCTTGAAAATCACTGTATGATGCCCACTCTCCGTCGATTCCCAACAATTGCTGCACTTGATTGTCTTTTATACGAATCAGTTTCTGCTTCTCCCATGGAGAGTAGAATATCATCCAACTGACAAAAATCTCATCGGCTGAGTAGCCCTTCCACGACGCTTTGCCCGAGAGAGTGGTGACGAAGTCTGTAGCTACCGTGTTGAGCGGACAGATGCGGTTGTTGTAGAGCACGTTGACGGTTCCTAAGCGGTGGGCGATGTCCTTGTCTACAACCTGTAAAGCATCATTGGCGAAAAGTGGTGATGGGTAAAGGGCAAGTAGTAAGAGCACAGCAATGGGTTGCATGGCCTTGCGATAAAGTGTGCGCATCTGTGTCTTTTTTGAAAGCAGTGTGGCAGTGATGCCGACCAACAGCAAGAGGTAGCCGCAATAGGTGATGGCTACACCGTATGGGTCGTGTCTTACGCCGAGTGATACCCCTTCTCCGTCGGAGTCGTAGCTTGACTGAAAAAACCGATAGCTGCCGATATGCCCCACATTGTTCATGGATACAACAATGTCCTCTCCATCTGTTTGCTGGATGACGCTTTGGTAGTCGAGCGGGGCGTCAGTGCCAGGATAGTTGACAATGCGAAACTCTTTCAGTGTCAGAGAGAATGGCAGTGGTTTTATGCTCCCGTCCTTTTCAATATACTCAGATACGGGAATGCTGGTACGAAGCAGAAGCGTACCGCTATGGGCAAAGATATGGGTGGTCAGCGCGCCTGCCAGAATCACGACAAACGACAGATGCAGCAACATGACGGCAGCACGCTTATATAACTGATGCTTGATGATGTAGGAACATGCCGTCATTGTGAGTATAGCCCACAATCCAGAAAACCACCATGAACCGTAGATGTGCTCATAGGCAAAACTGGTTCCGCGGTATTTCTCTATTACAGTGGCAAACCCTATACACACCACGATGAGTGTGTATAGGGTGAAAATGATTTTCTTGTTCACTAATTTAAATAGATTCAATGAAATAGATGATTTGGTCGCGCTGTGCCTTCTTCAGGTTGCGGAACTGCACAACAGAGTTGTAGGCATCGCTGGTGCCGCCCTCGTTCTTGCAGCCATGCCACATGATGGCTTCCATGACATTGCGGGCACGGCAGTCGTGCAGACGTTCCACACCGCTGCCGCACTTGGCGGCCAGTCCGCGTCCCCACAACGGGGTGGTGCGGCACCAACCTGTACGGATGTCATTCTTCATCCACAGGCGATGCTGAACGAAGTCGGTGTATGGCCATATCTTCTGATGGGGATAGCGTGGCATGTCGCTGTCGGAGACAAAGAACTTGGCTGGATCCTGAATATGGTCCTCGCCTGTCTGCCAAGATGGACGGTGACAGGAGGCGCAGCCGATTTGAGTGAACAGGCGCTTGCCCTCCTTGAAGTCATCCGTGGTGGTGTTGCGGGCTGCCGGAACGGCCAGTCCGCGGTGCCATATCATGAGGTTTTTGTATTGGGTGTCGCTCATCTCTGCATCGAGTGACTTGCTGGTCAGATAGGTGTAAATGTCTTTCTCCAAGTCGCCGGTGTGCCATTCAGGATGTGCCTTCGTGGGGTCTATCCGGTTAATATACTCGGTGAAACCTGCCTGAACCTCGGGGTCTTGCGATGACTTGGTGGCATAGTATTTTCCGGCGAGGTCGAGATAGTGGTAGCGGCGGTCGGAGCGGGTCACGTTGGTGATGTTCCAAATGGCATTGGCTCCAGCGGCATCAAGAATGGGACCACGCGACATCGCATAAGTATAGCGGCGTACATATTTGGTGCCGTCACCCTGCAGAGAGTTGCTGTAATAGCTGTTCCAGGTATTGGTGGCTTGGTTCCACATAGCGGGGTTCAGCGCATCTGTGCGGCCGATACTGTTGAAATAATCACTTTCTGCTTTCCATTGGGCGGTAATATCTTCATCAGGGATGGCATCGGTCAGTCCTGTGCCATAGATGCCGATGGTCGACTCCAACAGCACACCGATGTCGTTGTTGTATTCTGATTCGGAGAGTGTCACATCAGTGCCTCCTCGCTGTACCACCACAGGTGCATAGTAGGCAGCATAGGGGATGGTCACCTCTGGGTAGATGAGCGAATAGGTCTCGCCGTCAGGGAATTGATTTCCCCACTCGTCGGTATAGCTGTTCCATGCAATCTTGATTTGGTTCTCGTCGATGGGAGCCTTGAAGGGTTTCACTGCACCCGTCTGTGGCATGCCTGCCACGGAACGGATGTAGGCGTTTGTGGTTTTGTCGTAGATGACGAGCAGGTAACCATTGCGGTGCATGTCAGCCTTGTATTCCGTCTGGCGTGCGCCATGGCCATATCCGGGATGGCAGTAGAGGCAGCCGCGACGCACATAGACTGGTCCCAGTCCGTGGAAGGCGCCGTCGATGTTGGTGTTGTAGTCTTTCTCAAAGAGATACTCTCCCTCGTTGAAAGCTGTCATCATACCTGCGTTCTCCACAGCCTTCGAGGGCTGCTTAAATGCCGTGGCTGTGTTCACCGTTGTGGTGCCGAGGAGTCCGCCGGCATAATAGTCCTCAGGATAGTCTTGTGTTGTAGGATTGCCTATTTCCCACGTGGTTGGGGTGATGTCTTCGTCATCAGAGCACCCTGTGGTGATGAAGGCACCCAACAAAACAAAACCGAAAAGAAAAGGTTTGTTCATGGTGGTTTACTGTTTGATTTTCACAATCGACTGATAGAGCTTTTGTGCGTTGTTGGCCAGTGTGCGGTAGGTGGCGAGCACCACATTGTCTACATAGTTCTCGTTGATGACCTGGCATTGTGCCTCTACAGTCTTGTTGCCGGCATACCCTGTCAACGTCTCGGAGAGAGCACCAAGTGCCTCATCCAACTCGCCCAGTGCATCGATGGCTACTTTGCAGGAGGCATCTGAATAGTAAAGGGCGAAAGGATATTTCATTGCCTTGATTTTTGACAGTGCTGTTTCGAGTTTCGTCACGGCTGTGTTGGCCTGAGCGGCAAGCGTCGCATTGCCGGCATTCTGGCAGAAGTAAATCAATGACTGCTGGGTGGGTGAGGTGGCTCCCATCTGTCCGAATAGGGCGTTTTTGCAACTGATGATGTTGTCGTAGAAGTCGGTGATGGAGTTGTAGGCGTATGGTGACTCAATGTAGGTGGCGTCCTCGCCAGTGTAGGGCAAGCCTATCTTCGAGTCGCCCACCTCGCCGATGATATCCTGACAGCCGGAGATGATTTCAAGTGTCGCATCAAGAGCAGTGGCCCAATCGCCAGTGCCAGGAGTCTTGAATGCCTTGCCGAAGTTTTGGAACGAACCCAATGAACCTTCAGCATCGCCGTCGTCATTGATGGCATTGTGGGTGGCCACATAATTGATGGCAATCTGATGGCGCTCGGCATTGCTCTCCTTGGAGTCCCAAGCGGCTTCAAGTGTGGCGGTGGCGTTGTAGAGGTCCTTGGCTACGGCACAGATGTAGTTGTACTCCAAATTGGTCATCTGACTGATTGGTCGGGGTTGTCCCTGACGGAAGAGCACATACTCCAGACCATGGTAGCCCAGGATACCGGAGTTGGCGGTCTTGATGAAGTTGTCGAGGTTGGACATCGCCTTCTCGTCGCGCAGCACATCGGCCAGGTCGTTGGCGGCTACCGGCCATGTGTCGGTATGAGGATCGATGGAGTAAACATCGGCAGCTCCAAAGAGGAATGCCTCAGTGTTTTCCCAGTTGGCACGTGCTGCCTTCCAGTCACTGCATGCCTGGTCGAGGGCTGCCTGAGTACCATTGATAATTGTCGTGTCGGTGTCGTCATCGCTTGAGCATGATGTGAAACCAGTGGAAAGTGCTGCAGTCAAGACTGCCATTTTCAAAAGAATCTTGCTTTTCATTTGCTTTTACTATTTTATTGTTAATTCCAGTTTTCAATATTAATTACAACAATTTCCCGCAGTAGGTAATGCCCAAACTGATGCTTGGCTCGTTGTTGTAGGGCTGTTTGTAAAGTGGACTGTCGGAAGTAAGTCCATTGTTGCTTGGTTTCTCGAAGAAACGATAGGAGTATTCTCCTTTGATGGCAATTTGTTTCATCGGCATATAGTTGAAACCGAAAGCAAAGCGGTATTTCTTGGTGTATTTGTACATCGACTCGTAGGTGCCCGATGCCATGGTGTTGTAGTGCTCAAAGCGTCCGAAAACAAATAGCTTCTCATTTTCCTGACGCAGTTTGGATATTTGTGAGAAAATATCATAACCAGCCTCAATGGCATATGCCACAGCACTGCTGCCGATGTTGGAGTAGTGGTGTGGGTTGCCATCCTGATATTTGTGGTGGGTCCAGTTTGCTTGGTTGTAGGATGAAATTTCGTCGGCATCGCCGAAATGGGCATAATCCACATTGCCACGAACAATCCAGTTCCAACGGTTGAGTGAGAAGTCGAGGGCCACAATCCCCAGTGCTCCCTTCACGTCACTGTATTTGCTGCCTGGGGTGCGCAGGGTATTGCGGAAGGTGTAGCCGTAATAGCCGCTAAGGCCGATGCGCAGGCCCTTGACGGAATAGTTGTCGATACGCATGACACCGGCATAGTTGTTGGCAACCTTGAACTCGTAGGGGCTGGTTGCTCCATAGTGTACGAAACTCTCTGCGGTGAAACTTTCAGAGTTCAGACCGGAGAGCAGTTGGGCTTCGTAGCGCCAGTCTTTCAGTCTTCCCCACAATGATAGTCCCACCTGATGCCAGGTGTTGGGCATGATGGTGGCCTCACCTTCCGGGCGGTATACGGTAAAGAATTGGTTGGGCTCATGGTAGGCATTGGAATAGCCTACGGGTACAATAATCTCGCCCGCCTTGATGTTGAACTTGCCGTCAAAAAACTCCTTGTTAATCCAGAACTGCTCAATGTTCACCTCGCCGCCTTTCTCCACTTCAGCCTCATATTCGCCAGCCTCTTCAGCTTCTATCTCTACGGCCGTGCCATTGCCGCCATGCTCAAACTCTATCTCAGACCCCATTGACCAGCCTTTGCCAAAATCATAGCCGATGTTCACACATACGTGGGGCAGGTCAAAGCGTCCATGGCTCTTGTCGTCAGCATAGTTCTCGGGTTTCTTGTAGCGGTTGAAGCTCTGGCTGTAAAAGTTTCTGCTCATGACGGCCTCGCCATAACCGCCTATATGGAGACGTGAGAGGACGTCTTTCTTTTCTTCCTTTTCTTCAGTTTTTGGTTTTTGCCGTGTGGCTCCTGTTGTGGCATCCACGTTCTTGACCTCTGATTCTTGTGCAGATACAGAAAGGCAAATGAGGATAAGAATCGCAGTAAGTATTGCTTTCATTTTAACTTCCGTTTTTTGTTTGGAGTGCAAAATTAATCCCTTCTTATGATGGGGACAATACACGAAAATTAGTATTCTGAATACCTTTTAGCGACAACTATACTTTGATTTTGTGAAATGATTACCTTGTTTTGATGATGTTTGGTTCGGAAATGAGAACGACAATGCCTAATAATGGGGATTGTGGTTATCCAAGAAAAAGTTGTATCTTTGTGGCGTAATTCATGAAGATGCGATGAAAAGGATTAAACTATACGAGGCAGATGATAAGATGATAGACCTAATCAGCGACAACTACAGCATGTTGCAGGGATTGGGTGCTTTTGGCATACGTCTGGGGTTTGGCGACAAAACTGTCAGCGAGGTATGCCGTGAGCAGGGTGTCGACTGTCACACTTTCCTCACAGTTGTCAACTTTCTGATTAACGGATATGCTCCCAAGGAAACAGACGATAAGATTTCTGTCAACACCTTGTTGGCCTATCTGAGGGCTTCGCACCGCTATTTTCTGGATTTCCAATTGCCGTCCATCCGCAAGAAACTTGAGGAGTCGCTCAGTCAGGGCGACCACCTCGCCACGCTGATTTTACGTCTCTACGATGAATATGCTCACGACATACGTATGCATATGAAGTATGAGGAGAAGACGCTGTTTCCTTATGTTGAGGCACTCCTTAGGGGTGAGCAGGTGTCAAACTACAACGTTGACATTTTCTCGAAGCACCATAGCGACACAACAGGCAAGTTTCATGAATTGAAAAACATCATCATCAAGTATCTTCCTCATGACGGACTTGCCAACAATCAACTGACGGCAACGCTTTATGATATATATAATAATGAAGAATGGCTCTGCAACCACAGCAATGTTGAGGATGTGCTGTTTGTACCTGCAATACGCATCTTGGAACAGAAACTCAAGAAAGATGATGTGTCTGCACGAATATCGAGTTTGATCAGCAATGCGGAAGGCCAGGAGTCCATTTCTGAACGTGAGAAAGAAATCATTGTTTGTCTTGTACAAGGCATGTCAAACAAGGAAATTGCCAACCAACTGTTTATATCAATCAACACGGTTATTACCCATAGACGGAACATCGTCAGGAAGTTGCAGATACACTCACTTGCCGGTCTGACCATCTATGCAATTGCAAATAATCTGATAGATAAAAAGTGTTTTACATCAGATTAGTCAATCATTTTCTGATACTCTCTGTCTGTTTTCCTATTTCCACCTGATGCGCACCATGACGGGGTAGTGGTCGGATGGATTACGTCGTGTGTAGTTGCTGAAAGATATTTCCTGAGGAGCATCTGCCGCCTTTTGGGTGACGGCGGAGTCGGTGTTGGGCGTCCAGTAACTGTCTGTGAGCACTCCATAGGCATCCACTTTGATATAGGGAGAGACAAACACATGGTCAATGCGGCTGGAGGTTTTCAGTAATGGCTTGTAGTCGTTGAATGTGCCATTCTCTGCAAATCTTACTGGTGCAACGGAGTAGGAGTCGGTGAGAATGCCCGACTCAGTAAAAATGCGGTAAATTTCGTCGGTCTGGTCCACATTGAAGTCGCCGGTGAGCACAACAGGTTTGTTACCGGCTATCTCACGGATTTTGCTGACGACGAGACGGGCTGCCTCACGGCGTGCCACACGTCCCACATGGTCCATGTGCAGGTTGAAGAAATAGAACTTTTTCTTGGTTCTCAAATCCTTGAATTTTCCCCATGTGCAGATGCGGATGCAGGCGGCATCCCATCCGAGCACAGGACGGTCGGGTGTCTCGTTGAGCCAGAAATCCCCATGGTCGAGCAGGCGAAGGCGGCTCTTCTCATAGAAGATGGCGGCATACTCGCCCCTGGTGTTCCCGTCGTCACGTCCCACGCCGATATATCCGTAGTTGCGCAGTCCGTGCAACAGGTCGAGCAGTTGGGTATGCAGCACCTCCTGTGTGCCGAAGATGGCAGGTGCCATGAAGTTGACTTGGTCGCAGATGACCTGGCACCGTTTGCTCCAACGCTCCCCCCTGATGGAGTCGCCGTCATTTTTGTTGCGGATGTTGTAGGTGCCTACGAGCATCTCCTGTGCGAATAAGGGGCATGTCAGGAGTGTGACCAATGCCAACAGGCATAGTCTTATCAAATGTCTTTTCATGTGTTGTTTCCTCCTTCCCATTCATTCCATTGCCGAAGGGCTTCTTGCCAGTCAGTTTGTTCGCCAGCCTCTACAGCCTCCTTTGCGCGTGCTGCCTCATCTCTTGCCTTGTCGCGGGCACGCTTTTCCTTCATGGCTGCTATGGTCGCATCATCGAGCACCTGGATGGCGCCACGCTTGACAGCATCACGAAGCTCGTCCTCACCGAACGCCTTGCCGGGTTCGTTGAAGTCAGAGATGTTGAACTCATAGTCCACACGCAGTTGATGGCGGATGAGTTTTTGCTTGCCACGGTTGACGGCATTCTTTTGGCGCAGCAACTTGCCGATTTCCTCCAGCTCTTTCTGAGAGAATTTGTTTCTTCCCATATGTATATGATGTCTTCTGCAAAGATAGTGAAAGCCGAATGCAATGCAAAACAAAAAAGACATTTTTTTTGATTTTTGCATTGCTGAGGCGCATCCTATCTTCGACGACAGTCAAAGTCGTGAAAGCCGAATGCAATGCAAAACAAAAAAGGCATTTTTTTTGATTTTTGCATTGCTGAGGCGCATCCTGTCTTTGCCATCTGACTCGTTGCCAGCAGCCGCAGTATTGAAAAAAAAGCATTTTTATTTTGCAGTTAGGCAAGCTTTCACTAAATTTGCAAGGTTAATCGTGAACCAATAATTCTAACCAAAGGTATTCATGGAATCTTCAGACAGCATTGTCATTATACCCACTTACAACGAGAAAGAAAATATTGAGAAAATCATCCGCGCTGTCTTTGGCCTGGAGAAATATTTCCATATTCTTATCATCGACGACGGCAGTCCCGACGGCACCGCCGCCATTGTCCATGGAATGATACGCAATGGTTTGGCCAATCGCCTCTTTATCCTTGAGCGGTCGGGCAAACAGGGATTGGGTACTGCCTATATCATGGGCTTCAAGTGGGCGTTGGAGCATGGATATGACTATGTATTTGAGATGGATGCCGACTTCAGCCACGACCCCAACGACCTCCCGCGCCTCTACGCTGCCTGCCATGATGAGGGGTATGACCTCGCTATCGGCTCACGTTATGTCAGCGGAGTCAATGTGGTCAATTGGCCTATGGGACGTGTGCTGATGAGCTATTTCGCTTCCAAATATGTGAGGATAGTCACTGGATTCAGCATCCACGACACGACAGCAGGGTTCAAATGCTACAAGCGCCGTGTGCTTGAGACCATCGAACTCGACAAGATACGCTTCAAGGGATATGGCTTCCAAATAGAGATGAAATTTACGGCATGGAAGATAGGGTTCCGCATCAAGGAGGTGCCAGTCGTCTTCGTCAACCGCCGCGAGGGGGTGAGCAAGATGAGCGGTGGCATCTTTTCCGAGGCTTTCTTCGGCGTGATGCGCCTGCGCTGGGACGGATGGTTCCGCAAGTATCCACCAATGCCGGCGGAGTAAGATGAAGATAGCCGAACTCCAACAACTTTTCGGTCGGTTACCTCAATGTGGTGCCCTTGCCCACTTGATGGAAGAGGCTGTCAGTCCCGTGCATCTCGACGGACTTTCTGCTTCTTCTGCACCGATGCTTTTTGCGGGTCTCTCCATCCGCAAGGCAGTCAATATGCTCTTTATCCTGCAGGATGCTGACGAGGCTGGCTATTTCTACCATGACCTCACGCAGGTGATGGGACAGGATGATGTGTTTTTCTTCCCTTCTTCCTATCGTCGAGCTGTAAAATATGCGCAGACTGATGAGGCTAACGAGATTCTCCGAACAGAGGTGCTGGCCAGGCTCTCCGCTGTGGGCGATGGTGCCGAGGCAATGGGGCGCTCCACGTTCGTGGTGACTTGTCCCTCCGCCCTCAGCCAGTTGGTGGTGTCGAAAAATATATTGGATGAGCGCACGTTGTCGCTCCGCAGGGGACAGACCATCGATGTGGCAGTCATCGACGAGACGCTGCGCGACTTCGGTTTTCAGTATCAGGACTATGTCTATGAGCCTGGGCAGTATGCTATCCGTGGAAGCATCGTTGACGTCTATTCCTACAGCTGTGAGTTCCCCTTCCGCATCGACTTTTTCGGAGATGAGATAGACACCATACGCACCTTCGACATCGAGTCACAACTGTCGCGTGAGCAGCGCGACAGAATAGAGATTGTGCCAAGATTGACAGAGATGACGGACAAGAAGCCCTTTATGTCGTTTCTGCCTGCCGACACATTTGTGGTCGTGCGCGACCTCGCTTATGTCACCGACACCATCGCACAAATCTATGATGAGGGGTTCTCGGCACAGGCGGTGACAGCACATCTGGAGGGGGTACCTGAGGTGGAGCGCAACGAAATCATGCAACGCTTGCGCAGCGAGAGCCAACTTATCCGAGCCAATCAGTTCAAAGAGGCCATCAGCGGTTTCAAACGCATCGACATAGGAAAGAAACCAACGGGCACGCCGGCTGCTACGGTGAAGTTTGATATCTCCCCACAGCCTATCTTCCATAAGAATTTTACACTCCTGCGTGATACGCTCGCAGACTATATCGACAGAGGCTACTGCATCATGGTGCTCTCCGACAGTCCCAAGCAGATACAGCGTCTCAGGGATATTCTTGAGGCGGAGGGAGGACAGACCGAGGCAGGACAACCTGTTTCAGACTTCACTGCTGTGGACAAGACGCTTCATGCGGGTTTCATAGACAATCTGGAGAGGGTGTGCTATTTCACCGACCATCAGATATTCGACCGTTTCCATAAATACAGCCTGCGCTCCGACACAGCCAGAGCAGGCAAGATGGCACTCACCATGAAGGAGCTGCAGGAAATGGAACTGGGTGACTTTATCGTGCATGTGGATTTTGGCATCGGACGTTTTGCCGGATTGGTAAGAATCGAGACTGGCGGCAGTTATCAGGAGATGATACGTATCATCTACCAAAGGGGCGATACCGTCGATGTGTCCATCCATTCGCTATACAAAATATCCAAGTACCGCAGGGCAGAGACTGGTGAGCCGCCACGCCTCAGTACCTTGGGAACTGGGGCATGGGAGCGCATGAAGGAGCGCACCAAGAAGCGTATCAAGGACATCGCACGCGACCTCATTCGTCTTTATGCCAGAAGAAGGCATGAGCATGGCTTCTCTTTCAGTCCCGACAACTATATGCAGCATGAGTTGGAGGGAAGTTTCCTCTATGAGGACACCCCCGACCAACTCAGGGCGACACAGGAGGTAAAGGCGGACATGGAGAGTTCCCGTCCGATGGACCGTCTTGTGTGCGGCGACGTTGGTTTTGGGAAGACAGAGGTTGCGGTGCGCGCCGCTTTCAAGGCAGTGTGCGACAGCAAACAGGTGGCGGTGCTTGTGCCTACCACCGTCCTCGCTTTTCAGCACTACAAAACATTCACCGACCGACTGAGGGGGTTCCCCGTAACGGTGGACTATCTCTCACGGGCCAGGTCGGCGAAACAGACACGTGAAATCCTTCAGAATCTCGCAGAGGGTAGGGTGGACATCCTCATCGGCACCCACAAGATATTGGGAAAGACCGTGAAATGGAAGGACCTCGGACTGCTCATCATCGACGAGGAACAAAAATTTGGCGTGTCGACCAAAGAGAAACTGCGCACGCTCAAGACCAATGTCGACACCCTCACCATGTCGGCTACGCCGATACCGCGCACCCTGCAGTTCTCGCTCATGGGCGCACGCGATATGAGCATAATACGCACTCCACCGCCCAACAGATACCCGGTGTATACCGAACTGACGACTTTCAACCATGAGGTCATCGCCGATGCGGTGAATTTCGAGATGAGCCGCAACGGACAAGTGTATTTCGTCAACAGCCGCATTTCCAACCTGCCAGAGATAGCACGTATCATCGAGAAATATGTGCCGGATGCCCGTGTCGCCATCGGACATGGACAGATGAAACCAGAGGAACTGGAGAACATCATCCTTGGATTTATCAACCATGACTACGACGTGCTCATCTCAACCACCATCGTGGAAAACGGCATCGACATCCCCAATGCCAACACCATCTTCATTAATGATGCCCACAAATTCGGTCTCTCCGATATTCATCAGATGCGCGGCAGGGTGGGGCGCTCCAACAGGAAGGCGTTCTGCTACCTGCTTGCACCGCCTAAGTCGCTTTTGCCAGAGGAGGCTCGGCGACGTTTGGAGGCGGTGGAGACTTTCTCCGAACTGGGCAGCGGATTCAATCTTGCTATGCAGGACCTCGACATTCGCGGTGCCGGCAATTTGTTGGGAGCAGAGCAGAGCGGGTTTATGGAGGACTTGGGATATGAAACTTATCAGAAGATTCTCAGTCAGGCGATTACCGAACTCAAAAACGAGGAGTTTGGCAGCCTTTATGGGGAGGATTTGAAGGAAGGACGTCAGATAATGGGTAATGACTTTGTAGAGGACTGCTCGTTGGAGAGCGACCTTGAGATGTACTTCCCCGACAACTATGTGCCGGGAAGCAGCGAAAGGATGCTCCTCTATCGAGAACTTGACAACATCAGCAGGGATGATGAGCTGGAGGCATTCCGCAAACGTCTGGAGGATAGGTTCGGCAAAGTGCCGAAAGAAGGTGTCGAGCTTATGCAGGTTGTGCCGCTGAGGCAGTTGGGCAAAATGCTGGGATGTGAAACCATCATTCTTAAACAGGGCAATATGCAAATGCAGTTTGTCAACAATAAAGTCAGTCCGTTCTACCAAAGTACGGCATTTTCCAAGGTGCTCAATTTCGCTAAGAAACATCATCACCGCTGTCAGCTGAAAGAAGCGAAGGATCGGCTGTCAATGAAGGTGAAGCATGTGTCTTCGGTGGGCGAGGCGGTATTCATCCTTCGTGAAATCGTCAATGAGGAGGTGCTGACCGATGCATGACCAACAGTCACTCAGCATCCTGCTCACCATAGCCGCCTATTTTTTCTTGCTCCTTTTGGTGAGTCGGTTGACGGCACGCCGCCGCGACAATGATGCCTTCTTCAGAGGAAACAGGCAGTCGCCTTGGTACATGGTGGCGTTTGGTATGATTGGGGCATCCATCTCGGGTGTCACCTTTGTCAGTGTCCCAGGAATGGTGAACGGCATCGGGATGACCTATATGCAGACATGCCTGGGCTTTATCCTTGGCTATGCGGCAGTGGCATTCATCCTACTGCCGGTCTATTACCGGCATAACCTCACCACCATTTATTCGTTCCTGAGTGAGCGGCTTGGCGGACGGTCGTATACTACCGGAGCCTCTTTCTTCATCTTGTCGAAGATGACGGGTGCAGCCGCACGTTTTTATGTGGTGTGCATTATCCTGCAGCATTTCGTGCTCGATGCCTATGGCATCCCATTTCCACTCACTGTCTTGCTGATGGTTGTGCTGATATGGCTTTATACACGGCAGAGCGGCATCAAGACACTGGTGTGGACCGACACGCTTCAGACTCTGTGTATGTTTGGGGCTCTTGTCCTCATCATCCTCAGCGTGATGCACTCGCTCGGCATGGGAGTAGGGGAAGCGGTGAAGGCGGTGGCAGACGACAGCAGGAGCCGCATCTTTGTGTTCGATGACCCCATGTCGCGGCAGTATTTTTGGAAACAGTTCCTCAGTGGTATCTTCATCGTCATTGTCATGACAGGACTTGACCAGGACATGATGCAAAAAAACCTTACCTGCAAGTCGCTCGGTGAGGCTAAGAAGGATATGTGCTCGTATGGTTTTGCTTTTGTTCCCGCCAACCTCCTTTTTTTGGCTTTGGGCGTGCTGCTGTGCTTGTTGGCGGAAAAGCAAGGTGTGGCGATGCCTGAGGCTGGGGATGAATTGTTGCCGATGTTCGCAGCTTCTGGACGCCTGGGACAGGCAGTAGTGGTGCTCTTCACCCTTGGTATCGTGTCGGCAGCATTCTCCAGTGCCGACTCTGCACTCACAGCGCTCACCACCAGTTGCTGCGTCGATATCCTCCGACGTCCGGATGATGTGCGTCTTCGCCGACGTGTACACGTCATTATGGCAGTGGTCTTCATCGGTTTTGTGCTGCTTTTCAGGGCGGTCAACTCGCCCAGCGTCATTGATGCCATCTATGTGATGTGCTCATATACCTATGGGCCTCTGCTGGGCCTCTTTGCTTTCAGTCTGCTCACCAAGCGAGAGGTCAACGATAAGGCAGTGCCTTTCATCGCCGTGGCATCACCGCTCTTCTGTTTTGCTGCAGACCAATGGACCAAGTCATGCACCGAATACCAGTTTGGCTACGAATTGCTCATGCTCAACGGTGCGCTGACTTTCATGGGACTGTGGCTGTGGCCGCGAAAATCGAGAAAAGGCACAAATCCCGAATTGTCGAATTAGAGAATTGAAATGCCATGACAACAATTCTTTAATTCTTTAATTCTTTAATTCGTGACAAAAACATAATTATCCCGAATTGTCGAATTAGCGAATTGATACGCATAGCAACAATTCTTTAATTCGTGACAAAAACATAATACTCCCGAATTGTC
>CACXIP010000024.1:0-95001 GCA_902767775.1 uncultured Prevotellaceae bacterium | reverse complement strand
TTCTTTAATTCGTGACAAAAACATAATACTCCCGAATTGTCGAATTAGCGAATTGATACGCATAGCAACAATTCTTTAATTCGTGACAAAAACATAATATTCCCGAATTGTCGAATTAGCGAATTGATACGCCAGAACAATAATTCTTGAATTCTCCAATTCGTGACAAAAATATAATAATCCCGAATTGTCGAATTAGAGAATTGAAATGCCATGACAACAATTCTTTAATTCTTGAATTCGTGACAAAAACAAAATATTCCCGAATGAGCGAATTAGAGAATTGATACGCGTAGCAACAATTCTCTAATTCTTGAATTCTTGAATTCTTCAACTCGTGAGTTATTCGGCAGAGATGGTGAAAGTGCCCAACCGTTGGAGAGGCTTTTTGGGAAGGTTGCTCCACTTCTCCTTGGGCTTCACGTTGTCTTCCATGGCATTGTAGAGGATGCGCTGGCATTTGCGGGTGAGGTAGTTGTAACTGACCTTCTCAGCCTCTCCCGTGTTGCGGGAAAAGACATCCGTGTCTTTGCCGATGAGGTAGAAATCCCCATTTTGCAGACGGAAGAGGTAGGTGGCGGAAGGCACCGACCATCCCCCCATGGTAAAGAAATAGGAAACAAAGATTTTCAATACGCCACGGTCTGTGATTTCTATTGAACGGTCGATGGATACCCCCTCGTTTTCAAGTTCTTCCATGATATCATCATATAACTTCATAAGGGAATAGCCCCCTTCACGTAAGCCTTTGTAAATGGCGAGGATGGGTGAGTTGGAGTTGAAGACAGTACCATTTTCTCTGACTTCCATCTGATCCTCGTCATTGGGAATGACAATCATCGCCAAGTCTGTGATACCATCTTTGTTGAGGTCGCCCTGAGCTTGGGTGACATGCCATCCCTCCGGGACCAGATCTTCGATAGTGGAACCCTTTGAGAACAATCGCTGAGCACTGCCCGTCAAGGGCAGTGCCAGCAATATGATGGTCGTGATTAAAAAAGACCGTGACAGTATCTTCATCTTCTTGAGTTAAAATTACTCTTCAATTAATAAAATACTTCGTATTCAGCTGATACCCCTGAGGTAGCGGTCGGCTTCGATGGCTGCCTTGCAACCACTCGCTGCTGCCGTGATGGCCTGGCGGTAGTGTGGGTCTGCCACATCACCCGCGGCAAATACTCCAGGAAGAGCTGTTCGGGGTGTACCATCGATGGTGAGGATATATCCGGTCTCATCAGTGGCAAGCCAGGGACGGAAGAGGTCGGAGTTGGGCTTATGACCGATGGCGAGGAAGAATCCGTCGATGGGCAGATCGTAGTATTCCTCATCAGGCTCACCCTTGCGGCGCACAAGATGGGCACCCTCCACACCATTCTCTCCATACAGACCAACCGTGTTGTGCTCAAAGAGCACTTCTATCTTCTCATTCTCCATCACACGTCGCTGCATCACATCTGAGGCACGGAGATAAGGCTTGCGCACAATCATATATACCTTCTTGGCAAGACCAGCCAAGTAAAGAGCCTCCTCACAAGCTGTATCTCCGCCTCCAACAACAGCGACGGTGCGCTTGCGGTAGAAGAAACCGTCGCAGGTGGCGCAGGCCGACACTCCTTGTCCGCTATACTTCTTCTCGTCGTCGAGTCCCAAATATTTGGCAGATGCACCTGTAGCGATAATTATGGTATCAGCCTCTATCTCATGACCATTGTCGGTGGTCAGCACGTATGGCTGAGCACTGAGGTCGGCCTTCACAATCTCGCCATCGCGGATATCGGCTCCCAAGCGCTCTGCCTGTGTCCTCAGGTCAAGCATCATCTGGTTGCCGTCCACTCCATCAGGATAACCCGGGAAATTCTCAACCTCGGTGGTCTGGGTGAGTTGGCCGCCGATGAGCAGACCACAGTACTCCACGGGCTGAAGGTTGGCGCGCGACGCATAGATGGCTGCTGTGTAGCCTGCTGGTCCGCTGCCGATAATCAGGCATTTTACATGTTCTCTCTCCATATTGGTAAATGTAGTTGAAGAAGTAATGTCTAAACTCCTATACTCCTAAAAATCTATTTCAGCAAGTCGATGATTTGTTTCTCAATGACCTCGATGGACTCAGTGGGTTCGAAACGGGCCACCACCATGCCGCTCTTGTTGATAAGGAATTTGGTGAAATTCCACTTGATATCGGGAGAGTCTTTATAGTTGGGGTCTGCCTGGGTGAGCATGTCGTCGAGGATGTGGGCGATGGGATGCTCCATGTTGAACCCGGCAAAACCTTTTTGTTCTTTCAGATACTTGAAGAGAGGGTCGGCATTGTCACCGTTCACCTTCACTTTCTTGAAACGAGGGAACTCAGTGCCATAGGTGAGCTTGCAGAAGTTGTGTATCGACTCATCGGTGCCAGGGGCTTGTTGGCCAAATTGGTTGCAGGGGAAGTCGAGAATGGTGAATCCTTGTGAGTGATGGCGCTCGTAGAGTTGCTCCAATTCCTCGTACTGAGGGGTGAAACCACATTTGGTAGCAGTGTTGACGATGAGGATGACCTCATTGGCATACTCTTTCAGCGATACATTGCCACCCTTTCTGTCCTTGACAGTGAAATCGTAAATTGTTCTCATTGTGTTTGATATATTGATAAAAAAAGGTTGCGATTAATTCGGTGCAGCCAAAGTTACACAAAAAAAAGAAGGAAGACAAATTTTCTCAAATAAAATTGTTACCTTTGCATAAAATTGAAGATAAAGACCAGCATACGAAAAACAAACACTTGATAATATGAACTTGATGCGAAAAATATTACTTGTTTTTCTCATATCACTCTGTGCCATTGGCGCTCATGCTGTGAAGGCCTGGCCTTTCCCCGTTGAGGTGAGGCAGGCGGATGGTTCATGGCTGACCATCGTCCAATATGGCGATGAGGATTTCCATTACTGCATGACAACTGATGGTGTGCTGGTGGTGGAGCAAGATGGTTCATGGTATGTGGGGAAGATTGACAGCCAGGGTGATTTGGTGGCGACAGCCCAACTTGCCCATCAGGCCAATCAACGTGGTGCTGCAGAGCGGCGGTTGGTGGCAGCACAGCATGTTGAGGAATATGTGAGCGCAGGTTTTCAGGAAGCAGCCCGCCGCAAAATCAAGCGTGAACCAGTGATTGCTACTTCCACTATGTTTCCGCATACAGGTTCACCGAGAGCGGTCGTGATTTTGGCGGAGTTCAAGGATGAGAAGTTCTCCATCAAGAATCCCAAACGTTCGTTTGATGAGTATTTCAACTTGATGAAGACACTTCCCGACAATGGCAATGGTGAGGACCGGAATATTGCAAGTGTGAGACGTTATTTTTCCAAGGTGAGTTTTGGACAGTTCGAGCCAGAGTTTGATGTCTATGGGCCGGTCACTCTTACTGACTCCCTGAAGATCTATGGAGGAACTCGAAGCGATGGCAAGGATGAGCATATGGACTTGCTCTTCCAGAATGCATGCACGTTGATGGACGATAGTCTGGATTTCTCTCAATATGATGCCAATGGTGATGATATGGTCGACCTTGTCATCATCATTTATGCGGGATATTCACAGTCCATGTCGGGTAACGCCAGTACGTGTATTTGGCCCAAGTCGGGCACGACAAGTGGTGGAAAATATGATGGAAAAAGGGTGTCGCGTTATGCTGTGAGTGCCGAACTCAATGGCTTCCCCGATTGTTGGACTGGCCCTCCTTTCAAGCGCATCAATGGGACAGGGACGCTCTGCCATGAGTTTTGCCACACTATGGGCATGCCTGATTTCTATCCCACCAAGACGGCAGTGAAAGGCGACAACCAAGGCATGGAGTACTGGAGCCTGATGGACAGTGGAAACTACATCCTTAATGGTTATGCCCCTGCTGCGCTGAATGCCTGGGAACGGGAGTCTTTCGGTTGGATAACTATTCCGTCTCTTACTGAAGACACCGAATTGGAAATCAAGCCGTTGGACAAGGGAGGGGAGGCTTATCGGATTCCCAATCCCAACGATAATACAGGCAATGAGTATTACCTTATAGAGAATATACAGAACATAGGATGCAATACATACCAGAAAGGGCATGGCCTCGTGGTATACCATGTTGATTATAGTCCAAATGACTTTTCCCTGACTTCCAATTCTGTCAACAATGTCAAGGGGCATCCACGCATGACCGTCGTCCCTGCCGATGGATGGCTGTTTGCCCAATACAATATTGGAAAGACCATCAACGGGAAAAAAATAACCTCTAATGATTTCTTCAACAATATCGCAGGCGACCCGTTCCCGGGGACAACACAGGCAACGGCGCTCAACGACACCCTCAATATCACAAATTTTGCAGCATATGTGGGGGAAATGTCCAATATCGCCCTTGAAGACATCATTGAGGAGGAGGGTGTTGTCAGGGCGAACTTCTACAGTGATTTCCGCATGCACCATGAAAACCAGTTCCGTTCAGGAGATGTCAACCACGATGGCATTGTCAATGTGACGGATGTGATGCTGGTGGTGGATGAAATCCTGAATAAGGAAAACGAAAAGTTTTGTTCCTACCATGCCGACATTATGAACGACGGAGTCATCAATGTGACCGATGCAATGGTCATCGTGGACATCATACTTGGTCGTTATTGAGACAAGGAAAGGAAAAAACGGTTCTTGGGGAAATCCCGATGCCAAAATAGGGAAAATCCCCGACGAATTGCGGGTTTTCATTTGCAGGTATGGCAATAATGCCTTATCTTTGCACCAGTAAACAACTAAAACTCTACAGTCATGAAAACGAACATCAAAACCATCATGATGGCCCTTATGGCCATGCTGGCATTCTCATTCACAAGTTGTGATGATGATGAATACATTGCAAGAACTCTTGAGGGAACATGGGAAGGCGACATGTATACGTCATATTATTTCGACTATTATGATCAGTATGTTGATGCTTCCTACTCGGAAATCTGCTTCCTGCGCGACCCCTATAGGTATGCTTCGGGCGACGGTTACTGGGTTGATTACTACAATGGCTATGGATGGGGCCGCAATTATATTGCCAACCATATCCAGTGGACGGTCGATTATGGTGTTATCCGGATACATTTCATCGAGGACGGTACCTATGTGAGGATACGCGACTATTCGCTTGACGATTACTACTTCAATGGCTCCATCGAATTGGGAGACGGAGGTTGGCAGCAATTCCGCCTGAGGCATGTTGACTCACCCAACTGGGGCAGCTACTATTGGGGATATGACTCTCGTTACTATTACGACTACTATTCCAATGAGAACAAGGTGGGCATGGAGAAAGCCAAAGCCAAGAATCCAGAGGCTTCCAAGGCTTCTGACGCACCCAGGCGCATCTTCAGGGCAAGGGAATAGGACTGCATGAAGAAAACAGCATATATAGTAATATCTTTGATTCTCGCACTCGTAGCCTTCGGCTGTGAGCGCGAGAATCTCTCTTATACCAACCAAAAGAAGCCTGACACCAAGGATTCTGTGCCGACCACAGTTCCCGACACACTGCCGACTCCGCCTGAAAACCCTGACAGCACAGGTAACCCCAATCATCCCAATGACACGAGTTCCACAGAGGACCATAGTGCCGACTCCATCCTCCTGAGCCAGTTTGCCAAACGGCTGAGCGGACAATGGAAAGGTGGTATGGAAACTGTCTATTTCGACTGGCGTGGTGTGAAGGAGGAGCATTCAGGAACGGCGGACATTACCTTCCAGTTGGAAAAGGAGGGCGCCCATGGTGGAGCAGGACTTGAACTCAACTTCCAAGATGGGAAGCAAGTGTATAGGATGCCGTTCTCATGGGAATTGGGCTCCGACCACAAACTGCATGTCCTCTATGGCGACAAACGTTCGATGGCTTCCGAGGAATGCCGTTTTTTCGGCGACTCGCTCACCTTGGTGTTGAAGGATGCCACCGACGGACTTGAGACAGACACTTATCGCTTGGCTCGATGTGATTAGCGACACGATATGCCACGTCTGCATAGATGATGGATGTGATGGCAAACCAGTGATACATGATAAAAACAATTTGCAACAAGAGTGGGGCACGCCCCCCCTCTTTTTTTTGTACCTTTGTCTCCACATTTATCTTTATACCTGATTTTTATGAGAAAAATTGCAGTCCTTTCTTTGTTTTGTGTGTTGGCTCTGACCGCCAAGGCACAAAATCCGTTTGTGCAGACATGGTGCACCAGCGATCCGGCTCCCATGGTGCATGATGGTACGATGTATGTCTATACCGGTCATGACGAGGATGGTGCCGACTTCTTCTGGATGCAGGAGTGGAGGGTATATTCCACCACCGACATGGTCAACTGGACCGACCATGGCTCACCGCTTGCCCTGGAGAGTTTCTCATGGGCCGACGACAGGGCCTGGGCAAGTCAGTGTGTTGAGCGCGACGGACATTTCTATTGGTATATCTGCGCCCATTCCAGGCTGTCGAAAGGCATGGCGATAGGTGTGGCTGTGGGCGATTCTCCCACGGGTCCCTTCCGTGATGCCATCGGCAAACCGTTGTTTGAGAACGGCAGTTGGGATCATATCGACCCCACAGTCTTCATCGATGATGACGGACAGGCATGGCTGATGTGGGGCAATCCGCGTGTATATTACCTCAAGCTCAACCGCGACATGATTTCCTACGAAGGTGAAGTGGGCATGCTGCCCATGACAGAGGAGGCTTTCGGCTCTCCTGCCATGAATGAGCGTGTGCAGGGCAAACAATACAAGGATAGTTATGTGGAAGGACCGTGGCTGACCAAGCGTAACGGAACCTACCAACTCCTCTATGCAGCAGGAGGGGTGCCGGAGCATATCTCCTACAGCACTGCTCCTTCGCCAACAGGTCCTTGGACCTACAAGGCTCCCATCATGCCGCTGTCAGATACAGGCTCTTTCACCAATCATTGTGGTGTGGCTGACTATAAGGGTCACAGCTATTTCTTCTACCATAACGGTAAACTGCCCGGTGGTGGCGGATTTGGCCGCAGCGTGGCGGTGGAGGAGTTCAAGTACAACTCCGACGGCTCTTTCCCCACCATCATGCCCACTGAGGAGGGTGTGCAGCCGGTGGAGAATTTCTGTCCTTACCGCAAGGTAGAGGCCGAGACAATGGCTTTCTCAAAAGGACTGAAGACAGAGCAGAATGACGAGGTCGGAGTGTATGTCACCGACATCCACAATGGCGACTATATCAAACTCCGCTCGGTAGACTTCGGCATCGGTATCCCCCGCACCTTCACGGCACGTGTGGCAAGCGGACTGCGCGGCGGTGCCATAGAGGTGCGTGTCGACAGCATTGGCGGACAACTGCTGGGCCGGCTGAGGGTGCCGGGCACTGGTGGATGGGAGAAATGGCAGACCCTGACCTTGGATTTGAGGGAGTATGCCACAGGTGTACATGACCTCTATTTTGTGTTCACTGGAAGGAAGGGACCGAAACTGTTCAATTTCGACTGGTGGGAGATGCGCGGATTGGAGCAGGTCAATATGCCGCTGTTCCAAACCAAATATACTGCCGACCCGTCACCGCTGCTGGTGGGTGACACCCTTTTCCTCTATACCTCGCACGATGCCTCACCGGAAGACATCCCTGACCTCAATGAGAAAAACTCAGCAGGTTTCTTCATGTACGACTGGTTGCTGTGGTCTACCACAGACATGGTCAACTGGACGGAGCATGGGGCAGTGGCGTCTCTGAAGGACTTCTCTTGGCGTAGTCGCGAGAATGGTGCATGGGCGATACAGACAGTGGAGCGCAACGGTAAGTATTACCTCTATGCACCGCTGCACGGACATGGTATCGGTGTGCTCGTGGCCGACTCTCCCTATGGACCTTTCAAGGACCCATTGGGAAAGCCCTTGGTATGGCAGAAAGAACATTGGGATGACATCGACCCGACCGTTTTCGTGGATGATGACGGACAGGCGTATATGTACTGGGGCAACCCAAATACCTACTATGTGAAGTTGAACGACGACATGATTTCCCTCAAGGGCGACATCGTGAAACTTGACTACAAGATTGACCATTATCAGGAGGGTCCATGGTTCTACAAGCGCAATGGCAAATATTATCTCAGTTATGCCACCACTTGCTGTCCGGAGGCTCTGGGCTATGCCATGAGTGACAGTCCCACTGGTCCATGGAAGAGCAAGGGATATATCATGAGACCCACAGAGCGCGACAGGGGCAATCATCCAGGCATTGTCGACTACAAAGGGCATTCCTATATCTTCGGCCAGAGTTACGACCTGATGCATCTTGATACCTTCGTACATCATGAGCGCCGTTCGGTTTCCGCCGTGGAAATCAACTATCTTCCCGATGGAACCATTGCCGAGGTGCCTTATTGGTTGGACCAGAAACCCATCGAACAGCTGGGGGCTCTCAATCCCTACCAACTTGTGGAGGCCGAGACCATGGCATGGGGAAAGGGTCTGAAGAGTGCCAAGATGGGCATTCCCAACACGGGTGTGGTGGCAGATATGCCTTATTCTCCAGGCAAAGTAAATATGTATGTGACAGATATTGATGACGGAGAATACATCCGTCTGCGTGGCGTGGACTTTGGAGAGAAGAGTGCCCGTCAGTTTGTCATTTCAGCTGCCGCAACAGGGGCATGCACGCTGACCTTGCGCATAGATGCTCCTGACGGTCAGGAGATTGGTAAGATGACCATCACTTCTACAGGTTCGGTGGAGAAATACCGCCAATTGTCTGCTAAGGTGAAAAATGTGGTGGGCAAGCATGATTTATACCTCTGTTTCAGTCAGGCAAAAGGTGATGTCCGCCTTGATTGGTGGAAATTCAAAAAATAAAATAGAATGTAAACAATTTGATACATCATCCAAAGTGCATCATATTAGATTGCATTATCTTTGCACCTGTGAAATATGAACTGAGCTGGACTTCACTCTTTTCATTAATACAAAAGAGCAACTTCAATAGGTACACTTCGAGAAGGATTACTTCTTAAGGAGTGGTAAAACAAGATATCAATCACGAGCAATTTTCTAAAAGTTATAATCATGTATGAGATAGTTTGTTAGTTAGATTTACTTGATACTTAAGTATATCATCTAATTTCAAAAAGTGCTGAGTCGTGAGACTCGGCACTTTTTTGATGTGGTCAATTCGCTAACAATGACCATCTCCATTATATATAGGAGTTGTCAACTATGAACCAAATTCGTAGGTTATCTTCTGTACAATCTGGCCGGGATCTACTATCGTAAGGGTGATGACATGACTGCGGCGTGCCTTGTCAAGGGGCAGCGTCAGGAGAAATTCCTTGCGGTTTTCAAGCACTTGTATTTTCCATTCGCGTCCCCATTCCTGAAATTTGTTTTCGCAGACCACATTTTTGCCACCGTCTATGCTGACCGACAGGCGGTTGCTCTTATCGGTAGCCACTGGCCACAGTGGAACAACGGAAATGCAGAGTTTGATGGAGTCGGCATCATTCGCCAATGTCTGAGCAGGGATGGGAATATCGATGCTTCCCTTGGTCTCCAGGTCGAGCGGCTGTCCAAGTTGAAGAGATTTCCAATCGGTGCCGATGCCTTCAAGCATACGGAAAGGCTCCTGGGGGGTGAGCGATGCGAGGTCTATCTTATGGCGCAGTTCCGGATGACGTTGGTTGTCGGGCAACCTATAGGCATCGGTGGGTTTGTCGGTGAACTCTGGCATCTTGTGGTAGAGAGCCGTGTAGCCAGGAGTCACTTCCGAAATCATCTGGTTCCACTTACCGTCGAGTTGTGTGTTGTAGCGGTTGATGAGTTGTTGCAGTTGTTGATAGGCATCCCTCGATTGCTGTGCATAAGAGGTGTTGCCCGTCTCATGGTTGGCTTGGGCATAGAGAAACTTCCTATTCATCTGATAGGCGGAATGGACTGAGTAACCCAGCATTTCGAAGAGGGCAGGTCGCAGTTCTGCAGCCAACTCTCGCTCGATGTCATCATAGGCAAAGCAAATGTTTTGATAATCCACGAGCCGCTTCTGTGCCGTCCCTGTCTGGAATGAGAAGTCGGTGTCATAGAGGCGACTGTATTCTGGTGAGTCCCATTCCATCTCATATCCCATGAACTCAGGTTTCCGGTCCCATGCCAGACGGTAGTAATGGTCGAGGATATACTGAAATGCAGGCAGGTATTTTTTTCCGAACACATTGGACAACCATTGAGCCTGATAGTTGTTGGCGTTGTCGTAACTGAACGAACTGAGGTCGTAGGCCATGTCAAAGAACATCTGTGTCTCCACTTCCATGGGCTTAATGTCGCCTACGTTGAGCAGCCAGTAACGGTCGGCGCCAGCGGTATATGCCTTCAGCAGTTCCTCATACATCAGCATGGGAGGAGTGGTGGCAATCCACAGGTTGTCGTGAGGCACGCCGCAATAGCTGATGTGATAGTATACGCCGCTGCCTCCACTGCGTCGCTGTTCCTTTTTGTTGCTCACCCGCTTCATATAGCCGTAGTTGTCGTCTGGCCAAACGAGGGTGATGTCCTCCGGCACATTCAGACCTGTGTCGTAGATGTCGAGTGTTTCTTTGTAGGGTACGAAAATCTGTGGTATCTGCTCCTCCTTCTTATGTTTGTACTTTGTAAGGATAGCACGCTGCTCGGCGAAAACTTTCTCAAGCGTGCGGGCACGGTCCTTAGGGTCGGTGCTGCCCCTCATGGGTTCATCGTGCAGGCCTCGCATGCCCATCGTATATATGTTGTCGTAGTCGGCAGTCTCGCGGATGCGGTCGTCGAGCTTTTTTAGAATGGTCTGGCTGTTGGTCTCATAGTTCCATTCTCCATCACGCTGCCTTTCCCACTCTGATGAGGCGGCATTGTTGAACAGAAGTGGCTCGCAGTGACTGGTGGTAATCATGATGCCCCACTTGTCGGCCACCTTCTGACTCTCAGGATGGCTGTAGAAGGCTCCTGTGCAAGAATGCATGGCAGGAGCCACCATGTTGCCCTTCAGTCGCAGAATCAGTTCACAGACACGGTCGTAGGTCTTGGGACCAATGTCACCCAGGTCCTTCTCGTAGGTCCTGGCTGCCCATGTCTTCAGTCCCCAGTCCTCATCGTTGATGAAGAAACCCCGATATTTCACGGTGGGCGATGAACTGACTATATTTTCCGTATATCCAAACACCCGTTTGTTGGATTTGTCAACGGGAACATCGGCGAACCAGTACCATGGACTGACACCTATGGACTCACTCACATGGAATACGCCATAAGCCAGTCCTCTGGCATCCGAACCGGTGATGTAGAGGGTGTTGCCCTTTTGTGTGTCAATGGCATATCGTTCCCAAGTATTTCTCAACTCGCGGTGCTGTTTTGTATACTTAACAGTGCCAATAACGATATTGGAGCCGTTGCCCCGTCGGGTGCTGACCTGCGGTCTTATGCCCGAGGCACGCTCAATGTCATCGGCCAGCACCTCAGCCATATGTTTCACCAAAGGCGCATCGCCAGTTTGGTATACAATAGTTGCCTTTGTCAGGTCAATACTTCCTTTCTCCTGTTGACCCATTGCACTCATCCCAAAGCACAACACGGTTAAAATGACTACTAACCTTCTCATATGTTTTTCTTTTCGTTTATAGACTTTGATTGAATATCTTCTCAAGTTTCACATTTGCTCAACTTTCTTTTTTGCACAAAGATAGTGATTGTAGAGCAGAAATCAAAATATAATATGGAATTCAAACTTTTTTCTAAACTCCTTTAAAAGCTTTCATATGTCTAAACTCCTAAACTCTCCCAAAGTCATATGTCTAAATTCCTAGACTCCTAATCTTCCCAAAAGTCATATGTCTAAACTCCTAATCTCCTAAACTCCTATAAAAAGCGTGCATATGCTTAGACTCCTAAACTCCTAAAAAATGCTCAACCATTGAGAAGAAAAGTGGGCGGGAAGAATGACTCCCGCCCACATCTTTCTGATGAACCCACAGGGGCATCTTTCAAGGAATTATTACTTTACTACATATTTCTTTCCGTTGATGATGTAGATTCCGCGCTGAGTCGGATTCTTCACCTCGACACCTTGCAGGTTGTAGACCTTGCCATTGTTGATTGGCATAGTCTTGATGTCGCTCACACCTGTGAGGTCAGGTTTCTGGGCACCGTAGTAAGTCAGGCGGAAATTGTCGACCACTACCCAGTCGCCGTCATGGCCTTTCTCGTCTTTGGCAACACCGATGTCGAGAATACCGCTGGCATCTACCTCTACAAGAATCTGCACCTTGTAAAGACCGAGTTGGAAGAACTGCACTGCCTGGTCGATGCCGTCGGGATACTCACCCACGCTGGTCATGTTGCCCAGACCCGGTGCCTTGTCCACTTCTGCTGTGATGTTGGGAAGAAGCACGTCTGACATGCCGCTGTAGACGTAAGCCTTCTGTGCCGGCTCAATTCCGTCTTCTGTGATGAGGCGAGCCTGTTCACCATGGTGGCCGTCACGATAGAAGCCCTGTACTGAGATGAGGTAGAAACCTGCTTTGAGTCCAGTGACGCTCGTGGAGAAGGAGCAGTCGTTGGAGTTCCATGACTCAAGTGCAAAGTCAGGATGGTTGTCATTACGTCCCCATACGCTTCCATTGAAGATCTGCCATGCTGGCTCCACCTCAGCGCGCTGGTTGAAACCTGGGTTGACAATGTAGTAGCTGGCATCGGCGGGTGCTGCCTCAGTGGCATTCTCGAGCAATGCATCGCGGTCGGCCTTGGTGACCAAAATCCATTGTGCGTCGAGGTTGTCGGGGGTGAGTTCACCACGCTGCTCGGTGCATACAGTGGTGTGGTCGCCGTGGCCGCCATCAACAGAGCAGTCGGGATTGAACACCACGAAAGCATCGGGATAATCGGCCTGGAAAATATTGTAGTTGCCGTTCTCCAGTTTCACGAAGCGCCATGCGCCTGCCTTGCCGGAGTCCATATAACCACGGTAGCCCAAGTACTGTGAGGGATTGTCGTCGGGACCGCCGTTGCGCAGACCGGTGTTGATGTGGAAGTCGGTCTCCACATTGGGACGGTTGGCCTGCTCTTCTTCTCCCTCTGCCGGAGCCTCAGGAGCATCGATGTTCTCAAGTGTGAGCAGTGTGCCGGGCATTCCAAGTGAAGCATGTGCGCCCCAGTCAGAGCCACCGGTGAGGAAACGCTGTTGTCCTACATTATAGAGATAGAACTCTCCTGCCTTGACGTCATTGTTCTTGAATACGTTGGGCTGACGCTCTGCGTGGTAGTTCTTACGGGCGTAGCGCAGCGACTTGAGTACGTCGTTGAGTTGTCCTTGTGATGTGCCTTCCTGGAAGAATGACTCTGCATCGGCAGTGTCGATACCCTCAGCTTTTGCCAGGGCAATGGTCTTCTGCAGGGCATTGAAATCATTGGTGTTGATGGACTTCACGTTGTCGAAGGCTTTTTGCAGGTTGTCGAGCGCCTCGTGCTGTGCCTCCATGTCATCACTGTTGAGGGCTGCTTTGGCTGCTGCCAGTGCCTCTTCGAGAGCCGACTGAAGTACTGATGTGGTCACGGTGCCGTAGGACTCCACCTCAGGGATGAGTTTCTCCAGTTGTGGCTTGTAGATATTGATGACAGGATATGCCTCAGGATATTCAAGTTTCTGCAGTTGCAGGTCGCTGAAATGGAACCAGAATCCCAATGCGCCATCGTTGACATCACCAAACTGATAGACCAGTGTCTCGCTGTCCTGCTCAGCCGTGAACTCAAGGTTGGCAGTTGTCTCTGTATCTGTGCCGGCGAAGGGGATGGTGTAAGTGGCAAGGATGTCACCGCCTACGTCGATGCCTGAATGGCTGGTCCACAAGTCATAGAAGTTGGCGATGTAGGTGCGCATCTCCACGCCATGCCATGAGTTGTAGGGGCTGTTGGTATATTTATAGGAGAAGTTGTATGTCTCACCGGGAACGGTGGGCAACTTGACCATCAGAGGCTCATGTCCTCCAATACCCTCATAGTTGTTGATTTCATTCATGCCAGTGGCTTCGTCGTAGGAAATTTTGCCTTCGTAGACTACTGTGTGGTCGGGGTTGGTCTCCCAGTTGTTCAGGTTGCGGTAGTCAGCAAATCCCTCACGGGTCTCTGCGGGCTGGTAGGTGCGCGGACCTATCAGTTGGAAGCTGCCGTTGGTATATTTATAAAGGTTTTGGTCGGTGGTGTTGAACACGAGCTTGCCCTCATACACGGTCATGCCCTTGCCGCTGTTGGCGATTTCCTCGCCATCGGGGCTGAGGAATATCTGTCCGTCTTCAGCCACACGCACCTCACCAGTCAGCTGGTCGCGTACGCCAGCCTCACCCATATCAGTTACCACGGGAACAAAGTCTCGCACGAGTTGGCCGTCCTCATAGATTTTGAAACTGTAGAGTTTCATGTAGCCGCGTGAGTTGTCACGGCGGTTTCCGTCGGGACCGTCGGTGTTCAAATCAAAAATATACATGGTGTTGACGCCATCGTCGGCCACTTCATCATCATTTCCAGCAGTGATGCTGGCGGCTGGCTGTGATTCTCCCTGACGGGTGAAAGTGACAGTACGGCCTTCAGCGGTGACGGTGATACGTGTGTTCATCGGTATCTCGTCGGTACCGGGCTGCTCATAGCGTCCGCCACCCTCGAATGTACGGCTGAAGCATCCCTTGTCACCGGCTCCATCCTTGTCGGAACGGTAGAACACAACGAATGCATTGCGCTCCCAGTTGCCGTTGCGCGCACCAAAGACGGCCTCCCAGTTCTGGACTGTGTTCTGGGTGATTTCCACATCAGCCACCACCTTGGTGGAAGACTTGTGGATGTAACCAGTGTTGATGAATCCGGTCGATGTTCCCAAACGGGTTTCGATATACTCGATGACCGCTTGCTGCACGGGCTTGGCAACGTTGAGGTTGGCTACATTCTCGTAGATACCATAGCGCTCATACTCGCCCATGTTGTTTAGTACGTAAACCTTACCATCGGCTTTGTTGAGCACGTATGGGTCGGAACCCGTGTAGCCAGACAAGTTGTCGATGACTGTCGGCACGGGTGTGCTCTGTGCAAAGGCGATACCGCCGATGAACAGGCATGCAACAAAAAGTAAAAATTTTTTCATAAGAAAGGATTTTAGATAAAAACTTAAAAATTCTGGTGTAAAATTAGTTCTATTTTTACTTTTGAGTGGAAAAATACTATTCATAAAAGGACAAAAAACAATCAATCCTCACAATCGGGGTCAACGGAAGTGTTGGTGTCGGCTTGGGGGAATGCGGTGATGCGCAGACGTGCTGTTCCCATAGGTACCAGACGGATGGTTTCATCCTCATTTGAGCGGGGGGCAAAGTAGGTGGGCAGCACATCGGTCATGCCCGTTTGGTCGAATCCCCATGAGGGAATTCTCCGTCCTTTTGCAGTAAACTCAATGGGTACATCTCTCAATGTGAAGGGATAGTTGCTTGAGGGCCAGTCTTTGTGGCTGACGGTGAAATCGACTGGCATGTGCTGGTCGTCCACCACGAGTTAGTTCCAGGGTGAGTCTGCGAAAATCTCATATGCAGGCCAAAGGCTCTTGTCGACATTCTCCTGCCAGTGGGAGTCGTCTTGCACAATTTCTGGGTCACTGCTGTCGCGTTGGCCGTAGCGTTCCTCTATGCGTAGCGAGAGTGTGAGCGGACCATAGTCCACACTCACGCTGCCTTTGTTCTGCACCCATACATGTGTGGAAAGCGTCATGGGCAGCGTCAGTGTCACTTGATCGCCTTCCTGCCACTCCCTTTCTATGCAGAGATATTTCCCAGGCTGTAGTTGTTGTTCCACGGTGATGCCGTTGACTTTTGCTGTGCCTTCTCCAGCCCATGACGGGATGCGCAAGTAGAGGGGGAAACGGACGGATTTGTCCATCGACAATTTCAGACATATTTGTTCCTCAAAGGGATAATTGGTCTCCATGCTGAGTTTCACATCCTGTCCGTTGCCTACATGTGTGGTTGTCTCACTGGCTGCATAGAGCATGGTGCACAGTCCTCCGTCGGCGGTTCCCATGACAAGATGCTCTGTGAAGTAGGGCCATCCCATGCCATGGTTGTGTTGGCAGCAACGGCTGCTAAACGGACTCATCGACAGCATACCCCTGAGGCTGTTGTCGATGCTGGGGGCATGATTTTTGCCGTCACTCACCGCCATGTTTGGGGACGTGATGTATCGCAGTGCGCGCATATCCGCTGTCAAAGCGGCGGGCAAGGTGTTGAATGCTACTTGTTCGCAGTGGTCAGCCCAGAAGGGGTCGCCTGTGATGCCCATCATGATTTCGTCGCTGGCCATCTGTTCCACTACAGCGCATGTCTCTGCTCCCTGCCGTGGGTCAAAATAACCTTGTCGGGCGTTCTCGTCTGCTCCATACATACCACCTGGCACTTGTCCATAGCGATGGCGCATGGTCTGGAAGTTGCCATAAGCAGCACGGAGCATGGTTTCGTTGCCACTGTATACATAATAGGTGGCGGGTTCACGGAAACCTTGTGCCACATTGACTCCATGCCAGTTGGGCAGGTCGTCGCTCATGGTCCAGTCCACGCCGCAGCGGTGCAGCTTGTCTATCAATGGCAGGATGGTGGCATCTCCCGTCTTGTTGTAGAGCCATATCACACTCCATTCATTATCACCACCTCTTTTCTCCTGCCACAGACCTTTCAGGAAATGCTCGTCGGGTATGGTGAGTTCCCATTTGAAATATTGGGTCATGGCTGTCAGCACACGTTCATCACCACTATGTTCATAGTAGGTCTGTAAGGCCCAAAGCATGGGCATCTTGGCCCACAATTCTGGATTCTGGGTATTGCCATCCATGGCTTCCGGACCAATTATTCCGTTAGGCTTCACATTTTTCAGTACGGCATCAAACCATACCTGTGCCTCTTGTTTCATTGCTTCGTCATCGAGGATATAGGCCAATGATGAGTAGCCACGCAACCAATAGGGCACCTCCTCCCATCCATGGTCGCCTCGGTCGCTGAGCCATTGGTTGTTGTTCTTGTCGAGCCAGGCGCTAATAGTTCCCAACTTTCCGCAGAGTCCGTCGCGCTGTCGGTTCAACACATCTCTCAACCATCCGCTGGGGCGAATCTGCCCTACAGGCAGTTTCCTCAAATATCCTCCATGCAGAGGTTGGCGGTAGACGCTGCTTTCCATCATGGTTGGTCTCTCCACCACCATCGACACTGTCTGCTGTGCCTTGTTGTGCCCTGCTATCATACTGAGGACAACGATACTCCATAACCTAATTTTGTTCATCATATTTATATTACGGCAAATTGAGAATGGCTTTCCCCTCCTTAATATATATACCTGGGTATGTTGGATGGGATAATTGCATACCACATAGGTTGTAAACCCGACTGTCGGTGTCATCATCCGTTTTGATGACTTCCACTGCATCAGGATTGTCGGGACAGGTAAGCGTCAGTCCGAAATCTATATGGCCACCGCCTGCACCCTTCGGCAGCGACACGGCCAGAATGTTGTCACCTTCACGCAGCAATGCCTTGTGGCGCGAAGTGAACGTGCGTGTGGCATAGTCGTTGTCATTCCATCCGGAAAGGCTCCACAGTGATTTCCCGTTCAGATAGAAATGTGGATTCTCGTCGTAACTGCACGTCAGGGTCACCTGGCTTTGGGCAAGTGCGGCAATTTGGTCATGTGAGAGAGTGAAATGGCGTCGCACAAGCAAAGGCTGCACTTCACTTGCCCAAACGGTAACACGGAATTGGTCGTAGGAGTTGCTCAAAGGTCCATATCCATAAATCCAGTCGCTTTCATCAACACAATGACCTGCCCATGCCTTGGGGACTATTGCTTCGAGTTCCTCATTGCTGTTGAGCTGATAATAGACACAGGGCCATGGACCGTTTTCCATGGTTTCCAATAGAGTGTAGGAAGTTGTCTGCGCATATAAGTTGCCCCACAGGCTCATCATTGCTGCCAGAATCCATAATTGCCGTTGTTTCATGCTTGTAAAGAAGTTAGACAAAGCTTGTGTTTTTATATGCCACAAAATTAGTCTAACCTGTAAAAGAAGAACGAAACTCTGCATTCAAAAAAGAATAAAAACAGGTAAAAACGCCCTAACGGGCAATGGATGAGCGTTTTTTTTCGTAGATGTGTAGTAGGAATTATAAGAAAAACACTAATTTTACGGCATGGAAGAAAATAAGAGAATCGTATTCATCGATTACATCCGCGTATTGGCATGTCTGATGGTCATGTTGGTGCATGCCAGTGAGAATTTCTATGGAGCAGACTCATCGGGCTTAGCAGGCAGTGTCTCCATGTTGGCCAACGGGCAAAACCGCTTCTGGGTGGCTTTCTACGATGGCGCTCTCGGACGTGTTTCCGTCCCTCTGTTCATGATTGTATCGGCATTCCTGCTGGTGCCTCTGCGCAAGGGACAGACGATGACAGGGTTTTATCACCGGCGATTCTTGCGCATTTTGCCGCCATTCATTTGTTTTCTGTTGCTCTACACCTTCTTGCCCTTGTGCTGGGGAGGCATGACATGGGAGCAGTCTCTTACCGACTTCAAGTCATTGCCTTTCAATTTCCCATCCATGGGAGGGCATCTGTGGTTCATGTACCCGCTGATCAGCCTCTACTTGATTATTCCAGTTGTTTCACCATGGTTGGAAAGGGCCTCTGCGCGTGATGAACTTATCTTTTTGGGTATTTTTGCGTTCAGCACCCTGATGCCCTGGCTTCACCGTTTTGTGCAACCTGAGTTGTGGGGCGAGTGCTTCTGGAATCAGTATGGTATGTTGTGGTATTGTTCGGGCTATTTGGGTTATTTGGTCTTGGCCCATTATATCCGTGTACATATTCAGTGGTCCCATCGGAAAAAACTGACCATCGGCACCATTTGTTTCCTCATCGGAGCTGTGTTTACAGCATGGAGCTTTTGGTGGAAAGGACAGCCTGGACTTCTCATAGAGACACCGGCATTGGAGTGGTCATGGGAGTTCTGCACACCTAATGTGCTGTTGGCTACCTTCGGACTTTTTCTGGTCTTCTCATGCATCCGTTCCACCAAGGCACCGGCATGGATTGATGCATTGTCGCGTATGTCATATGGTATGTACCTGATGCATATGCTTTATCTTGGACCCATCGCCGCATGGATAATCGGTGGTAGTCCTGCAAACCCAGCACTGCCAGTATGGCTGGCGATACCCGTCATTGCCATCCTTACCTATATCTGCGCCGCAGCAACCACCCGCCTGCTGTCGCTGCTTCCTGGAAGCAAGTATATTGTAGGGTGTTAACATGATATCTTTGCCTTTAACCATGAATATCCGAGACGCTATCATGAGATGCCTATTGGCGGCTGTCTTTTCAATGGCATGCTGCCTGACGTCAAGTGCACAACTGACCATTGTTTCTGAAAGGTACACCACCAGCGAAGGCCTTTCCGACAACTCTGTACTGTGTGCCTTGCGCGATAGTTACGGATTTCTATGGGTGGGCACCGAGAACGGACTCAATTTCTTCGACGGCCTTCGTATCAGGAATTACCGTGACATGGTGGCATCGGAGAGTCCCAATGAGACCAACACCGTCATATCATTGTATGAGCATAAGGGCGACATCTGGTTTGGTGGGTCTTCAGGACTTTATGTCTTCCACCGCCGACAAAACAGTTTTTCCAGATTCTCCAAGAAGACACGCTATGGTGTGATGATTTCATCTGCTGTCACCAAGGTGATGGATTCCGATGACGGTATGATATGGATTCTGACTTACGGACAAGGTATCTTCAACTATAATCCAAAGACCGAAGAACTTGCCCAAGACAGTCGTCACGGCAGTTTCTTCAGCGACATGATAGTGGGTGCCGACGGATTGATTTATGCTGTTACCTTGACAGGCAAATTGGTGGTATTCAGGGCCGACGGCCAGTATGTGAATAGCTACGAGGTCTTGGACAGTCAATTCAAAAAAGACCGTATCAGCATCACTGAGGCAGGAAATGAATTATGGCTGGCGAGCAATACGAGGCTGATGCGGCTGAACAAAGACAAGAAGACCACAGAACTCGTGATGGATGCTCCCAGCATGGGGGCCATTCACGATATTACCACAGACAGCAAGGGCAATTTGTATTTCGGTTGTGACAATGGCGTCTACCAATACGAGCCGCAAACTTCTCGTTTGGAGCACATGACTCAGTCGGGAAACAGTGGCAACAGCCTGTCTGACGACATGGTCAATGCCTTGAAATGGGACACCGACAGTACCTTGCTTGTTTTAACACGAGCTGGTGGTGTAAATGCCATCGCTACGCTGCAGTCAGGTGTGGAGTACATCCCGCTTCCCGCTATCAGCAACTCTTCAGAAACCAATTTCGTGCGCGCCATGTGCCGCACCCCACAGGGTATCTTATGGCTGGGAACCGACAAAGGCCTGTTCACCGCCAATTACGATACAAAAAGCATCACGTCATATGCTACGGCAAAGATGCCTTACGAGGTATCTGCCCTTATGCTTGACAATGATGACCTGTGGATAGGGACGCGCCATAATGGTCTGTTCATCCTCAACACCAAAACGGGTGCCATCACCAGCCATACCTTCTCCGACAGCGAGCCCTATACCATTCCCAGCAATGAAATCAACTATGTCTTCCGTACGCATACAGGAGATATTTACGTGCTCTCCTCATGGGGTTTGTCTCGCTATGACCGTGAAAACGCTCATTTCTATGGCTATGCCAGCATCAGTGCCATGTCTTCGTTTGTGTGCATGGAGGAGGCGTCCAATGGTTGGCTGTGGGCATCATCGAGCAATAGGGGACTGTTCATCAAGCGTGATGCCACCACATCATTCGACGCATTCAAGTCAAAAACCATTGGACGGCAGACGGTGACGGTCATGTATAGCGACAGTCAGGGAATACTATGGGCAGCTACAAACGGTGGTGGCCTCTATCGGTTTGACCACAAGAAGGGTGATTTCACACGCTTTGACACCGAGGGTACCATCCTTAACGACCAGGTGGTGAGTTTCATCGAGGAGGATGACCAAAAAGTGCTGTGGCTGGGAACGTCGGCCGGCATCATACGCATGGGACCATCACGCGATGCGCGAAATGTGCAAATCTATGGCTTCAGCCAAGCTGCCAACTTCTATAGGTTGCAACGGTCATCATGCACACATGGTTATGGATTTGTATTGTTCGGAGGCAATGGTGGCATATTCAAACTCAAGACACGAGAGATGACTCCTCAAACTAACTTGCAGAGAGTCTATATCTCAGGCCTCACTCTGCCATATGCATCCGACAGCCATGCTGAGTTGCAACGGCTGGGACTTGATGTGCCCCTTTATACCAGGGAGTCCATCCGCCTGCCTTATTCAGACAACAGCTTTACCCTCCATTTCCAATCCACTCATTTTAATGGCATGCCTGCGGCACAATATGAGTATATGCTTGAAGGTCTCGACAAGACATGGGTGCAAGGGACGACTACGCCAGAGGCAACCTATGCCAACCTTGCACCTGGCGACTATGTGTTCATGCTGCGCAGTGTCGGACAGTCGAATGAGGCAGAAACGGCCCGCCTCCATATCACCATCTTGTCGCCATGGTACCGCACCACACTCGCATATATCATATATGTTTTGGCACTCATTGCTCTTTTGGTGGGGGTATACCATTTCATCCAATTCAGGCTGAAACGGCGTTACCAGCGACAGATGCTCGACTTCAAACAGCAGCAGGAGAAAGAGACTTTCCAATCGAAAATCAGATTCTTCATCGACTTGGTTCACGAAATACGCACTCCTCTCACACTCATGAGCCTGCCTTTGGAGGCCATAGGCGATGAGGTAAAGGAGAAAGGAGATGGGTCGCAGATTAAGAAGCATCTGACGTCCATTCGCCGCAATATGAACTACCTGTTGGGCATCACCAACCAACTGCTTGACTTCCAAAAACAAGAGAATAGCGGCATCACATTGGTGCGGCGAAACATAGATATGGGTAACATGCTGCAACAAATCTACGACCAGTTCAGCAATGCCGTTGAGGTGCAGGGAAAGCAGATACAGTTGCAGTTGCCCCAACAACCCGTAGTGCTCCCCATGGACTACGACAAAATGATGAAGGTGATGATGAACCTTGTGGGGAATGCCCTAAAATATTCCAAGGAGGAAATCATTATCCGTCTTGAACAAACAGAGAACGACGCACGTATTTCAGTTATTGACGACGGACCAGGAGTGCCGGCTGAAGAACTTGACCATATTTTCGACCGCTACTATCAGATTGGCAGAGACACCGTGGCCGCAACATTGGGCACAGGACTGGGATTGGCTTATGCCAAGATGTTGGCAAAAGCCCATGATGGCGACTTGATATACATGGACGCGCCGGGTGGCGGATCATGCTTTGTTCTGACCGTTCCGCTTAAAGGCGAAGTGACCGAGGATGCTGAACCCGTGATGGCTGCGACCACCGAGACGGCATCAGAACCAGATGATGCCGTAGCTGCAACTCCTACCCATCGCATCCTGTTGGTTGAGGACAACGAGGAACTGCTGAAGGCTACCGCAGAGTCGTTACGGAAATGGTATAAGGTGATGAAGGCGCGCGACGGACAGGAAGCACTCGATTTGCTGAAGTATCAGGAAGTGGATGTGATTGTCAGCGACGTAATGATGCCGCGAATGGACGGCAATGAACTATGCCGCAGACTGAAAAATGACCTGGCAACCTCACACTTGCCTGTCATCTTGCTCACCGCCAAGGTGTCGGTGGAGGCCAAGGTGGAAGGTATGGAAAGCGGTGCCGACCTGTACTTGGAAAAACCTTTCTCCATCCGACAGCTTCACCTGCAGATAGAGAGTCTGCTGCGCCTACGTCAGCAGTTCTACGAACGTATGCGGAGCATAGACAGTTTTATGGTTCCTCAGCAAGAAAGCAAGGATTCCCCTCTCGGACTGAGCCAGCAGGATCTCTTGTTTATCGAGCACCTGCAGAAGTCTGTCGAGGAAAATATGCAAGATGAGGAATTCTCCATCGACACACTGGCAGAGCAACTCCACATGAGCCGAAGCAGTTTCTACCGCAAGATAAAAGCGCTCACCGACATGACACCTACTGATTATCTCAAGACAGCGCGCATGAACAGGGCAGCACGCCTGCTCAAAGAGGGATGCCGCAGCAGCGAGGTGGCCGAACGGGTGGGATTCACCTCAAGCAGTTATTTCGCAAAATGCTTCAGGGCGCAATTTGGCTGCCTGCCAAAAGATTATGCTGCTCAATAAGAAGGATTCCAATCAGTTGGCCTTTTCAGACTATTCGTTGTTCATTCAATAACAGGCTTCCCGAAAACTGGAAGTCCGTTCTTGTCCCACGTTATGGACTGCATCATCACGCTGCGGTGCCAGCCATCCTCCAACAATCGGTTGGCCTCATAAAGCATGATGTGCTGCTTGCCATCAGGTGCGGTAACCACAGATATGTTAGAGGTACCATAGAGCTTTTCCCTGTCTTCCGGCACAAACAATGGTTCTTGCACCTTTGTCCACGAAGAGGGAAGAAGCAAATCGGCATCCACACGTGCATACAGCATTCCCAATGAGTGGTATACCGTCCAAATGCCACTGGCGGAATAACACACACACACATGGTTGCCATCAGGACTGACAAATGCTTCTGGATTCTCGTTGACGAAGATGGGATAATTAGAGCGGTCACCATTAGGATTAATCCATTGTCTTTCCCATTCCAACTCAGGTTGGGAAATGAGTACACGCTCGGAATCCAGTGTCCAGGGATTTTTCATCCGTGCAATATAGATGCACTGTGTCTCTGTTTCCGAACGACGGTGCTGCCAACCCGACCATAGAAGATATTGCTGACCATGAACGACGATGCTTGTAGGATGTAGTCCGAAATTCCATTCCTCATTGGTTTTGATGGCTCCTTTGAGCCGATACTCTCCTTTCATTGGGTCTTCGCTGTCGTTTTCCAGCACATATAGTTGATGGTTGTCTGTGTTTCCGCCATCTGACTCGAAGTAGAGATACCATTTGTTGTCCACCCTATGCAGTTCTGGCGACCAGATATGCTGCATCTCTTTGCTGTGCCATACCAATCGCTTTGTACCCGAGGCGAGCTGTGAGAGATTGTCGCTGGCATAGATGATGATGCTGTCGGCCGAAGGCACCTGCATGGTATAGTAATATTGGTCTTGCCATTGGACGCAATAGGGATAATATCCGACATCAAAAACTACCTCCGCGTCTGTTTGACTGACAGAATCCTTTTGATGGCATCCTGTCAGCAGCATACAAAGGCATCCAATGGAAAAGAATAATATGGTCTTCATGAGGTATTTGTTTCGATTGGCATACAAAGTTAAGACAAATATCTGTTTTTTCTATTCTTTGACGAGTTTTTTTCCCTATTCCAATATCATATTTATTTATTTTGCAAACGAATTGTAGAAATAACTAAAAATAACAAAGAGTAGTTTTTGCTTATCGTCATGTTTTTTAATTGGGTAAATAGAGTGTCGGAGGGATAACATTTTAAAGAGAAAACGACATTACATAATTAATAAAAGGCGATGAAAAAGAAATTAATGATTTGTGCTATGCTCCTCGGCTCTTTGGCAGTCGAGGCTCAGACACCAGACCTGTTCAGTCCTTATCAGACCACCGACCTCCGTGTGCCATCTGTGCCATTGGTAGTCAACGACCCATACTTCTCTATCTGGTCTCCCTACGACAAGTTGAACGAAGGAGTCACCCGGCACTGGACCAATGATGAGAAACCCCTTCAGGGATGGTTGCGTGTCGACGGCGTGACTTATTGTTTCATGGGTGTCGACCGCGATGTGTTCCAAGCCATAGCTCCCATGGCCGATGAGGGAGGATGGAAAGCCCGTTATTCCCGCGACAAGCAGCAGGACGGATGGCAAAAACCTGATTTCAATGACTCAGCCTGGCGCGAGGGTATGGCTGCTTTCGGTTCTCCCGACCTCAGTTTCATACGCACGGAGTGGCGTGAGGAAAACAGCGACCTCTATGTGCGCCGCACCATTGACGTGACGGCCTCCGACCTGGAGGAAGACCTTCTCATCATCTATTCACATGATGATGTGTTTGAGTTGTTTGTAAACGGCACCAAAGTAACCGATACGGGAGAGACCTGGCGTGAAGGCATCCGTCTGCCAATGGACAGCAAGATGAAAAAACTGCTGAAACCGGGCAAGAATGTCATTGCTGCCCACTGCCACAACACCACTGGCGGCGCCTATACCGACTTTGGACTCTATAAGAACATGAAACCCAAGAAGGGCAATGTGCAGCAGGCACAGCAGAAGAGTGTCAGCGTGTTGGCCACCAACACCTATTACACCTTCGCCTGTGGTCCTGTAGACCTCGACATTGTGTTCACAGCGCCCATGCTCATGGATGATTACGACCTGCTGTCGGCTCCTTTGAACTACATATCTTATCAAGTGAGGTCGACCGACGGACAGCCTCACGATGCACAATTGCTGCTGGGCACCTCATCCTTGCTTGCTGTCAATAAAGCAGGCCAGCCCAACGTGAGCACCATTGAATCACATGGTGGAACAAAGTATCTGAAGTCGGGTACGATAGAGCAGCCCATCTTGGCAAAGACAGGCGACGGCATCTGCATTGATTGGGGTTATCTTTATCTGCCTGACATCAATGGTGAGGTGTGCATCACAGATATCGAGCAACTGAAAAGCACTTTCACCACCACAGGCCGGTTGCCTGAGGGCAAACAGCGCGTGGTGGCACAGAAGCCCAATGAGGCTCCCGTCCTTGCCTACCGCCATGACTTCGGCCGTGTGAGTCAGGCATCTTCATTCGCACTCATCGGTTATGATGAGATTTGGGATATCGAATATTTCTACAAACGCTATAAAGGCTATTGGGCACATGAGGGCAGTGTGAGCATTTTCGACATGTTCAACCGCATGAAACGTGAATACGCCGGTATCATGAAGCGCTGCCGCGCCCTCGACAAAATGATTTACGACGACGGTCTTAATGCCGGCAATAAGCAATATGCCGAACTGCTTTCGGCTTGCTACCGCCATTGTATAGCAGCCCACAAACTTTTCCGTGATGACGAAGGCAACCTGCTCTTTTTCTCAAAGGAAAACAACAGCAATGGATGTGTGAACACCGTCGACCTCACCTATCCGGAAGCACCGCTCTTCTTGATTTACAATCCTGAACTGCAGAAGGCCATGATGACCAGCATCTTCGAATACAGTTATACCGGACGCTGGCAGAAACCATTTGCCGCCCACGACCTGGGACAGTATCCCAAGGCCAACCATCAGGTATATGGTGGCGACATGCCTCTGGAGGAAGCCGGCAATATGCTCACGCTTGCCGCGATGCTCTGCAAAATCGATGGCAACACCAATTACGTGGATAAGTACTGGGATGTCATTACCACCTGGGCCAACTATCTTTCGGAAAATGGACAGGATCCCTCCAACCAGTTGTGTACAGATGACTTTGCCGGGCATTGGGCACACAATGCCAACCTTTCGGTGAAGGCCATCATGGGAGTTGCCGGATACGCAGAGATGGCACGCATCAAAGGACTGGCAAGCGTGGCCGACAAATATATGAACCGCGCCCGCGAGATGGCTGAGAAATGGGAGAAGGATGCCAGGGAAGGCGACCATTACCGTCTGGCTTTTGACCGACCCGACACATGGAGCCAGAAATACAACATGATTTGGGATAAACTGTGGCAGACCAACCTTTTCCCCAACAATGCCATGGATGTTGAGGTGAAATACTATCTCACCAAGCAAAACAAGTATGGTCTGCCCCTCGACATCCGTCGCGACTACACCAAGAGCGACTGGATTATGTGGACTGCCGCCATGTCGAAGGACAAGAAGACCTTCCTGAAATTCGTCGCACCGCTTTATGCTTACATGAACGAGACAGAGAGCCGTGTGCCTACAAGCGACTGGTATGACACAAAAACCGCGGCCATGACAGGCTTCAAGGCACGCAGTGTGGTGGGTGGCCACTGGATGCGCGTACTGGTAGAGAAATGGAATAATCAATAAATCATAATTATTATGGAAAAAACGACAATCCCTGCCAGATATGGATTGCTCCCGGCAGTCCTGCTGGTATTCCTGATGCTTTGCGTTGCTGGTTGCAAAGAAGATGACGACAGCAATGCTGACATGGTCCCATTCGACCCCTCACAGGAAGTGGTGGTCAGCGATTTCACACCGAAGGACGGTGGCGTCAACCAAAAGATGCTCATTTTCGGTAAAAACTTCGGTGTCGACACTGCTTTGGTGAGAGTCACTATTGGTGGCAAGAGGGCTGTAGTGGTCAACGTGAAGCCCACCGCTATCTATTGCTTTGTGCCGGCTGGTGCCTACCGTGGCGATATTCAAGTCACTGTCGGTGGAAAGACGGCTACAGCTAAAGAGACATTCAAGTATGAGCGCAAGATGGTGCTCAGCACGCTCTGCGGAAAACGCAATGAGAGTGGAGACGACCCATGGAATCCGGGTGCAGTGGGAGTAACGGTTCCCTTCAGCGAGGCTACAGGTTTCCGTGAGGATGGTTTCATGAAATGGGACCCCCGTTATCCTGAGCGTCTCTATATCATCTACGACCATGGTGGCCCTGGCATACAAATGCTCGACATGAAACGCCGTACCGTGCAACTCGTCATGTCGAAGGCGGCATGCTTCCAGGACCAGCGCCTGCGTACCATCGATTTTGCCGACGACCCCTATACTGGCGAGAAAGCCAAATATATGTTGGTGTCGACCGACCGTGCCGACAACGGACAGCAGTCGCCCAGTGTGTGGATTGTCACGCGAAACTACGACGGCACGTTCAGCAACAACTCTCAGCGACAGGTGCTCGCCTCTTACAAACAATGCAATGGTGCCTCCATACATCCCGTCAACGGTGAGCTCTATTTCAACAGCTATGAGAGCGGACAGGTGTTCCGTCTCGACATGGCGAAGTTCTTTGAGACACAACAAGAAGGTTATGAAGGTGCTCCCTGGAGTCCTTACATGGCAGATGGTGCCTATCAGAACATTTTCCGCATTCAGGACAACGGATGGGAGTTTCAGATTGATATCCATCCGTCTGGAAAATATGCCTATATCGTGGTTATCAACCAGCACTACATTCTTCGCTCCGACTACAATGAGGCTGAGAAACGGTTCTCCGCTCCTTATGTGTTTGCAGGAGAGATGGGACAAACCGGATGGGTGGAAGGTGTAGGCACAAGCGCACGCGTCAACCGTCCTTATCAGGGATGCTTTGTCAAAAATCCGGAGTATGTGGCTGCTGGCCGTGAGGATGTCTATGATTTCTATTTCTGCGACAACCAAAACCACTGCATCCGTTATCTCACCCCCGACGGATTGGTGCGTACCTATGCCGGACGTGGCACCTCATCTATCACCGACAACAACATGTGGGGAACCGAGGACGGAGACCTGCGTGAGGTGGCGCGATTCCGCGACCCGACAGGCATATGCTATAACGAGGAGACCAACACCTTCTACATTCTCGACACTGTGGGACACCGCATCCGCATGATTTCGATGGAAGGAAATGAGGAAAGTGAACAATGAAAAACGGTAACGCTATGAAGAAATATATCGTCATGCTGTTGATGATGCTCTGCGCCTCAGGTGCATGGGCACAAAGCGAATTGGAAATCACCGGAACGGTCACTGACGAAAAGGGCGAGCCTCTCATCGGTGTGAGTGTCGTCGTCAAGGACGTCAACGGTCTGGGCGTGATTACAGATATCGACGGACATTATAAAATCAAGGCTAAGCAATATCAGACTTTGGTTTTCACATATATCGGCTTCAAATCTCAGGAAGTGCTGCTGAAAGGCGACAAGACTGTCATCGACATCAAGCTTCAAGAGGATTCCAAGAACATCATCGATGAGGTCGTGGTCACCGGTATGGGTACCCAGAGGAAACTCACTGTGACAGGTGCCGTGACCAATGTCAACATGGATGAGTTGAAGCATTACAGCTCTTCCAACTTGTCCAACACCCTTGCGGGCAACGTGCCTGGTATTATTGCCATGCAGACCAGCGGACAGCCCGGACGCAATACCTCTGAGTTCTGGATTCGAGGCATCTCCACCTTTGGCGCTGGTTCCTCCGCCTATATCTTGGTGGATGGATTCGAACGCGACAACATCAATGACCTCAACATTGAGGACATCGAGTCGTTCTCCGTGCTGAAAGATGCATCCGCAACGGCCATCTATGGTTCGAAAGGTGCCAATGGCGTCATCCTTATCACCACCAAACATGGTCATGCCGGTAAAATCAAAGTGAACGGTAAGGTGGAAACATCCTACAACACACGCACGAAAACTCCTGAGTTTGTCGACGGCATCACTTATGCCAACTTGGTGAACGAGGCGCGCATCACACGCAATCAGCCCGCATATTACCAGCCAGAGGAGATAGAGATAATACGCACGGGCATCGACCCCGACCTTTATCCCAACGTCGATTGGATGGACCTGCTGCTCAAAGACGGCGCATGGAGCTACCGTGCCAATGTCAACCTGAGCGGTGGTGGCAATACCTCACGCTATTATGCCTCCATGTCGTATGTTGAAGACCAAGGTATGTACAAAACCGATGAGACGCTGAAGAAGAAATACGACACCAATGCCAACTACAATCGCTGGAACTATCGTTTGAATGTGGATATTGACATCACACCCACCACATTGCTGAAACTCGGCGTCAGCGGCGACCTCTCGAAAAGAAACAGTCCGGGACAGTTGCGCTACCGTTCCATCGAAGAAGTGGAGAACAGCCAAAACAAGATGGACGTCTGGGTGAACGATGATGACATCTGGGGACAGCTCTTTGGATACAATCCCTTGCTTTCACCTATCAAGTACAGCAATGGCTATATGCCTATGATCAACATCGGACGTGGCAATGCAGCCATGATCAACCCATGGGTGTCGGCCACTCAGTCGGGCTACAATGAGAACTGGAACAACAACCTGCAGAGCAATGTCACTCTCGAGCAGGATTTGAAGTTCATCACGCCGGGTTTGAAGTTTACCGGGCGTTTTGGCTACGATACCTACAACTCCAACTGGATTAGCCATCAGCAGGCTCCCGCCCTCTACTCTGCCTTCCCGCGTGACGTCAACACAGGTGCCATCAGCTACGACCGTGTCTACGACCAAAGCGACATGCATCAGTCATCGGGCAGCAATGGCTCGCGGCGTGAGTTCCTCGACTTGCTGTTGCATTGGGACAGAAGATTCGGCAAAGTCCATTACTTCGGTGCCAATGTGAAATACACTCAGGACAGTTATATTCAGACCCAAAATATTGGCGACGATATCAAGAACAGTATATCCCGCAAGAACATGGGTTTGGCCGGACAGGTCACCTACAACTTCGCCAACCGTTACTTCCTGGACTACAACTTCGGTTACAATGGCTCAGAGAATTTCGCCGACGGACACCGCTTCGGTTTCTTCCCTGCCTACTCCCTGGCATGGAATATCGGTGAGGAGCGTTGGATACAGAAGGCATTCCCTTGGATAAACATGTTGAAAGTGCGTTACTCTCACGGACGTGTGGGTAATGACAAGACGGGCGACCGCTTCCCCTATCTCTACACACTGGACAATATCGATGCAGGATGGAACTGGGGCAACGGTCATGTGTCTGGCATTCATTACACACAGGTGGCATCACCCAACGTCACATGGGAGGAAGCCAAGAAAGATGACGTGGGCGTGGATATTGTCTTGTTCCGCAACCGATTCTCCCTCACTGTGGATTACTTCAACGAGAAGCGTACCGGTATCTACATGTCGCGTAACTACCTGCCCTGGTCGACAGGTTTGGAAAGCACGCCGAAAGCCAATGTGGGAGCCGTAAAATCAAGGGGATTCGATGGTAATTTCAAGTATGAGGACACCTTTGGGAAAATCCACTTGATAGCCCGAGGCAACATCACTTTTTCCAAGAACACCATCCTCGACTACGACGTGGAAAACAACGTCTACCCCTATCAGTATCAGCGTGGATACCGAGTCAACCAAGTGCGTGGTCTCATTGCCGAAGGACTGTTCCGCGACTATGATGACATCCGCAACAGTCCGCTCCAGACTTTCGGCACCGTGCAGCCTGGCGACATCAAATACAAGGACGTGAATGGTGATGGTATCGTCAATAATGATGACGTTGTGGCCATTGGTGCCACCAGTACCCCCAACCTTATCTATGGTCTTGGCATTTCGGTGATGTATAAGAATTTCGACATCAACCTTCATTTCCAGGGAGCAGGCAAATCTACCTTCCTTATGAACGGAATGTGTGTCTATGCGTTCAGCAACAACAACTACGGACAGATATTCAAAGGCATGGTCGACGACCGCTATATCGACACTGAGACCGCTGCCAAACTGGGCATCGCTGCCAATGCCGATCCCAATGCCACCTATCCGCGCCTGACTTACGGCAATAACTCCAACAACAACCGTGCCTCAAGCTATTGGTTGCGTGACGGCCGCTATCTGCGCCTCAAAAACTTGGATATCGGCTATACGCTGCCCAAGACCTGGACTGGAAAAGCACATATCAACGACGTGCGTTTCTTCCTGCAGGCCACCAACCTGTTTACAATATCTAAATTCGACACCTGGGATCCAGAAATGGGCAGCAGCGACGGTCAGAAGTACCCCATTACCAAAGCCGTCACAATGGGCGTTCAAATCAATCTTTAATACAGCATGACTATGAACAAGAAACAGATAAAAACAGCAGTTGCCGGCTTTATCGCCTGCTGCGCTGTCAGCGTGACTCTTACCAACTGTGCTGACAATTTGGACTCCGACAAGTATTTTGAGGACCGTAAAACCCTCGAGACCGTCTTCACCAGCCGCACACAGTCGGAACAATGGCTCGCCTACGCCTTCTCATTCATGAACAATGAACTGGCCGATGTCATCAGTAAGGGAAACGGCCATTATCACTGCTTCGCCGATGATATGTACTATGGCGACCGCGACCCACAATATGGCGACAATGGTGAGTACAGGCACACCTACAATGCCTTCAAATTGGGTGAATATGATGAGGAGACCGGCTACTGGGCATGGGAAAAAGCCTATAAAGGAATTTTCCAGGCTTCGGTGTTCATCCACAACATCGATATCAATGAGCAGATGACTCCTGAGGAGCGGGCTGACCGCAAGGGACAGGCACGATTCGCACGGGCATATTACTATTGGTTGCTGCTTCGCCGTTATGGTCCGATACCCATCATGCCCGACCAGGGAGTGGACTACACCCAGAATTATGAAGCCATCTCCATACCACGCAGTACTTATGCAGAGTGTGCTGATTATATCGCCAAGGAGATGGAGCAGGCCGCACAGGAGATACAATACTGGAAGCGTGACCCCATGAATATGACACGACCCACCAAAGGTTCCTGTCTGGCCACAAGGGCACTGGCCTTGCTCTATGCTGCCTCACCTCTTGCCAATGGTCAGTTGAAGAACGGCAAACACGATCCCTCCGTCAAGGATGATGTGGCACAAATGCTGGTCAATTTCGACGGGACACCATTGCTCAGCCTCGACTACGATGAGTCGAAATGGGCTCGCGCCGCTGCCGCATGTCGCGACATCATCGAGTGCGCAGGTGGTTACGAACTCTATCACGCTCCTTTCAATGCTGTCGCCACGTTCGACCGCGATGCCACCATCGTCCCGCCTGCCGACGGCAACTTCTCAGAGAAATCGTGGCCCTATGGATGGGCTGACATCGACCCATACCTGAGCTATAGGCAAATCTTCGACGGAGAGGTGGGCATGGCCGACAATCCTGAACTGCTTTTCACCCGAGGCTACAATATGTGCGACGATATCAACAACTCTGTCACAGCCCTCGTCGCTCACCAATTGCCTTCATCGCTCAACGGATGGAACTCACACGGCATGACCCAGAAGATGGTTGATGCCTATTATATGAACGATGGCGCCGACGTGCCTGGAAAGGACGATGAGATGAACGGCGGCGACGGTTCGGAGCGCATACAGGGATGGACTACTGCGCGCAACTTTAGACAATATCCCCCGCTGGCCACCAACGTGTCGCTTCAATATGCCAATCGTGAACCCCGTTTCTATGCTTCCGTGGCTTTCAATGGCTCCAAATGGTGGGACACCAACCCCAGCCACACCACATCAGGCACCTACCAGCCCATCTACTACTATCGCGACAGCGAGACTGGCGACGGCTACACCAACTCCACCCGCTATCTGCGTACTGGCATCGGTGTGAAGAAATGGGTGAACCCCTCAGACTATCGCTCCGACAACGGCGACTACGGACATATCCAGCAGAAATACGAGACAGCCATTCGCTATGCCGACATCCTGCTGATGTATGCTGAATGTCTGAATGAACTTACCACCACCTACACCGTTGCCTCTTGGGACGGAACAAAGACCTACACCATAGAGCGTAACGTGGATGAGATGAAACGCGGAATTCAACCCGTACGCATCCGTGCCGGACTTCCCGACTACACTTCACAGGAATATGGCGAACGCGACGTGCTCCGTGAGAAAATCAAGCGTGAGCGCATGATAGAACTCATGGGTGAGGGAAAACGCTACTACGACCTTCGCCGATGGATGGACGCCCAAGTTGAAGAATCGAAGATTATCTATGGTTGTAACGTGATGATGACACGTGCTCAGCGCGATGACTTCCAGAAGATAGTGCCCATCACCTCATTGCCTACTACATTCTCCGAGAAGATGTATTTCTGGCCCATACGCCACGAAGAACTGAAGCGCAACTATAAGTTGACGCAGAATCCCGGATGGCAGTATTACGACTAAAGAAAAGAAAGTTGAACATAGTAATAACTATTGATATGAAACGTAGACTATTCAATCTTCTGCTTGTTGGTATCTTCTGCAGTACCACAGCAATGGTACTGTGCAGTTGCAACGACGAATGGAAAGACGAGCAGTATGAACAATATATCAGTTTCCGCGCACCGCTCAACGATCAGGGTGTCACACCCATTTACGTGCCCTACACACGCAAAGGCGCTGATGGCACACCGCTTTTCGGAAACGGGATGTCCAACTATCAGTTGCCGGTGATTGTCAGCGGGTCGACACACAACAGCCGCAATCTGGAGGTACATGTGGCACACGACCCCGATACCCTCTCCGCTCTCAACTGGGCACGCTTTGCCACCCGCACCGAACTCTATTTCAAGGACATGGTGTCATATGCCTCCTTCCCCAATACGGTTTCCATTCCTGCCGGACAGGATGTGAGCCTGCTTGACATCCGTTTTGATTTCCAACAACTCGACTTGGTGGAGAAATGGGTGCTGCCGCTCACCGTTGTCGACCAAGGATATGACTATGGTGCCAACCCCCGCAAGCACTATCGCAAGGCTATGCTCCGCGTGTTCCCGTTCAATGACTATTCGGGCGACTACAGCGCCACGGGTCTTACCATCTCCATACAGGGTGATGCCAACTCGACGGGTCTCGACAAACTGCGCACCTATGTGGTGGACGACAACACTGTGTTCTTCTATGCAGGACGTTTCGACGAGAGCAGTCCCTGGCGCAAGAACTACAAGGTATATGCGCGTTTCAGCGGTGGTACCAGCGGAACCGTTACGATGTGGTGTGACAATCCAGAGATGGAATTCAGGGTAAACAAGGAGGCATCCTACCGCATGGTGGAAAGCGAGGACCAGACACAGCCTTATCTTCGCTATCGCAATGTGATTATCAATAATATTGATTACGATTTTGCCGACTACACGTCATCAGTAGGTAGCAAATTCTATTACAACATCAGCGGTACGTTGACATTGCAACGCACCATCAATACTCAAATTCCTGACGAGGATCAAGCTATTCAATGGTAAAGACAAATATGAAAAGAACGGGACTGATACTCCTGATGGCAATTCTGGCTTTCCATGGGGTTGTTGCAGCAGAGCCGGTGGATTATGTGTCGACCCTTGTGGGTACATTGTCCAAGCACTCGCTCTCTACCGGCAACACCTATCCTGCCATCGCCATGCCCTGGGGTATGAACTTCTGGACACCACAGACTGGGAGAATGGGAGACGGTTGGCAATATGTCTATACAGAGGACAAAATCAGAGGTCTGAAACAGACCCACCAACCATCACCTTGGATCAACGACTACGGCCAGTTTGCCATTATGCCCACCACACGCACCGTCTTCAACGAAGACCAAAGGGCTTCGTGGTTCTCACACAAGGCGGAGGAAGCTATGCCTTATTTCTACAAGGTGTATCTTGCCGATTGGGATATCACGGCAGAACTTGCTCCTACGGAGCGTGCAGCTGTCATGCGGTTCACCTATCCAGAGACCACTGAGGCACGTGTCGTCATCGATGCTTTCGATGGTGGGTCACATGTGGCCATTGATGCCAGTCGGCAGCGAGTGACAGGATATACCACAAAGAACTCAGGTGGTGTTCCCCAAGGGTTCAAGAACTATTTTGTCATCGAGTTCTCCCATCCCATTACCTACGAAGCCTGTTATTCCAGTTCTCACGGATTGGTGGAAGACACACCGGCAGCATGGGACCATCACACGGGTGCCATAGTGGGATTTCCCACACTGAAACGTGGTGAGCAGGTAGTCCTGAGAGTGGCATCTTCGTTCATCAGTCCCGAACAGGCCATCCTCAACTTGCAGGAAATAGGCCAACGCCCATTCGATGATGTCAAGGCAGCAGGTCGCCAGCGCTGGAACGAAATTCTGGGACGTGTGGAGGTGGAAGATGGCAATACCGACCATTTGCGCACGTTCTATTCCTGCCTCTATCGCTCGGTGCTCTTTCCCCGCATGTTCTATGAGATGGGAGCCGATGGCAAGCCCATTCACTACAGTCCCCATACAGGCAAGACCTGCCCTGGTTATTATTTTACCGACACTGGTTTTTGGGACACTTTCCGCAGTCTCTTCCCCTTGCTCAATTTGCTCTATCCAGAGATGAACGAGAAAATGCAGGAGGGACTGGTGAACTGCTACAAGGAGAGTGGTTTCCTGCCCGAGTGGGCAAGTCCTGGTCACCGTGGCTGCATGGTGGGCAACAACTCGGCATCCGTTGTGGCCGATGCCTGGTTGAAAGGCCTGCGTGGGTATGACATCGAGACATTATGGGATGCTGTCGTTCATGGTGCCAATGCCGTTCACCCACAAGTGTCGTCGACAGGTCGTCTCGGTTTTGAGAAATACAACCAATTGGGCTATGTGCCATACAATATCGGCATCAATGAGAGTGTTGCACGCACATTGGAGTATGCCTATGACGATTGGTGCATCTACCAGTTAGGCAAGCAGTTGGGCAAGAGCGATGCAGAACTGAAACCCTTCCGTGAGCATGCGATGAACTACCGCAACGTATACGACAAAGAGACGCGTCTGATGCGTGGGCGCAATGAAGATGGCACATTCCAGTCTCCCTTCAGTCCGCTGAAATGGGGTGATGCCTTCACCGAGGGCAATGCCTGGCATTACACTTGGTCGGTGTTCCACGACCCGGTGGGACTGATTCAGTTGATGGGTGGAAAAGACATCTTCGTACAGATGCTCGACTCGGTGTTCAATGTGCCGCCGCTCTTCGACGAGAGTTACTATGGTGGTGTCATCCATGAGATTCGCGAGATGCAGATTATGAACATGGGCAACTATGCCCACGGCAACCAACCCATCCAGCACATGATTTACCTTTTCGACTATGCCGGTCAGCCATGGAAGGCACAGCATTGGGTGCGTGAGGTGATGGACCGCCTCTATTCCGCACAGCCAGACGGTTACTGTGGTGACGAGGACAACGGACAGACATCGGCTTGGTATGTCTTCTCTGCCATGGGGTTCTATCCCGTATGTCCTGGAAGCGGACAGTATGTGTTGGGCACACCTTATTTCGATAAAATGACCTTGCATCTGCCCCAGCATAAGACACTCACCATTAAGGCTCCCGGCATCAGTGAAGACAACCGTTATATCGGTTCAATGACCTTCAACGGCAAGACCTACGACAAGAATTATCTGGAACACACCGCTCTTCTCCGTGGCGGCACCATCAACTACCGGATGCAGTCGGCTCCCAACCACAAGCGTGGCGTTTCCGACTCGGCAGTTCCCTATTCTTTCTCAACATCCGACAAATGATGATCAAAGCAATTCTCACCCTCTTTTTTGCCATCGTACCATCGGCAGCGGTGTGGTCTCAGCCATCAAAGGCGGTGACTGACCTCAACAGGGCTATAGAGATACTTGATGCCACCATGGAGCGCTCGTTTCGTGGTTCAAGTACCAATTACTATATGGCAGACGTATGCGATGCCGCCAGCGATGCCGTGAGTGGTCCCAGTGACGTATGGCCCTATACGGCGGCCATCGAGGCTCACTGTTCGGTGTTGGAGGCGCTCAATGCACTAAAGGATGAGGCTCCCGACCTCTACGACCTGCATTATGTCCACTATTTGCATCAACTTGACATTCTCATCGATAATCTTGACTACTACCGCGGTTCCTACACGCTGGTTTCGTATGCCACACGCAAGACATGGAATACGGTGTATGCTGTGCCAAGAGCCAACCAACGCGGCAAGGGCGATGTGACTGGTGACAATCTGAAGAAGAATGTATATGACGACCAGATGTGGCTTGCGCGTGAACTCATACGGGCCTACCGCCTGACCGGCAATGCCTCTTATCGCGACATCGCCATCAGCCTGACCAACTATGTCATTGACGGATGGGACTGCTGGCGCGACTCCAATGGCGAGGAATATGGAGGCATCACTTGGGGACCAGGCTATAACTCAAAGCATGCCTGTTCCAATGCCCCTATCATCCAACCCCTTGTGTGGTTGCACGATATCATCAACGATGAGGACAGCGATGCTACCTATACCTTCTATTACCGCGATGAGAACAATCAGGTGACCAGCAAGGCTGTCAGACTCGCTGACCTATACTTGGACTTTGCCAAGAAAATCTATTCCTGGCAGAAGAAACACCTGTACAACAGCCAGACCCATCTCTACTACGACATGATGGGAGCCGACGGTACTTTGCAATACAACGGCACAGGAGCATCCCGCCGACGTGCACATGTTGACAATGGCGGACCCACAGGCACTGCATATACCTACAACACAGGCACCATGCTTGCAGGAGCTGTGGAACTGCTGCGGGTGACAGGCGATGAGAGCTACCGTGCTGATATCGACGATCTGGCACACTATAGCTATATAGGTTTCTCGAGACCGGTACGCCGGGAAGGGGTGACCTACAGACAATGGCCCACCGACGCCTCTCCGTTGCAAGGGTTCAATGCATGGTTCGACAATGTGCTGATGCGTGCCTATGTCGATGCCTCGGCATCGCCCGATCCGTCATCTTATTGCGGTCAGTCGCTGCTGTCGTTTGAGACCAACCTCGACTATGCATACGACCATTATCTGAAGAACCATATGTTGCCCATCGACCTGTTGGGAGGCTGGGGCGACAGCACCAAGACCAAAGGCTTTCATCAGGTCAGTTTCGCTGCGGAATATGCGATGCTCGCCGTATGGCGCCATAGGCAGCAAACCGAAGATGTATCCTACATCCGACACGACTTTCACCTTCCCACGAATTATTATAACCTAAAAGGCCAGCTCATGCAAGGTACATTGGAAACCTTGCCTCATGGCATCTATGTGGCCCAGGGACATAAACTTTTTGTGAAATAGCAAAAATCAGTCAACAATGAGCATTTTCAAACAACTATTCACTTGGATAGCCATATCAGCATGCAGCAGTGTTATGGCACAAACACCATCTGACTTCGAACCATACAAGACTTCATCGCTGAGGCTTCCCTCAGTACCACTCTTTGTCAATGACCCTTACTTTTCGCTGTGGTCGCCTTTCAACCGGTTGAACGACGGTACAACTCGGCATTGGACAGATGCTGAGAAATCGATGGACGGCTTGCTTCGAGTGGATGGCAAATCCTATCGTTTCATGGGGGCTCAGCGGGAAAACTTGCTGAAGGCTATTGCCCCAATGGCAACAGCCGAGAGTGGTTGGATAGGCAAGGTGAGCCACACCCGACAGAGCGGTACCTCATGGACCGACTTGTCGTTTGACGACAGCAAATGGTCTACAGAGGACGCAGCGTGGGGCACAGTGAATGAGTATCCCAACTGCCGTCATGAGTGGAAACAGCAGAACAGCGATATCTATATACGTCGCACCGTGAGCCTGACTGCCGAAGACCTGCAGAAAGACCTCTGGATACAATTCTCCCACGACGATGTTTTTGAACTTTACATCAATGGCCACCGCATCATCTCCACAGGGGAAACGTGGTTGCAAGGAGAGCAACATCGCCTGACAACCACTGAGAAAAGATTCTTGAAAGAAGGCGACAATATGTTTGCCGCACATTGCCACAACACCACTGGTGGTGCTTATGTTGACTTTGGTGTCTTCGAGAATATCCTGCAGGGTGTAAGTGGTGGAGAGAAAGCCACACAGAAGTCTGTTGATGTGATGGCGACCAATACCTACTACACATTCAGCTGCGGACCCGTAGAACTGAAATTGGTGTTCACTGCTCCTATGCTCATGGATGACCTTGAATTGCTTTCTACACCCGTCAACTATCTCAGCTATCAGGTCACCTCCACAGATGGCAATTCCCACGATGTGCAGTTCTATTTTGCTACCTCCGCACAACTCACTGTCGACCAGATGAGCCAACCCACACGCTCTGAGCTAATCACGGAAAACGGACAGCGATACATCAAGGCGGGTAGTGTGGAACAGCCTGTTTTGAAGCGTGCTGGTGACCTCATCACCATCGACTGGGGCTACCTCTATATCCCAGCGGTGAATGGCGAAGTAAGCGTGGCTGACGCTGCCACCATGGAGGGCAATTTCCGCCAGACCGGACAACTGTTGCCCTACAGCGGAGCGATGAGCAGCAATGATGCCGCCTCGATGGGTACTCTTGCCTACGTCAAGGACTTTGGCAGCATTTCTGAGGCTCGCAGTTACATGATGATTGGCTATGACGAGGTGAAGGACATCCGCTATATGAACAAGGATTATTGTGGCTATTGGGCACGCAACGGCAAGACCATCTTCCAGGCTTTCGACGAATTGCGCGACAACTACCGCTCCATCATGGACCGCTGCCGTCAGCAAGACAAGCGTATCTACGATGATGCAGTAGCTGCTGGCAATGTGAAATATGCGGAACTGCTCGCTGCCAGTTACCGCCATGTGCTGGCTGCCCACAAACTGTTTCAGGATGATAAGGGACAGTTGCTTTATTTCTCCAAGGAGAACAACTCCAATGGATGCGTCAACACCGTCGACCTTACCTATCCCTCAGCACCTCTCTTCCTCTGCTACAACACCGACTTGCAGAAAGGCATGATACGCTCCATCCTCGACTATTGCGCCAATACCTCCCGCTGGGGATTCAAGGATTTCGCCTGTCATGACCTGGGCACCTACCCACATGCCAACGGACAGGTCTATTCCATTACCCGTCCTGATGGCAATGGCGGCTTTGGCGGCAACATGCCCATCGAGGAGAGCGGCAATATTCTCACATTGTGCTATGCCATCTCACGCATTGACGGCAATGCCGACTGGCTCTCCACCACAGATATGAATATGCTTCGGCAATGGGCTATCTATCTGCGCAACAATGGTCAGGACCCCGACATGCAACTCTGCACCGACGATTTCGCAGGGCATTGGGCACATAATGCCAACCTCTCGTTGAAGGCCATTTTCGGCGTGGCTGCATATGCTGAACTCGCCCGTATGAAAGGGCAGAGTGAGTCGAGGTGGAAGCCTTTCGCCGACAAAGCCCGCCAGATGGCCCAGATTTGGGAAATCGATGCCCGCGATGGCGACCACTACAAGTTGGCCTTTGACCGTGGCGGCACATGGAGCATCAAGTACAACCTTATCTGGGACAAGTTGTGGGGACTCCATCTCTTCTCCGATGATGTCATGCGCCGTGAAATAAAATATTACCTTACCAAGCAAAACACCTACGGACTGCCGCTCGACAGCCGTGAGGCATACACCAAGTCGGATTGGGTGATGTGGGCTGCAGCCATGGCTCCTGACAACGCCACATTCCTGAGTTTTGCCGACCGCGTGTGGAAATACGCCAATGAGACACCGACACGCTGGCCTCTGAGCGACTGGTATTGGACCAACGGCAGTGGTGAGGCTCGTGGCTTCCGTGCCCGCAGCGTCATCGGTGGCCACTGGATGAAAGTGCTCATGGATATGTATGGTGCCAAACCAGACGATACACCACAGACCTGGCAACCCAAGGGTGACAGAATCAAGACGCGTTGGGTGGCTGACATCAATCCCGAACTCCCCCTGCCCGAGTATCCTCGTCCACAGATGGTACGTGACGAATGGCAGAACCTCAACGGACTATGGCAGTATGCCGTCACCCCACGCACACAACGCACTATTCCTACCACTTGGGACGGAGAGATATTGGTGCCTTACCCGCTCGAGTCGAGCCTGTCGGGTGTGATGCGCATGCTCGACAAGAACGAGAGCCTCTGGTATCAGCGTGAGATTGTCATTCCTGCCGGATGGAAGGGACAGGACGTGCTGCTCAACTTCGGTGGCGTCGACTATCAGGCACGTGTCTATGTCAACGGCACACAGGCGGGTTCACATATCGGTGGTTACGGTGCTTTCTCGCTCAATATCACCAACCTTCTTCATCAAGATGGCAGACCAGATACGCTCTCTGTGCTTGTCATTGACAATACTGACGAGGCTACGCAACCTTTGGGCAAGCAGCGCTATAACCCCGGTGGTGCAGGCAGCATTTGGTACACACAGGTGTCGGGCATCTGGCAAACGGTATGGATGGAGCCTGTCGCCCGTCAGCACATCGTCAAAGTGAAGTCTACTCCTGATGTGGACAACAGCCAGATGACCATCAGTGTGGAAACCGACAACACACAGGCTGACGCCAAAGTGAAAGCCGTATTGAAATTGGAGGGTTCCACTATGGCTAATGGTGAGGCGGCTGTCGGTTCCCCCATCACGCTCGTCCTTCCCAACGCCCGCTTGTGGAGTCCTGTTGACCCCGTACTTTATGACCTGGAAGTGGTGCTCGTCGATGGCTCTGGTAACGAGACAGACCGTGTGGACGGATATGCCGCCATGCGCAAGATTTCCACCCACAAGGCTGACAATGGTGAGTGGAGGCTGCAACTCAACAACCGCGACCTCTTCCAGTTTGGTCCCCTTGACCAGGGCTACTGGCCTGATGGCCTCTATACGGCACCTACAGATGATGCCTTGCTCTACGATATCCAGAAGACCAAAGACTGGGGGTTCAATATGATTCGTAAGCATATGAAGGTGGAGCCAGCTCGTTGGTATTACCATTGCGACCGTCTGGGACTCCTCGTATGGCAGGATATGCCTGCTTTGGGACGCTCTGACGAGCCATGGAGGCCAAGGGAGTGGTCTTCTACCAACGGCCAACAGCCCTCTTCGATAGCCGATGCCTTCAAAAACCAATGGAGGGAAATCATCGACCAGCTCTACTCCAGTCCCAGCGTGGTGGTATGGACACCTTTCAATGAATCATGGGGACAGTTCCAGACGGCCGACATCGTAAGTTTCACCCGTGAACAAGATGGCACAAGACTCATCAATGCAGCCAGCGGAGGCAATCATTTTGCCAATGCAGGTGATTTCCTCGACCTCCACGATTATGACCGTCCGCCCCATATCTTCCTTTACGACCCGCAGCGCCCTGTGGTGCTGGGAGAGTATGGTGGTCTGGGCCGCCACATCGAAGGACACCGCTGGTATGAGAATCAGGCCACTACCTATGTCAACTATACCAATGAGGACCAACTCACCGATGCTTATGTGGCTAATACCGATGCTGTCATCGCCATGGCACAGAATGCCACCACAACTGATGGCAGGCCTGCCGCTTTCTGTGCCGCTGTCTATACCCAAACCACCGACGTGGAGACTGAGGTGAATGGTATCATGACCTACGACCGTGAAGTCATTAAAATGAACGAGCAGAAGGTGCAGGGGGTCAACCAGCGGTTGGTTAACGTTTATGGCGAGTGGAAATCTGATGAGTCGGCCATTCAGGAAAATGAGGTAAGGCATTCTGGCGGGCAGCAGCGCTTTTACTCGTTGGCAGGCATCAGGTCCGACAAGTTGAGTACTGGTGTCAATATCGTGAGAAAGGAAAATGGGGAAGTCTACAAAGTATTGATACGATAAGATACTGCAATCATGGTCATCCTCTCCATAGTCAGTTTTATTATAGGTTTTATTCCAATGACAGGTTGCTCGTCGCCAGATAGCGGCGAGCAACTTCAAATTGGACAAACGATAGAAATATCGGAGAAATACCATAATCCGATTATAGATGTGTCGTTGCCTGATCCTTCTGTTATCAAGGCGCACGACGGCCATTTTTATCTTTATGCGACAGAAAACATCCGCAATCTGCCAATCTATCGTTCAGACAATCTTGTCGACTGGGATTATGTAGGAACTGCTTTTGATGATGAAAGCCGGCCAAAATGGAATCCAAACGGAAGAATTTGGGCTCCTGACATCAATTATATCGACGGACGATATGTGCTCTATTATTCCAAGTCTGTCTGGGGGGGAGAGTGGACCTGTGGTATAGGGGTGGCTACCGCCGTTTCTCCCGAAGGACCATTCACCGACCATGGAGCGTTGTTTATCAGTGAGGATATTGGCGTGAGAAACAGCATCGATCCGTTTTTTATTGAAGACAGTGGAAAGAAATATGTTTTCTGGGGGTCGTTCCATGGTATCTATGGAATAGAATTGACTGATGACGGACTTGCTGTTCAAACAGGCTCAACACCTATACCTATAGCAGGCAACCAAATGGAGGGCACCTACATCCATAAAAGAGGAGATTATTACTATCTTTTTGGTTCAAATGGCTCGTGCTGTGAGGGAGCCAACAGCACCTATCAAGTTGTATACGGTCGTTCCAAGAGTCTTTTTGGTCCTTATATAACGAAAGAGGGCAACCCTATGCTCGAAGGCTACTACAACGTGCTGTTGCATGGTAATGAGAAAGTGGCAGGACCAGGGCACAATGCTGAATTCATCACTGATGATAAAGGACAGGATTGGATGATCTATCATGGTTACCTGAAGATTGACCCAGATGCAGGTCGTCAGGTGTTCATGGACAAAGTGGATTGGATAGACGGTTGGCCAGTAGTGGAAGGAGATGAACCATCAATGAGTAGTAACCGTCCGTTCGTGCCAGTCAGCTCATCTTTCGACAGCATCGACGTTCATTGATAGTTCGGAAGATTAGACGTCGCTCTTGCGAACCATCTCTTTTTTCAAAGAATCGGTATTTATAGGGATTTTTAAATGAAAAGGCTTATCTTTGTGTGCTAATTGCCTATGGGCATTTTTATAGAGAAGAATGAGCTTGAGATATAGAGGGAAAAACGCAAGAGATTATGAATATGAAATGGACTGTGTTGTCAGACAACCGCGCAAAGGATCCGACATTTAAGTCAGAGCACGGCCTGTCCATCTTGTTGGAGACAGAGCGGAACAGTATCCTGCTCGACACAGGAGCCAGTGATGTGTTCATCCGCAATGCTAAACGGATGGGCATTGACCTCGGGTTGGTGGATTACGTCTTCGTCTCCCATGGTCACAGCGACCATGCAGGAGGACTGCGCCATTTCATGGAAATCAACAAGAGGGCAAAAGTCATCGTTTCCCCAGAGGCAGTCAAAGGGATGTTTTATTCCAGGAGAAATGACCTGCACAGCATCACCACGGTATGGCCGGAGGGGATAGGGGAGAGATTCATCATGGTGGACCACACGTGTGAGATTGTCGGGGGAATCTATGTCATGGCACATATTCCACATCAACACCCCATGCCCAAGGGCAACCGGCATTTGTTCATCAAGGACGTTGATGGGAATTACATTCCCGATGATTTCCGCCATGAACTGGCTCTATATACCGATGGACTGCTTTTCACGGGCTGTGCCCACAGTGGCTTGGAAAATATCCTGGCGGCTTGCCCTTGGCCTGTCAGTACTGTCGTGGGAGGATTCCACCTGTTGGACGGCCATGAGACGAGAAATGACTTGGTCGGTCTCGCCCAGAGATTGACGGACAATTATCCCCAGACCGTGTTCCATACAAGTCATTGCACGGGTGACATCGCATACGCCATCATGAAAAAGACCATGGCTGACCGACTACAAGCCTTCTGTTGTGGCAGTAACCAAGTTTACAGCCATTCTGGAGGGACAATTCGCAGGGACAAAAGGTAAAAAAACAACCATTCGTCACAAAATCGTGCTGTATTTCCCAGAAATTTGGTGTTGTTCTCAATTATTCTTACCTTGCAGCGTCAAATACAAAACAATTGAATGAATATGGTACAAAAATTCTGTCAGAGCTGCGGAATGCCGCTCACCAACGATGTCCTTGGCACCAATGCCGATGGGAGCAAGAACGAAGACTATTGCACATACTGCTACAAGGAAGGCAAATTTTTGCAAGACTTTACGATGGAAGAGATGATTGAGCATTGCGCACAGTTTGTTGGAGTAGTGAACAAAGGACTTCCCCAACCGATTACAAAAGAAGAGTATATCGGACAAATGAAGATGTACTTCCCTCACCTGAAACGTTGGCGCAAGGAGTTGACGATTGGCAAAGAGACACCTGAGAATCCCGCATTGAAAGGTGTGAAGGACCTCATCGCCAAAATGGCCGATTCGCTGTCTGTTGCCTATATTTCTTCTGTAGATGAAGAAGGCTTTCCCTGCACCAAAGCCATGCTGGCACCTCGAAAACGTGAGGGTGTCAAGACATTCTATTTCACCACCAACACTTTCTCGCTGCGCGTGGCCCACTACAAAGCCAATCCTAAGGCCAGCATTTATTTCTGCGATGCCGAAGGCTTCAAAGGCATGATGTTGCGAGGCACGATGGAGGTGCTGACTGACGCCAAGAGCAAAGAGATGATTTGGCGGGATGGAGATACGCAGTACTACCCAGGCGGCGTGACAGACCCCAACTACTGCGTCTTGAAGTTCACCGCCACCGACGGCCGTTTCTATAGCGATTTCTATCCACGTAGTTTCATAATTGAGGAATGATGAACAACAGGGCATGTCCTTATTCTTTCAGGTCATGAATACAGATGCTTTGCATGGAGCAATTGATTTGGGCTTAAACGTACAAATGTAAGAAAATGGAAATAGAAAATTGGTTCAAGGGTTTCGAGAAAGGTCTGGAGCGGCTCTCTCCAGAGCAACGGTCGGCCTTCCTTTCGGAATGCGGAAAGAACTGTGTGAATGGCGGTACGCTGTCTGTTTACCAAAAGCTCCATGAGCGTGCCCAGGGCGATATGGACACCTTCTTTCAGATGGCTAATGAACTGCCAGGTGTGAGAGGTGAGGTCGTTGAGAAAGGACGCATTTATCGCCTTGTTTTCTTGGAATGCACCTGTGAGTTATGCAAAAAAGGATATGTCACCACGCCATTGCTCTGCGAGTGTTCACGCCAAAGCGTGATTTATTCGCTGCAATGTCTGTGGAAAGAGAAACATTTCACAGTGACGCTTTGCCATTCCATCTTGCGTGGCGGAACAGATTGCGAAATGAGAATAGAAGTGGAAAGTCCTCCTCGGTACGGCTCGACTACTTAACTTCTAAAACCACCTTCAACCAGAGAAAGTTGTATATAATACTGAACATTTGTTCAGAGTTTTACCTTCCATCTCATTTTTGAGGGTTTTGCTGATGGCTTTTTCAAAAGCAATGTGTAATTTTGCATCCAAGGAAATCAATAATTAGCAGAATGAACATGGAAAGACAACGATTTGCATTCTTCGTGCTTTTTGCACTGATTATTGCTTCAGTCCTGACGGGCTTTGGTAGTTTTAACTCCACCAGCAAGTTGGTGAGTGAGGACATGAACAGGGCACTTGCCCTTACCTTGGAGGAACAGCAGAGCAATGTAATAAGCCAAGATACCATCCGCACGTTCAATAGGCATCTGCAGATAGCAGAATTGAGAGGTAAGGCAACGTTGGTCGTAGAAACACGTGGCAAGAAATTTCAGGCTTACGCACACTGCTCTGAAGCCACCGTCTTTAGTTTGTCCGACCAAAGACCTGCCACTATCCTCTGGATATTGACAGCATTTTGGGCAATATTTATGTGGTATCGTCGTCGTCATACAATTGACAATGTTCCGATGCTTGCACTATCTCCAACAGATAACAGTTATGGCGGTCTGTCGTACTCAGAGGCAGATGGCTGTTTCTATGCTGCAGATGGCAACCCTGTACAGTTTACTCCAATGCAGTCTCAGTTGATGGAAATGTTCTTCCATTCTCCTTCCTATTCGCTGACGAAAACGGAGATTTGTGATGCCCTATGGCCTAAGAAACCAGATGCAAACAATACGCTTTATACACTTATCCGCAGACTGAAACATGTGATTGAACAACATTCCAACCTCAGAATAGAGTCTGACCGCAGCAAAGCCTATCGCCTGAAAATCAAATAGATGGAAGCTGACACTGAGCCTGACTGTGAAATGTCAGACAAATGTCAGGTTGCTTTTTCTACCTTTTGTAAATCTCTTCCTATTTTTGCCGTAAAAACGCAAGATATGAAGAGATTGTTTTTTTGCTTGATGGCTGTCTATGCGTTGACTGTAGCAGCGCAAGACACTGAAAAAAGTGTTACGCTTGATGAAATAACGGTAAAAGGAGCACGTGTCATTCAGAAGGTGGACGGACAATGGTTCTATCCAACAAAGCAGCAGATAGAGAATTCTGCCAATGCTTACTCACTACTCGCAAAACTGACACTTCCACATATCCGGGTGGATGAGGCCATGAACAGCATCACGGCTCTGACAAACCTCGGCACTGTGCAGGTGCGCATCAATGATATCATTGCTTCCAAAGAGGACTTGCAGGCACTCGACATGAAAGGCGTTGAACACGTTGAGTTGATTGATAATCCTGGTGTGCGATATGGTGAGGGCATTGCCTATGTCATCAATTTCAAGGTCAGGAAACGGGTAAGTGGATATGTCGTTGGCACACAACTCACCAATACATTGACCACAGTGAATGGCAGTGAGTCGTTTTATGGCAAAATCAATCACGGGCGCAGCGAACTGGCACTTAGTTATGGATTAGATTACCAAAACTTCAAGGGGACAACTTATGAAGAACTTTCAACCTATGAGTTGGAGGGTGGCGAAAAAGTGACGATGAACCGCCATAGTCTGAGTGAGCAAAGCAAGAATCTCAGCCATATCGCCAATCTGACCTATAGCCTGAGCGATTCAAACTATGTGTTTCAAGCCAAACTCTCTGGCAGCGCAGACATAAAGCCACAGCGGAGGAAAGCTGAGATGGATGTCAATGGCATACCTTATGATGAGTGTTCGTCATCCCGTAGTACCACACCTTCGTTAGACCTTTACTGTCATTTGGTTTTTCATCGTCATCAGTCGCTGACAGCCAATGTCGTAGGAACATATATTAAGACAACTGGCGACACCGAGAACAATGAAAGTACTGCCTATCGATACCATACAAACGGACGGACATATAGTCTATGGGGTGAAGCCATCTATGAGAACAGGCTTAAACCTTTTACTATTTCCAATGGTATACAGTATTCGCAGCGGTATAATCACAATGAATATAGGGGAGATGTCAATGCCACCAACGGCATCCACACATCCGACGTTTATCTCTTTTCGCAATTGAATGGACATCTCGGTAAACTGAGTTATATGGGCGGTCTTGGCGTAAGTCGCCGATACTACCGACAGGGTGATGTACAGTATCATTTCTGGCTATTCCGTCCCCATTTCACCGTTAGTTATCCGCTGGCTTCTCATTTCAAGTTGAACTACAACATTGAAATCTCTCAGCATGTCTCTCAAATTGCTCTCGTCAGTAATGTCAGTATTAAGAAAAACGCAATGGAAACCATTCTTGGCAATCCTGAGATTCACCCCAACCGTGTCACCTCTCATCAACTGAAACTCTCATATACCACACCGCGCTTCACGTCAGAATTGCAAGGCTATTATCGTCTCAATGCGCATTGCAATATGGAAAAATATTTCCGCGAGGGTGACCGTTTCTTTCAGACGCAGACCAATGCCGACAATTCTTGCAACTTTTTCTATATCACCTTTTACAACCAGTGGGAGGTGCTCTCAGAGAAGTTGACTGCCACTATCTATGGCGGAATCTATCGTTTCTTTAACTACGGAGAGGACTATACCCACACCTATACATCTTTCAATGGAGGCTGTTCTCTGCAAGCCTATCTGGGGCGCTGGACGCTTGGAGCCTACGCCGACAATGGATGGAACTTCATGGAAGGTGAGCACCGCGGACATCAGGCGCCAGCATGGTATTTCACCTGCAATTACCGCATGAATGATACCTTCAACATTTCTCTGTATGTTCAGCACCCATTCTGCCAGCATCCACTTACCAATAAAACAGAAGTCGTGAGCCGTTATGTTCAGAAAGAAATCACACAACACTGTCGCGATTATGGCAATATGGTGACTTTGAAACTGAGTTACCGTTTAGACCATGGCCGAAAATATCGTGATATTCAGCGCTCCATGAACCATAGCGACAGTGAAACTGGTATCCTGTCGAAATAAGTGTGATATGGTCAAAGACAATTCGGGCGAAATCTACCCCATAAGGCATAGATTTCGCCCAAAACCAGGTAGGTGTTGATGAACTTGGAGATGGCTTTCTTGCACTTGGCGACTACGTCTACATGATCATGCTCATACTGAGCAATAGTCATTGGGGTTACATTCATTGTCTTCATAATCTTTTCTTTTTTTGTTATTTGTTATTTTTGTTTTTTGTTCTTTTTCTGATGCAAAGATAGAGCGGCTTTAAGCGTCAGCAAAGTTTTTTCGCTGTTTCTTGCTAAAGTTGATGCGACAGCATACCGAAGTTGCGACAGTCCCCCAAAAAGCGATGGGAAAACTGTCGCAACACCAAAATCGTCTCGCATTTATTAACTGGAATGCCTCCCTTTATGTAGAGAAAACGGTTATTCTGATCCTGTTTTTATCATAACCATAATTGAAATTGCAATCAGTCAGATTTCTTTTTATTCTTCTCTTCTGCTTTATAGGAGAGAACCATGCTCAGAACACCCAAACCATTGGAGAGCAAACCAAGTATTCTAGAATACATTGGGACTGGGATAAACAACCAAATAACGAAGAGGACTGTGAATAAAATCGCTAAGCCCACTTGCAATTTTTGCCTTTTGTTCATTGCTATGTTCTTTATTTTGTTCATGACCTTATGGGCAGGTTAGGGTAAAGGTTCCGCTTTCATATTCCTTCCATTCTGTCTGTCCCGGCAGGCATACCGAGGCAGTGGCACCCTTAGGGATGGTGAACTCCCATGTCCACAAGTCACCCTCATAGCGCCAGGCACTCTTGATGAGTCCTGCGGCTGAATGATATTCTGCGGTGACATGCCCCAGGCGCTTGTCGGGAATGGGGCGCATGATGATATGCTTGAATCCTGGCTTTTTCGTGTCTGCTGCGATACCTGCCACCGACTCCCACAGCCACTGGCATACGCATCCGTAGGCATAGTGGTTGAAACTATTCATTCCTCTGGGTCCCATGCCCACGTCTTTCATATAACTGTTCCACCGCTCCCAGATGGTGGTTGCTCCATTGTCTATCGAATACAGCCAACTGGGATTTTTGTGCTGGAAGAGTAGTTCATAAGCAATGTCGGACATGCCGTTCTCTGTTAGTGTTTCCATAAGGATGGAGGTGCCCAGGAACCCAGTTTGAAGACAGTTGCCATGGGAGGCAAAATTCTCCCTCAGCCGGGCTTTCATCTTTTCCTTTGCCTCGCCTTCCACAAGCTTGTTTTTCAAGGCGAAGAGCATGGGGGTCTGCATGGTGTTTAGTATGGCGGTCTTGAAAGTGCCATCTGAATTGATGAATTGCTCTCTCAGGTAGCCTATGGCTTCGTCGGCCATCTTCCTATAGGTGGCGGTTGCCTTTCCTGTGGCTGCTGCCATGTCGCACATCATGCGTGCGTCGATGGCCCAGTAGGAAGCGCAGAGGAAGTTCCAATAGACTCTTGCATCGGGCAATAAGCCGTCCTTGTCCCATGCCTTCCCGCTGCAACTCTCCAATGGCTCGTAACTGAGCCAGTCGGCCCATTGGTAGTTGCCGTTCTCTTCCTTTAGTGCGTCATGGTCGTATTTTGTCTCATAGACATGGTTCATGAAGCGCACCATGGCATTCCAGTTGTCATCGATGATGCGTGTGTCACCATACTGCTTCCATATTGTCCATGGTACGATGATGCCTGCGTCGGCCCATCCCACACGCATCTTCTCATCACCATATTGGGCTAAAGGTGCCACACCAGGAAAACCACCCTTTTCATTTTGTGTGTCGCGCATGTCGCGCATCCATTTGTGGAAGAACTTGTCAGTATTGGCGAAAAATGTGCCTGTCTCCGTGAAGACCTGTGTGTCGGCTGTCCATCCCAACCGCTCATTGCGCTGAGGACAGTCTGTTGGGACAGAAAGGTAATTGGAGAGCTGTCCCCAGTAGGTGTTGGATATCAACTTGTTGATTATCTCATTACCCGTGGTGATATGTCCTGTTTCCATCTCTTTGGTGATGGATGATACAGGCACAGAACTGACCGATTTGATGGCGACCTCATCAGTGGCGGAGATAGAGATGTAGCGGTAGCCGAAGAAAGAGCAAAGGGGCTGATAGGTTACATAATCCTTGTCGTTGGCAAAGGTATATACCACCCGTATGCCTGAATCGGGGATGCGGAGATTGAGACGGTGGACACTGCCTTCTGGTCCGTCCATGCCACGGCTCTTGGCTCCATTGCCGTCGTTGAGCAGTTCGGCGGGAAGGCAGGTAAGCACAGTTCCCTCCTTGGCCTTGAACACGAATGAGGGCACTGCAGAACAGTTCTGCCCGAAATCGATGACCAAAGTTTCCTCCGGACTGATGCTCATCTCGTCGCCCAAAGCGTAATCCTTAACGACAACCACTTTGCCATATTCCTCTTGTGAGGAACCTGTTACACCTTTCCACTTATAGGCTTTCACTGGCTTCAGCGTGAGGTCTTTCCTCAAATACACCTCGGCACCATCCGATGGCAGTATATCGCCTCCAAATTCCGTGTTGATTTCCGGAGAGGAGAATTTTCCCATATTCTCGTAACCCATTGGTTCACGGGCATCATATTCCTCTCCATCGAAGATGCCGGCATGCCTTACCGCTCCTGCGATGCCGGCTTTCCAACTGCCTTGATTGGTGCCGTAACGTTTGATTGAACCATCGGAATAGGTGAGTTCCAATACACCGCGGAATGCGCACTTGCGTCCTATCATTCCCTCATGACCGCTGTTGGTGATGATTTTGTCAGCCCACCATCCTGGCGTCACCTGTGCGGAAAGAACATTCTCGGCATTGGCTTTCTGGTTAAGAAGGCGGGTGATGTCGTAGGTGAACGACCGTTTCGTCTTCTTATGATGTGTAAAACCTGGCTTTAGGATTTCATCTCCCACAGGCACTCCGTTCACATAGAGATAATAAACACCCAGTCCGGTGGTCATCCATAGTGCCTTTGTCACTTTCTTCTCGTTCCTTACAGTCGAAACAAACCAGTTTGCTCCGTCTGCAGAGCGGTTGTTCTTGTCGTCTGTCACCTTGCCCGTGACGACAGGTGCATCCACTACGGAAATCCATTCCGATGCATTCCAAGCATCACTGCTGAGTGGGGTGGTGCGTGATGCTCCCTCCAGCTTGTGCTTATTGCTGCAAGCCGTCATCAGCACACAGCCAATAATCATCATTAGACCTACGAAAAAAAATGTTCTCATCTCTTGTCTCAAGTTGAAATTTGCTTTATTACATAATCTGATGCAAATATAGTAAAAAGAAACGACACTTGTGCAAAATATAAGATAGTGGATTTTACTTTCTTTGTTTTTTTCCGTCAAATAGGTGAAAAGCATATCCTCCAGGTTTCAGAGATGGGACTTGTGGGATGGTTATTGTATTACATCCAACATGAAAAAAATGAAGAAGTTTTTGCTTTGTCTTGCCATGCTGTGTGGTGTGGCTGCCACCTCTTTTGCTGGTGACATCAGGGATCTCGGTGATTCCAAGTATGAGTTGCGTGCAGGTGACCTCACTTTGGTCGTTGATGCTGCCCATGGCGGTAAAGTTCTGTCGTTCAAGTACAAGGATGTTGAGACGATTTCTCAGTCAAGATTTCCAGAGTCATTTGGAAGTACCTTCTGGACAAGTCCGCAGAAGGAATGGAACTGGCCTCCGGTGCCCGAATACGACAAACAGCCCTATACTGTGGAGGAGAGTAGCTCAGTCCTCAGAATCACCAGTAATGTTTCTGAAAAACTGAAGTTCAGAATCGGCAAGGAGTTTGCCGTCAACCGCAAAGGCAATGCTTTCACTGTGACCTATTCCATCACCAACATGGACAACAAGGAGCGGAAAGTGGCTCCATGGGAAATCACCCGTGTGCCGAATGAGGGCTTCATCTTCTTCGATGCAAAAGCAGAGGACATTACTCCAGCCAACCTGATGCCGTTCAAACCAGAGTTTGGTGCTGTATGGTATGCAACGGATGCCACCAATGAGAACCGCAAAATCAATGCCGACGGAAAAGGATGGTTGGCGTATTGCAACAATGGACTGATGATGGTGAAAAAGTTTGCTGACCTCGACAAGTCGCAGCCAGCTCCAGGTGAGGCGGAGATTCAGGTCTATGTCAACAGAGGAAAAACATACATCGAGTTGGAGAGTCAGGGTACTTACCAAACTCTCCAACCCGGTGAATCGCTAACTTGGACGGTGAATTGGACGCTTGCACCTGTCGGCGATTTGCAGCCATCCAAGAAATTGCTGAAATTAGCTCGAAAACTGGCTAAATAATATGGCCTGAAGACTTACCAGTGTCCTCTTCCGAAATGCCTGTTGTGGTCAACTTTGTCATGGCTTCTTAATATACGGTTGGGAGCACCAGACGATATGCTGTGGGGCCTGTTGTTTGATATGACAATCACTTCCATTCCTTTTGTACCTATGTTGCGACGGCTACTGTTGTCTACAGAGGCATTTCGGTTGGAGACGATAATTTGAGGCCGGTTTCCGTCAAAATGCCTGTCGTGAATTTTGGGAGGGATGCCTCTTCCAAAGTGATGGCGGGCATAGAAACTGGCACCTCTGTGGCTGTGCCCGCCTCGGTAGCTGATGAACACGGCAGGCCGGTGCATCATTAGCCGTCCTTGATTGTAACGTTTGTAGATGGCGAATATCAAACTGTTAGACTTCCATATGACAGGGCGGTAAAACCATCCGCTGCTCAGGTAGTGGTCGTACTGTCTGTCGGAGAGCACATGGCTCAAGTCGCGGTTGCGGATTGTCCACGGAGTTCCCAGTACGTCAGCCTGGCATTTTACGTTGAGTAAGTAGTCGAGGTTGATTTCGTATACAGCCTCATATTGTTCTTCCGTCAAGTCGAGCTCGTAGGCCATCTTGTCGCTCAGAAACAGAGCCTCTTCTCGGGCGGTTTCGTATGGCATTGCTGTGGCGGAGATGGCTATCGTCATCATCGCAGCCATTGTCAGGGCTTTCTTCATATATGAATTGTGTTATTTTTAGGCTTTATTTCCAATACATTTAGTTTCTTTTCTGGCTCTCAACATACTGCGGGTAGACCGGGCTGATTACCATGAGAAATCTGTAAGTGGCTTTGAAGAATTTCTTGGCAGACTTTTTGAAGTTGCTCACTCGTGTTGCCATTGTCGTGTTGTCGAACTGGGCAACTGTTGTCGGGGTTAATTCCATTGCTTTCATAATCGTATTTTTTTGTTATTTTTAATTTTCTTGTTTTCTTTCCTCCAACAGGTTCTCAATCTAAATTTTTAATCTTTAATTTTTAATTTTTAATCTTTAATCTTCAATTTACGAGTCCTGTCTTTGTTGTTTCTGTGGCAAAGATAAAGCAAGCCGGAATGCATGCAATAATTAAAAGGCTTTTTTCTCATGCCAGTGTGCGACAGCCAACCATATTTGCGACAAACACGAAAAAAGACCTTTTGATTTGTCGCATATTATGTTGGAGAACGTATGATTTGTTCTTTGCAATACTGTTTCCAGAAAGAGGTGATATCACAAAAAACCTGAAAGCGAAGACATCATGCAAAAATGTCTTCGCTTTCAGGTTTGATGTTGTATTCGGGTTTTAGCCCGTTGTTATGGTATGTGGCACTTTTTCTTTGTTCCGTAGCTGTACCATTAAATGGTCAGATTCTCTGTCCTCATCCCTCTATCTGTCGCAGCCGTGCGATGTATTTTCCGAGGATGTCGAACTCCAAATTGACTGTAGTACCTACCTCAATAGCGCAGAAATTGGTGTTTGCCATGGTGTAGGGGATGATGGCAACTTGGAAAGACCGTTCGGTCGGGTTGCATACGGTGAGCGAGACACCATTGACTGTCACACTGCCCTTGTCTACCGTGAAATAGCCCCTGCGTGCCATCTCCTTGTCATATTCATATTCAAAGGTGAAGTAGGTGCTGCCATCGGCATCCTCTTTGGCGGTGCAGCGGGCGGTGCAGTCCACATGTCCTTGTACGATATGGCCGTCGAGGCGACCGTTCATCAGCATGGAACGCTCCACATTCACCTTGTCGCCCACGTTGAGCAGTCCCAAGTTGGAGCGGTCGAGCGTCTCGCGCATGGCGGTCACGGTATAGCAGTCGCCGTCGATGCGTACGACGGTGAGGCATACGCCGTTGTGGCTGACGCTTTGGTCGATTTTCAGTTCGTTGGTAAACGAGCAGGTGAGGGTGATGTCAATATTGCCGCCATCGTGGATGATGTCAACCACAGTGGCCATTTCTTCTACGATACCGGAAAACATGTTTTGGATTTTTTGATGGTTATGCTACTCACTTGATGAAAGGAGAATAAAAAAGGCCGTACCGGTGATGTGATGAAAACTCCGTTTTCAGATGATTTGAGAGCTTTCCGCCTTTGTAATCCACCGGCTGAAACAGCTTTCCTTACGGATGTGGCCCGCCATTGGCAGGAGAAGTATTCTCGGTTTTCGAAATAATTTGATGAGTATCCCGATCTATCCGATACGGCCATACCTTTTCCTTTCGGTTGCAAAGATAATGCAAAAAATCGAATAAGTAAGGGAAATGCCAAATAATTTGCATTTCCGAGAGGTAGTTTTTTTGCTGGGATGCCGTATCACATCGCCAGTTGCTCTTTGATGGCTGTTTCCAACAATTTGTCGTGGAGGTTTTTGAGTGCGATGTTTCCCTGCTTGTCGAGCAGCAGCACATAAGGGATGGCCTGGATGCCATAGTCTTGGGTAACGGGTCCGTCCCAGGCTTTCAGGTCGGAGATTTGCGTCCATGGCATGTCGTTCCGCTCCAGTGCCTTCAGCCATGCGGCTTTGGTCTTGTCCAGCGAGATGCTGATGATGTCGAAACCTTTGGGGTGATATTTCTCATACAGTTCCTTCAGAAATGGTATCTCCTGCTGGCATGGGACACACCATGATGCCCAGAAGTCGAGCAAAGTCACATGTCCGGGTTGGATGAGTTGAGTAAGTTTCAATGGTGTGCCGTCTGGCGCTTCACCGATGATTTCCCTATAATGTGCGCCGACACCCGTCGCTTTTTGCGATTGTTGAAAATAGTTGGCGCGCTGCTTCCTTGCTTCCTCTTTCTGCCTCATCTGGCTGAGCAGCGACTGATTGCAGTGCTCTGACAAAAACGCACGGTCGGAAGCAGCGTATCGGTCAAGAGGATAGCGGAAGAGCAGTTCTGAGGCATAAGGCTCACTGATGTTCTTGCGCAGGTGGTCGCTATATGCCGCCATGAATTGGGTGTTGATGGCATCCAACTTTTGTTGCCGCTCCTTGTTCTCCTCGTCGGTCAGCGCGCGGCCTTGTTGTAATGAGTTGTAATGCCCGTTGAGGGCAAACTGGCTGATACGCCATTGGCGCTCCGCCTGGAGGATTTGGTCGCTGAACTGCCTGTTGAGGTTCTCGCCTGAGAGGGTGACGCCGGTGGAGTCGATGTCGGCTTGGATGGCTCCAGGTGTCAGAATCATCTGGGCACCAAAGGTGGAGGGCAGGTCGGTAGGTGCAGACTTGGACATCCGCAACTGGCCAATGGTATGGTGGAGTGAGTCGGGTATCATTACACTCATCTTGAACTTCCTATCGTTGACCTGAACACTGTCGAGGATGGTCACTTGGTCGAAATAGACCGGATGGTGGTGCTCGAGGACGAGGTATCTGCCGTCATAGCTATGGTCGGGCATGGTGCCGCTGAGCCGAAGCATGGCATTTGGTTGTTGGAAGGAGGTCCATGTGGCGGTACTCGTAGTGGTGAGCAGTTGCTTGTAGCGCCGGTTGTCTTTGATGATTTCCACCGCCTTGGCCAGCATCTCGTCGTCGGAAGCGACAAACAGGTCGGGTGCAATGCCGCCACCGCCATAGATGGTGCGGTGGTTGACAAGCGTCTCATAGGCTTTCTGTTTGGCCTCTGCCGGAAGTGCTCCCGTAGCACTGCGTTGATTCACCTCGTTGAAATAGGCATCTCTGGAACGCCCTTTGTAGGGCTTTTGGATGCTTCGTCCTGAGGGCGTGGAATAGCGTGCCACGGAAAGTCGGATGGCAGAACCGTCGCTGAATGGCAGCGTTTCCTGAATCAGTCCTTTGCCGAAGGTGCGCCTGCCGACAAGGACGGCACGGTCCCAGTCCTGTAGGGCCCCGGCGAAAATTTCTGCCGCCGACATGGTCTGCTCATTGATGAGCACTACCAATTTCCCCTGTTCCCAAATGCCCTTGATTTGGGCCTTCACCTCGCTGAGAGGCTGGTGCTTACCCTCGGTTTTCACCAAAAGCGACCCCACTGGCAGAAATTCATCGGCCATGCCGAGGGCGGAGTCGAAGAAGCCTCCAGGATTGTCACGGATGTCGAGCACGAGACTCTTCATCCCCTTTTTTCTCAGACTGTCTACAACCTGGTGAAATTCATCGATAGTTGACTGCACAAAGTAGTCGATGTCGATATATCCGATGCCCTTGTCGAGCAGAATGGCTGAGATGGACTTTTCCGTCGGAGCGCTGATGAAACCCTGTGCCGACGGACCGAGGAGCATGTCCTCATTGGCTCGGGCCTGCTCGGGGGTGAGATATTCGCTATGGGGGTCAAGACACTGCATGAGTATCATCATCTGCTGTTCGACCAGTGGTGATACATACACGCTGTCGACGTACATGTTGCGCAGGGCGTAGAAGGTCATTGAAATCTTCTCTTCTGGTTTGTTCTGCGCAAATAATCCTGCATGATGGCACATGGCTGTCATGAGGAGGATGAGGAGAATGCGTCTTGTCATCGGTCTATTCCTTTTTCAACATTTCTACAGCATAGATTACCTCGTCTGCTAGACGGCTGGGACTGCCGCCGTAACCTTCTTCACTGAGTCGCACAAAACCATCTTTAATGAACATCTTGCGAGGAATGGCCATTGAGTGGTTGATGGCATTCATCTGTTTGAACACCACTTGGTTGTTGCCGGGTTGGCTGGCATCTTCCTTAGCGTCGAAGAGCACCTTGAAGGTATATCCGTTCTCCTTCATGTAGTCACGGGCTTTTTGCTCATAACCGTCGGCTCTTTCCATCGTGTCGATGAAATAGAACAGTACGTTGGGGTCGTCCTTGAAATGATTGACCGCCATCTGCATGCCTGGGAATGCGTTTTTGCAAGGGAAGCACCAGGATGCCCAGAAGTCGAGCACCACAACCTTTCCTTTCCAGTCGGCCGAACTGACTGTTTTGCCATTCATGTCTTTCAGCGTGAAGGGCTTGTAGGGCTCCTTGATAAGTTTTTTGGCAATCTCGGCTTTTAGCTCTTCTATGTTGCCTTGGGGCTTCATGGATGCCATATATGCGTCGAAGCCTTCATCACTTCCGTGCTCTTTGGTGTAGATGTCCTTGAAAAGGTTGATGGCATTGGGTGTGAGGGCATTTTGCAGTGTGGCCTGCCGAATGACATCAACGACCTTTTTCGACTCTCCGGTCTGCTGCAATGCCTTGATGTGTGTTTCATTGACTTCGGGAATGGAATAGCGGCGCTCAGGTGAGATGAGGCCGATATACTTGATGGCCTCAGCTGGCTGTCCCTTGCAGAGCAGGATATCAGCATAAGTGCCCATGTGTCCGTCGAGCAGGTTTTGGGCAAGCAGGTTGGACTGGCGGGGCGACATGTATGTCTTCTCGCAGTATGACTTGTCGTTCACTTTTTTACGCATCTCCTCTATCAGTGGGGTGGCAATGGGGAGTATGATGTCGTCGCTGACAGCCTTTTTGATGTGGAATGCTCCTGCGCTGGTGCGGAATATTTCAGCCAAGGTCTTGAAATCCATTTCGGGCAGCAAACTGAAGAGTTCTTTGTTGTCGTATTGTCCGGAGAAATAGTCGGTGGCTATCGTTCGGGCTGCGTTGTAGTAGACGAAAGGTTGATAGGCATCGAGTTTCGAGGACTCTGACTGTGGGTATTCTTTCAAGAAACTGACTGTCTTTTGATGGAAATTCTCCTTTTCTTGGCGCAGTTGGTCGAAAGCGGTGCGGCGCACTGTCCATCCTTTGGGGTATTTTGAAAGAATCAGTTGATGAACACTGTCGGCTTTTGCTGTGTTCTTAAGACGGAAGCGGTAGATGTTCTCCATGGCAAGATAATTGTCCTCTGTGGGATTGGATTGCTTGGAGAATATGTCGAAAAACATTTCGGCAGCCTCAGGAAAACGCTCTCCTGTCTGAAGTCCCACGATACTCATCATCGTGGGGAAGAAGAGGCTGGCTTTGTCCTGATTCTGCTGCAACTCTTTCTGATACCAGAAATATAGGGCGTCTTGTTCGATTTCCTTATAGCCTTCATCGAAGTAGCCGCTGATGCCCAGTCCGGCACTGGGCTTGCGCATGATGCCCCAGGCGAGGTTGCCGCCCGGCAGGGGTTGCCCTTTGTCATCGCTGACGACATATAGAAATCCTTGATTGTCGTTGTTGTCTTTGGCGGTGACAAACTGGCTCCAGGTGTCCTGAAAAAGGAAAGCCATGAAGGCACAATCGGCAGGGATGTCGAACGACCCTTTCCAGCTGTCGCCTTCACGAGTCATCAAAGCATCTCCCAGAATCCATTGATAACTGTTGTACATATAGATGAGGGCTGCCACTTCTTTGGCATCAGCCAACGGTCCCCCCTCCGGATGATACACAAAATTGATGGTGGTGCCTGCTACAGGCGGTTTGGGTATGCCTGTCAGTCTTTGGTAAGTTTCTTGGGGCACTCCATTCTCTTGGGCTGTAGCGAAGCATGCTGTCATGGCGAGCATCAACGCAAATGCGGTTCTTCTCATATCTTCTTTTGTTTAATGATTCATTTCGTGTTGGTTATCTCTCTATAGCTGTCTCAGCCATGGCATCCAGGTCAATGCCATATTCCGACAGCATCCAGTTTTTGACAATCTTTGCCTTGCGTGCGATGCGCCCAGAGGTGTCGAATGCCTTGGTAGTGTACCTCTCTTCGAACATATCTGTGGGATAGGCAATGAGATATTTTAGGAAAACGACAAAGTCCTGGGCGGGTTTCATGGTCTTGGCGTCAATGTATTCCAGCAGACCGTATGTGTTGTAGCTGCCCACATAGTTGTACCAACTGACATTGCCGACTTCCTCTTTTGCAAATGTAGCGGGCACCTGGATATTGCCTTGTCCGATGGCGTTGGCGAGCAGGGCGGCATTCAACTCTCCTTTTGCCAACCGCAGCGAGTCGTCGCTCAGAGTGGTCAACCGTTGGCTGGCGAGTCCGAAGCAAAGGCTGGCATAGCCATTGGTGGCAGCGGTATGCCAGATGGTGTCTTTTATGCTGACATTGTTGCCTGCCGCATCAAGACCAGAGTATTGGAATAGCCTTCCCAGGTCGCGTGCAAGATAAATACGATAGGGGAGGTATGCCTTGAGCGAGTCCTCGCGGTAGAATTGGAAACAGTTGTTTTTGATAAACCTGACGGCAGCATCTACATATGACTCATCGGCAGGCCGACTGACAAAACCAAGTTGGTCGGTAATCTGCCAACGAAACATGGCATCGTTGTAACGATACAATATCTGCGTGCCGTATTTCTGATAGATGTTCAGAATTTCCGTGTCATAGCTGTTGCTGCCTTGTGGAAATTCCACCAAGCGGTTGTCGGCAGAGGGAGTGATGTCCTCGTCCGAACAGGATGCCATGCCAAGAATGGCACCCAGGAAGAAACAGGTCAATATCTTTGCTCTCATGTTGATGATATGGTGTTTATTGTTGTACTCCTACGCGTCGGTTGGCGAGGGGATTTTGCACTAAGCTCTCATTATGTTCGAGGGCGTTGTCGGGCAGCGGCACACAGTAGCTGGGGTCGCGCTCTTCCAATACATAGAGGAAAGCCGCACCGCTCTCTCCTATAAGTGTATGCTCGATGCGGGGCATGCCGTAGCGTTTCAGGTCGAAGAAGCGGAAACCTTCGAAGCAAAGTTCGCGGCGGCGCTCGTCACGGAGCAGTTGCTGAAGTTCCTCAGGCGTGGTGAGCTCCATGTTGGTGTATACGCGGTAGCGGTTGCTGCGCAGGGTGTTCAGGTCGTCGATAGCCTTCTGACCTGCCTCTTGGTTGCCTTGAAAGTATAGGTTCATGTAGGCCTCCGCCCTGTTTAAGTAAAGTTCTGCCGTGCGCCATGTGTACTCATGCTCATCATTGCAGTTTTTGAGGATGCGATAGGGATAATAGTCATATCCGCTGGGCATGATGTAGGTGTTCATGCGTCGGTCCATCGTCTCATAGAGATTGCCCAATTCCTTGCTCACTCCGAAGGGGGTTCCCGTCAGACTGTAGTCTCCCGACATGGCCTTCATGCCACAGATGAAGATGGTCTCGCCGAATTTCTTGGAGATAACACCATTGGTGGGTGTGAGGGTGTTGTCGATGTTGTAGCTTTTGAGGTTCACCAGGGCGGGAGCCGTAGCCATGGCCTTTGTCGCATGTTCAATCACCTTGTCCCATTGTTCGGTAAACAAATAGATACGTGATGCGAGCAAGTGGGCAGAGGTGTAGTTGATGCGGTAGATGCCTCTGCTGGATGTGTTGTTTCCGAAGAGGGCACAAGCGTCCTCGATGTCGCTGATGATTTGTGCGTAGACTTCTGCTACAGAGGCTCGTGGCACACCCTCGTCCTTCACCTCAGATGCTGTCACCAAGGGGACGCCAAGGTTGTTTTCTGGATTTGTCTGTTTGTCATTGTAGGGAAGGGCATAGGTGTTGACCAATCTCCAATAATAGAAGGCGCGCATGGTTTTTGCCTCTGCCATGGTGATGTCTTTGTCGGTCTGTGGCCCGTCGCTGCCTGGTAGGTTTTCGATGATGATGTTGCAGGCGGCTATCGTCTTGTAGGTATTCATATAGCTGTTCTTGATGAACATCGAAATTGACTGGCAGTCGTTTTCCACCTGCCAGTAGTCGGGCTGCCATTCGAAGATAGCCTGACGGGCACTGAGCACATCATCCCAAAGGGAGCCTTTGCAGCCCTGTACGTCATCATCCATCATATAGGTGATGGGGTCAACGGGATTCATCATGTAGCCTTCTCCGTTCATCAATTCCTGGAACGAGCTGGCGGTCTTGGGCTCGAATTCGTCCTGCGACACTTCCTCGAGGAAGTCACCACAGGCTGTGAGCATCATGGCTGCCATACAGCCATAAATGATTTTATGTAGTGAAACTCTTGTCTTCATCATGTTGGTTGTTAGAGGCTGATGTTGAGTGAGAAGGTATAGGTCTGTGTGATAGGCATGGCGGTAGTACCGGTTCCCTGTATCTCAGGGTCTTGTCCGTCAAACTTAGAAGAGCAGAAGGTTATGGGGTTGGTGACGTTCATCGAAAGCGAGAGTGCATTGATGTGCAGGCGTTGGAGCAACTTCTGGGGGAAACTGTAGTTCAGACTCAGGTTGCGGCAGCGCAGATAGTCGCCTTTTACCACGCGGATGTCGGAATAGTTATACATCCAATAACTGGATCGTGATGTCACAGAGGCCATGCCGGTATTGCCTTGTGAATACTTGAAATAGAGATAATAGTCGGGCTCTCCTGTGCGGTTGAAACCGGGGATGTTGGTTCTTTGTTCATCGCCTGGCTGTTTCCATGCATCAATGAGGTTCCTGTTCAGGTTGGCATAGGGCTGCGGCATGAGGTTGTTGCCTTCAAAGAGGTAGTTGAGTCTCACCACATTGCCCATGGCATAAGCCCACATGGTGTTGAGTGACCATTGCTTGTAGCGGAAGGCAAGTGAGAAACCACCATTGAATTTGGGGTCTTTTTGACCGGAATACACCAAAATGTCTTTGATGTTGAGTATATTCTCCACTTGGTCTTGGTTCTTTGCCGTATGGTCAAAAGTGGCATAGCCTGTGGCGGGGTCGATGCCGGTGAACCGCCAAGAGTAAATAGCATTGACAGGCTTGCCTTCCTCATAGGCATTGCCCGAGAGATAGTCGTCAATGGTATAAGTTTGTTTGGTCACACTTGCCACCCGGTTGGAGTTCTTCGACCAAATGGGTGAAATGCTGAGTTCCATATCCTTGTTCCTCAATGGAACGAATGTCATCGACAGTTCGATGCCATAATTGGTGAGGTCGGCACCATTGCGATACACGTTCTCTTGTCCGTATTCCAGTGCCACGGGAAGTTGGAAGAGGATGTCGGTGCCTTTTTTGTGGTAATAGTCGAATGCACCGGTGATGCGGCTGTTCAAAAGGCTCCATTCCAGTCCGAGGTTGATGGTTCTCGTCTTCTCCCACCTCAGGTTGGGGTAGGGCAGCCTTGATATGTTGAGCTGATATTCACCCGACCATCTGTTGACCACCGTCGTCGGATATCTTACCACGAGGTTGGGACCTACTGAGGTGGGTATGTTTCCTTGCATGCCGTATGAGCCTCGGATGCTCAGGTCATTGAATACCTTATGTGGCATCCATGGTTCTTCTGATATGCTCCAACGGAAAGCTGTCGACCACACGGGCAGAAATTTGTGGTTGGTATATTGCCCGAAGCGGTTGGAGGCATCCAGTCGGATGTTGGCGTTGAGGGTATAGCGGTTTTTGTAGCTGTAGACCAATGTGCCATACTCAGAGATGGTGTTGTTGAGGGTGCTCACGATGTTGGTGGTGTGCTTGTCGAGCGAACCATGCCAGTCGGTGGAACCCGACACACTGTTGTTGTACTCATAGCTCACCTTGTTGCCTCGGTTGGGGAAATAGCCATACTCTTGTTCCTTAAGGCCATCGTATTTGGTGGAGCGTGCCTCATATCCGGCCATCACCTGTATCGTATGGTCTTGGAAGAAGGTGCCGTTGTAGTTGAGTTGTGCACGGGCGGTCCATGATGTCTGCTTCTGGTCATCATTGAGGAGGATGCCGCCGCGTGCCAGCCGTGAGGCCAGTTCGTCGGCACTGCCTGCCAGCACTGCTCCTACATCATAGCCTCGGATACCGCTGATGTAGTATGACTCCTCATCGGCCCACTGACGTTGGTTGGTGTTGGAGATGCTGTAGCTGAACATGCCGTCGGCAAACAGTCCCTTGACGATTTTGGCACGCAGGCTGACCTGTGCGTTGGTCTGGCGCACGTCGGTGGTGTTCGATGTATGGTTCAACTCGTTGAAGATGTTGTATTTCAACATGTAGGTGTTGTTGGAGCCTTCAACACGGGTTTGGTTCTGGGTGTAGAATTCATCGGGAGCCAATGTCCGTGCCGCGTATATGGCATAGTCGAAGGGGTTGGTCATGTAGAAACCATCACTGTGGCGGTCGCTGAACAGCAGTTTGGTTGACACTTGCAGGAAATTCCACAGACGGGTGTCGAGGCTCATGTTCATGGTGTAGCGCCGCATATTGTCACCCTTCGATGTGCCTTTCGCATTGCTGTAGCCGAATGAGGTGTAGTAGCGTGTCTGTCCCATACCGCCCGATACGTTGACATTGTAGTCTTGGTTGATGGCGTTTTGGAACAGTTCCTTAAACCAGTTGGTGTTGCGGGTCTCCAATTCGGTTACCCGTGCGGCAAACTCCTCATCATTGATTTTCTTGGAGTAAAGGTCGAAGAGTGCTCCCTCATATCCCGTGGAATAGGGTTGGATGTCGAAGATGTAACCGTTTTGCATCATGTCTTTCGACAGTTGGATGCGCTCCTGCGAGTTCATCATGTTGTATTGTCCGTAAGTGGGCCGGGAGGTGAATCCTATAGAAGAAGAGAAGTTGACCTGTGCTTTTCCCTCGCGACCCTTTTTGGTCTTCACCACGATGACGCCATTGGCAGCGCGTGTGCCATAGATGGCGGTGGCTGAGGCATCCTTGAGGAAGGTGATGCTTTCTATGTCGTGGGGGTTGAGGCCGGTGATGGCATTGCCAAGGAGCGAGAGCGAGGCATTCTCGTTGACTTGGTCGAGACTGGCGTTGCCACGCAGCACTGCGTTGATTTCGTCATTGCTCACGTTGACCGTCTCCTCCCAGATGACTCCATCAATCACCCACACTGGTGCAGCATCACCATGGATGGTGGATGAACCGCGCAGGCGCATCTTGGGAACTGAGTTGGGCGAACCTGATGGGGAGACGACAGACAAGCCGGGAACTGTACCCTGTAGCATGTTCGATAGGTTGGGGATGTTCTTTATCTCGAAATCCTCGGGCTTCAGGGTGAAGGTTGAACTGGCGGAGAGCCTCTTGTCGATTGTGTTGTAGCCGTCACTCACCACAGTCACTTCCCGTAAAGTTGTGGCACTGGAGCGTAAAAACACTTTTTTGACTTTTGCTTCACCAGAGGTCATCTCCACAGGGTCGTAACCGATGTAGGTGAACCTGAGCATAGACCTGGAAGAGGGAACTTGGATGGAAAAATGTCCGTTCTCGTCGGTCAATGTTCCCTCACCCGAGTCTTTCACGTAGATGCTGACACCCACAAGTGGTTCGCCGTCATTGTCGTACACATAGCCGTCGGCATGATAACGCATAGGTGTGGCATTTTCTTTAGGTGTCTGGTCTGTTTCCTGTGCAAAAGTCGGAATAATGCCCGTGAGGAAAAACAATATTAGCACTCCAAACGCTTTCCAATTGTTCAATGGATACTGTTGGTAAAGAGAATGATGCCGTTTTCTTCTCATCTTGCTGTTTGCCATAAATTATTAGGTTTATGTTCCTTATATAGATTTGGATTTTGGTTTGTAGATAAATTTAGGTTGGTTATATGGCAAAATTACGTTAATAATTTGTAATTTTGAAAGAAATCATTTGTTTTTTATAAAAAATTAGTAATTTTGAAAACTAAATTTAAAATGTAATTCAATATAGCATAACCAAATCAAAAAAAATTACAAATCATTTTTATTTATCTATCAAAAACTACGCTTATGAAGAAATTTTTTACTTTGATTGCTGTGGCCTTGATGGCTGTCGGCGCTCAGGCGCAGGAGAAAGTGCTCTTCACCAATGGAGAGACATACGCCAACGGTGCCACACTGACATCGGCCAGTACCAAACTCGTGTTGGGCAACGACCGCACCACACTACCTTATGACATAAAGCTTAGCTCAGCCAAGGCATATTGCGCAGGGCTTTTCGGTCAGGAAGTCATGGTGGAGAATACAGAGACTGGCGAGATGGAGCCTAAAACCCGGATCGTCTATCTGGTAGGCAACCAGAACCCAAAAGATGGTGCCCTCGATGGTGATAAAAGTACTGGTAATGGTTATAAACCAGCCAGTGGCAACCTGCCCCAATCTGGAACTTACTACATGATTACTCCGTCGGTTGATGGTAAAATCTGTGCTTATGTCATTGTTAATGGTGGCAAGAATTTCTATGTAGCCAAGGCTTCTGACGGCTCGTGCCTCGATCAGAAAGAAATGACTTTCAAAGCAGATGGTGAAGCCCCCGAAGAGGTGGAGATTGGTGAAGACTACACTTTCGGTGACAAGATGACAGGCACCGTGGAGTTTGATGTCGTGGCCAATGAGACCTACTATGTGTTCTGCACGGGTTCGAAACTCAGCTTTGGCGGTTATATCTTCACTGCTGGTGGCAGCACCCCAGTGGAATCATCCAAGAAATTGGTGGATAAGACTGGCTACAGCTTGTACCAGAACAATTATGTGCAGAAAGAGGACGGCTCTTGGGGCTATGAGACAGTGAAACTTGACGAGCCTCAGCTCTCCGACTACAACCGCTACTACTACAATGCCAGCAACCAGAATTCTGTGGAGACTACCAGCTATGCCCACTATCGCTACAACTACAATGCTGATGGCACCATTGCTTCACGTGAATCATGGAATTTCTCTAATGGCGTATTCTGCAAAACTCAGGTCAACGAATATGAGTATGATGCCGACAAGAACATGACGAAGACGACCACCAAAATATATGATGTAGACGGAAATGTCACTTCTACCAGTGGTTCGTTGTATGAGGATTATGAGAATGGCTACTACAAGGTGATGAAGAATTTCTCTGCCGACGGTACTGTGACTTATGAGTCTCATTATCAACTCACTTTCAATGATGCCAAGCAGATAGTGTCTTCCATCCAGTTGACTGGTGCTGAATTTGACCAACCCAACCAGGGAACATTCTATACATATGAGAATGGACTGCTGGCGAGGGAAGTGATGGCATATTATACTCCGGGAGCAGAAGAAGGTCAGGAATGGAGCAATGTAATCCAGACAACTGTTTACACTTACAATAGCGACAACACCATCAATACCAGCACCGTCATCACCGACTCTCGTGGCATACATAATGAGGTGGAATGGCGCTATACTTATGCTACTTTGGATCCTGCTTTAATCCCGCAGAACCTGACAGCCGACGGAACTATCGGTGGTAACGAGGTTTACCTGAAATGGGATGCAGTGGCAGATGCTACTGGATATGTAGTCATGTATGACAACCACACTGCAGAGGTGGAAGGCAAGACTGAGTTTATTACCCCGATGCTCAACGACGGCTTGCACTATTTCGCCGTTCAGGCAGTGGTCGGTGGAGAGAAGAAAAACCTTTCTGACTTCGTCACCGCCAGTGTGAAGGATGAGGGCAATGTGCCGATGGAGAACTTCCAGGTGCTTGCAGCAGAGAAGGTGGAGATAGAGTCCTACGGATATATCTCATATTATTACAATCTGACCTTGTCATGGGATGTGCCTGAGGGAGCATCACCTATCTCCGACTACAAGGTATATGTAGACAAGGGCGAGAGCTGGAAGCCAAGCGCAAACTATACTACCGGAATGCCTGAGGCAGATAAGAAGGAAACCTACAATGATGTCAATTCTTGGGTGACCGACCGCCAGAACTTCTACTGGACTACTTTCGAGGATACCGAGTGGGATCAGGATGCAGGCGAGACCAAGAGCTTGGGCAAGGGTCCTGACTGCAAGCTGTGGATTTGCGCTATCTATGCAACAGGCGAGTCAAAGCCTTCGAATGTTGTTGATGTCAACATCTACAACCTTGCCAATGGTGAGAGTGGCATCACAACCATCAATAACGACAACCGCAATGGTGCAGTTGAGATTTACAACCTCTCTGGCCAGCGTGTCAACAACCTTATTGACGGTCAGGTGTATATCGTCAAGCAAGGCAACACTGTGAAGAAAATGCTGAAATAGCAGATTTAGGAAAATCGGGAGAGTTGGCTCTCCCGATTTTCTCCTTATTTTTTTATTCAGTTTCCGCAAATGGAAAGAGATGAATGATGTTGTAGGGACTACAACATGTCCAAACCTGATAGGGATATTGGAAACTGAAAAAGCATAACTTGAAACCTAACTATTATTTGAGTTCGTGAAACATGTATCAGCCATCATGGTGAGGAAAATAATAGGTCTCGTTTTCCTCTGCCTGTTTTTTGCGGTGCAGGCTTATGGTCAGGTGAGCGATTCTGCGGTGGTGACAGGCAAGTCTGTCTCGCAACCTTCGGGCACTCAGATGACCATCACCGGCAAGGTCACCGACGAGCAGGGTGAACCCCTGCCTGGAGCGACCATCGTGATGAAGGGCAATGTGCAAGTCAACAGTGTGACCAATGATGTGGGCAATTTCCAGATTACACTACCCAAAGGAGCGGTTGTTGTTGTCTCCTTTGTGGGAATGGTGACGAAGGAGATAAAAGTTGACAAACAGAAGCAACTTCAGATTGTACTGAGCGATGATGTGGCTCAGTTGAAAGGTGTCGAAGTGGTGGGAAACGGTATGTTTATGCGCCGCAGCGAGACCTTCACAGGTTCGGCGGCCACTTTTACTGGAGAGCAACTGCGACTCAACGGCAGTGTCAACGCACTCCAGAGCCTCAAAAACCTCGACCCCTCGTTTGTCATCAACGAAAATGTCGAAATGGGGTCCAACCCCAACTCCATGCCCGACGTGCAGCTCCGCGGACAAAGTTCCATCGACCTCAAAGGCGACTATGAGACCTCACCCAATTTGCCTTTGTTTATCCTCAACGGCTTTGAGACATCTCTGGAGAAAATTGTCGACATGGACATGAACCTCATCCAGAGCATCACCATATTGAAAGATGCCGCAGCCAAGGCTATCTATGGCTCTAAGGCTGCCAACGGTGTGGTGGTGGTCGAGACGGTGCAGCCCAAGCAAGGAAGACTGCGCGTGAGCTACAACGGCTCTCTCGAACTCACCGTTCCCGACCTGAACAGCTATCACCTGACTGATGCTGCAGGTAAATTGCAGGCAGAACTGCTGGCGGGAAAATACACCAATACATCAAACGCACACTCACAGGCCGAACTGACGGCTCAATACAACGAAATATACAAAGAGATTGCAAGAGGTGTCGACAGTTACTGGATGTCGCAACCATTGCGCACCGGTGTCGGACAGCGACACTCTCTCATGTTCGACGGCGGCGACAACGCCATGCTCTACTCCGCATCCCTGTCATATACCAACAACGTGGGTGTCATGAAAGGCAGCAACCGGCGCACTATCAGTGGCAACCTCACATTGTCATACCGCGTAAAGAACTTCATCTTCCGCAACCTGCTGACCGTCGATGACAATAAGGGCAAGGAGTCTCCATACGGCAGTTTCTCACAGTACTCCCGCATGAATCCCTATTGGCGCATCCATGATGATGACGGACAGCTTATCCAACGATACAGCAACGGCACCTGGAACCCTCTGTATGATGCAAGCCTAAAATCTAAGAATGAGTCTGTGTACACGCTCATCACTGAGAATTTCTATACAGAGTGGAACCTGCTGGAGAACCTAAAACTGACTGGAAGGGTGGGATTGACTATCAGAAAGGACAAGAGCGATGTCTTCACACCTGCCTCCAATTCCCAGTATGCTTCCATCCTGCCATCTTCTGAGGAGTACCTCAACCGAGGCTCCTATTCGCAAAGCCATGGACAGTCGAACCAGGTCAATGCCGACTTGGGATTGAACTATTCCATCACAAAAGGAAGGCACATGCTTTTTACCAACCTTCAATACTCCATCGAACAGTCGAAATCGGAAACAGAGTCGTTCTCCGCCATCGGATTCCCCAGCGACAGGATGGACTTCATCTCTTTCGGCAATGGTTATGCCGTAGGTGGTAAACCTGGGGGGGCGGAGAGCACCACTCGCAGCATCGGCATCATCGGAGCTGCCAACTACAGTTATGCCGACCGCTATCTTGCCGACTTCTCCTATCGTCTGAATGCCTCTTCGATGTTTGGCTCTAAGAACAAATGGGGCTCCTTCTGGTCGGCAGGCATCGGATGGAACCTCCATCATGAGGCATGGTTCAAGAAAAACAAAATACTCAATTACTTGAAGGTGCGTGCCTCCATCGGCCGCACAGGTTCGCAGAACTTCAATTCCTACCAAGCCTTGTCCACCTACAGCTATATCACCGACCGCACCTACAACGGCGATATGGGTGTAGTGCTCATGGCGTTGGCCAATCCCGACCTGAAATGGCAGCGACAACTGGAACGGACGGTGGGATTCGACATCACCCTCTTCAACCGGTTGAGCGGACGCTTTGAGTATTACAACAACCTGACCGACAATTTGCTGACGGATGTCACATTGGCTCCGTCGTCAGGATTCTCATCCTTTAAGGAAAATTTAGGTGAAACTGTGAACAAGGGATATGAATTGACTCTCAACTACCGTCTTTTCACCCTGCCGCAAAGCCGCACCTCGGTCAACCTTTTTTTCAACGTCGCTCATAACACCAACAAGATATCCAAAATCTCCAATGCTTTGAAGGCATACAACGAGGCACAGGATAAAGCCAAGGATGAATACGCAGGTACAGAAGAAAGAAAAGTCGCTCAGCGCAAAGTGAGCACCCGTTATGAGGAAGGACAGAGCATGACAGCCATCTGGGCAGTGCGTTCTGCCGGCATCGACCCAACCACAGGCAGGGAGGTGTTTATCAAAAAAGACGGGACGACATCTTTCGATTGGTCGTCGACCGACCAAGTGGTATGCGGTGACTCACAACCTAAATATCAAGGCAATTTCGGATTGTCTGCAAGGTGGCGCAACTTTGACGCCAACTGTTCATTCAGTTACAAATGGGGTGGGCAGACCTACAACTCGACATTGGTCGACAAGGTGGAGAATGTTGATGTGCTCAACTGGAATGTCGATGAACGGGTGCTCAATGAGCGATGGAATACACCAGGACAGGTGGCTCAGTTCAAGTCTATTATGGATACGAGCACGACGAAACCCACCAGCCGGTTTGTGGAGGACTACAACGAACTGGCATTCTCGGTCATCACTATAGGCTACGATTTCTCTTCCCTTCCCATCATCAAGAAAAGTCCGCTTGAGTATCTGAAGCTGACTGCTACCATGAATGATGTGGGATGGCTCTCCACTGTGAAGAAGGAATGGGGACTGTCTTATCCCCGCGCCCGTACGTTCAGTTTTACGTTGTCAGCAAGATTTTAAATGAAAATGGAAATGATGATGAAAACCAGGATAAGCATTTTTCATAAAATAGGATATGTCTGCTGTGGTCTGGCGGTCACTTTGCTCCTTGGGGCCTGTGAGGAGTGGCTCGATGTCAGCCCGAAGACTCAGATTAAGTCTGACGACAACTTCACGTCGGAGCAGGGATACAAGGACGCACTGACGGGTGTCTATCTCCTGATGGGAAGCACCTCGGCCTACGGGCAGGAACTCACCTATGGCATGCTGGATGCCATGGCACAGTACTATACGGGCATGTCGACAAGCAACACTTACAATTTTGATGCTGCATTCGACTACTCCAACAGTGGGGTGGAAGGTCGCATCAATGGAATCTGGACGCAGATGTATACCGCCATTGCCAACGACAATGAACTCATCAGCCGTATCGACGGAGCCGACCCTCTCATCTTCACTGGGCGCAACTATCACCTTATCAAGGGCGAGGCATACGCCATACGAGCCCTGTTGCATTTCGACCTGACAAGACTGTGGGGGGAGTCCTATCTGGTTAATCCACAGCATAAATGCATCCCCTATATGAAAACGGTGACAGCTGATGTCACGCCGCTCTCTACTGTGAGTGAGGCGCTCGCCAACTGCCTGGCAGACTTGAGCGTGGCAGAAGAAGAACTGCGTGCCGACCCCGTTGTAGGCGGCAGTCAGGAAAATGCTGATGTCACCTATGAACGCGACCGTACCTTCAAGATGAATTATTACGCAGTATGCCTGTTGCAGGCACGCATCTACCTGTATATGGGCAACTATGCAGAGGCCTTGCAGGCTGCTCAGAAGGTGGTCGGGCAGAGAACTTTTTATTTCACACCAGATGCGGAAATCAACGTGGCAGAGTCGTACAACCGCAACCGCATCTTTTCTGAGGAACTGGTGTTTGCCCTTTATGATACCCAGTTGCGCTCACGCTACTCTACCTATTTCACGAGCGACAACCAAAGTTCGCTCATTATGAGCGAGCCGAGTTATCAGGCTATCTATGAACTCTTCCAAGCGGGTTTCTCCGGTGACTATAGATATGCCTACCAGACACAGGAACTTGATGGAAAAAACTACTCTACAAAGTATATGCAACCCACGGGTGGCAACACACAGTATCTTTTCCGACTTCCTATGATGAGACTGTCGGAGGCGTACTACATTGCTGCCGAGTGCCAGTTGAAACTCAATCATGACGTGGAGGCTGCCATCACCTTGCTCAACACCGTGCGCAGCCACCGCAATTTGGTCGATGGACTGAGTACAGCGCTCAGTGAGGGCGATGCCATGGAGGAAATCCGCAAGGAATATACCAAGGAATTCATGTGCGAAGGACAACTCTATTACTTCTACAAGCGCTTGAATTATGAGCAGATACCTATACCTACCGCCGTGGGCAACACAGTGAGCTACAGCTATGCCATGCCCCATTATGTGTTCCCGCTTCCTGATGATGAGGTGGAATACGGAGGAAGAGAAAAAGACTGAATAAAGATGGCGAAGACATGAACAAAACATTCACATTGATCTTTATTTGCTCGCTCCTGTGTCTGAGCGGATGCAAGGAGAACGAGCATATCGACTATACACTCAACGACAGGGTATATTTCTACGAGACAGAACAGTTTCTGGCTGTGACCAATATCGTCAGGGAGATAAACTATTCCTTCTCGCTTAAGCCTTCATCGCTAATGGAGGACACGGTGAAGATAGCCGTGCGTGTCATGGGACGGACAGCCGACCGTGACCGCCATTTCAGAGCAGTGGCGGTGGCTGACAGCACCACGGCGCAAAGTCCGCTGCACTATGAGATTCTCGATGGCATCATCCCCAAAGGACAGTATGACGGCTATCTGCCGGTGCTGCTCAAGCGGACTGCCGACACCCAGGACCACAGCGTGACGCTTTTGCTGCAGATGGTCGACAGCGAGGATTTCACTACAGGCAACCCAGATGCCATCCACTTCCGACTCTCATGGGCTGACATGCTGATGCGCCCTGCCCACTGGCCTTATTATTTTGGGAAATACAGCACCAACAAGTATCGCTTTGCCATCGACGTGCTGGGCATCACCGACTGGCCTCAGGCCACCCGCTTCGACAATGGAAGTGAGCCAGGCATCTATACCGCAGCCCAGCTGCAACTCTTCGCCTCTCAGTTGAATGAGGCTTATGCAGAGTACCGAAAAACCCATGACCCCATCTATGTTGATGATAATGCTGAAGAAAAGGAGGAGATTTATTATGCGCCGAACAGTTGATATATTATGCCTTGTTTTTGCCATTGTAAGTCTGATGGCCTGTTATGAGGACAAGGGCAACTATGACTATACAGCACTCAATGAAATCAGTGTCGTGTCACCATCTGCCGGTACCTACTTCGCTATCGACAGGTATGAGACCTTGCATATCGAGCCCCAACTTGCCTTCACACAGGGTGAGATGGATGACAGCCAACTGGATTTCCTGTGGGAGATGTATCTTGACGATTGGGCGAACACCGAAGCAAAGGCTGTTGTCCTTGGCAGAGAGCGCATCCTTGATGCCGTCATTTCAAGACCGGCGAGCACAACAAATTACGCCTTGGTGCTGACCGTTACGGAGAAAAAAACAGGAGCGGCATATCGCACGAAATACAGTGTGGCGATTCAGCCCAGCGTGCTCTCCGGACTGATGGTGCTTCAAGATGACAACGGGCGATGCCGGCTCGATTATCTGGCTTCTATTTATGCCGAGCCCTCGTTCACTGCCAACCGTCACATCAAGGACGTGTATGCAATCAACAACGACGGGGCATCATTGGAGGGCTCACCACGGGGGGTGAGCTTCTCGTTGGTGGAGAAAAGCAGTTATGAACCTCAGGTGAAGAATCTCTACGTCTGGACCGACCGGCAGGCAGCGCGTATCAGCAGCAGCGACTTTTCTGTCGAGCATTTAGACAATGACCTCTTCATGGTCCCACCCAAGAAGATTGATGTGGTCAATATCGACCGCTCTTCCAGATTTGGGTATTGTACTATCATGATTAATGGAGGACAGGCTCATGCCCTCAACCAGCAGGCAACCATGTCGTTCGGATACCAGTTCTCACGTGAGCTGAAACCCAATAGCAGTCTGACGGGTGACATGCAGTTTGAACGCTTTGTCTACCAGCCCGACCTCTTCGGTTCACAGACAGGATATTGTGCCATCTTATACGATAAGATTGGAAAAAGATTTGTCAAGGTGTCAAACAGTTATGATGTGGAACCTGCCATCTTCGCCTTCAACCAACAAGATGAGGACAATATCACGTCTCTCTTTGATGTGAACAATATCGGATTGGATATGGTGTGGATGGGAAAAAACTATGGGTCGATAGCCTGTGCGGTGTTTACTGATGGCACCAAACGTTATCTCTACCGTATGCGATTCAACATAAACAGTACAACGACCGACTCTCAGAGTGGTGAGGAAATCATCAATCCGATGGTTTATCGGCAGGCATATGGGAAGGACGACTTCTCGGCAACCACAGATGGCGACAATGCACGGTTTTTTGAGTGCGGGCGCTATGCTGCCAACACGTTCATATATGCCACCACACGCAATATCTATTCCTATGATTTCAACGCCCATCGGGCCATCCTGCTCAATGACCCGTTTCCTGACGATGAGGAAATCACAGCCATGCGTATATACAACCCAGAGTATTATACAGCCAACTTGCAGAATGTAAGTGGCACATTGCTCTATGTAGCCACATGGAATGGGAAAGAAGGCAAAATCTATGAGTTCCCCATCAACCGCACCACACTGAGGTTCAACAACCGTGAGAATGCCGATGGCAACCTCAAGGCGCCCTACCATGTGTTCCCAGGTTTTGGCAAGGTGGTTGATATGTGTGTCAAGCCACAGGGGAGAGGAGATGTGGCAGTTTGATAATTAAAAACTAAAAACATTTATATAATATGAAACGATTGCTGTTATTTGTTTCGGTCATCTTCTTTCATCTGTCATGGTGCCAGGCTCAGGTGAAATACGAACCGGAGTATATCATTGAGGGCGCCACAGGTCAGCAGATAGTCTACGACCCCACAGGTACTGAGTTGGAGAATGACACCGACATCAAGTGCGTGCTGTATATCATGCGCAATTATTGGTGGGAGGCAACTGATGTGGCTCTCACGCAGACAGAGGGAAAGTGGATTGGGAAATTTGATGTCCCGCAGGATGCAGTCTTGCTCTGTGCCAAAATGATTGCCAAAGGAAAGACCGACTGGGGGTGGCCCGCTACATACGCTTCATTTGTGCTCGACAAGAACAAACAAAACAAAGAGGGCGCACGTATAGGATGGGCATTGCTCCGCACTCCTGACTCAGGATTGAATCTCCCAGGTATGATGGAGGACCCCAAGGCCCAGCCTTTGGCAGGTGAGACACAAATGATGTGGTTCAACAATGAGTTTCAGCAATTCCCTGATGCCCAGGCTCATGAGTTTGGATTTTTGGTGAACACACTGAACAGGGTGAAGCAAGGTGGAAACAAGGAACAACTGAGACAGAATGCATTGATGTTTCTCGATAACCCCAAACTGAAGATGACCGACCAGCAGTGGAGTGATATCTACGACATCGCTTTGCGTACATTGGCAGACTCTGCTTTGGCAAAACGTGTGAGGGAACGCGAGAAGAAGGATTATCCCGACGGCATCATCAGCCGTGATGAGGAACTGCTGCGCATCCAAAACCTCTTTGGAAGCGTAAAGACACGCGATGCCGACGACCCGACAGCAGCGCAGGCACAGAAAGATTTTGTGCAATTCTTAAAACGGTTCCCTTCCGACAAGTTTTGGAATGTCCACTCCTTCACAAGTGACCTCTTCTATTCGAAAATCTTCCGTGCTGTCATCTACGACCGTATCATGCGTGCCGACGATTATTCCAACCTTGCCACCTACATTCATGACATTCCTTTTGAAGAGATGATTGCCACACATTGGCATGTGGCGGAGATACCTTTTACCAACCAGCAGATTTCAGCGGAGAAAGCACTTCCACATTCTGAACTCATCATCAAGGAAATCCTCAGCCGTCCGCGCAACACCCATGCCATGCAACTGGTATCGCCAAATGAGTGGAACGCCCATGTCGTGGAGAAGTTCAATATGGCACTCTATGCGCATGCGCGTATCCTCAATGCGGTGAACCGTACGGAGGAGTCGATGAAATACATGGAGATGGTTTTCCCGTATTACTCAAAAAGAGCAGAATATGCCGACCTTTATGTTAAACTGCTCAATCAGTTGGGGCGTGAGAAGGAGGTCATCCCTTATATTAAGCAATGTGTCCCGGAGGATGCTACAACCCAGGAGATGCTCGACCTGCTGAAGTCAGATTATCTTGCAAAAAATCCCGGTGGAGACTTTGACAAGTACCTGGCTTCACTGAAAAACGCTGAGCAAATAGAAAAGGACCGTGCCAAGGCACTGGAAGAATTGATAGACATCCCCGTCACTTTGAGTACTCTTGAACGTATGGGCGGTGGAAAGGTCAATCTGGCTGACAAAAAGGGGAAAATCATCTTCCTGGATTTTTGGGCTACCTGGTGTGCCCCATGCAAGGCATCCATGCCTGGCGGACAGATGACGGTCAACCGATGGAAGGACAACAAGGACGTGGAGTTCTATTTCATTGATACGCAGGAGATGAAGGCTGATTACCGCAAGACGGCAGAGGCTTTCATCAAGTCGAAGGGCTTTACTTTCAATGTGCTGTATGACAACGGCGAGGTGGGAAAACAAGATGAGCAGTACAAGGCTGTAGCCAGTGTGCTGCACACGTCGGGCATCCCACTTAAGGTGATTATTGACCGCCGTGGACATATTCGGTGGATGGGCTCAGGCTATCATGGCAGTCCGACACAAATGGCTGATGAGATATCTTATATTTTGGAGTATTTGCTCAATGAGTAAGCACCGTCTTTTCCGAATGGTAGCCATTTGGGCTGCCGTCATGCTGTCGGCTGCCGTCCGTGCCCACACAGGGTTTGTGGAAGACACCACCATTGTATATACCTCCTGTGACTCCATTCAGTTGGCTGCCACCCTCGCATTGCCTGATGGGAGCCAACGACGCTGTCCTGCTGTGGTGCTGATGTCTGGCACAGGACAGCAGGACCGCGACTGTACGATGGCGGGACATCGGGTGTTCAAGGAAATCTCGGATTACTTGGTCAGCAGGGGAGTTGCCGTGCTTAGAACCGATGACCGTGGGACCGGGAAGAGTTCCGGCAACTACAATTATGCTACAACGGCTGACTTCGCTGCTGATGCGCTCGCAGCAGTGGCTTATCTGAAGACGCGTCCGGACATCGACCCCTCGCAAATCGGTCTTTTGGGGCACAGCGAGGGTGGCGCATCCATTTCCATTGCTGCCTCACAGTCGCCGGATGTTGCTTTTGTCATCAGCCTCTGTGGTCTGATGACCGCAGGTCTGTCTTCTGTTATTCAGCAGAATATCGACATTGTGGAGGCGACACCCCTTCCGGAAGCGGACAAGAAGCGCTATCATGATATCAATGAACGTCTGTTCCGCACGGCGTACAAATATGCCGATTCAGATAGTCTTGAGCAGAAACTGTATGCGGTGCACGATGAGTGGCGGCGCGACACAACCAACCAGCACATCCGCTATGGCATCTATATGTATGCAATGACGGCCACCTCTTCTTGGTACCGCTTCTTCATCCGCTACAATCCTGCTGACTATCTTTACAAGGTCAATGTGCCTGTCTTGCTTGTCTTCGGAGGAAGGGACATCATGGTCAACGCGCGTCAGAACGAGGAAAGTGCCATGCAGTGTCTGTCACACAACAAGGATGTGACAGTGAAGGTCTTCCCCGACATCAACCATTTGTTGCTGCCATGTGAGAAAGGAACTCAGGATGAATATGCCTCACTCAAAGATGAGCATGTCCTTCCTGAGCTCCTTTCACTGCTCGACAGTTGGATACATCAGCACCTGAAATGACCAACTGTGTTGTCATATGGTTACACCGTTTTAACCCAAATCCGACAGGGGTTAATGCGTCATATCCAAAATCTCATTGAGTGTGGGGTGTATCCTGACGATGTCGGCCATCTGGTCGATGGTGGCGCCGACATTCATCAGTGAGCACACCTCCTGCACCATGTCGGCAGCATGGGCACCATAGATATGGCATCCGATGATATGGCGTGAACTGTCGGTCAGCACTTTGACCAGTCCTTCGGTCTCGTCCATCGCCAGCGCCTTGCCGTTGGCACGGTAATACCCTTTGTGGCACTCGTACGCCATGCCCGCCTCTTTGCAGGCATCTTCTGTCGTGCCTACGCTTGCTGCCTCAGGATGGGTGAAGATAGCAGCGGGGATGATGTCGGTGCGGATATGGTCCTCACGGCCGAGGATATGGTTCACCACATGCAGTCCCTGGAAAGTGGCAGCATGGGCGAGCATCATCCGTCCGTTGACATCTCCGATGGCATAGACACCTTCAGCGGTGGTACGGAATTCCTCGTCGGTCACGATGCAGCCTCTCTCTGTCTTCACCCCGGCTTTCTCCAGGTCGAGTCCATCGATACGGGCGGCACGGCCTGTGGCCATCAGGATGAGGTCTGCAGCCACCACACCCAACTTGCCCTTGCGCTCATAGACCACACCCTCGGCGGTGATTTCCTTTACAGCCGACTGCATGAGGAAATTCACGCCACGTCGTGATATGGTTTGGCGCAATCGTTTGGCGATGTCGCTGTCGAGGGCGGGAAGGCATTCCTTCAAGAACTCCACCACTGTCACCTCACAGCCTAAACTGTTGAAGATGGAGGCAAACTCCATCCCGATGACACCGGCACCCACGATGCACAACCGCTGTGGCAGGGTGGTGATGTCGAGCAGTTCGGTAGAGGTGACCACTCTGCTGTCATCGATGCCGGGTATGGGCAGCATCTTGGCTTTCGAGCCCGTGGCGATGATGATGTTCGGTGCGGAATATTCCTCATCGCCCACCGCCACCGCATTGCTCCCTGTGAAACGTGCCGTTCCGTGTACGAATGTGATGCCAGGTTTGGAGAGCAAACCCTCAACTCCCTGACGTAGCGATTCCACCACTTGTTGCTTGCGTTCCATCATGCGGGCGAAGTCAACGGTATAGGAAAGACCGCTCAGTCCGAAACTCTCCGCCTTGCGGAGTGTCTCAATGACCTCCGCATGGCGGCACAGTGTCTTGGTGGGGATGCACCCGCAGTTGAGACAGGTGCCGCCAGCATGTGCCTCCTCGATGATGGTCACGCTGAGACCACCGGCGGCAGCATATTCCGCTGCCCGGTAACCTCCGGGACCGCTTCCTATTATGATAAGGTCTGTTGTCATTTCTTTAGGGGATGAAGAATGGAGGGTTGAGGAGGATTAACTCTGAATTTGTTTAACTGTCAGTGTCGGCCTCTTCGCAGCCAGAACGTCGTCCACGCGACCGATGGGAGTGGAGTGGGGGGCACTCTTCACCAATTCGGGGTCGGTGGCTGCTTCCTCAGCGATTCGGCGCATCACCTCGATGAAACCATCTATGGTGTCAATGCTCTCGCTCTCTGTCGGCTCTATCATCAACGACTCGTGGAAGAGAAGCGGGAAATAGATGGTCGGTGCATGATAGCCATAATCAAGCAGACGTTTGGCGACATCCATCGTGGTGACACCAGTGGATTTGTCGGCGAGGCCGTCGAAAACAAACTCATGCTTGCATCGTCCCTCAATGGGCAATTTGTACAAATCCTTGAGCGAATCCTTGATGTAGTTGGCGTTGAGGGTGGCGAGCGGTCCTACCATTCGCACATTCTCGTGTCCCAAAGAGAGGATATAAGTGTAGGCGCGGATGATGACGGCAAAATTGCCGAGGAATGCTCCGATGTGGATGGCCTCACCATCGTTCTCGATGCGGTAAGTTCCATCCTCGCATACCACGCGGGGAGCGGGAAGGAAGGCTTCCAGACCGGCTCTTACTCCTACTGGTCCGCTGCCGGGACCACCGCCGCCATGGGGGGTGGAGAAGGTCTTGTGCAGGTTGATGTGCATCACGTCGAATCCCATGTCGCCAGGACGGCAGACACCCAGCATCGGGTTGAGGTTGGCACCGTCGTAGTACATCAGTCCGCCGCACTCATGCACGAGACGTGCGATTTCGGGGATGTCGCGCTCAAACATGCCGAGTGTGTTGGGGTTGGTCATCATCATGGCTGCCACACCGTCGTCGAGCAGTCCACGGAGGTCTTCCACGTCGACACTGCCGTCGGCACGGCTCTTCACCTCCACCACTTCCAGTCCGCAGACGGCGGCAGAGGCAGGGTTGGTGCCGTGGGCAGAGTCGGGCACGATGACTTTCACACGCTTGTCATCGTTTCGGCTCTGGTGGTAGGCTCGGATAATCATCAGTCCGGTCAGTTCACCATGAGCACCGGCAAAGGGATTGAGTGTGAACTCGCTCAGTCCGGTGAGGGCTGCAAGCGACCGTTGGAGGTTGTAGTACACCTCAAGGGCACCTTGGCAGGTGTCTGCCGGCTGCAGTGGATGGAGGTTGGCGAACCCAGGCAGGGCAGCCATCTCCTCGTTGATGGCAGGGTTGTATTTCATCGTGCAACTGCCAAGGGGGTAAAAACCATTGTTCACCCCGAAGTTGTTGGCACTCAGGTTGGTGTAGTGGCGCACCACGGTGAGTTCATCACACTCTGGCAGTTCTGCCTCGCTCTCACGGCACAGTGCCTCTGGCAGATGGTGGGTGGCTATCCCCGTGTCGGGAAGAGAATAACCTCTGCGTCCCTTGTGTGACAATTCAAATATTAGGTTGCCGTATAGTTTGTTGTTCATGATTGTTGTCTTTTATGGGGTAACCAGTTGGATGAGTTGGTCCATCTCTTGTTGGGTGCGCTTCTCGGTGACCGCCATCATGATGGTGTGGTCGCCCATCCTGACACCGCCGAGGATGCCCTTTGAGGCGAGGCGTGCGAGCAGTTCGTCTGCATTTCCGTCGTAATCGACGCAGAATTCATTGAGGAACTCCCCTCCGTAGGTAAGCCGGAAATGTCCTGTCTCTACAAGGCGTGCGGCGAGATAGTGCGCTCCGTCGCACGACCTCTGGATGGCTTCGCGAGCTCCTGCCTTGCCCATTACCGAGAGATAGATGGTTGCCCACAGCGCCATCAGACTCTGGTTGGAGCAGATGTTGGATGTGGCTTTCTGTCGGCGGATATGTTGTTCGCGGGCCTGTAGGGTAAGGACGAACACGCGCTGTCCGCGGTTGTCCTGTGTCATGCCTACGATGCGTCCAGGCATCTTGCGCATCAGTTTCTCGGTGCAGCACATATAGCCTACGTAGGGACCGCCAAACGACATGGGGATGCCTAATGACTGGCCGTCGCCCACCGCGATGTCGGCTCCCCATTCTCCGGGTGTGCGGAGCAGGGCGAGGTCGAGGGCAGGTGTGTTGACAATCATCAGTGCCTTCTCGTTGTGGATGGCATCAGCATACCCAGTGAAGTCCTCAATGATGCCAAAGTAGTTGGGCTGTTGGAGCACCACCCCGGCGACACCGCCTTCTGCCAACTGCCTGAGCATGTCGTCTTTGTCGGTGGCACCGTCGCGTGTGGCGATGGTGGCAATCTCCACTCCATGGAAATGGGCGTATGTGCGCACCACGGCAAGCACCTTGGGGTCGATGGCTTCAGAGACAAGCACACGATTGGCTTTCTTGGCATTGGCTTTTGCCATGAGCATGGCCTCTGCCGTGGCAGTGCTGCCGTCATACAGTGAGGCGTTGGAGATAGGCAGTCCTGTGAGTTCTGCCATCATGCTCTGCCACTCAAAGATATAGTGGAGCGTGCCCTGTGATATCTCTGCCTGATAGGGGGTGTAGCTGGTGAGGAATTCTGAGCGACCAACGATACTGGGCACCACCGAGGGTACATAGTGGTCGTAAACACCTGCTCCGGCGAAGACGGTCATGGGAGTGTTCTGCTCACACAGGCGCTCAAAAGTCTGCCGCACCTCTGTCTCGCTCATGGCTGACGGCAGGTCATAGTCTCCCTTGAAACGGATGGCCTCAGGCACATCGTCAAAGAGGGCGTCAAGTGAGTCTGCACCCACCTTCTGCAGCATCTTCTCGATGTCCTCGGGTGTGTGTGGGAAATATTTGTATGTCATGGATGGTCGTTTGGAGTGGTTATTGTTCCTCGCAGAATTTCTGGTATGCCTCGGCATCCATCAGTTCGTCAAGTTCCGACATGTCGCTGAGTTCAACCTTGATAATCCAGTTTTCGAAAGCATCGGTGTTGATTAGTTCAGGAGCATCTTCCAAAGCCTCGTTCACCTCTGCCACTGTACCGCTAACAGGTGAGATGAGGTCGCTGGCGGCCTTCACACTCTCCACGGCTCCGAATTCCTCGCCGGCAGTCACTTCGTCGTCCTCTTCGGGCATGTCGACATAAACCACGTTGCCAAGGGCATTCTGGGCATAGTCGGTAATGCCGATGTAACCATAGTTTCCTTCCACGCGAACATACTCATGTGTCTCAGAATAATAGAGACCTTCAATAACTTTTGCCATAATGATTGTTGATTTTATTGGTTATTTTTTATAATGTTTGTCATAGAAACGTTTTTTCACCACGGTGCCGGGGAAAGTCTTCTTGCGAATCTGCACTTCCAGTGGCGTGCCGAGTTTGGCATATGCCGTATCAACCAGCGCCATGCACACGCTCTTGCCTGTGGAGATGGAGTTGTAGCCGGTTGTCACCTCGCCTACCTGTACACCGTCGCTCAGGACGGCATATCCGTGACGTGGAACGGCACGGTCTTTCAGTTCGATACCGATGAGACGGCGTGCCACACCTTCTGCCTTCTGTTGCACCAGGGCCTCGCGTCCGATAAACTCAGGCTTGTCGAGTTTGCAGAACATGCTCAGACCGGCCATGATAGGTGAGATGTCATCCGACAACTCGTCGCCGTAGAGTGGCAGTCCAACCTCGAAGCGTAGGGTGTCGCGGCATCCTAATCCACAGGGCTTGCAGCGACCGCTTGCCATGAGCAAGTCCCACTGACGGCGGATGAAGTCATGGGAGCCATACACCTCAAAACCATCCTCACCAGTGTATCCTGTGCGGCTGACGATGACGGTCTCTCCGTCGGATTCGATGGTCTTTACGGTGTAGAACGTCAACTCGCTGCATTTGATGCCGAGCACCTCTTCCATCACAGCTTCTGCCTCGGGACCTTGCACGGCAATTTGTCCGTAGTAGTCGGAGCAGTGGTCGAAGGTCACGTCATAATCGTCGAGGTGTGCCTGCATCCATGCTACGTCCTTGTCGATATTGGCGGCATTGATGACGAGGAAGAAGTCATTCTCACCCATACGGTAGACGAGCAGGTCGTCTACGGTACCGCCGTTCTCATAGCACATCATGCCGTAGAAGATTTTGCCGTCGGGGGCATCGGTGATGTCGTTGGTGAAGATGTGGTTCACATAGCGCTCAGCGTCACGCCCCTTGATACGCACCTCTCCCATGTGTGAGACATCGAAAACACCGCAGTGCTCTCGCACAGCGTTGTGCTCATCAATGATGGAGGTGTACTGTATCGGCATGTCGAAACCGCCGAAGGGAGAGATGAGGGCACCGAGTGCCACATGCTTGTCGTATAGACAGGTCCTTTTGTTTTCCATTGTTTTTGATTTATAGTTGGTTGAAGATAATTCTAATCAGTTCATCAGCGTGCAGGTGGAGGATGATGTTGCCCAGGTCAGATGGAAGGGCCTTGGAGAGAGCCTCTTGAGTGAGGGGAGTGCCACGCAGATGTGCGAGGATGCCTTCCTCGATGTCGCCCACGAGAAAGAAGTCGCCCAAGATGTCTGCTTTGCGGATGATGCCGCCTTTTACTTGCAGTCTGACCTCCATGTCGCCTACTCCCTCGATACGCCCTCTCTTCAGCAGTGTGTAGCGCGGGTTGCTGCCGAGGATAAACTCCTCAGTGAGGTAACCCTTCTCAATTTCCTCTATTCTCCGGATGTCATCCTCGCCGAGAGTCAGTTCTTTATCGCAGAGCGTTTGGCGGACATGATGCTTCACCTCCTCAAGAGACATGGTGGTGTGGTCCTTGAGCAGGGCGATGTGCTGTCTCACACTGTCTACTCCCTTGCTCTCGAGCTTGGCGTGGCTGGGAGTAATGCTCGCCTCCATGTGCCGCATATTGGTGTCGTATAGCAGTGTGCCGTGCACGATGCTTTTTCCGGGAATGTGGTAGAAGGCGTTGCCCGATACCTTGCGCCCTTCTATAAGCACGTCATTGCGCCCTGTCGCCTTGGCTTCGATGCCCATGCGGAACAGTGTCAGCACCAACAGGTTGATATAGTGGTTGAACGTCAGCGTCACATTCTCATCTTTCGTGATATACGAGAGCATCACGTTGCCTTTGTCGGCATATACGCAACCTCCGCCGCTCTTGCGCCGGTAAGTGGCGATGCCGTGTTCGCGGCAGTAATCAAGGTTGACCTCGTTCTCTATCAGTTGGTTGCGCCCGAAAATGACGGTCGGTTCTACTTGCCAAAGAAAGAATGCCTCGTCAATATCCAAGTGTCTCGCCACATATTCTTCCATGGCGAGATAGAACGTAAGCTGGTGCTCTTTTTTTTCAGGCAGCGAAATATAGGTCATCGATGCGCTTAACTGCTTTGCAAATATAACAATATTTTATGGACGAGCCATCGTTTTTCCATGAATTTTTTATCGTCAAGTAGCATAAAAAAACGACATCTTTCAGTTTGTTTGCCAAACTGCTTTTTCTATAGCAAATCGCTTTTAACTCATCTCTTTTGCTAACAGTTTTTCCCAGCCTTCACAAGCTGTAATACAATAGCGATGACAATACCAAAAGATGCATCTTATTCAGCTCTGACGATGATTTTGTCTCCAGACAGGTCAACCTCAAAAAAGTGTGGAATGCGGACTGTCCTTCCGTTGGCGTCTTTTGCATGGCTGTGGACGGACATCATCCATTGGCCGTCGAATCGTTGGAAGAGCATGCTGTGCCCATAGTTGGGGGGTGTGATGGGATTGGGCTCTTGAATCCATGGCCCATCAAGTGTCCCGCTTTCTGAGTAGGCCACTCCCTGTGTGTAGTCGCCAAACACCCATGATGTCCAAAGCATACCGAGCCGTCCTGTGTTTGTGCGAAACAGCCAGGGACCATCTGTCACTTTGTTCCATGTCACGTTGCCGTTCTCATCTTTTTCACGGCTCCATGGGGAGTCGCTTGCACGGAAAAGCACGGTCGGTGAACCGATGGTGCCGCTGAAATCAGGCTTCAGTTCTATCTTCTCAATCGTTCCGTTCCAGTTTTGCAGCCACTCTCCACAGAACACCATATACGGTTTGCCATCCTTGTCACGCCAAAATGTTCCATCGAGGGTGGGGCGGTCGGCAGGCAGATAGGTGGCATCGCCGAAGGCACGGTATGGTCCCATAGGGTTGTCTGCTTGAAGCACCTGACAGGCACGACGCTCGATGACATTGCCCCGGACGGTGTCTATCTTCACCTCGCGATTGGTGAATGTGGCGAAATAGTAGTATTTGCCGTTGATCAGATGCAGTTCGGCTGCCCATATCATGGGGCGTGGACCCATCCATGAGTCCTTGTCGAATTCAGTCACTCGGTATGGACCGTCCCACATCTTCAGGTCCTTGCTGCGCCACATCATGCCGCCGGTGCCAGTCATGTAGTACATCTGTGACTTCTTGTCGGCAAGTATGGCAGGGTCACTAAGACGGATGGTATTCAGTGGCTTGTCAAATTCCCCGGAGGGCCGCACAAATTGGTCTTCTTCAGGCACTGCTGACCAGCAGAGACTCATATCCGTAGAATTGGAATAGGTGGCAAAACCTGCAAGGAGGATGCCCATCATCAATAGTACTCTTTTCATATTGTCAATAGTTCAATTAAAAGGCATTTAACATCTTCTATTATCCATTACCTATTCAGTAGCAGATAAATTTCCACAAGTCTCTAATTGTCCGTTCAGGATTCCATTGGCGGTTGAACGTCCAACTGGCAGTGATGGTATGGTATTCAGGAGCACCTTCGGCCTCGCTCAGGTTGTTGTTCATCCACGTTCCGTGCCCTCCTTCACGGGAACAGTTGTAGAAATATACACGTTGTCCCCAGGGACAGGGGTCGAGCACCTTGTCGGTATAGGCATAACTGATGTTGCTGTCGAGAATGTTCTCCGACATGTGGCAGGAGACAAAGTAGAATTGTGAGTCATGGTGGTAACGTCCCAGAATGGTAGGACTGGCTGCATCGAAATAGGAATTGGTGATGACGAGTTTCTTGCTTTTGTCTCCACGGCCGTCGTGCCAGACAATGGCACGGCTGTCACCATAGAAACGGCATCTTGTGGCATAGCACCATCCCCTCGGGCATAGGAAGTCAACTCCAGGGCAGCGAAGTGATAAGTCGGCGTGGTAATACATGCCATTGCCTGAAGGCGCCCACAATGAGAGAGCATCGTTGCCGTCTGCCCAGATATTGCAATTGACGATGATGGTTCGTGTGGCCCTTCCGAAGACGGCCATCTGATGGCGTGTGGTTTTCTCTACAGTCGTTCCATAGTTGTTGTAGATGGTCATGCCGCTGATGAGACAGTCGTCGGCTCCTTCTTGCAGCACCACCACGCCATTGCCCACGGGCTTTCCTTCGTATTCCGTTATCTTTTGTGTCTCTTTTGTTTCTGCCATGACAAGAATGGTGCTGTCACGGTCTTCGCCTACCAGTACGATGTGGGGGCGGCAGATGATGACCTTTTGGGCATAGGTACCTTTGCGAAGAAATATGGTGTAGGGCTTGTTGTTGTTCTGAGGAACCTTGTCGATGACAGCTTGAATGGATTCACCTGGACTGACAACAGCATCGAACAGCGCAGGGTCGGGCTTCACGGGCTCGAACAGATTGAGCAGCCCGTTCTCATTGGCACCCTTGGTCGACAAACTGATGGATACTTGATGCAAGGGGTCGTTTTTGTCTGCCCATTTTGCATAGGTGTCATAGAGTGAGGCGGCACGGTCGCCATACCAAGCGTATCCATTGCGTCGCTCCGAGCCGATGTCCTCAAGACGCTGACGGGGAATGCCGTCACGGTCGCATACGAAAGGCCTGGTGTGTTCCAGGTCATAGTAACGAGCCCACAAGGGCTTGGCGTTGGGGTCTTCCACCAACCGGACATCACGCTCACCTGATGTTCTTGAGAATGTACGCTCCAGGCGCAGACCAGTCAACTTGTATGTGTCAAACCATTTCATGGCGGCGTGTATGGCACGTTTCACTTGGTCATTGGGATTGGGAAGAGACATGAGCAAACCGACAATAGAGGCACTCTCCTGTGAACAGAAAGAGGAAAGTTCGAATGCTCTTGCTGGGACTGGCAAAAAAGTCTCGTGGTCATGTTGTTGGCACCACACGGTGAGTTGGTCGCCAACGCGAATCTGAGTCCTCAGGATGCAGTCTACCCCTTTGTCAAAAGCCTCTCTCGCCCGTTTGCGGAGTTCTTTGGTGGTGAGGGCAGGTTCAAAGGGCGTCTTTGCTTCTGCCACCTCTCGAAGCAGGAGCATGGTGTTGACCATGGCATCATCGTTATAGGTGATATGCACCTGATAACCATGGGGACTGGGCCAGAACTGGGGCCATCCTCCATTGTCGTATTGCCCCGAGAGAAGGTACTCCATTGCCTTGCAAAATGACTCGCGCACTTGTTTGTCGTGGGTGGCGTGGTAGAGTCGGGCGAGAAAATGCATCTGTATGTTGGTGGCATCATTGTCGGTGGTGGAGTCATCGGTGCGTTGCTTGTCGGCAAGCACAGCCTCACGTTGTGTTGGGGTGAGCGGACTGACCATATTGATGTTTTTGGGCCATCCACCAGTCACACGTTGGTAGAGCATCAGTTGCTCGCCAATGCGCCGTGCTTCGTCGGTTTTGTAAAATGCTTCGTCGGTTTGTCGCAGGATGTGTTTCCACTGCTGGCTGTGAACCTGTGCAGATGACATGGATGCTGTCATCCAGGCACAGAGAAACAATAAAAGAGCGAGTGATTTTCTTGGAATAGTAGTCATGGCTTAAGTGTTTGTTTTATTAGGTTGTTGCTTTTCTGTCAGATATTTCCAATAGCGGCGGGGCATGTCGTTGAGTTGTTTTCGGGGGTTCAGGCGCTCACGGATGCAGATGGCTTTGAAGTAGGTGCGCCAGAGGTCTTGCAGCAGGTGGTCGTCGTCGCTGAGGATGTCGTCTGAAAGTTTGCCGTCGATGAGTGAGAAGGGAACCGATGACTCGTTCTCAAAAGAGATGCGGATGGGCTGTTCGTTTCCGTCATAATGATAGCCGTAATGGCGATGGGCATCATAGATGAGCCATGGTTGGTCGTTGAAACGGTCATGGAAATGATTGATGATAAGAGGCAGCACATCGTGGTCGGGTGAGATGACGGAGAGGTAGGTGCCGTCTATGGCTTTTTGAAAGCGCACGAACTGCATCATGCGGTGGGCTTCGTGTGCCACGCGGCGTGCTATCTGCGTCACGGTCAGCACATCAGGGTCGGCGAAGTTGCGCACCACTTCGCTCCCCTGACGGAATACCTTGTTGATGAGCATGAACAGCGGTTGCCATAGCTCCTGCAGTTCCGACAACAGGCTGGTGGTAATCATCCGCATGGCTTCACGGGACAGCTTCTTCTCCAGTCCGGTCCACACACGGCGGGCTTTCTCGTTGTCAGTGGTCACTTGGTATACACGGTCACAAAACAGGGGTAGTACATCACCGCCTGTAAGAAGTTGCTCGGGTTCTTCTTTTAGGAAAAAAGCATCGAAAACCGCCGAGAGCAAACCTTCCATCGTTCCGTCAAACACGTATACCGTCATTCCTCAAACTCCAGTTTAAGTTGCTTTTCCTCTGCCGCCCTTTTTCGCTGCGCTTTAGACACGAGCAGCGGACGCAGTCGTTCAGGGCGTAGCTCGTTGATGCCCACGATGGGCTGTGAGTATGCTGATGTCAGTTCACCACAGGTGATGAAATACTTGGCCTTCTTCATCACCACTCCCATTTTCTTCAGGTGATAGGAGGTCAGCCGTCCTGAGCGGCGGGCATTGACGATGAGCCATGCTGACTTGGTGCCGAGACCGGGCACACGCAGCAATTGCTCATAGTCGGCGGTGTTGATGTCAACGGGGAAATATTCAGGATGGCGCAGTGCCCAAGCCAGTTTGGGGTCTATCTCCAAGTCGAGGTGGGCGTGTTGGTCATCCACAATCTCATCCACCGTGAAGTGGTAGAACCGCAAGAGCCAGTCTGCTTGATACAGACGGTTCTCTCGGACGAGAGGTGGCTGCTTCAAAACAGGCAGGCGAGGGTCATAGGTGTTCACACTGACGTATCCCGAATAATAGACGCGTCGCATCTGTGCCTGACCATATAGTGATGATGACATCTGAAGTATGTCGCGGTCGGTCTCGCTGGTTGCCCCGACAATCATCTGTGTCGATTGCCCGGCGGGAACGAAGCGTGGCGCATGGCGGAACTTGCGCCGCTCCTCCTTGTTCTCCAAAATGCCCTGACGGATAATCTGCATGGGTTGGAATACGCTTTGGTGGTCTTTTTCTGGTGCGAGCAACTTGAGCGACTCCTCCCGCGGAATCTCGATATTCACACTCATACGGTCAGCCCATTTGCCAGCCTCTGCCAGCAGTTCCTGTGATGCTCCGGGGATACTTTTCAAGTGGATGTAACCATTAAAGCGGTGTATCGTGCGCAGGTCGCGGACGATGGCCACCAACCGCTCCATCGTATAGTCGGGTGAGCGTACCACACCACTCGAGAGAAACAGTCCCTCGATGTAGTTGCGGCGATAAAACTCCATGGTGATTTCCTCCAATTCCGACACTGAGAGTGTGGCACGTTGGATGTCGTTTGAGCGGCGGTTGATGCAGTAGGCGCAGTCATACATGCAATAGTTGGTGAGCATCACTTTCAGGAGCGAGATGCAGCGCCCGTCGTCTGCGAAAGAATGGCAGATGCCCACACCGCCAACGGTATTGCCTACCATGCCCTTGCGACCGCTGCGCACAGTGCCGCTCGACGAGCACGATACATCGTATTTCGCCGATTCTGCCAATATCCGCAGACGTTCCATGGTTCTCTCAGTCAGCATTGTTCTTTGGTAATGGATGGCTTTTATCTTCAGAAACGAAACCGCTTGATAACAAATTGCATCATAAACGTCTTTCTTGTTTCCGATTCATCAAATTCGTTGTAAAGGTATAACTTTTTTGTGAAAATGCCAAATTTTTGGATGTCTTCATTTACATGGAAAATCTATCCGTGCATTGGGTGGGTATGGGTAGTGAAACCGAACTTGAGGAGATTGTTGCCACTGGTGCCAGAACCATTAAGATTGTCAAACCCCATGCTGATAATCAGATGGTGTTTAGCAAGATTGAACATGCTGTCAAGGTGGGCTGCATGGCTGTGGGAATGGACATAGACCATGCCTTCAACTCCGGGGCGGATATGATAACGTGTTCGGTCTGCCCATGAAAGCGAAAACGACGGAGGAACTGGCAGAGTTTGTGCAGGCTGCCGGAGTTCCGTTTGTCGTGAAGGGTGTGCTCAGTCCGCATGATGCAGAGAGATGCCTCAAGGCTGGATGTGCTGGTATTGTTCGTTGGATATAGAACTGTACGCACAATTGGCCACCGCAGAGAATCCTCGTATGCCCATGATTATTGAGCACCTGTCTGCCGATGAGGAATATGTGGCGAGTGTTCAGTATGTTCGGGAGAGGTTGAGCAGGTGCTGGGATGCCAGTACCAGAAACATATAATGAGAGGAACCGCCGCCCATCACATATTCCATCTGCTGCCAGAGATAGGGGAACTCCAACAACTCAGGGAAATCAGGACGAATCAAGGCTGTGCCAGAAACAACACCTCCAGGAATGTACGACCAGTCGGCGCGGTTGGCTCCGTAGGCCACAGTAGCAGAACGAGCTCCCACACCTGAAGCGAAAGAGGAAGTGTTGCTGCCGGGATGGCAACCAAGGACGAAATGGAGGGCATTGTAAACGGTCTCCTTGGGGAAGACATCGGGGAAGATGCTTGCCAGATAGTAATATTCAAAGCCAAAGCGCTGGATGTCCCATCCTGCTCCCCAGATGCTGGGACTGTAGGGAACACCATAGGGCGTGGCTGCCGTCTGTTTGTCCAACTGCTCCTTGTAATTGGGCAGGGCGGCACGGAAGGCGGCAATGAAACTCTTGATGCGCTTGTCCTTCGACCCAGACAGTTGCTTGACCAATCGGGCGGTAAGCCAACCCGAGCGGCCGATGCTCATGCTGTTGGTGAGCATTGCTTGGTTGTTTAGGATGAAGTCCAAATACTCTGCCTGCTGCGTGGTGAGGTAGAGTTCGATGGCTGCTTGCATCTTGAGCATGTTGGAACGCGCGTCGGTGGGCATATTGTCGTATATGCTCTTGGCGATGTCAAGGCATTCCTTGCTCAGGTTGTCATTGAAGCCGCGGAGCACTCTCGCCACACCGGCTAACTGCGCAGCTGTGGTGATTTCGCGGAAAGGATTGTCTTCAGTGAAAATCCAACGGTCGTCGTCATTGCCTATCTTGCCGTCGGTCATCGACGATGCGTCACCCAAAAGCACATATTGGCGCAACTTGTTGCAGATGATGCCGCGGTAGAGCCGTCCCAGTGCCTGATAGGAGCGCACTACCGTCAGCGCACCGTTCTCTACCTGTTGCAGAATGTCATTCTTTCCGTCGGATTGATGGATTTCTGTTCGGTGGTCTTCTTGACTGATGGATGTCACGTCGATATCGGGATGGAACGCCTCATAAGCCAAACCAAGAATATATGACTCTCCAATCTGTGACTCTACACGCAGGTCGAAGTCACCGGCATCATGCCAGCCACCAATGTTCACTCCTGGTACGATGTCGCCAGCTGCGTATTTCGAGAGTCCTGGCTTTTGCACATAACCATCAAAGAGATTGCCCACGGTTGCCATTCTCGCATCATCCATGTGGCAGGCGTCATGCCATACCCGGTATTTTTCACTGACACGCATATGGCACATCTGAACGGGGAGGAAATACTCAACGACGGGTTGCCATACGCCACGGTCGTAGATGTTGCTGTCGATGCGGAAAACGGATGACGAAGAAGTGCCGTACTTGATTTTGTAGAGTCCGGGCGCCTTGATATCACTGAAGTCTGCCGTCAGGTAGTTGTAGCGCAGGAATCTGCCCCATACCGATGGTTGTATTCGCTTCACGGTGTGTTCGCCGTCGGCTTTGATTTGGATGAGCTCTGCCTGAAGCAGCTGACTGTCGCGGCGGTCGGTCTCGATAATGGCGCGTTTCTGCTGGTTGATATGATAGCCCACCTGTGAAGTCTGTATCACGGGTTGGTAGGTCCAGTCGCTCACCACATTAGGTGTGATGACCCATTCGACAGCGTTCTTGGTGACACCCGCTTTGATTTCGCTGCGCAGCACAAACCAGCCGTTGTTGTGGTTCATCCTGCCGTCGTAGAGCTTCAGGTCACCGGTTTTGGATTCTATGGTCAGACGGCTGTAGGGGTCGTCGGGTTGGGAGGTGAACACATGTCCGGTAGCATAGGGTAGGGCAATCACGTCATCGGCTATCAGCGGACTGTATCCTTTGCCGTTAAGTTGCTGAACATCGGCCTTGTCGCCCTTACCAGTGAAGAAGTCACCTGTATGGAGGATGTTGGGTGATGTGGTTTCAAGGGGTGTGTTGGGTTGCTGGGGATATATGCCCGACTGTTCGTCCATGAGCCATGGCTTGCCAAACAACCTGCCGGGGAAGAACTCCAGGTTGAATCCCACCTTTCCGACTAAGAAGTCGGGAACTGGCTTGTCGAGGTCGACGGTGACGATGATGCTCTTACCCTCACTTTTCACCCGTACTTGGTAGTTGAACTGATAGTCCGGATAAACCATGGGGTTGAAACCCGTCAGATGCCGTGAGGAGTCGGGATAGCAGAGGTTGGTGGTGATGCAGTTGCCTTCGGCGCTCCTGCTCAATTGCTTGGGGACGGGTTGCCATTGTCCGGGAGTAGCCTCCAAACGGATGTCGCCGTTGGTGGCGACACGTTGTCCGTTCATGATGACGCAGACACCACCTTGATGGCCTTCAGGGTAGAAGTCGCTGAATGCCATTACGTCCACACCTTTGTTGTTGAAATAACCTTCGGGCAGCAATTGGAAATCTTGGGCTGCCAATGGTTGGGAAAGAGCAACCAATAGAGTAAGTGAAAGAAGATGTCTCATTTTCTTGGGAAATTTAGTTAGTTCATAGTTCATAGTTCAGAATTCATAGTTAAGAGTTAAGCGTTGTTGGGAGATGAGGGTGTGTCAAAATAGGCATACCCTCTTATTTGTTAAAAAATGCTCAAAGGCCGAACTTTCCCAAGCTCGGCCTTTGTCATGTCGTAAAGATTTCGT
>CACXIP010000023.1 GCA_902767775.1 uncultured Prevotellaceae bacterium | reverse complement strand
CGGCATCGGATTCGAGGAGGCAAAGTTCTGTTTCAAAATGCAACTGGAGGACTGGATTATCGACTTAAATGTGGCTATCAGGACAGGCGAAACTGACCATAGGAAAGCAATGATGTCTAACCGAATCAGAATCCCCTAAAAATCAAAGATGTAACAGCGTGAGAAAAAACATCTTTCGACCACCCATGATTACAAATCCCAATGAACTGTGCACCGACATTTTATAGGGGTATTGTCTAAACTCCTAATCTCCTAAACTCCTAAAAAAATCCCCCAAACGACTAAACGACCAACCCCCCAAACGACCAAAACAAATCGGAGATCAGAAAAAAATTCTGACCTCCGATTTGTTATAAAAAACACCTCCTTACACCAAATGTGCGATGATGCTCTCGCGGTCGCCGGGCAGCATGTCTATCACCGGCACCTCTATCATCGTGTAGCATCCTGGCTGCTGTTTCAGTGAGGCACGAGCCACATTCACCAGCACCTGTGCGGTGAGCGCCGGGTTGTTGATGCTCATGTTGAACTCGATGCGCTGGTTCTGCGTCTTGCCGCTTACGCCCTTGCGCACCAGGTTGACGCCATGGCCCATGTCGCGGACGGCATCCACCGACGGCACGGCAAACACATGCGTCTCGTCACTGGCAAAATACGGGTCGGCCTTGATGGCGGCGGTCACCTCCTCGAGGGTGGCACCTTCCTCCAGTTCCACATACACCATGCGGCGGTGGATGCCCTCACCTTTGGGGATGGTCATCGACAGCGCGTTTTTCACACCAGCCTTGGAGCGCACGCATACGGAGTGGCCCATTGACATGCCCGGACCGAAGTTGGTGTATGACAGTCCTTTCGGTGCCAGACTCTCCATCAGGGTGCGCACGATGCTGTCGCTGCCCGGGTCCCATCCTGCGGAGATGATGGCGACGGTGCCCGATGCCTTGCATATCGGCATGAGTGAGGCACGGTAGTCGAGGATGCTGGTGTGGATGTCGAAGCTGTCGACGGTGTTGATGCCCAGCGGGAGGATTTTCTTGGCATACTCCTCACAACTGCGTGTGGGGGTGCAAAGGATGGCGACATCCACGTCACGCAGGTCGGTGATGTCCTTCACCACCTCGTATGCAGCGAGTTCAGGAGGACAGTTCTCCGCTCCCTTGCGGCGCACGATGCCCGCAATCTCGAAGTCATCCGATGCCTCCAGTGCTTCGATTGTGTATTTGCCGATGTTGCCGTAGCCCACAACGGCGGCTCTGATTTTCTTCATAAAAGTGTTATTTTTGTTGTTGAAATCTCAAATTCGGTTGCAAAAATACATCTTTTTTGAGAAATAACTATCATTTAGGCAAATTTTCTTGTATTTTTGCCAACTTTTATCATTGAGCCTGCCATTTTGGGCCTTAGAATACGATTCTATTGTTGCTGCCAGCATTTTCTATCACATTCTCAGGTGTGATGTCCGTCTCGTCGCCATCAGAGATGAGGCATATCTTACTGAGTGATTTGCGTGAGCGGTTTGCGGTTGGGCTGCTCTCCACTGCCAGGATGATGTCCTCGTTGTCGAGGTCTTCTTGCTTGAATATGAAAATGTTCGGGCGACGTTTGTTGTGAGAAGAAGCGCTTTCTCCATAGTAAACCCCGCGGCGATTGATGAGGCGCTGGCGGTTCTCCTCCTCTTCGGCCATGAGGACGGAGTCGGATTGTGAGAGTTGGTTCTGACGTACGTCCATGCCGTCGACATGCTCTATGCCGAAGCCAGTGGCAAGGATGGTCACCTTCACTTTCTTTCCCAGTTCGGGATTGACTGCCAGTCCCCATTTGATTTTGTAGTCACTGCCGAATTTGCCCATGAATTCGTGGACGTCGTTCATCTCCTCCATCATCAGTCCTTCGTTTTCCTTGTCCTCGGCGAAAGAGATGTTCAGCAGGATTTTCTTGGAGTTGAACACGTCGTTGTCGTTGAGCAGGGGAGAGTGGAGCGCGTCTTCTATGGCTTTCTTCACACGTCCCTCGCCTTCACCGTAACCGGTGCTCATGATGGCGACGCCGCCGTCTTTCAATACGGTGCGCACATCGTTGAAATCGAGGTTGATAAGTCCATGGACGGTAATGATTTCGGTGATGCTGCGGACAGCGATATTCAAGGTGTCGTCGGCCTTGGCAAAAGCGTTGAGTACGGAAACGTCGGTATAGATTTGACGCAGACGCTCATTGTTGATGACGAGCAACGCATCGACATGCTTGGCCATCTCCTCGACACCGTCGAGAGCCTGGTCAATCTTGTGGGGACCCTCAAACTGGAAGGGGATGGTGACGATGCCCACTGTGAGGATGCCGAGTTCTTTGGAGATGCGTGCAATGACGGGAGCGGCACCGGTTCCTGTACCGCCGCCCATACCGGCGGTGATGAACGACATCTTGGTGCCGTCGTTGAGCATTCGGCGGATGTCGTCCTCGCTCTCTTCGGCAGCGTTGCGGGCGACTTCCGGTATGTTGCCTGCCCCGAGTCCTTCTTTGCCCAACTGGATATGGACGGGTACGGGAGAGGCGTTGAGGGCCTGGCGGTCGGTGTTGCAGAGAACGAACGACACGTCTTCGATGTTCGTGCGGTACATGTGGTTGACGGCATTGCCACCGCCGCCACCTACGCCGATGACCTTGATGATGCAGTTCTCATCGGAAAGTTCTTCAAAGTCGAGGACTTCATTTTTGTTGGGGAGTTTGTCGTTTTGCATATTGGTTTTTATTTGATGTGTTATGGATGGGGGCATGATTAACGGTTGACGGTATTCTCGTTCTCTTCGGCGATAATATTTTTGCCAAGTTCTACCAAGTATTGGTATCCTCGTGAGAGCCAACCGCCTTTGCGAGGTTGACTTGGTTGAGTTGGGACGACATGTTCATCTTGGTGTCTCCTTTCGCGGTTATGTTTCTCTTCAGGCGACTCCACCCGGCCTGGTTTGTCGGTCTTGTCCGTTTGCGGCTTAGGGATATCTGTTGTCGGATTGGATGGGGGGATTTTGGTGTCGAAGAGGTCAGCTGTTGGCTTGACGACCGCACCGGCACAGTTCATGTCACCTTTGGCGAGCAGGCCCAAGGCGGTGTTCATCGTGCCGTCGTGTAAGTCGGTATCCTTGTCGGCGGAGGTAACCTTCTGCTGCACACTGCTTGCGATGTGGATTTTCTTGATACGGGTGATGGTGGTGAATGCTTTCATGATTTCCTTCATCTTCGAACCGCCTCCGGTGAGGATGATGCCGCCCATGAGTTTGTCGCAGTACTCCGGTGGTACCTGGCCGAACCATATGTTGTGGATGATTTCATTGACACGGGCTTCCACCAGTTCGTTGAACACCTTTGTTGGCACAGAGCGCCCGCCGTCGATGGGCAGTGTCTCGTCGGTGTCGATTTCAGAGGGCTCTATGAAGGCTTTGGAATACTTGATTTTCAACTCTTCAGCCTCGTTTTCCTCCATCTGAAGGGTGGCGATGTCCTTGGTGATGTTGTTGCCGCCGAGAGGAATGACAACCAAGTGACGTAGTATATTCTTGAAATAGACAGCGACGGTGGTGGTGTCGGCACCAAGGTCGACGAGGAGGCAGCCGTTGCGCATCTCTGCTTCTGTGAGCGTGCTTTGCGCCAGGGCGATGGGGGAGAGATACATTTCGGCGATGGAGATGCCAGCTTTCTCAAAACATTTGTTCAGACTGCGGAAGAAAGCCTTGCGGCAGACGATATTGAGGAAATTGCCCTCAATCTTGTCGCTCTGGATACCCACGGGGTCTACTTGGTATAGTGTTCCCACTTTGAACTCCTGAGTGGCGGCATCCAGTATCTCAAGGTCGGGATACTGTGTGCTGCGGTTGTTGTCCATCAGTTCGTTGACTATCTCTTGCGAGATGATGGTATCCTCGGGGAGTGTCTTCACGCTGCTGTTGCGGATGCTGCGTATGGACTGTCCTCCCACGCCAACAAACACCTGTGTGATTTCCGATTTGAGGCGTTTCCTCAGTCTCTGGATGATGTTGGTCAGACAAGCGCTGGTCTTGTCGATGTTGTAAACTATCCCCTTGCGGATGCAGGATGTGGCATCCTCTCTCTCGACGGCGAGTATATGAATGCTCCCGTCCGTGCCCTTTCTGCCGGCGATACCGGTGATTTTCGAAGAGCCCAGTTCAATTGCTACTATGAAATCCTTTGCTGCCATATTTGTTGTAAGTTATATTTTTTTGCTGCTTGTTGTTCTTTATTGGGCCGTCACTAGTTAAGTATCCAATTGAGTTATCACTAACAAGTATCTATTTGAGTTGTTGAAACCGCTGTTTCTATCAAAAAACTGCTTGTATTTTAATGAAAAAAAGCACGGATGATTGCCGCATACGACATGGAAGAAACTTCCTTTGATGGCATCTCCTCTACCAAATACCATGACCCGGAAGTACTATCCATCCCCCAGTGTCATTAGGTCTATTCCGATGTTGAGGTTCTGAATGATTTGATTTTGCAGGAGATACGTTCTTGCAACCAGTAGAGTGCGAGGGGTATTCCTACACCGGCAATGGTGTATGCCACCCAGAACCAATCTTGTTGTGAATAGTCATGGATGACCATATGGCAGCCTATCTGGTGAATATCAAGTCCATAATACCATATCTTCAAAAGGCTTACTGCTTTGTAGGTGCAGATATGGAAGATGAAGATGTAGAGTGTATGGTCACCGATGTAGATGAGAGACTGTTTCAACCATCCTTCACGGCGGTCTATCCATAGGCTGATGTTATAAGTCATCAGGAATCCAAGCAGAGCAGGTATTGGCAGGGAGAGGAACTGTGTAAATGTAGAACGCCAGTTCATGTTGGCTATCAGATATACCGAGAACAGATATACAATGGCACCGAAGATGATGGTCGTCCAAAGTTGGGCGTGATGATGTGAGATGAATTCGCGGTATTTGTCAACATACTGTCGGAAGATGAAACCACAGCCAAAGAAGAAACAGCCCATCATGTCGCGATAGCCTCCTTGAACCAGTGTGATGACATTCAGCCTCTCGTATGTCTTCCATCCGCATAGGAGCAGCATCACCAGGCAGATGAGGTAGGGGATGGTCTTGGGGGAGAGTTTCGGAACTCTGGAAACGCATAGGTTCAGCACTTTATATAAAAACAGATACAGGATACTTGCCACGAATAATCCTCTGAAAAACCAGAATGCTCCACAGAGAAACTGGTCGTATCCGCCCATTGCCGTGAAGATGTTCCATAGATTCTGTTGTATCTGATGCCATGTGTAGGGGTGTGTCACGCCACCCGTCTCATTGCCATATTGTTCATTCAGTATCCCGATGTCAAACATCCAGTTGTGGATAATCAAAAAGAACACCGACCACTTGACGAATGGCCAATAAAGACCCTTAATCCGTTTCTTGATAAATGTCGCCTCATCATTCAGGTATTTCAATGAGAAGAAATAGCCTGCTGTGATGAAGAAAAGGGGCATATGGAATTCAAAAATGAAATGGCAGAGCCAGCCCGGCGCTTCTGCGTGGGCAACCACCATCAGGATGATGGCAATGCCTTTGCAGATGGATATAATCGTTTCACGTTTCATGGGGTGCAAAATTAAACAATTATATCGACATAACCAATCTCCCCCTCCAAGACCTGGTCTCAGAGGGGGAGCGCTGGAATTACTGAATCAAATAAATAAGGATGTTGTACTGAATCAAATAAATAAGGATGTTGTTGTTAACTTATGTTTTACTAAAAATCTATGCCATTCTCTTCTGGCTCTCAACATACTGCGGGTAGACCGGGCTGATTACCATGAGGAATCTGTACGTGGCCTTGAAGAATTTCTTTGCAGCCTTTTTGAAGTTGCTCACTCGTGTTGCCATTGCTGTGTTGTCGAAATTGGCAACTGTTGTTGGGGTTAATTCCATTGTCTTCATAATCGTATCTTTTTTGTTATTATTATTTTCTTTTTCTTTCCTCCAACAGGTTTCAATTTTTAATCTTTAATCTTTAATTTTTAATTTTATTTTTTCCCTGTCTTCGTTGTTTCTGATGCAAATGTAGGGTGGTTTTGAATACCCGCAATGTTTTTTCCTTTATTTCTCCCACACTGTGTGCGACACACCACCTCATTTGCGACAAGTCACCAAGATACCCTCAAAAGCTGACGCAATTTGGTTGTTTGGTTGTTTGGTGGTTTAGTCGTTTAGTCGTTTGGTCGTTTAGTCGTTTGGTGGTCTAGTTGTTTGGTGGTCTAGTCGTTTAGTCGTTTGGTCGTTTAGTCGTTTGGTGGTTTGGTCGTTTAGTTGTTTGGTGGTCTAGCCGTTTAGTCGTTTGGGCATCAATTAGCCATGCCTGCCATGAGCCGAATGGGCTCCCCCTCTAAGATTAGAGGGGGTCAGGGGGCGTTGATTAGAGGATTTTAGGAGTCTAGACAATACCCCTACAAATATGCCGGTGCCACCAGTAGGGACGCGATGTATCGCGTCCGCTTGAGATGCCTGTCGTGTGCAACGTAGTAGAGACGTCCATATATGGCGTCTCCCAGCCACAAATGCTGTGATATGACGTCAATTTGTGCTAAATTCTATGTTTTTCTTTTCACATGAATAACCACAAATGGCTCACGACTTTTTCATTAATTATATATCGCCGCCAGCGGCGAAGATTTGTTTGATTTGAATAGATTTGTAAGATTTCCAGCCGAAGGCTGCTTGATATGGAATTTATGACCCATTATATGGCAATTCTATGTTTTTCTTTTCACATAAATAACCATAAATGGCTCACGAATTTGTCAAAAATTTTTTCTTCCTTTTGCGAGTGCCTTGCCACTTTTTCTGGCTTCCCCAGAACCCAGCCCCTTTACCAGTCGCTGAGGTCGGCTTTGTTTTTGACGGAATCTTCCAGGGCTTTGGGCAGATGGGGAAAGAAGGTGATGCCGGTGATGCGCTCTACCTCGTGGATGGTGTTGACATAGAGGTCTTTCTTGGTGTTGCCGTCGGTGTTGCGGCAGATAAAGCCAATGCCTTTGGGACTGCCGCCGCTCCGGCAGACAATCACCTTGAAGAAAGCATTGGGGACAACCACCTTGTTGTCGCCAATGGTCTGTTGGAACTGGCGGAAGAAGAGGGGACCGCAAATGATGTCTACCTCACCGTATTTCTCCGCCCACCGTCGGCAGGAGATTTCAATTTGGTTCCATGTGCCGGAGTTCAAATTGGCATTCTGGGGGCAGCAGTTGGTGTAAAGGAAAGTTTCATACATCGCATCGCTGTCCCATTTGTTGTCTCCCGCAGGACACATATGTCCGCGCGACCATCCGCTTCCCTTGTAGTCGCTGTATGTCGCCCTTGGCATAGGGACGTCGGTGTCCTCATGCCATGCGTTGCCGGGCCGCCGCGCCTCACCGCTGATGTGTGCTGCCGTGAGGCGCCATGCCACCCAGTTGGGCAACTTGGTGTCTTTGTTGTATGACGTCACATAACCTTTCCGGGAAAGGATTTGTTCGGGTCTATCTTTTAGGGGCGACGGGATATCTATGCCGTGCAGGTCGGGAAGATTTTTGCGTGTGCTTTCGTCGGTCGCGTCGCTCTTTAGCGAATAGGTGTCGCCGTCATTGCTATTTGTGTCTTGTGCGGCAGAGAGTTTGGTGCCGGCGATGACTAAGTTGGCTAGCAGCAACGAGATGATGAGGGTGTGTGTGAATGCCTTCATGCTGTTCACAAATTTTGTCCGACGGCATTGTATCTTTTCCCATTATTCACTATAATCAGTTGCCCATTGCGAAGATATTTCTGTGGAAGGTCAGTCTTTGCATCTTCTTTGATAGGGCTTGACACTGCATCGGTGGTGGCAGGGCGCTCATAAGGTCCCATGTCACGTTGAAGTCCTGTGACAGTGCGTCTGAGGAAGGGGAAGTCGGCAAGCAAACTTTCAGGTATATCGTGACTTGCATCGCCGGCATCCACCATCTTGCTGTCGGCGGCAAGGCGTGCAAAACGCCGTGGCAGCGAACCGTCAATTGCTCTTGGCATAAGCGCGTCATCCTCGTCGAGAGAGACAAAGTCATCGGCACCGATGCCCGTCACCAAATGATGGGTCCATCCATTTTTCGACATTGGCGAGGAGATGGCATTGTAATCGTCTTCCCCTACACAAATCTCCTGTTTGCCCAGGCAGATGTTGTTGTAGAATTTGGTGTTGGCGTCGGAACCACCCGACTCGAACATGAAATCATAGCTGTTGTTGAATGCCAGGCATCCGATGAGCACATGTCCGCCCTTGTGATTGTTGCAGTCGAAACCTTTCACGCTGCTGCCGGCATTACAGTTGAAAGCCACACAGTTGTAGGCATAGTGGATGCCTTTGGACGAACCGCCGGTTCCATTCCCACCAAGTTTGATGCCGTTACCATTCCCTGAAAACGACATCGACCCACTTTTTTTGATATAGTCCTTTACCCACTGATGGTCTTCAGCCTTTCCCGAATCCCATGCCCAGCACTCAGCCAGCACGACATCGTAGTCGGTCTCGTAAAGATCCCAGGCGTCGTCGCTGTTGTGCCATGCTCGGCAGCGTATAAACCGGTTGCCCTTGCCGTTGTGCATCTTGCAGGCAAAACCGTCAGCGTCGGAGCCGTAATTGGTGTCATAATCGCAGTTGTGATGTGAGTCGCAGTCAATCACGTCGTTGTAGGCACAATAGGTGCCGTCGTTTTGGCTCATGTTGGGGAAGGTGTCACTGAATTTGTGGCCGAAGCCTAACTGAAGTCCTGTGTCAAGATTATAGGAAAACTCGCAGCGTTCTATCCTATTGTGTGAACCTTCAAGTTTGATACCGTTGTCAGCCGCATGTGTGATATGCAGGCCGAAAAGCCACCAGTAATTGCCGGTAAGGAGTATACCTCTGTCGCCAATGCTTTGGTCGGTCAGCTGCTGCACGAAGTCAAACACAGGCTTCTCATCCTCATAGCTTCTGATGATAATGGGGGCGTCGGCCGTACCAGAGGAGCTGATGCGCACGGTGTATTTCTTGCCATCCTTTTTCATGGTGGGTTTGTACGTCCCACCTCGGCATACAATATGGTCGCCTGCCACTGTTTTGTCAACAGCATATTGAAGGTTATACCATGGCTTTTCCAACGTACCGTCCCCGGCTGTGTCGCTGCCATCAGGCGAGATGTAATAAGTGTGCAATGCTTCGGGGAAGGGCTTTGTAGGCACCGGCACTCCCTCTGTGATATAGGTGGAGTCGTTAGGTTCTACGGGCGTTCCTCCAGTAACATGGAGGGTAATCTCTATGTCGTCAAGATAGATTGTGCCGCTCAGACAAGTGAAACGTATCCTGACCTCGGTATCCTCCTCTGTACAATTGGTCTTAAAAGAGCTGCTGCCGTAGGGCGTCGACGACGACATGGTGGCCGTGCCAATCTCTGTCCATGTGTTTCCTCCGTCGACAGATTTTTCCACTTTCAGCTTTTTCCCGCTGCCTGAGGCGCGGTGCTTGAATGAGACACGACCTGGCTGTGGCAGGACAGGCGTGATGAGATAGGCATTGCTGCTCATGGTAGCCCTTTTGCTTCCATTGTCATTTTTGCCATATACATCCTTGGTGAGCCAAATGCCCGATGCCAGTGATGCCTGAGTCTCTGATGAGGATGGTGACGAGGGCAGGCCTGTTTCAAAATCCTCTGACAGGACATCACTTGCCTGGACCATAGTGACGCAGAATAATATCAGGATGAACGAAAGCAGTTTTTTCATGATGGTTTACAATTGGTTGTTACGTGATGAGAATGTGAATAGCCAAGCTCATCATACGCCAACAAAGTTACAAAAATATCTTCACCCAAGCAAAAATGTTGAAAAAATAAATCTGAGATGTTCGACGAAAGATGGCATGGTATGCTCAATCTGCCGACGCGGATTCATCTTATTTGTCCCCCGAAATGCAATAAACCGCCCGTTTCTCACGTTATTCTATCGTATATATACAAAAAACGACATCAATGATTGAATACATCAGGGGCGAATTGACAGAAATCACCCCCGCAATGGCTGTTGTTGAGGCGGCCGGGGTAGGTTATGCCCTCAATATTTCTCTCAACACGTATGCTGCCATACAGAACAAGAAAGAGGTGAAACTGTATGTGCACGAGGCTTTGGTCACTGGAGGAAGAGACGACTCATTCTCTCTCTATGGCTTCGCCAACAAGGAGGAGCGCGAACTCTACCGGCAGCTCATCACCGTGTCGGGCGTGGGTGCCAACACGGCGAGGATGATTCTCTCGGCATTGACACCCGCCGAACTGGGCAATGTCATCGCCAGCGGCGACGAGCGCACGCTCAAGGCCGTCAAGGGCATCGGACAGCGCACCGCCCAGCGCATCATCGTCGACCTCAAGGACAAGATTGCCGTCAGCGAAATCGGTCCGCAGCAGTCGGGTGCACCGGCAACACCAGACCCCATCAACAAGGAGGTGCGTCAGGAGGCCATCAGTGCCCTGACCATGCTGGGATTCTCCCCGGCTCCCACGTCGAAAGTGGTGACAGAAATACTGCGTCAGCAACCCAACCTTCCTGTGGAGCAGGTGGTGAAACTGGCACTCAAACAGATAAAATAAATTCGCTTAACTTCTTTAACTCCTTAACTACTTGATAGTTGAGCGAGAGCGAAACTTAACAGAACAATGAATATCAGGCATCGGATTTGGAGCTTTGTCTTTTTATTGTGCGCCATCAGCATCATGGCGGGCAACGCTCTTTCCGTGCCTCAGGACGACCGCACACGGCAGCGCCAAAACCAGCAGGCAAGGCCCGGAAATCAGGATGACCGCACCCGCCAGCGCGGCAATGCGCGGGGCAACAATGCCAACAACCAGGCGGCGGACGACAAACCGGATGACAAGAATAAACCCGTTGTCAAGGCGCAGCCCATCCTCGATGATGAGGAGGAAATTCCCGATTCACTGCTCAACACCCGCTGGCCCATCCAGCGCACCACACCCATCACCGATGACGACCTCACACAGAATCCAGCCGACCTGAAAAGGCCTGAGAACATGCAGCAGACCGTCGTCTACAATGACACCATCGACCGCTATATCTTCGGCAACAAAATCGGTGGGTCTTACGTGGGAGCGCCTACGATGATGACCTACGACGAGTATTTCAAGTGGAGCGAGAAACAGGCGATGCAGAAGTTCTTCCACTCCAAGAATGAGGAGGCGGTCAAAACCAAGGGCAAGGAGAAGTTTGACTTCACCGACATGCATTTCGACCTCGGACCCGCAGAGAAAATCTTCGGTCCCGGTGGCGTGCGCATCAAGACCCAGGGAACGGCAGAACTGAAGTTCGGCGCTACCTTCAAGAACATCGACAACCCCTCGCTGCCCATCCGCAACCGCAAGACCACGACGATGGACTTTGATGAGAAAATCAACCTCAGCGTCAACGGCAAGGTGGGCGACAAGGTCAACATGAACCTCAACTACAACACGGATGCTACCTTTGACTTCGATGCCCAGACCATGAAACTCAAATACGAGGGCAAGGAGGACGAGATTATCAAACTCGTGGAGGGTGGCAACGTGTCGTTCCCCAGCAACTCGTCACTCGTCACCGGTGCCAGTTCTCTCTTCGGCCTCCGCACCGACATGCAGTTTGGCAAACTCAAGCTGCAGACCGTCGTGTCGCAGAAAAAGTCGTCGACGGGAAGCGTGTCGTCGAAGGGTGGCAAGCATTACACTCCCTTTGAGATAGATGTCGCCAACTACGAGGAAAACCGCCACTTCTTCCTCGCACGCTATTTCCGCGACAAGTACGACGGTGCGATGAAGACACTGCCCAACCTCACCACGGGAGTGACCATCAACCGCGTGGAGATATGGGTGACCAACAAAAGCGGTACGGCCAACAACACCCGCAACATCATCGCTCTGGCTGACCTGGGTGAGGGTGGGGCGATGCCGCCGGCCAACAACGCCAACCCGCTCTACTCGCAGATGGTGGGTGAGTATGTCGGCGCACGTGAGATAGACCAGACCTCCACAATACTCGATGCGCAGTTTGTGGGCGGCACCGACTATGAGAAGTTGGAGAGCGCACGCCTGCTCAGCTCGTCGGAATACACCATCAACAAAGCCCTCGGATATATCTCGCTGAAGACCGCCCTCCAGACCGACCAGGTGCTGGCCATCGCCTTTGAGTATACCTACGGCGGTGTCACCTATCAGGTGGGTGAGTTTGCCAGCGATGTGCCCGATGTCACCAAGGCGCTCTTCGTCAAGTCGCTCAAGAATACGAGCAACAACCCCATGCAGTCCAACTGGGACCTGATGATGAAAAACGTCTACTACCTCGCCTCCAACGTGGAGAAGGATAAGTTCCGCCTCGACATCAAGTTCCAAAGCGATACCGCCGGCGTCTACATCTCCTATATTCCCGAACCGCAGGTGAAGGACCAGACCATCATCAAGGACATCGACGCCGACCGACTCGACAACAACATGAAGGCCCACCCCAACGGCTATTTCGACTATGTGGAAGGGTATACCGTGACCAACGGACGTGTCTTCCTCCCCAAAGTCGAACCGTTCGGCGAATTCCTCTATAACTTCCTCGTGAGCAAGGGCGTGTCGGCAGACAAGGCAGCCAAATACAGTTATACCGAACTCTATGACTCCACCAGGACGGTGGCGAAGCAGATAGCCGAGAAAGACAAGTATATCCTCACGGGACAGTTCAGAGGTTCTGCTGCCAATGTCATCCCGCTGGGCGCATACAACGTGCCGCAGGGGTCGGTCGTCGTCACGGCGGGTGGTGTCACCCTCACCGAGAACTCCGACTATACGGTCGACTATTCAGCCGGCGAGGTGACCATCATCAACCAAAGCATCCTCGATGCGGAAACACCGGTCAGTGCGTCGTATGAGAGCAATACCGACTACGGACAGTCGCGAAAGACCATGTTCGGCGTCAACTGGGAGTATGACTTCAGCAAGAACTTCCAGATGAGCGGTACGCTGCGCCATATCTCAGAGCAGGCACTCACCACCAAGGTGGCGATGGGAGCTGAACCCCTCAACAACACGCTGTGGGGTGTCAACCTCAACTGGAAGAAGGAGAGCCAGTGGCTCACCAACATGCTCAACAAGATACCGCTGCTCCATGTCACACAGCCGTCGAACATATCGCTCTCGGCTGAGTTTGCCCACCTCATCGCAGGAAAGGCGCACGGCACACAGGACAACGCCTCCTATCTCGATGACTTCGAGAACACCAAGAACACCATCGACGTGTCGACGCCCACCTCATGGGTCATCTCCAGCGTGCCCACCATGTTCAATGAGTACAAGGACAAGACGGGACTCTCCAGCGGATTCAACCGAAGCCTCCTGGCATGGTACAACATCGACCCGCTCTTCACACGCCGCAGTTCGTCGCTCACACCGAGCCACATCAAGAGCGACCTCAACCAGTTGTCCAACCACTATGTGCGCGAGGTGTATGTGCGCGAGTTGTACCCCAACCGCGACCAAAGCTCGTATAGTGGCGCCACCTCGACACTGCCCGTGCTCAACCTCGCCTTCTATCCCAATGAGCGTGGTCCCTACAACTTCAACCCAGACCTCAACAGCGCAGGACGATTCGACCAGCCGGAGACGAAGTGGGGTGGCATGATGCGCAAACTCGACACCAACGACTTCGAGACCGCCAACATCGAGTACATCGAGTTCTGGCTCCTCGACCCCTTCATCTACACCAATGGTCAGGCCGATGCTTCAGAGTATGGCGGCGACTTCTACATCAACCTCGGTGAGGTAAGCGAGGACATCCTCCACGACGGAAAGAAATTCCATGAGAGCGGACTGATGGTCGATGGGTCTGGGAAATACTCTTTCACCCAGTGGGGCAAGATTCCAACTCAGACGACAGACCAGACCTACGCCTTCGTCACCACCAGCGGGTCGAGAATTGTTCAGGACGTGGGCTTCAATGGTCTCAACGACCAAGAGGAGCAGAGCTACGAGTCCTATCAGGACTTCCTCACCGCCATACAGGGGAAGGTGTCGCCCGAGGTGTTCGACAGCATCTGGGCAGACCCCGCCAACGACGACTACCACTATTTCAGGGGCAGAGACTACGACCAGGTGCAGGCATCCATCCTCCAGCGCTACAAGCGCATCAACAACCCGCAGGGCAACTCGCCCGACTCCGACATGCGCAGCGAGAGTTACGACACGTCGTACAAGACCACCCCGGATGTGGAGGATATCAACCAGGACTTCACCCTCAACGAGTATGAGAAATACTACCAGTATCATATCTCCGTCAGGCCCGAGGATATGGTGGTGGGCCACAACTTCATCGTCGACAGCCGCGTGGGAAGCGGTTCGCTGCGCAACGGCGACCACTACGATGTGACGTGGTATCAGTTCCGCATCCCACTCGACCGATTCGAGAAACGCATAGGCTCCATCAGCGACTTCACCTCCGTGCGCTTCATGCGTATGTTCCTCACCAATTTCAAGCACCCCATCGTCATGCGTTTCGGAAGCCTCGACCTCGTGCGCGGCGAGTGGCGCGTCTATTCGCAGAACCTCACCAGCAGCGCGTCCAACTCAGGCTATATGTCGGTGAGTGCGGTCAACATCGAGGAGAACAACGACAAGACGCCGGTCAACTACATCCTGCCGCCGGGCATCTCACGTGTGCAGGACCCCACCCAGCCGCAGTTGGTGGAGAGCAATGAGCAGGCACTCGACATCATCGTCAATGACCTGGGCACAGGTGAGTCGAAATGCGTCTACAAGAACACTACGCTCGACCTGAGACAATACAAGAGGTTGCAGATGTTCGTACACGCCAATACGCTGAATGAGAACATCACCAACCTCGCCGACAACCAGCTGGCGGTATTCATCAGACTCGGAAGCGACTACAAGAGCAACTACTACGAGTATGAGATACCGCTCAAACTGACTCCAGAAGGACATTATGACAAATACTCCGTCGCCGACAAGCGCATCGTGTGGCCGGAGGAGAATATGCTCGACATCCCACTGAGCATCTTCACCTCGCTCAAGAAGGAGCGCAATATAGCGAAGGCAGCGGGGGCAGCGTCCTACAACCAGCTCTATACCGCCTACGATGAAGACAAGCCCTCCAACAAGGTGAGCATCATGGGTAACCCGTCGCTCGGAGAGGTCAAGACGATGATTATCGGTGTGCGCAACCTTTCAGGAGAGGTGAAGTCGGGCGAAGTATGGGTCAACGAGCTCCGAATGAAGGAATATACCAACGAGGGAGGATGGGCTGCACAGGGCAACCTCAATGTGCAACTGTCTGACTTCGGTACCGTCAACATGACCGGACGCCTCCGCAGCGAGGGATTCGGAGGTCTGGAGGACGGTGTGGCTGCCAGGGCACAGGATGACTTCCAGAACGTGTCGGTCACCACCAGCCTCGAACTGGGCAAGTTCTTCCCCGACAAGGCGAAGGTGTCGGCACCGCTCTACTACTCCGTCACCAAAGAGAAAAGCAAGCCCAAATACAATCCGCTCGACACCGACATGAGGCTGAAAGACGCCCTTGAGGCTACCGAGTCGAAACATGAGCGCGACTCCATCGAGTCCATCGCCGTGACACAGTCGACCAACACCAACTTCTCGCTCTCCAATGTCAGGGTGGGCATCGCCACCAAGGGACATCCCATGCCCTACGACCCAGCCAACTTCTCCTTCTCATACAGCCATGCACACAGCCACAAATCGGGCGAGACGACCATCTATGAGAATGAGGATTCTTGGAACGGGTCTATGTCCTATTCATGGACTCCGGTATACAAGGCATGGGAACCATTCAAGAAACTCAAGTCGAAGTCGAAATGGCTGGAGATAGCCAAGAAGTTCGGCCTCAACTATATGCCGCAGAACATCACGTTCAACACCGACCTACGCCGTATCTACTACGAACTGCAGGAGCGCGACATGGAGAACCTCGAGGGAGCGCAACTGCCGCTCACCTTCAGCGAACAGTTCCTCTGGAACAGGGAGTTCTCGCTGAGATGGGACTTCACCAAGAACCTGCACGTGAACTTCAACAGCGGCACCCATGCGGAGATAGAGGAACCCTATACCCCGGTCAACAAAAGCCTTTATCCCGATGAGTACTCGGCATGGAAGGACTCCGTATGGACCTCCATCAAGAACTTCGGAGCTCCTCTCGACTATGGCCAGAGTTTCAAGGCATCCTACCATGTGCCGCTCAACCTGTTGCCCATCTTTGATTGGGTCACCTCCGATTTGACCTACGACTCCAACTACAGATGGGTGCGCGGCACTGACCTGGAGGACGGCACGTCGCTGGGCAACACCATCTCCAACGCGCGTACGTTCAATATCAACGGTACGTTCAACATGCAGAAACTCTACGACCACATACCGTTCCTGAAGAAGACCAACGAGCGCTTCAACAAGTCGACCAGCCGCTCAAGCAACAAGAGCAAGCAGCAGACAAAGAGCACCCAGGCAAAGAACAACCAGGCGAAGAACCAGAAGGGCAAGGACGACAAGGAGAAGGCGGAGGACGACAAGCAGAAGTCCAACCTGCCCAAGAACAAGAATACGTTTGAGAAGGAAATCACCATCAAGGCCGACACGTCTATCACCGTGACGCACAGCAAGAAGAGCCGCAGGCTCATCGTCTCTGCGAAGGACAAGGACGGAAAGACCATCCCTGTGAAATACAAGGTGGTGGACGACAACAAAATCAACGTGTTCAACAAACTCGACTCGGCGGTCACCATCAAACTGTCGGTCACCCCGAAGGAACCGCTCGACGACAAGACATGGTATAAGACGGCACAGGTGTTCGCACGAGCACTCATGATGGTGCGCAACATCAACTTCACCTACCGCAACCAGCGGCAGATGTCGCTGCCGGGATTCATGCCCACCATCGGCAAGGCTTTTGGACAGCGCGGTGGCGACATTCTGAGTCCGGGACTCGACTTCGCCTTCGGTTTCAACGATGAGAGCTATATCGAGAAGGCGCGTGAGAACGGTTGGCTGCTGAACAACGAGAATGTGGCGACACCTGCCACCACCAGCCTCACCAAGGACCTGCAGCTGAAGGTGACGCTCGAACCTGCCCGTGACTTCAAGATTGACCTCAACGCAAGCCACACGCTGACCGACAACCGCAGCGTGCAGTATATGTATCAGGGCAATCCCACCACACGCACCGGGCAGTTCACCATGACCACCATATCCCTGAAGAGCTCGTTAGAGAGCATGGGCAACGCCAACGACGGCTACCACAGCAAGTCGTTTGAGCGTTTCTGCAACTCGCTGGAGTCATTCCGCCAAAGGGTGGAGAGCCAGTATGTGGGTGCCACCTATCCTGCCGGAACATCAAGGGCTGGTGAGACTTTCGATGCCGCCAACGGAGGGGTGGGGCTCTACAGTTCGGATGTTATGATACCGGCATTCCTCTCTGCCTACACCAACATGGGCGGTTCGTCGCTCGACCTCTTCCCTGCCGTGAGCCGCATGCTGCCCAACTGGAACATCCGATACAGCGGACTGAGCAAGTTGTCGCTGTTCCAAGACCTCTTCAAGAGCGTCAACCTCAACCACAAATACACGAGTGTCTTCGCCATTGGTTCTTACGCCAGTTTCAGCACCTGGCAGGAGTATATGGGCAACCTGGGCTTCATCACCGACGCCACCACAAGCAATCCTGTGCCCAACAGCATGTTCAACATCTCTACCGTGAGCATCAACGAGTCGTTCTCACCGCTGCTGGGTCTTGAGGTGACACTGCAGAACAACATGACTTGCAAACTGGAGTACAAGTCGACACGCTCGCTCAACCTGAGCACCACCAGTATGCAGATCAATGAGACCTCCAGCCACGACTGGGTGGTCGGCATGGGCTATAAAATCAATGACTTCAAACTTTTCGGCAGCAGCGGAGGACGCAAGGTGAGGGGAGCCAAGAAAAAGAACAATGGTAACGAAAACGAGAACAGCAATACAAACAAGCAGTCGTCGTCGAAGTCAAACTCCAACTCCAAGAACTTCAACCACGACCTCAATTTGCGTTTCGACCTCTCTTACCGCAAGCAGGCGAGCATCACGCGTGACATCGCCACCATGACGAGTCAGGCAAGCAGCGGAAACAACGCGTTCAAGTTCTCCTTCAATGCCGACTACACCATCTCGAAGCTCATGACCATGACCTTCTACTACGACCAGCAGACCAACACGCCGTTGCTCACCAGCAGCAGCTATCCCACCACCACCCGCGACTTCGGCCTTAGCCTGAAGTTCTCACTCACAAGGTGATTCTCCATCCAATATCACCTGCTGCACGATAGGTCGTGTGTAGGCATAGGGGATATAGTCGATGGAGGGGATGGGGACGGTAATCTGCAGATTGGCTTTCTTCCCCACAGCAATTGAACCATAGTCCTCGGCGAGGCCCATGGCATAGGCGGCATTGAGCGTGGCGGCATTGATGGCCTCAGTGGGCAGCAGCCGCATCTTGATGCAAGCCAATGACACTACGAATTTCATGTCAGAGGATGGCGTGCTGCCGGGATTGCAGTCAGAGGCGAGTGCAATGCCCAGTCCGCTGTCAATCATTTGTCGCCCGCGGGCATAGGGCATGTTGAGGAAGAAAGAGGTGCCGGGGAGCAGCGTCGGCATCGTGGCTGTTCCCCTCAGTAGGGCGAGGTCGTTGTCGCTCGCACTCTCCAGATGGTCCACCGACAGGGCATGGTGTTTCACTCCTATCTCCACACCGCCCGATGACGCGAGTTCACAGGCATGTATCTTGGGACGCACGCCATAACGTGCCCCTGCTGCCAGGATGCGGTCGGTCTCCTCTGGGGTAAAGAATCCCTCATCACAAAATACGTCGATGAAGTCGGCGAGATGCTCTTCTGCTACGGCAGGAATCATTTCGTCGACCACCAGGTCTACATACTCGTCTTGCCGTCCGGTGTATGCTCTCCCCACGGCATGTGCGCCCAAAAAGGTGGACATGATGCGCACCCGTGAGGTCTGTTTCATCCTACGTATGACGCGCAGGATTTTCAGTTCATCCTCTGTGGTGAGACCATATCCGCTCTTGATTTCCACACAGCCCGTACCAGCCGCTGCCATTTCACGGAGCCGTCCCATGGCAGCCTCATACAGTTCGTCTTCTGTCATCTCATGCAGCAGGTCGGCGGAGTTGAGGATGCCGCCGCCACGGCGGGCTATCTCAGCGTAGGTGAGTCCTTCTATTTTGTCAACAAACTCCCCCTCGCGGCTTCCGGCATAGACCAGATGTGTGTGGGGGTCGCACCAGCAGGGCAGCACCGCACCGCCATGAACATCGATGACCTTTGCTGTTGACATGGTGGATTGGTCGAGGTTGTCCATCGTGCCGAAGTCGCTGATGCGGTCGCCATCGATGGCGAGCCATGCGTTGTGGAGCACGCCCATTTGCCTCATCTCTTCCCCTTGAAGAAACAGTTTCTCCCGTGGGTGGATGCAGCAGAGCAGTCCTATGTTGATGAATAGTTTGGAGCTCATAGATTCAACTCATAGTTTTTCATGAAGTCCACGGTCTTGGCGATAAAGGGATACATCACCACGTCGTGGTCGATGAACGGCACCACCGCACGGTAGGCCTTATGGACGTTTTCTACAAACGGCGACGACAGCATCGGCCGGCGGAACTCCAGTGCTTGGGCGGCAGTGAAGAGTTCGATGGCGAGCACCCGCTCTGTGTTCTCGGTGATGCGCAGCAGTTTGGTGCCCGCATTGGCGCCCATGCTCACATGGTCCTCCTGACCCTGCGAGGTGGGGATGCTGTCTGCCGACGAGGGCATGCATAATGTTTTGCTTTGGCTCACGATGGATGCCGCCGTGTATTGTGGTATCATGAATCCGCTGTTGAGGCCTGGCTCAGCCACCAGAAAACTGGGCAGGTCGCGCTTTCCCGAAACGAGTTTGTAGGTGCGTCGCTCTGAGATGTTGCCCAGTTCGCTCATGGCGATGCTCAGAAAATCCATCGGCAGTGCGATGGGTTCGCCGTGGAAATTGCCTGCGGAGATGATGAGGTCCTCGTCGGGACAGATGGTGGGGTTGTCGGTGGCGGCATTGATTTCAATGTCGACCACCGATTTCACGTACGACAGGGTGTCCTTCACCGCGCCATGCACCTGTGGAATGCAGCGGAAGGAGTAGGGGTCCTGCACGTTTTTCTTCGGTTGGTTGAGCAGTTGGCTGCCTCGTAGAATCTCGTTGATGCGGGCGGCAGTGGCAATCTGTCCGCGGTGGAAGCGTACGAGGTGGACGGCGATGTTGAAGGGTTCTGGTCTGCCGTCGAAGGCGTCGAGTGACATAGCGGCGATGGTGTCTGCCCAGGCGGTGATGCGCTTCGCCTTGATGAGCGACCACACGGCGAAGGCACTCATGTTTTGCGTGCCGTTGAGCAGTGCCAGTCCCTCTTTGGGACCCAGACGAATGGGGTCCCATCCCATCAATTGTAATATCTTTGCTCCGCTCATCCGCTCTCCCTGGTATTCCACCTCGCCGAGTCCTACGAGGGGAAGGCATAGGTGGGCAAGTGGCACGAGGTCGCCGGAGGCACCCACCGACCCCTGCTCATAGACGATGGGGTAGATGTCGTTGTTGAAGAAATCGATGAGGCGCTGCACGGTCTCCAACCGGCAGCCGGAGTGCCCGTAGCTGAGCGACTGCACCTTGAGCAGGAGCATGATTTTCACGATGTGGTTGTCGACGCGGGCTCCGATGCCGCAGGCGTGCGACTTGATGAGGTTCACCTGCAGTTCCGCCATCTGGTCGGCGCTGATGGTGATGTCGCACAGCGAACCGAAACCGGTGGTGACACCATAGATGGGCTTATCGGTTTCCGCAATCTTGCGGTCGAGGTATTCGCGGCATTTTACGATGCGCTCACGGGCATCTTCGTCAAGTTCCAGTTTGTAGTCTTTGGTGATGATCTCATCGATAAGGTCTTGGGTGAGATGCGCCGAACTGATATGATGTATCATGGTTGGTCGTTTGGTTGTTTAGTCGTTTGGTCGTTTGGTCGTTTGGTCGTTTGGTCGTTTGGGGGGTTAGTCGTTTGGTCGTTTAGTTGTCAAGCGTAGCTTAAATCTCAAATCTCAAATCTCAAACCTCAAATCTTATCGCCTTCTCCACGATTTGGTCATCGGCCAGGTGAGGGAGGGTGACGGTGAGGTTGGGCGTGCGCTCCATCTCTCGGCGGATGGCATCGATGCTGCCACTATTGCGTGCCCAACTGCGGCGGGCGATGCCGTTGTTCACATCCCAGAAGAGCATCTCGCGGATGCGGGCGTCGCTCTCCTCGCTGCCGTCAATCACCATGCCGAAACCACCGTTGATGACCTCTCCCCAACCGACACCACCGCCGTTGTGCAGCGACACCCAGGTGGCACCTCGGAAGGCGTCGCCGATGACATTCTGCACCGCCATGTCGGCGCAGCGCTGCGAACCGTCGTAGATGTTGCTGGTCTCACGGAAGGGTGAGTCGGTGCCCGACACGTCGTGATGGTCACGCCCGAGCACTACGGGAGCCTTCAGTCTGCCTTCGCGGATGGCCTTGTTGAAGGCGAGGGCGATGGCGGTGCGTCCCTGTGCGTCGGCATAGAGGATACGGGCTTGTGAACCTACGACGAGGTGGTTGCGTCCGGCCTCGCGTATCCAGTGGATGTTGTCGTCGAGCTGTCCGATGATGTCTGCCGTGGCGGTCTTGCGGATTTCCTCAAGCGCCTCGGTGGCGAGTTGGTCGGTGAGGGCAAGGTCGGCGGGGTCGCACGAGGTGCATACCCAGCGGAATGGACCGAAGCCGTAGTCGAAGAACAGCGGTCCCATGATGTCCTGCACATAGGATGGGTAGCGGAACCTGCCGTCGGGCAGCAGCACATCGGCTCCGGCGCGGCTCGACTCCAGAAGGAAGGCGTTGCCGTAGTCGAAGAAATACATGCCGCGAGCTGTGAGTTGGTTGATGGCTGCCACCTGTCGGCGCAGTGACTCGCGCACCCGCTCACGGAAGGTGTCGGGGTCTTCCGCCATCATCCGCTTCGACTCCTCCAAACTCTGTCCCACGGGATAGTAACCGCCAGCCCATGGGTTGTGGAGCGAGGTCTGGTCGCTGCCGAGGTCGACGTGGATGTTGTCGGCTGCCAGACGCTCCCACAGGTCGACTACGTTGCCGACGTATGCCATGGAGACGGTGCGGCGCTCCTCCACAGCTTTGCGGATGGCGGGCAGCAGTTCGTCGAGGTTGTCGTGCATTTCGTCTACCCACCCTTGCTCATATCTCTTTGTGGCGGCTTTGGGATTGATTTCTGCCACCACGCTCACCACGCCGGCGATATTGCCTGCCTTCGGCTGTGCCCCCGACATGCCTCCAAGACCTGAGGAGACGAAGAGCATGCCACGGGCATCGGTCTGACCTGGACGGAACTTGCGGCGGGCGGCGTTGAGCACGGTGATGGTAGTGCCGTGGACGATGCCCTGCGGACCGATATACATGTATGAACCTGCGGTCATCTGACCATACTGGCTCACACCGAGGGCATTCATCCGCTCCCAGTCATCGGGCTTGGAGTAGTTGGGGATGACCATTCCGTTGGTCACCACCACACGTGGTGCTCCCTTGTGTGAGGGGAACAGTCCCAGCGGATGGCCCGAGTACATCACGAGGGTCTGCTCGTCGGTCATCTCACTGAGGTATTTCATGGTGAGCCGATACTGTGCCCAGTTCTGGAAGATGGCACCGTTGCCACCATAGATGATGAGTTCGTGGGGATGTTGCGCCACACTGGGGTCGAGGTTGTTTTGTATCATCAACATGATGGCTGCCGCCTCGCGCGACCGGTGTGGATATTCGTCGATGGGACGGGCGTGGATGGCATAGTCCGGACGATAGCGGTACATATAGATGCGGCCGTATTGGTGCAGTTCTTCAGCAAACTCCTCTGCCAGTTGGGCGTGCAGGTGCTCTGGGAAATAGCGCAGGGCATTGCGCAGGGCGAGCATTTTCTCTTCCTGCGTCAGTATATCTTTTCGCCGTGGTGCGTGATTGATTTCGGTGTCATAGGCTTTTGCCTGAGGCAATGTGTCGGGTATGCCGGCTCTGATTTCATCTGAAAAGGTCATGGCGTTTGGTTTTTATAGTTGGAATTCTGGCAAGTCGGACAATTCTGACAAGTCAGACAGGTCAGACAATTATTCTTTCATCCTTCATCCTTCATCTTTCATCCGATCAATTTTTCCACTATGGCAAGGATGTCGCGCTCTGCCTCAATGGCTTGAGCGATAAGTGCATTCGCCTCGGCGATGAGGGCCTCTGCTTTCTGGCGGTCCTTCAGTTGGGCGGCATTGATTTTCACGTTGAGTCCGGCACCGAGAACAGCGGAACGGGCGGCAAGGGCTCCCACGCCGGCATCCGACACGCTGTTGGGGTTGCCGGTCTCTGCCATCAGACGGCAGAGGGGGAGGGCTGCAGCGGCGGCTTTCATCGTGCGCAGGGGCACCTCGGTGGCATACAATGTGGCTTCCTGAATGGCATTGCTGCGGAGTGCTTTCTCCTCCTCAGTGCCACGCGGCATGCCGAAGGCTGCCATGATGCGGTTGAAGGCTGCGGTGTCTTCATCCACGAGGTGGAGCAGTTCGCTCATGAGTTGCTGTCCTTTGTCGGCGGAGATGGAGAACTCCTCCCACCGCTCGTCCCATCCTGCCTTGTGAGCCGACAGGTTGGCTACCATGGTGCCCAAGGCTGCGCCCAGCGCACCCATATAGGCTGCGATGGTGCCGCCGCCGGGGGCTGGCGACTCACGTGAAGTCTCCTCAGCGAACGCTTTTACGGTAAGGTCGGCGAGCAATGGTTGTCGGTTGGCGTCCTCCAGCAAGTATTCGATAACTTTCTCGCGGGGATTGAACGGACGGAGGTCGGAGAGTCCCATGGAGTGGATGGCTATATGGATGATGTCTTCCTCGGGGATGCCGGTGGAGCGGTGCTGCTTTTGCAGGAAATAGCGCCCTGCCTCTATCAGCGTGCGCTTGGGCACAAGACCCACTATCTCGGTACCGGTGACGCGGATGCCGCGCTGTTGGGCGCATCGGCACACCTCGTCGAAAGCCTTGTGCAGTGGGGTCACGTTGATGTCGGTGATGTTCATCGACACCTGTGCGATGCCATATTCGTCGATGTACCATCCGATGGCTTTGGTCTTCTTCAGCGTGCCGGGTATCATGATGGTGTTGCCGTCGGCATCTTTCATCGGTTTGCCGGTGATGGGATGTCCTTCACGGCGGGGACGGCCTTTCTCGCGCACATCGAAGGCGATGGCGTTGGCACGGCGTGTGGAGGTGGTGTTGAGGTTGAAGTTGACGGCAATGAGAAAGTCGCGGGCACCCACTACGGTGCAACCGCTGCGGGCAATGACTTCATCCATCGGACGGCTGCCGAAATCAGGCTCCTTGCCGGGTGTGCTAAGTTTTTTGGGGATTCCCTCGTACTCACCTGCGCGACATACGGCGAGGTTGCGGCGCTCCTCAGTGAATGCGGCAGCCTCATAGCAGTAGCAGGGGATGAGAAGTTCATCGGCGATACGTTTGGCGAGTTGGCGCGCGAGTTCGGCGCATTCCTCGAGGGTGATGCCGCTGACGGGAATCAACGGGAGCACGTCGGTCGCACCGATACGGGGATGGGCACCATGGTGCTTGCGCATGTCAATCAAATCACCGGCGCGGCGTACAGCCTTGAAGGCGGCTTCCACCACGGCATCAGGACTGCCAACGAAGGTGATGACAGTGCGGTTGGTGGCCTCGCCCGGGTCGATGTTGAGCAACCGCACATCGGCGGTGCCTTCTATCTCTGCGGCAATCTGCCTGATGGTCTCTGGGTTGCGGCCCTCGCTGAAGTTGGGCACGCATTCCACAATCTGTCTCTGTTTCATTTAGTCTCTTTTTGTGTTGTATATCAATCTTCAATTATTCTTCTGATTGTTGGCAGCATCGTTGGGACTATTGTTCAAGACGACATGCAAAATATCCATGACATCGGTCACATTGATGATGCCGTCGTGGTTGAAGTCACCTTCGCTGACATAGCAAATGACATTTTCTTTTCCTAATATGTTGTTGACAACACACATGACATCGGCGATGTTGATTCTGCCATCATGGTTGACGTCACCAGGAGCAAATCCAAACTCCATCATGTTTTTGAACTCTTTCCAATAGGCCGCCTGGGCATACAATGACTTGTAGCCGGCTGGAATATAAAGGTCGGCATTCTTGCGGTTGCTGAACACATAGGTGGTGATGTCGAGCGGCATGGTGATGTCGACAGTCACGGAAGTCAGGTTGCTGCAATTATAGAAGGCATAGTTGCCAATGCTGGTGACGCTCGACGGAATCTCCACCGATTCGAGCGACGTGCAATCGCGGAACATATGGAGGCCGATGGTGTTGAAGTTAGAGGGCACTGAAATGCTTTTCAGTGAACTGCAACCCATAAACATCTGGTTGGAATTTTCCAGTTCCTGCATATTGAGGTATTCCAGTCCCTTGACTTCCGTCATCTCGCTCATGCCGTAGAACCATTGATAGGTGCTGACAGGATAGTAGTCGGTAAAGCTTTCATCTATGCTGGCACTCTTGATGGTGCTGACTGCCGTTTTCCATACGGGAGAGGTGGTGCCGCTGTTCATCTTGTAGACAGTGGTGTTGTGTGTCCATGGCTTGTCATCGAAAGTGAGGATAAACTCCGTGCCGTCGATGTAGGCATAGGGCACCCGGGTTTCGCTGAGGAAGAAATATCCGCTCTTCCATTTGAAGTAAAGTTGGATGACATCAGTATCGAAATTGCAACCATCGGCCGAGGTGATGATGCAGGGTGCCGTGCTCAGTCCCACGCCATAGAATGCATTTTCGTTGACGAAACTGAAGGAATTGTTCAGTTTGACGGACGCAAGTGAGGTGCAGTTTCTGAACATGTATGAGGTGGTGGCTGATGGGTTGATTTCCATATTGCTCACGTCGAGAGTTCCAAGATTGGTGCAGCCACTGAACATATACCCCAAATTGGTCATGTTGCTCGTGTTGAAATTGGTTACATCAAGAGTCTTGAGGGCACTGCATCCGTAGAACATCGAGTTGGTGCTGGTCACATTGAGGGTGCTCATCTGGCTGAGGTCGATGCCGGTCAGGGCACTGCAGTTGTAGAACATCTTGCCCATGTTGGTGACCTCTTCCGTGTTGAGGTAGTTCAGACCTGTGATTTTGGTGATTTTGGCCATGTCGGAGAACCACATATAGGTAGAGGTGGGAAGGGCGGCAGCGAAGTTGCTGTTGAATACCACGGAGGTGATGTCTGGATTGCTCGTCGACCATTTGGGAGCGTTGCTGCCCGTGTTCATGGGATAGGGGGTGGAACCGTGTGCCCACGGTTCTGCATCGTAGCAGAAATTGAGTTGGGTGCCGTCGATGTAGGCATACGATGTCTTAGACCCCTTGAGGAAGAGGACACCACTCTGCCATTTGAAGTAAAGTCCGTTGGTGTCGATTCCGAAATTGTATGAGGCGGGAGCGGTCAGGATGCATGGTGCAGAGGCACTTCCTATGTTGTAAAAGGCGTAGGAAGTGGTGTTGGGCATGGTGGATGGGATGCTGATGCTCTTCACATTTTTGCATTCACCCAACAGGTAGTTCATGGTGGTGATATTGCCCATGTCAAAATTGCTCAAGTCCATGCTGGTCAAGGCACTGCAATTGTAGAGCATTTGGTCCATGTTGGTCACGTTGGCAGTGTTGAACGAGCTCAGGTCGAGGCTCTTGACCGACTTGCAACCATAGAACATATAGGCCATGGTGGTCACTTTGGCAGTGTTGAACGTGCTCAGGTTGAGTGACGTCAGTGCCCCACAGTTGTAGAACATATACGACATGTTGGTCACGTTGGCAGTGTTGAACTTGCTGAGGTCGATGCTGGTCAGGGCACTGCAGCCGTAGAACATGGACAGCATGTTGGTCACCTCTGAGGTATTCAGGTAGGAGATACCAGTGATTTTGGTGAGATTCGACATACCGTAGAACCATCGGTAGGCGGATGTGGGACGGACCGATGCGAATGCGCTGTTGAAGACTACTGTTGTGATGTTCTCTTTCTCTCCAAACCATCCGGGGTTGGTGGCACCGGCGTTCAAGGCGATTGGACTGCCGTGTGTCCATGGGTCGGCATCATAACAGAACGTCAGTTGGTTACCAGAGACATAGGCATATGCCGTCTTGGAACCCTTGAGGAAGAATATGCCGTTGTTCCATTTGAAATAGAGTCCGTTGGTGCTTGTTCCAAAGTCGTATGAGGCAGGGGCGTTCATGGTGCAGGGCGACGAGGCACTGCCTATCCCGTAGAAGGAGGCTGCACTGAGGTTGGGCATGGAGGCGGGGATGTTGACGCTGCTCACCTGACTGCAGTCTTTAGCCATATAGGAGCAGGAGGTGACTTTGCCCATGTCCCAACTGCTCATGTCGAGACTGGTCAGTGCGCTGCAACCGCTGAACATATAGTTCAAAGAGGTGACGTTGGCTGTATTCAACTTGCTCAGGTCAAGGCTCTTGACCGATTGACAACCGAAGAACATATATGCCATGCTGGTGGTCTTGGCTGTGTTGAATTTGCTGAGGTCGATGCTGGTCAGGGCGCTGCAGTTGTAGAACATATAAACCATGCTGGTCACCTCAGAGGTGTTGAGGTAGGTGAGGCCTGTGATTTTGGTGAGATTCGACATGCCGGCAAACCAACGGTAGGTGGATGTGGGACGGGCTGACGCAAAAGCACTGTTGAAGACAACGGTGGTGACTCCTTCGACCTGACCATACCATCCTGGGTTGGTGCTGCCTGTGTTGAGGGAATAGAAGGTGGTGCCTCTCGACCATGCTGTGTCGTCATAATAGAATGTGAGTTGGTTGCCCGACAGGATGGCATATGGCGTCTTGGTGCCTGTGAGATAGAATACTCCGCCCTTCCACTTGAAGGTGAGCCCGGAGGTGTCGGTGTCGAAGTTGAAACCGTTGGGTGCCGTGACGATGCAGGGCGCAGAGGCGGTGCCTACTCCCGAGAAGGCGTTGGTGTATAGTCCGGTAGCCGATGCGGGAAGGGTCAGTTTGGTCAGGCCGCTGCAACTGCTCATGAAATAGCTCGAGGAAGTCACCTTGCTGAAGTCCATGGTGCTGAGGTCGATGTCGGTCAGCTTGCCGCATTGGTAGAACATGGCTGTGATGTTGGTCACCTCAGAGGTGTTGAGGTAGGAGAGGCCTGTGATTTTGGTGAGATTTGCCATGCCGGAGAACCATCGGTAGGTGCTGGTGGGTCTGACTGATGCGAATGCGCTGTTGAAGACGATGGTGGTGATAGCTTCGTCCTGACCATACCATCCTGGGTTGGTGGTGCCTGAGTTCAAGGGGTAGGGTGTGCTGGAACGTGTCCACGCATTGGCATCATAGCAGAAATTGATTTGTGTGCCTTCCATATAAGCATATGGGGCTTTTGCTCCTGACAGATAGAAATATCCACTTTTCCACTTGAAACTGATAACAGCGGTGTTGACACCGAAATTGAAACCTGATGGTGCCGTGATTTTGCAGGGCGCTGCCGAGGTGCCAACATTGCTGAAGGCATAGGCGTTGAGGTCGGTGGGGGCGGTGGATGGGAGGGTGACGGATTGCACTCCTGTGCAGCCCGATGCCAACGAGGTGGTGTTGGTGACTGCCGACATGTTGAGCGGGGTGAGGTCGAGGCTCGTCAGTCCGGTGCAGCCGTAGAACATCTCGGCCATAGTGGTGACCTTGGCGGTGCTGAACTTGCTGAGGTCGATGGCTTTTAGACTGGTGCATCCTTTGAACATCCTTGCCATGTTGGTTGTCTGCGATGTGTTGAGGTTGGCAAGATTGGTCAGGGTGGTCAGTACGCTCTGTTCCAGAAACCATCCATAGGTGGAGGTGGGGGTATAAGAGGCAAACGAACTGTCGAACACTACTTTCTTGATGGTTTTCTTGCTGCTCCATCCCGGGGCGGTCTGCCCTGTGTTGAGCTCATATACTGTGCCGGTGCGGCTGTTGCGCTTGGCGTCGTTGTAGAATGTCAATGTGGTCGCATCGGATGACAATAAGGCATAGGCACTGATGTCAAAGGGATCGATGTTGTAGATTGCCGTCTTGCTGTTGTTGTAAGAGGATCCGTCGACAACGAGGGCGTTCATCGCAAACCATCCATCACAATATCCAGCCCATCCCCAGTTGAAATGAAACTTGCTGTTGGAGGCATTGTAGCCGTCGCAGATGAAGGCATGGCCACCGCCGTTGGGGTTTGAGCCATTCATGATGACAGGCCTGCCCGCTGCCAGTTCGTTATAGATCAAGTCGTTCCATTGGGTGGTGGTCATGTCGTTGGCATTGGCGGTTTTCATGCTGAAGTTGAAGCCGAAGATATCCTTCAGTGTTGGCGCTATTTTGCTGCTCGAGGCGATGGAGGTGCCTTCCGCATAGTCCATCTGTACGGCTTGCCCACAGTAGCGGATAAGTTGTGACACGGCTTTTTTGGAGGCGCTGGTGGTGGGCTTTTCATCGGTCATGTCCGTCCAACTGAAACTGCTCAACGCACTTAGAGCTCCTACAGAGTAACCCATAGTCTTTGTGGTGTAGGCAGGCAGTGCCTTGCTGCCTCTGCGGAAATATTGGCCATTTTTGCCAACAGAAGCCCAGTAATATATGATTTGTGCCATGGAGATGGCCACGCATCCTGCCGCACAGATTGTCCCATTAAAGGCGCACAGATTGTTGAAAGGGGTGTTCTGCCCCCATGTGGACTTCACCAGATAGTTGATGGTCGACTTGGCATTTGAGGGTGTGCTGCTGGTGGCTGATGCGTATCCGTTGTCCTGTGCCCAGGCGATTTCTTCGGCCAATCCGTCCATCCATTCCCTCATGTTGACGGGGATGGAGTCGGGGTTGAACTGTCCTTGGTCGCAATATCCCAGGATTGGTTCTGCACGGTCGTCGCCTGAGGCGATGATAAAACCATTGTCATCGGATATGTTGAAAGCATACAACAACGGTTGGTCGGACTTGCTCCTGTCGGCATGGGCATAGGCGAGTGTGAGCTGTCTGTTGCCGCGAATTCGATGTGTCTGCCCCGAGTTCATCATCGACATGGCTTTCTGCATGGCCTCCTCTGCTGAAATAGGATTGGCATGCAGATTGCCCCAACCCATGGTCAGCAGACAAGCCGATACGATGATAATCGTGCTTACTCTGTCTCTCATATATGATGTAGTTTGCTGTGTTCCTTTTTCTTAAGTTGGATTCTGCCCATTCACATGGTGGAATGAATAATCCTATACATTAGTTCGCAAAGATACATAAAAATTAAGAAAAAATGATTATTCAACGATTTTTTTTGGCTTACTCGTAAAAAAGTAGTAATTTTACCGCCGTAAACTGCTCTTATGTGCAGTTTTTTATATGTTGGAAATAGTGAAAATACTTTTGGATAGGGAGTTATGAGAAAGTACATACTGTTGCTCGCTGTGATTCTTCCGGTGATGGCATGGAGCCAGACAACCAATAAAATATCAGTTTCTGCTCAGGCTGAAGACATTTTTGCTGGAGGTTCTTCTTCATTGGTCATATCAATGACTAATGAGGGGGATGATAAGTATAATGGTTTTCAGTTTGACCTGTTCCTGCCTGATGGAATCACATTGACGACGGATGAAAATGACCGTTTTACTTACACTTTTTCCGACAGATACAGCAACTCGGACATGACCGCTTCTATACGCGACCTCGGTGAGGGCTGGTATAGGGTGATGGCCTATTCCATGATCAATGTGCTCATCAATGGAAATGAAGGACCATTGATGACATTCACCATGAAAGCGCCAGAAGAGTGGACAGCAGAGGATGTATTGACGGGCAAGCTGTCAGAGGTCGTCCTCAGCCGTGTCGATGGGGCTGCCATTGATTGTGAACCCTCTGAGTTCGACATCAACATAACTCAGACGATGATGGGTGATGTGAACTTCAGCAAGAATGTAGATGTGACAGATGTCATGCTGGTGGTCAGCTACGTCCTTGGCGAAATCTATCCCGAGTTCATCTTCAAGTATGCCGATATGGACAATAATGGCATTGTCAACATTACCGATGGCATGAGAATTGTGGACATTATTCTCCACAAGGAATGATGGCGGCAGCCTCTACTGACTTACGTTAGGTCATGCGCAAACTGATTCCCTTTTTGCTCCTTCTGCTGTCCCTGACTGCTCAGGGACAGATTGTGGATGGCTACATCACCGAATTCCCTGCAGCGATGCAGGAACCCAGATGGGTCGACCAGGTGAGGACACGCCTCGACAACATGATGAGCGACCGCCTGCTGCAGTCCACCCAATTGGGGCTGATGGTATACGACCTCACCGACAATGAAGTGGTGTATACCCTCAATGAGCGCCAGCGGCAGCGTCCCGCCTCGGTCATGAAATTGGTGACGGCCATCACCGCCCTCGATATGCTTGGGGGTGACTATTGCTATTATACAAGTCTTTGCTACAAAGGTACCATAGTGGGCGATACGCTCAGGGGGTCACTATATTGCGTCGGGGGCTTCGACCCTACCGTCAATCAGGATGATATCCGCTATATGGTGAACGACATCAGGCGGGCTGGCATCTCCAACATAGACGGAATGGTGGTGGCTGACCTGACGATGAAAGACACGCTCACCTACGGCAGCGGATGGTGCTGGGACGACGACAACTACCGGCTCACACCTTTGCTGGTGGATAAGAAAGACCAGTTTCTCACTGTGCTGCTGCGCGAGATGAGAAGTCAGGGCATCGGACTCAATGTCATGCTGGGCAAAGGCAAGGTGCCTCAGAACTGTACTGAGGTGGTGCGCTACCGCACCGGTATAGACAAGGTGCTTTCGCGTATGATGAAGGACAGTGACAATCTATATGCTGAGTCGATGTTCTATCAGGTGGCACGCGCCAATTCCACCAATCCGGGGCGCGCGGCAGATGCCTCTGCGGCGGTGAAGCGGTTGCTCTCACGGTTGGGACTCGACCCGACCAACTATACCATTGCCGATGGCAGCGGACTGTCTCTTTATAGTTATGTGACGGCGGAGATGCTGGTGAAACTCTTGCGCTATGCCTATGACAACAAGGCTATCTTCACCCACCTGTATCCCGCTCTCCCCATCGCTGGTGTGGATGGCACGTTGGGCAACAGGATGAAGAAGGGCGCCTGCTACAACAATGTCCATGCGAAGACGGGCACCGTGTCGGGTGTCTCCACCCTTGCGGGCTATTGTGTGGGTTCCAATGGTCACGAAATGTGTTTCGCCATCCTCAACCAAGGTGTCATCAAGGCTTCCGATGGCCGCGACTTCCAAGACCGCATCTGCGAGGCATTGTGCAGGTAGATTTGAGATTTAAGATTTGAGATTTAAGATTTGAGGTTTAAGCTACGCTTGACGCCCAAACGCCCAAACGACCACCCCCCCAAACGACCAAAAAGTCATATGTCTAAACTCCTAATCTCCTAGACTCCTAAACTCCTAAAACCCAAACGACCAAACGACTAAATGACCAAAAAGTCATATGTCTAAACTCCTAATCTCCTAAACTCCTAAACTCCTAAAACCCAAACGACCAAACGACCAACCCCCTAAACGACCAACCCATGACCTTAAAAACCGATGATTTTTGGAAACCCGTTGTCACCACCCGACAGATATTGACGGGTGAGGACGACATTGTCTGTGTTGCCCTCGATGACGAGAGTGACTGGACAGCCCTTGGTGTTCTTGACTGTTCAGACGATGACTTGGATGTCGTGTCTGTGGAAGACATCCTTCTCCTTGACCCCACGTTGAATGACATGCCCGACCTGCAGCCAGGGCAGGACGCCATCCGTCTGAGCAAAGGTTCTCCCTGGACTGTGGAGGAGTAGACGCTCCCCGCAATAAAAAGAATCGGCAATAACCATGGGTTACTGCCGATTCTTTTTAGTATCGGATGATTGGTCTTACTGCCTGTAGGCGTCCAAATCCTCTGCCTTGAAGTTCTTGATGAAGGTGTAGTGGCCGTTGCACTCTGCCTCGGCATGGCGCACATACACCTGAGCACTCTTGGTGAAGAGCTCGGGCGAACGGGTGGCGTCGTCGAGGATGAGCAGCGACATGATGATGTCGGCGGTCATCTCATAGAGGCGGCGCAGCACGTAGTCGGTCTTCTCGGCGTTGTCCTCTGCCTTCACCTCAGCAAGCACCTCCTCATAAAGGGCGGTCATGGCGGCTACGCGGGCCTTCAGTGCCTTCAGGTCGTCGGCAACCTCGCTCTCCAGCATCTCCTTGATGATACCGAGGTAGGTGCCGTTGGTGATGTAGCGTGAGGCAGCCACCACCTGCAACTGGGTTGTTCCCTCATAGATGGAGAAGATGCGGGCATCGCGGAAGAGGCGCTGGCTCTTGTACTCCATGATGAAGCCCGAACCGCCGTGGATGGAGATGGCGTCGTAGGCATTTTGGTTGGCATACTCTGAGTTCATTCCCTTGGCAAGCGGTGTGAAGGCATCTGCCAGACGGGTGTATTTCTTCAGTTCCTGACGCTCCTCGGGAGTGAGTTGCTTCGTGTCGCGCTGGATGTCCTCCAAAGCCTTGTAGATGTCCACATAGCGGGCGGTTTGGTAGAGCAGCGAGCGACCAGCGTCGAGCTTTGCCTTCATGCGTGAGAGCATGTCGTAGACAGCGGGGAACTCAATGATTTTCTTGCCAAATTGAGCACGCTCACGTGCATATTTCAGTCCTTCGTTGTAGGCTTCCTGCTCCACACCGACACTTTGTGCGGCGATACCCAAACGGGCACCGTTCATCAGTGCCATCACATATTTGATAAGACCCAGGCGGGTGCTGCCGCAGAGCTCTGCCTTGGCATTCTTGTAGGTCAACTCACAGGTGGGAGAGCCATGGATGCCGAGTTTGTGCTCGATGTGGCGCACGTCGACACCGCCGTCGCGCTTGTCGTAGATGAACATCGACAGACCGCGGCCGTCGCGGGTTCCTTCTTCGGAACGGGCGAGCACCAGGTGGATGTCGGAATCGCCGTTGGTGATGAAGCGCTTCACACCGTTCAGACGCCAGCAACCAGCCTCCTCATCATAAGTGGCCTTGAGCATCACGCGCTGCAGGTCGCTGCCGGCATCAGGCTCGGTGAGGTCCATCGACATGGTCTCGCCGGCACAGACGCGCGGGATGTATTTCTGGCGTTGCTCCTCGGAGCCAAACTCATAGAGGGTGTCGATGCACGACTGCAGGCTCCAGATGTTCTGGAAACCGGCATCGGCTGCTGAGATGACCTCGCTGAGCATCGAGAATGTCACGTTGGGGAGGTTGAGACCGCCGTAGCGACGGGGCATGGAGACGCCGTGAAGCCCTGCCTTGCGGGTGGCTTCGATATTCTCAAAGGTCTTGGAGGCATAAATCATTCTGCCGTTCTCGAGATGCGGACCTTCGAGGTCCACGCTCTCAGAATTGGGCTCCAGAATGTTTGCTGCCACGTCGCCGGTGATGTCGAGGATGCGCTTGTAGTTCTCAATGGCGTCCTCGTAGTCCACGGGGGCGTCGGGATAGTCTTTGGCGTCGGCATAGCCGCGCTCTTTCAGGTCAACGATGCGCTTCATCAGCGGATGATCGAGATGGAACGCGATTTCGGGGTGATCACTATAATAGTTTGCCATAATTCTTATTCTTTATTGATGAAGTCTTTGATGGTATCGTAAAAACGTATTGCAAAGAAGATTGCAAATACCTCATCCAATATTCTATGCCACAATGGGTGGTCTGTTTTCAGCGAAAAGACCATCAAGACCACTACGGCTAAACCATAGAAAATCAGATATAAGACTTCTTTTTTCATTTATTTCGAATTCTGCTTGTAATATTTGATGAGTTTCGGCACCACCTCTTCTACAGTTCCAACAATCACATAGTCGGCGATGCTGTTGATGGGGGCATCGGGGTCGCTGTTCACAGAGATGATGATACCTGAGTCCTGCATACCGGCGATGTGCTGAATCTGACCGGAGATGCCGCAGGCGATGTACACCTTCGGGTGGACGGTGACACCTGTCTGACCAATCTGACGGTCATGGTCGCAGAAACCGGCATCGACAGCAGCACGTGAGGCACCTACCTCAGCGTGGAGCACCTTGGCGAGGTCGAACAGCATGTCGAAGCCTTCCTTCGAACCCATGCCGTAACCGCCGGCCACGACAATCTGAGCACCCTTGAGGTTGTGCTTGGCTGCCTCCACATGGTGGTCGAGCACTTTTACCACGAATGCCTCGGCAGAGACATACTTGCCCACTTCGGGATAGGCCACTTCCTTGCGGCACTCACCCTCATAGATGGCTTTCTGCATCACGCCTGAGCGCACGGTGGCCATCTGTGGACGGTGGTCGGGATTGACGATGGTGGCCACGATATTGCCGCCAAAGGCGGGACGGATTTGGTAGAGCAGGTTTTTATAGGTCTTTCCACTCTTCTTGTCCTCGTAGTCGCCAATCTCCAGTTCGGTGCAGTCGGCTGTCAGTCCGCTGGTGAGCGATGACGACACGCGCGGACCGAGGTCGCGGCCGATGACGGTGGCACCCATCAGGCAAATCTGCGGCTGCTCCTCCTTGAAGAGGTTGACCATGATGTCGGTGTGGGGTGCAGAGGTGTAGGGGAACAGTCCTTCGCCGTCGAAGACAAACAGCTTGTCTACTCCATAGGGCAGGATTTGGTCTTCCACCTTACCCTTGATGTCGGTGCCGATGACCACAGCGTGAAGTTCCACATTCAGTTCATTGGCCAGTTTGCGGCCTTTGGTCAGCAATTCCTGAGATACTTCCTGTATCTTGGTGCCTTCTATCTCGCAATATACAAATACGTTGTTCATAACCGTCAACTATCCAATGATTTTCTCGTTCAACAATTCCTGTATCAGTCCCTCTACATCGGCGTCGCTGCTGGAGAGCGTCTTGCTTTCCTTGGCTTGGAACACGATGTTCTGCACGGCCTTCACCTTGGTAGGTGAACCGGCGAGTCCGCACTGCTGCACATCGCCGTCGACGTCAGCCACCGACCACTGGTTGAGGGTCAGGTAGTCACGCTCGGCATAGAGGCGTGCCATGCGCTCGTCGAGGTCGGCGGGGCGCTCCATCGGACAGGTGGCATATTTGTATTTCATCACCAGTTTGGCATTGCACGGACGGCAGGGGGCTGCACTTCCGTTCACAGTGATGACAACGGGCAGCGGGGCTTCCACAGTCTCCACACCACCGTCGATATGGCGGCGGATGGTCACCTTCCCGTCTTTGATGCCGAGAATCTCCTCAGCATAGGTCACTTGGTTAAGTCCTAATTTCTGAGCTACCTGCGGACCCACCTGGGCGGTGTCGCCATCAATGGCCTGGCGTCCTCCAATGACGATGTCCACATCGCCGATTTTGCGGATGGCAGTGGCGAGGGCGTAGGAGGTGGCGAGGGTGTCGGCACCAGCAAAGAGGCGGTCGGTGAGCAGCCATCCGGTGTCGGCTCCACGGAAAAGTCCCTGACGGATAATCTCACCGGCACGGGGAGGACCCATGGTGAGCAGTCCCACGGTTGAGCCTGGATACTGTTCTTTCAGGCGGAGTGCCTGTTCGAGTGCGTTAAGGTCTTCTGGATTGAAGATGGCGGGCAGCGCAGCGCGGTTGACAGTGCCTTCGGCGGTCATGGCGTCTTTGCCCACGTTTCTTGTGTCGGGTACTTGCTTGGCAAGCACTACAATTTTCAAACTCATAAAAAGTAATTTGTTAAAAGGGTGAGACATATTGTCTCCACCGTGGAATAAAGTTCTTTTGAGCGGCAAAATTACTCATTTTTTGTCGCGTGGCAAAGAAAAATAAGTGTAAAATGCACAATACGTGGGTCGGATGTGCACAAAAGCCCGTTTTTGTGCAAAGAAATTTGGTCGTTTGGTCGTTTAGTTGTTTAGTCGTTTGGTCGTTTGGGTGTTTGGTCGTTTAGGGTTTTAGGAGTTTAGGAGATTTTTCAAGGAGTTTAGGAGTATAGGAGATTAGGAGTTTAGACAATACCCCTAAAAGAATGTCTGTGCCACCAGTAGGGACGCGATGTATCGCGTCCGCTTGAGATGGAAAGCCAAAAGCCAAAGGCTAAAAGCCAACAGCCAAAATCCCCCTCAACCCTTCAAACTCTCTTGCATCAGTTTGATTTCTGCGAAGGTGACATCTTCGGGGCATAGGGCCTTGATGGCATTGATGTTGTTGGTGGGGGCTATCATGCGGATGATGCGCAGGATGGCCTTTTGGTGCTCAGGGGTGATGATGGCGTCGAGGCTGACCTCCCCTGTGGCGACATATTGGGCGAGGTGACCAAAGATGGTGCCGGCTGTCAGTCCTCTCTCTTTGGCAATCTGTTTGGGTGTGAGTCCTTGGCGGAAAAGACTGAGTGTCACCTCCTGCGTCTTGGGCTTGGGTTCCTTCGGTTTCTTGGGCTGCTTCTGCCGAGTGGTGCGTTTCTTTCCGTCATCCATCGCGTCGAGCAGTGAAAGTTGTTTCTCCTTCAGGTAATGAGTGATGGTGAACCCTCCTTCCGCAATGCTGGTGAGCAACTGTTTGCGTGCCTGCCAAGTCTGTTTGATTTCTGGCAAAAGGTTGTCGAGTCTTACCCGCAACTGTTTGTTGCCGGTCTGCACGTCACCAGTCAGTCGGATGGGCTGTGTCATCAGTTCGATAAGTTTTTGGGCGAAGTAGTCGGCGCTGTGCTTGACGCGCTCCAGCATCGCCTCGGAGTGGAGTTGGTCGGTTGGTGCCTGTCTGATGATGGCTGTCCATTTGGTGGCAACATCGGTCACTTGGGCTTTGAACCCCTCCAAGGTGCGTTTGTGCAACTGCTCCAGTTGGGGATGGCTCCGCGAGAAATGTTCGATAAACAGCCTCACCATCTGTTCCTGCAGGTGGAGGAGGGCACTGAAGTCGAACAGTTCGGTGAGCAGGTATCTGAAATACTCCTCCTTGAGCTGAGGCAGTTGTGTGATGCTTTGCTTGGCGCGCTCTTCCTGTGTGGCGATATATTCGTCTACCCTCCCGTCGCAGATGATGGCATATGGGGCAATGGGGGAGGAGAGCACCATCCCCTCCAGGGTGCGGCATCTGCTCAGCGCCACATACACCTGCCCTGGGGCAAACGACCTGTTGGCATCGATGATGGCATGGTCGAAGGTGAGTCCTTGACTCTTGTGGATGGTGATGGCCCATGCCAGCCGCAATGGATATTGGCTGAAGGTGCCTTGTATCTTTGTCTCTATCTCATTTGTCTCAGGGTTGAGGGTATACTGGGCATTCTCCCATGTTAGCCGCTCCACCTCGATGTCGCTGTAGTCACCTGGGCAGCGCACCCGGATGGTTCGGTCGTCAAGATAGGTCACATGGCCGATACGCCCGTTGTAGTAGAGGTGGTCGCCCGACGGGTCGTTCTTGACAAACATCACCTGTGTGCCCACCTTGAGCTCAAGGGTGTCGTTGGTGGGGTAGGAGTATTCGGGGAATGTACCCTCTATGGTGGCGGAGTATAGGTGCTTGGGTGTGGTGAGCCGCTCCAGTTCCGTCTCGTTGTATTGGTCGGCGAAGCGGTTGTGGGTGGTCAGGCGGATGTAGTCTTGGTCGGGCCGTGGCACAAATCCTGGTCTGCTGCGTGAGTTGAGCAGGTCGATGTCCTCCTTTGTGGGCTTGCCGATTCGGATATGGTTGAGCAGACTGATGAAGGTGTCATCCTGTTGGCGGTACACCTTGTCGAGTTGGATGGTGACGTATTCGGTTTGGGCGAGGGCTTTCGACCCGAAGAAATAGGGAGTATCGTAATAGGAGTTGAGCAATGTCTCATCCTCGGGAGTCACCACAGGGGTGAGTTGCTGAAGGTCGCCAATCATGAGCAACTGCACGCCGCCGAAGGGTAGGTATCGGTTGCGGAACCGGCGCAGCACGGCGTCGATGGCATCGAGCAGGTCGCTCCGCACCATGGATATCTCGTCGATGATGAGCAGGTCGATTGAGGCGATGATGCGTCGTTTGTCACGGCTGAAGTCGAACTTGCTCTTGATGTGGGTGTTGGGCACGAAGGGACTGAAGGGCAGTTGAAAGAAGGAGTGGATGGTGACACCGCCAGCGTTGATGGCGGCGACACCCGTCGGTGCCACGACGACCGACCGCTTGCGCGACCGTTCCACCACAGTCTTCAGAAAGGTGGTCTTCCCCGTTCCGGCTTTACCCGTGAGGAAAATGCTCCTGCCAGTGTTTTCCACAAAATCCCAGGCAGTGCGCAGTTGTGTGTTTTGCTCCATCTTTTTTTCTTTAATTCAAGTCTCGCTTTTGCTCAACTTTCAAAAAATCATATGCCTAATTTCCTAAACTCCACCACGATGCACACGACAGGCATCTCAAGCCAGGGTGTGTCAAAAAGGAAAAACCTTGTGCGCCAGCAACTCCCCTCCCATGAAGGGGAGGGGCAGGGGTGTGGTGTGTAACTTCTTGTTTTTCAGAAAAATAATTCCCCACCCCAACCCCTCCCCACGCATGGGGAGGGGAGCTCCATTCGGCTCACGGCGTTCTTTTCTCAAGCCGTTCATTATATTTGACACACCCCCTACTGGTGGCACCGACATTCTTGTAGGACTATTGTCTAAACTCCTAATCTCCTAAACTCCAAACGCCCAAACGCCCAAACAACCAAACGCCCAAACAACCAAACAACCAAAGAGTCATATGTCTAAACTCCTAATCTCCTAAACTCCTAAACTCCAACAATAAAAAATACTCTGCTTTTTATTTTGCTTTCCACTCGCTTATTCGTATCTTTGCAACCCCAAATCAGATTCATATATGCAAGACGAAATAACCCCCGCCAAAACACAGGAGCAGCAAACATATTCTCCAGAGGATACTACCCCTTGGTATGCCATCAGGTTGTTCACCAACAACCAGATGAAGGTGGGTGAGTACTTCAAGGAGCATGGGATAGAATTCTTTATCCCTATGCAGTATCGCATATATGAGGATGAGCAAGGCAGGCCGAAGAAGAAACTCCGTCCGGTGGTGAGCAATCTCATTTTTGTGAAGAAGACGATGACGAGCCAGGCGATGCAGGAATTGGTGTGGCAGAGCCAGTTCAAGATGTCAGTCATCACCCGCGACCGCAATACGCGTGAGTATTATGAGATTCCTGCCAAGCAGATGTTTGAGTTCCGCACCATGTGCAATCCTGAGATTGAGATGCGCAAGTTTGTCAGCGCAGAGGAGGCCCGCCATAAGGTGGGCGCTCCTGTCCTTGTATGTCATGGTCCGCTCAAAGGTCTCTCTGGCCGCTTGGTCAGGGAAAACCGCAAGTATTTCCTGCTCAAGGAGGTGCCTGGCATCGGAGTGATGCTCAAGGTCACCCGCTGGTGCTGCAAAGTAATGCAGTAAAGTTCCTCCTTCCTTTTTTTCTTACACTTCCCATCCGATGGCGGAGGCACCGAGCACGGCTGCTGATGCGCCGTCGAGGCCGCTGACGAGGAATTTTGCCTTGCCTTTGAAGATGGGGAGCACGCTCTTCTCGTAACTGCGCTTGATGGGATCCATGATGAGGTCGCCTGCTTTTACCAGACCACCGAAGAAGATGAATGCCTCGGGAGAGGAGAAAGCGGCGAAATCGGCGCAGGCTTCTCCCAGCATCTTGCCGGTGAACTCAAATACCTCTTTTGCCAGTTCGTCACCCTTGCCGGCAGCTATCGACACGTCGAGCGAGGTGATGTCGTCGGGGTTCATCTCACGGAGAATCGACGGGCGGTCGCTGGACAGCAGCAGCTCGCGTGCTGAGCGTGCCACACCGGTGGCGGAGCAATAGGCCTCGAGGCAACCGTTGCGCCCGCATCCGCAGCTGCGGCCGTTCTCGCGCTTCATGATGACATGGCCGAGCTCACCTGCGAAGCCGTCGCATCCGTATACCAGTTGTCCGTTGATGACGATACCTGAGCCAACGCCTGTTCCGAGGGTGATGACGATAAAGTTTTTCATGCCGCGTGCCACGCCGTAAATCATCTCGCCTATAGCGGCGGCATTGGCGTCGTTGGTGAGTGCCACGGGGATGCCCAGACGGTCGCTGAACAGCTTGGCAAGGGGCACGATGCCGTTATGGCCCCACGACAGGTTGGGTGCAAACTCAATGGTTCCGTTGTAGTAGTTGCCGTTGGGGGCTCCGATGCCCATCGCCTTGATTTTGTCAATGCCGCCCACCTGCTCGATGATGATTTGCAGTGCCTCGACAGAGGCGTTCACATAGTCCTCCACACGGTCGTAGCCCTGTGTCTTGATGGCGGTGGTGGCTTTGATTTCGCCACGGCTGTCCACAATACCGAATACGGAGTTGGTGCCTCCTAAATCCAAACCGATAACATACGGTTTCAAAGTCTCTTGTTCGTTCATGTCAATAGATGTTTTTAGAAATTGGTGCTTTCAATGTTTATTTGGCAAAGATAGTGCAAATCGAACGCAATGCAAAATAAAAAATGTTTTTTTTTGTTTTCATTGCTGAGATGCCGCCTATCTTCGACTGGAAATCAAAGATAGTGCAAATCGAACGCAATGCAAAATAAAAAAGCGCCAAAATTTGCTCACCTCATAAAAAATTGCCAATTTTGCAAACGTTATGCCCTTTGAGTTCCACATCGATATTGTCGACACCATCTTCAAAGGTCTGATTATCGGTGTCTTGGCATCGGCCCCGATGGGTCCGGTGGGGATACTTTGTGTGCAGCGTACACTCAACAAAGGCAGGTGGTATGGCTTCGTCACCGGACTGGGCGCCACCGCCAGCGACCTCTTCTATGCGATGATCACAGGTCTGGGCATGAGTTTCGTGATGGACCTCATCAACAATGCGCAAAACCGCTTCTTCCTGCAGATTATGGGAAGCATCATGCTGCTTGTCTTCGGCATCATCAGTTTCAGGTCCAACCCGATGAAGAATATGCACCGCAGCGGCACGACTAAGGGAACATACTTCCACAACGGCTTAACGGCATTCCTCGTCACCCTCTCCAATCCCCTCATCATCCTGCTGTTCATGGCATGTTTTGCCCAGTTGACATTCATCATCCCAGGACACCCGTTCGAGATGTTCATCGGCTATCTGAGCATTATCCTTGGAGCAATCTTTTGGTGGTGGGGACTCACCTGGCTGGTGGACAAAATCAAGAACATCTTTGATGATTACGGCATTGTCATCATCAACAAAATCATCGGCACCATCGTCATCCTCTTCTCACTGATAGTGTTGCTGGGCACGATTTTCAACCTTTTCACCATACATTATTAATAAATGTTCGTATCACAGCAACTCAGAAAACAGAGCATAGCAGAATATGTGCTCTATATGTGGCAGGTGGAGGACATCATCCGAGCTTATGGCTGCAATCTCGCCAAACTGCGGAGGGAGTATCTCTCTCGTTTTGACTACTCAGCCGAGGACATGGAGGAACTCACCGACTGGTATGCCAACCTCATCCGCATGCTCACACAGGAGGGATGCCGCGAACAAGGACACCTGCAAATCAACAAGATTGTGGTGGATGACCTCAACGACTTGCATGTACGCCTTATCGACAGCCCGAAGTTCCCGTTCTATCGGGCAGAATACTACAAGGTGCTCCCCTTCATCGTGGAACTGCGGCGCAAGGGCGGCAATAATAATATGAGTGAGGTGGAGACCTGCCTCAATGCCCTCTACGGCGTGATGATGCTCCGCCTCCAGAAGCGTGACATCTCACCCGATACCCAACATGCCGTCAGCGAAATCACCACCCTCATCGGCATGCTGTCGGACTATTATCTCAAGGACAAAAAGGAAGGACTGGAATTTGATTGAAATTTGAGATTTAAGCTACGCTTGATTGTCGGCTGCACCTCGGCATACTGAAAGCAAGCTTTCGTCTGCACTCGGTTTGCACGACAATTGAGATTTAAGATTTAAGATTTGAGATTTAAGATTTGAAATTTGAAATTTGAGATTTGAGATTTGAAATTTGAGATTTGAAAAATAAAGTTTAAAATCCCCGTCGTCTTCGTTCGGTATGTCGCTGTACTACAGCGACCCATCCACCCCCAAACGACCAAACGACCAAACCACCAAACGACCAAACCACCAAATAAAATGAACATACTTATCACCGGCTGTAAAGGCCAACTCGGAAACGAGCTGCAACTGCTCCAAAAGGCTCACGCAGAGCATACCTTCTTCAACACCGACGTGGATGAACTCGACATCTGCGACCAGAACGCCGTGGAGCAATATGTGAAGGAAAACAACATCGACGGCATCATCAACTGCGCCGCCTATACCGCTGTCGACAAGGCGGAGAGCGACAAGGAACTGTGTACCACCCTCAACATGATGGCGCCCGCCTACCTCGCCAATGCTATCGAGCAGCGGGGAGGATGGATGATACAAATCTCCACCGACTATGTGTTCAACGGCAAGAACTACCGTCCCTACCTCGAGGACGACACACCGTCGCCCGACAGCGTATATGGGAGCACCAAACTGGCTTCCGAACTGGGCGTGTCGAAGTTCTGCAAACGTTCGATGATTATCCGCACTGCATGGCTCTACAGCAGTTTCGGACACAACTTCGTCAAGACCATGATGCGACTCGGACGTGAGCGCAGCGAACTTGGTGTGGTGGCCGACCAGGTGGGCACACCTACCTATGCGCGCGACCTTGCTGTCGCCATCATGACCATCGTCGAGAAAGGCATTCGCCCGGGTGTCTATCATTTCACCGACGAGGGTGCCGCCAGCTGGTATGACTTCGCCAAAGCCATCCACCGCCTCTGCGGCATCACCGGCTGCCATGTCAAGCCCTTGCATACCGAGGACTATCCCACTCCCGCCACACGTCCACATTACTCCATTCTCGACAAGACCAAAATCAAGAGCGAGTACGGCATTGATATCCCCCATTGGGAGGAGTCGCTGGCGGAGTGTATTCAGTGCATCGAACATCAATCATAGAGCATAGTTGGAAAAAGAATAATGAATCAGGAAATAGAAAGAAGACGCACCTTCGCCATCATATCACACCCCGATGCGGGCAAGACCACGCTGACAGAGAAATTCCTCCTCTTCGGCGGACAGATTCAGGTGGCAGGTGCCGTGAAGAGCAACAAGATACGCAAGACTGCCACCTCCGACTGGATGGAGATAGAGAAGCAGCGCGGCATCTCGGTGTCAACCTCCGTCATGGAGTTTGACTACGAGGGCTACAAGGTCAATATCCTTGACACTCCGGGTCACCAGGACTTCGCCGAGGACACCTACCGCACACTCACCGCCGTCGACTCAGCCATCATCGTGGTCGACGGGGCAAAGGGTGTGGAGACACAGACACGCAAACTGATGAACGTCTGCCGCATGCGCAACACGCCGGTCATCATCTTCATCAACAAGATGGACCGTGAGGGGCGCGACCCCTTCGACCTGCTCGACGAACTGGAGAAGGAACTGCAGATACAGGTGCGCCCGCTGTCGTGGCCCATCAACCAGGGCGCAAAGTTCAAGGGCGTTTACAACATCTATGAGCAGAAACTCGACCTCTTCACACCCGACAAGCAGAGGGTGACCGAGAAAGTGGAGGTGGACATCAACAGCGATGAACTGGACACAAGGGTAGGGGAGCGGGATGCTCAGCAACTGCGCGACGACCTCGAACTCATCGATGGCATCTATGCCGACTTCGATGTGGAGGACTACCGTGCCGCCACCGTGGCTCCGGTTTTCTTCGGCAGTGCGCTCAACAACTTCGGTGTGCAGGAACTGCTCAACTGCTTCGTGAAAATTGCTCCGTGCCCGCGGCCCACGAAGGCAGAGGAGCGCGATGTGCAACCCGATGAGCAGAAATTCACGGGTTTCATCTTCAAAATCACCGCCAATATCGACCCCAACCACCGCTCATGCATCGCTTTCTGCAAGGTGTGCAGCGGCAGGTTCGTCCGCAACCAGCCCTACTGCCATGTGCGTCTGGGCAAAACGCTGAGATTCAGTTCGCCCACACAGTTCATGGCGCAGCGCAAGTCGACCGTCGAAGAGGCATGGCCGGGCGACATCATCGGTCTGCCCGACAACGGCATCTTCAAGATTGGCGACACGATGACGGAGGGTGAGCAATTGCATTTCCGTGGACTGCCGTCGTTCTCGCCGGAGATGTTCAAATATATCGAGAACGACGACCCGATGAAGGCGAAGCAACTCTCCAAGGGCATCGAGCAACTGATGGACGAGGGTGTGGCGCAGCTGTTCGTCAACCAGTTCAACGGCCGCAAAATCATCGGCACCGTGGGACAACTGCAGTTTGAGGTCATCCAATACCGTTTGGAGAACGAATATGGTGCCAAGTGCCGTTGGGAACCCGTCCATCTGCACAAGGCATGTTGGATAGAGTCTGACGACGAGGCGGAACTGGAGAATTTCAAGCGCCGCAAATACCAGTATATGGCAAAAGACCGTGAGGGCCGCGATGTGTTCCTTGCCGACAGCGGCTATGTCCTCTCCATGGCGCAGGAGGACTTCAAGCACATCAAGTTCCACTTCACCTCAGAGTTCTAACTCAATTTTCAGGAAGTTCATCATCTACCATTCTCCAACCACAATTGGAAGAAACGGTCGTAGATGCTGTAGACATTATTGTCCTTTGTGATGAAATCTTTCTCCAATAGCCCTTTAACAGCAGAAACTACGGAGCTAGTTGAAGGAAGATGATATTTGTGGACAAACTTGCCACTTGAGATACTTTTCACCTGCCCTTCCGCTGCAATGGCCAAAAAGACATTGCGCTGTCTCTCTGGCATCTGGCGCAAAAGATCCCCATAATATGCCGAAGACAATTGCAGGTAAGTGTCAATGGCCCTGTCTATCATATCCATCGTGCAGGTTTCGCCCTTCGGTGTCAGCATGTAGAGCATGTTCATGATGCGTTGCACGTTGGCTGTAATTCCTTCAAAACGCTGATATACTGATGCTACAACTTCGTAGGATATTTGTCTGTCACCATTTTTGGCAAACTGCGGTTCAGCAAAAGCCCAATAACGATCTAAAGGTATTGCCCCAAGACTCATAGGCACCACAGACTGGTAGAAAGGACGTGAAGGAGACAGGAACATCTCGCTCATAAGGTGACGTTGAGAACCAGCAAAGACGAAGTTTGCATTAGAACATTGCTGAATCTGAGTGCGCAGTGCCGCTTCTATATTTTTGTTGTCATTGTAATAAAGAATCTGTTGGAACTCGTCTATAGCTACGAAGCAATGTTTGTCTGCTTTACGCAGATAGGTGAATATCTCATCGAGCGTTGTCTGCGGAGGAACCATTGCTCCAACACCCAAGCCCCATTGGGGATTGCCGTTGATATCGAAGGAAATTTCTGAACGTATCGACAACAAGGTGTTCAAAAAGCCTTCCCATACCTTTTTCCCTTTGGGCTTTAAGACATCAAGGATGGATTTTCCAAACATACTGACAAAGTCGCGAAATGAGTTGGTGGCATAGATGTCGATGAGGAAACAATAGTAATCCTCTTTTAAGCCTTTCTGTTGGAAACAATGTTTTATCAAGTCTGTCTTGCCCACACGGCGTGGTGACATCAGGGCAATATTATTGCCATTGGTCAGGAGATTGATAAGCATAGCCGTCTCGTCCACCCGGTCGCAGAAGTACTCAGGTCCGACGTAGCCATTTGTTACAAAAGGATTTTCAATCATATTCTTTGCATATTTTTCTGCAAAGATAGAATTTTTGCCGTAATTATCAAAAAATAATTATCAAAAAATAATTATCATAAAATGATATAACCCCCAAACGACTAAACGACCAACCCCCCAAACGCCCAAACAACTAAACGCCCAAACAACCAAACAACCAACCCCCCAAACGACCAAACAACCAACCCCCCAAACGACCATAAAAAAACAAGGGGCACACGCCCCTTGTTTTTTTATATCACCTCAATTCCCAACTGCTCACATAGTTTCAGACTCATTTCCTTGAGTTTGAACTTCTGGATTTTTCCCGAACCAGTGAGCGGGAACTCATCGATAAAGAATACGTATTTCGGTGTCTTGTAGCGTGCGATTTTTCCACGGCAGAACTCCCGCACGTCCTCGGTGGTCATCTTCGCCCCCTCCTGGAGGATGATGAAGGCACCCACCTCCTCGCCATATTTCTTCGATGGTACGGCAGCCACCTGCACGTCTTTGATGCCCGGCATATGATAGAGGAACTCCTCTATCTCACGCGGGTAGACGTTCTCACCGCCACGGATAATCATGTCCTTGATGCGGCCGGTGATGCGGTAGTAGCCCTGCTCGTCCTTCACGCCGAGGTCGCCTGAGTGCAGGAAACCGTTCTTGTCGATGACCTCCGCCGTCGCCTCCGGGTTCTTGTAGTAGCCCTTCATCACGTTGAAGCCACGGCAGCACATCTCGCCTTGAACGCCCACGGGGCATTCCTCGCCCGTCTCGGGGTCAAGCACCTTCACCTCCACAAACGGGAAGTCGCGCCCCACGGTGGTGCAGCGCTGCTCAAAGGTGTCGGTGAGGCAGGTCTGTGTCATGCCCGGCGAACTCTCCGTTAGTCCGTAGACACTCGTGATGGTCATGAACATCTTCTCGCTCACCTGCTTCATCAGTTCCACAGGACAGAGTGAGCCAGCCATGATGCCGGTGCGCAGCGAACTCATGTCAAACATGTCGAACATCGGGTGCGTCAGTTCGGCGATGAACATGGTAGGCACGCCATAGAGTGCGGTGCAGCGCTCCTTGTGTACGGAGGCGAGCACCACCAGCGGGTCAAACTTCTCCACCATCACCTCCGTGCATCCGTGGGTGAGGCAGTTCATCGTGGCAAGCACCACGCCGAAGCAGTGGAAGAGGGGCACGCAGACGCATAGTTTGTCGTCCTGGGTGAATCCCATGTTCTCGCCGGTGATGAATCCGTCGTTGCTGATGTTGTAGTGGGTGAGCATCACTCCCTTGGGGAATCCTGTTGTGCCCGAGGTGTACTGCATGTTCACCACGTCGTGGCACGACACGTTCTTCTTCGCCTCGTTGAGTTCCTCATCCTCGATGTTCTGTCCCAGCAGCAGGAGTTCGGCGGTGTTGTACATGCCGCGGTACTTCTCCATGCCGATGAAGACGACATTCTTCATATAAGGGAAGCGCTCGCTGTTGAGATGGCCGCGCTCGCAGTCGCGCAGTTCAGGCAGCATCTTGTAGGTCATGTCCACATAGTCACAGTCCCATGTGCCGTCGGTGATGCAGAGGGTGTGCATGTCGGAGTCCTTGCACAGGTACTCCAGCTCCGCCTGTTTGTAGTTGGTGTTGACGGTCACTAGCACGGCGCCGATTTTTGCCGTGGCATAGAGGAAAGTGAGCCAGTCGGGCACGTTGGTGGCCCAGATGCCCACGTTCGACCCCTTCTTCACACCGATAGCGAGCAGTCCTTTCGCGAGGTTGTCCACGCGCTCATTGAACTTGCTCCATGTGAAGCGGAGGTCACGGTCTGAATAGACGATATATTCCTTGTCGGGCGTTTTCTCGGCCCAATACTCGAGCCACCCGCCAAGTGTGCGTTCTGATAATTGCATCATATCAGTTTAAATCTCAAATCTCAAAACTCAATTGTCGTGCAAACCGAGTGCAGACGAAAGCTTGCTTTCAGTATGCCGAGGTGCAGCCGACAATCAAGCGTAGCTTAAATCTTAAATCTCAAATCTCAAATCTCAAATCTAAAACGGTATATACACCACAGCGAGAATCTTGGCCGACTTCCCGGGAGCGCCATGGACGTGGTGCTTCACGATGGAGTCGTAGAAGATGCTGTCGCCCTCCTTCAGGGTGTACTTCTGCTTGCCGTATTCCACTTCCACTTCGCCGCTCATCACGTAGATGAACTCCTCGCCCTCGTGAGCAGAGAGATTGAACTCCTGGTTCTTCGTGGGGTTGATGTCGATGATGAAGGGTTCCATGTGGCGCCCTGCCTTCTGCTGTGCCAACGGATGATACTCCATGTGCTTGCGAGCGTCGGCGGCGTCGTTGGAGAAACTGATGCTGCTCTTCTGCTCACGCTCTTCGGCGCGGCACACGGCAGGCCCCAGTTCGTCGTTGTCGTCAAGGAAGGTGCCCAGCCTCACTCCCAGGGCGCGCGCTATTTTGATGAGCGGTCCGAGTGACGGCAGGTTTTGGTCGTTCTCGATGGATGTGATTTGTTCGATGGAGAGTCCGCTGCGCTCGGCAATCTCTTCGATGGAGATGTTCTTGGACTCACGGATACCTTTGATTTTGTGTCCTACAATTGTCTGTTGATTCGACATGATAAATAATAATTTAACACCTTATGGGGTGCAAAGGTACGAATAAGTGAGTGGAAAGCAAAAAAAAACGTCAGTTTTTTAATTTGCTTTCCCGAGCGAGAGTACTTTCGGCGTAGCCAAAGTATAGAATAAGTGAGTGGAAAGCAAAAAAAACGTCAGTTTTTTAATTTGCTTTCCCGAACGGGAGTAATAATATCAACACAGAGGCACAGAGATACAGAGTTTTTTTGTTTCTATGTGCCCTTAACTTTACTTTTACGGATGCCATACTTTTGAGTCATTAGTTAATGAAGTTTCCCACCATGACACAAGAATGTCTGTGTTCAGTCTGTAGAGACGCAATATTGCGTCTTAGTGATATACATGGATTTCAATGGCATTTTTAATGGGAGACGTTATTGTCCCGAATTAGCGAATTGAAGAATTCAGATAAAAACAATTCTCTAATTCGAAAATTCGTGAATGAGATAACTTGGATGGAGAGAGCTTCTGATAATATGGTCTCGAATTGGCGAATTGAAGAATTTAAATAATCGAAGTCTCTCTCCACAATACGAGAATGTCTGTGTTCATTCTGTAGAGACGCAATATATTGCGTCTCAGTGATATACAGGCTTTTTATTGCATTCTTGGAGAGACGTGATTCACGTCTCTTTTATGTTGCACAGCCCTTTTGTAATGATATCATTGGCCGTTGGTAACAATTTCAAACAAGATTTATAAACGTGAAACTTCAGTTAGTTGAACTAAATTAAAAGGATGTTGTATTTATTTTCTATATTTGCAGACCAGAACTACAATTATAATCATTATGAACAGGAAAAGAGGTTTACTATTGATGTCAGTCATTGAGATGATACTCATCTTTGTCATTACGCTGCTCTTTGTGAAGGGAATTATTCCCATGAAACTTTTCATCACGTTGCTTCTCATCGTGACGGGCCTGACATCCTGCGCCATTGTTTTCATCATTAAGAAATTAGACCCATAAACACATCACAATTCTGGGCTATCCCATTTTCGGCAACTCCCGAATTCTTTTTAAAGTGGACTCAATTTTTTTTGTGTATTAAAAAAAATATAACGATGCAAGATTTTCAAAAATCAACGTTTATATCTATATACAATTGAAACTATAAATAATTGAGAAATGAAAAGGAATAAATTCTTCTGTGTATGGATAAAGTTGCTCATCTTTCCTTGTCTTGCAATGTTGTTGATGAGTTGCAACAAAGATGACGATGAAACAAATACTCAGCAACCGATAGATAATCCTCAACATGTAAATGGTGAAACGATAGTCGTTGGTGAGTATGAATGGCATAATGGAAAGAGAATAAAATTGCTTGACATTACAGACTATTACAATAGCATCAGTTATGTCTATCCTCTGAGTGGCAAGGCGGTCAACCACATTGCTTTTGAGAAACTACCACAGGGACTGAAAGAGACTATCCAGAAATGGGGTATCTCATTCCCCACCAGGGTATTCCGCACCAAATGGAAGGGTGAGACTGTGTATCATCTTCTTTCGATGCTACAGAATGAGGATTATGGCGTCTTCCATGAATCAGGCGAGAACTACAATTTGTACCAGAACCCAGGCCAATATGTTGCATTCATTGAAGAGCAAAAGGATACAGAATGTGTGCTAATCCTTAAGGGAGAAATCATCAAAGATAGCTCAGGTGCAAAAAACGATTTGGTGGGAATGTGGTGCAATGACTGGCAGCACATGACATACTCGACAACAGACGGCTATGGAACTGATGTCATACAGCTCTACCCCAATTTGCCATTCAGCATTACCGAAATCTGCAAATTTGAGGATGACGGCAAAGGCCGGCTGATTACAGAGAAGACCTATAATGACGGGAGAAAGGACATTAGCATTGACGAATTCAAGTATGAGGTGATAGACTACACCGCCCCAAGCTCCTATGAATACAAGTGCTATTTTGAGGCGGGCGACACCATAGATTACTTGGCACGAAGCAGCGACGGTTTTAAAACGTTCAATCGAGCGAATTACTTCGTCAACTATCCCTGGCGTGCCATTACCTCATACGACTACGACGAGAAATCCGTCATAGGGTCAAAATATGGCACCCCACAACCCGATGCCTCCAACAGCATAGTTGGTAAATGGAAAGGCGGTTGCATAGACTATATCATTGCTACGGGCGAAATAAATTATACTTGGGTGTTCCGCTCCGACCAAACCGGCTACTTGATGCTTGACGGTCAGTACTATTATTCGTTTGCATATACCGTCAGTTATTCAAAAAATGAAGCACAAGTGACGATTTACCAATATGGCTTAGGCTTTACCGCCGACGAGGGATTTTGCAATAATCCCTTGATAGCTGATTTTGACCCCACCTTCCTTCCGAAAGGGGTGACAATGAAAGCCAAGATTACTGACAATCTGTTGGAACTGGAAGGATGGGATTGGGGCGACGCCAACTTCGGCAAGCACCCGGTCGTTTTTCATAGGCAAAGATAATAGCCATCACCCCTCTTCAATGGCTACGGAAATACCGCCTCGATGGATGATAGACACCGATGAACTTACGCGAATGGCAAGAGAGTTTCTCGACCAGAAGTAACAATCATATACAATATTAGTTGGTGGTGTAATGTTAAATATGTATTTTTGTGTTCAATTTTATTTAAACCGAAAAATGGACCAAAAAATGAAAAGTCGAAACTCCAATTTGCTTAACGTTATAAAATTTTACCTATTTTATGTCTCAATAGTTCTAATAGCTACCCCTCTTGGCGTGTATCTGATTTCTTTTTTGTCGGAAAATTATTTATTCGGACGGAGTGTTTCTTTTGAGCAAATTTTAAAAAACAGTGTCCTTGACGACACCATTCTTATATTGGGAAACCTGCTCATAATATTACTATTCATTAAAAAGGGATATACCAATGTCAACAAATCTTGCTGTAGGACGGCAATGGCATCTTTTGACAAAGGGTTGATTTTATGGATATTGATATTGGAACTTTCGGCTATACTTCCGATTAACCTTTTCGTTGCTATCCTTGATTTCGGCGACTATGCCACCGCCACTTCTGATA